>JAEZLZ010000058.1 GCA_023415055.1 Bacillota bacterium | reverse complement strand
TTTTATGCTTAAAATCAAAAATGCGGATTCCGAAGAATCCGCAAAAATGGTATAATTAGGTCATGCGAATAACACAATTACACAAGAAGAATTATACCGAATTTAATGATGGATATCAACTGGTTTTGCCATTAAGTTTGGAAGGTTTGATACCTGAAGATGATTCTGTCCGACTGCTGAGCCACATATTGGAGGGATACTGTTCTACCAGCAAGTTCTGTATCTTTATGAAGCAGGAGAGATCCGGTTACGCAAACCATGCCCCAGTTCTTTTGATACAGGATTCATCTATTACACAAGTCTTATCAAAGATAGGAAAGATAAATATATGCCACCTATGTTAACATATTTTAATGAAGTATGTTACGAGGAGTTGATAGTAATATAATTTATAATATAGTATAATATGTTAAAAATAGTAGCAGAGGTGGGAAATGTATGAGAAAGTATTATGTAGATAATATACGTTGGGTTACCGTCTTATTAGTAGTTATTTATCATGTGATCTATATGTATAATGGAGTAGCAACTGCAGGAGTTATTGGCCCATTTCAAGAGGTACAGTATCAGGATGCTCTTCAATATATTTTGTATCCATGGTTTATGGTAATTTTATTTATAGTATCCGGTATGAGTTCCAGATATTATTTAGAAAAGCACACGATCAAAGAATTCATTTCAGGCAGAACCAGAAAATTATTGGTTCCATCTACCGTTGGATTGTTTGTTTTTCAATGGATCTTAGGTTATTTTAATATGGCAATCGGCAATGCCTTTGACACATTTCCAAATACGATGCCAAAAGTTATGTTGTATTTAATCATGGCAGTATCTGGTACCGGTGTACTCTGGTATATCCAGATGCTCTGGATTTTCTCACTTGGACTTGCATTCATCCGAAAATTCGAGACAGGAAAACTGTATCATATTTGCAAGAGGGTAAATCCAATCATTCTCATTGCTTTGGGCATCCCATTATGGGGAACCGCCCAGGTATTGAATACTCCGATCATTGCAGTTTATCGATTTGGTATATACGGATTTAGCTTTCTGCTTGGTTATCTTGTATTTGCACATGATACTGTGATAGAAAAATTGAGCAAGTATTGGCATGCTTTAACAATCGTGACCGTTGTTTTAGGATGTGGATATGTTTATTACTATTTTGGGGAAAACTACGCATTAGAACCGGTTGTGAATAGTCCCTTCTCTATTGCTTATGGGTGGATGGCCATTCTTTCGCTATTTGCAGGAATGAAAAAATGGGGAGATCATACGAACGCATTTACTAAGTGGATGACTGCGAAAAGCTTCGGTTTATATGTGTTTCATTACTTGCCGTTAGCGGCGGTGGCTTACTGGATGGATCGTTATATGAAGGTATCAGCCGTACCATCGTATCTGATAACCGGAGCAGCGACTTTTGCCGGTGGATTTCTTCTATATGAAATTATATCAAGGGTTCCTTTGCTTCGCTGGTGTGTACTTGGTATAAAAAAAGGGGAGAGAAAAAGTGTTTCGTGATAACCTGCTGCAATTGCGTAAAATTAATCATATGTCCCAAGAGGCACTGGCAGAAAAGATAAATGTGTCTCGACAAACATTATCAAAATGGGAGACTGGTGAGTCTCTGCCGGATATCGAGAATAGCAAGAGGATAGCAGAAATATTTGGAGTGACGCTGGATGATTTGGTCAATTATGAAGGTACTACGTATGGTCTTGGGGTGCCGCCTAAGGGGAAGCATGCATTTGGCATGGTAACCGTAGGGGACAAAGGTCAGATTGTTATTCCGGCTAAGGCTCGAAAGGTTTTTGATATCAAGGCGGGAGACCAATTGCTCGTGCTAGGTGATGAGGAGCAAGGTATTGCGATAATAAAGGAACAGGATGTTTTAGAACATTTTGTTAAGCCATACCAGAATAGCTGCTCTCATTTGCTTAAACCATTGAAAAATACAACCTTAATGGAGTAAGGAAGACTTCAGATTTGAACGAAGAGCTATGAAAGAATGCATTTGGTTAAATCAAGAAAATATTATTACTTTGAAGCAGAAAGGGTGATCTAAATAATGAAATCTATCTATATTGGTATGATATGCTTAGTCTATAGCTTGTTTTTGTTTTTCTTATCACCGAGAGAAAAGAAAAACATATTGGGATATAAATCTTTACAACAGAATATGGACAAAGATATCTGGAAATGGACAAATAAATGCTTTGGTCTTTTGACTTTAGCCGGCTCTATTATATATTTAATTTTTTCCATTATTTTAGAATTTAAAGGTATATCATTTTCGTCTAAATTAAGTATGTATGGATTGATTTATATAGTAATTTCTTTTGTTTTAACGGAATGTTATGGATTAATGAAAAGATATAAGAACAAAAACCAGGAACCTTACATATAAAACAACTTAATATATTCCTTTATGCCAAGAAGAAAAAGACGGATGGAACCCTTTTCTTTTCAGTGCTTTCAGGATGGATTTATATTTTGAATTCCGACTCTTATATTGTAGAGAGTGTTTGCAATAGACATCGTACCTTGCGGAAAGAACCTTCTATAAGCATTAGAGAGATTTCGAAACCGTTCAAATCTGGTCGGCGCTTTTAAAAGGAGATGAATTACGTGAGTGATGCATCTTCCTTTTTCTTTAGGAAGACTTCAGATTTGAACGAAGAGTTCTGAAAGAACGCATCTTGTTTCTCCGGAGTTTAATAAAATGTAGTCAAAATATCAAGAATGAATAATGATTATGTGATATATTATAGATACGGTGCCGAGCAAAAAAACGGCGTTGAACAAGAAATTTTAATTATGAAGGGTGAGTTTAATCGGAATGAATTTCGAGCTTTTTTTGCCCTATATAGTAATGGTACTATGTAACCAAAAATATGGAGCTGTGTGGGTTGACAAGCATTTTAATCATTGGGATTTCGAATTTGTAGATTATATGTGAAATTGGTATAACATAAACAGCAATATATTGATAAATACCTAGTATAGCTTAATATTATCTTTAGAATAGCCGATACATATTTATATGGGAAAATAAACCTGTTATAGGAGCATATGAATATGGAGGGGATCAATGAATGAAAATTAATAAAACAGACATGCACATATTTGCAGGTGATTCGATCAATATCACGACGGATCGTAAGTCGATGAAGAGTCATAAAAATAATAAAGGTAACAATATATTTGCGGCTAATCTTAATCTGGTAGACGATCCCATTGCACGGAAAAGAAAAGAAGCAATGAAAGAGGCTATGAAGATTGTCGGCGATGCGTTTGCAGGGGAGCGTAAAATAGACGATGATATTGAGAGAAGACGAAATAATATCGATGCTCTGAAGAATGAAATAAATAGTAATCAACAGGAAATCAACAGAATAGATGCAAGTAAAAAAGAGATGAAGGAAGTCTGTGGTATCGAAGATGACAGCCAGGAACAGCAGGATTTGGAGCTGCTGGAGAAGCGTCGCGATGCACGGAAGGATCCCTCTATAAAATTGTCTGATAAAGAGAAACAGCGTTTGGAGAAGATAGACCAAAAAGGAATGACAGAGTACCAGAAGTATTCTCTTGAAATGGATTCACTGAAGGAACCCTTTCTTAAAGTGATTGAGGACAGCCAAAAGATAATTACAAATGAAACTATGACCATCAACGCAATACAATTGGAAAGACTCAAGACTCATCCGATGGTAGATGCAGATGTTGCTGCAGATAAGCTTCTGGATACTGCGAGCAAGGAGATTACCGGGATGTTAATTGACGAAGCGAAGAACCATGTTGATGAGAAGTTGGAGGAACAAAAGGAAGCGGCTGATAAGAAAGCAGAAGAGAAGAAGGAACAGGAAGAAAAAACAGAAGCAATCAAAGAAGACAAAGAACAAATGGAAGCTCGTACAATGAAAGTGGCTGCTTCCGGAAGTAATCAGTCGTCGGTTCATAAGGGAACAACAGTTGATAATGATACCATGGATCAGATGATTGATCTGAATGAGATTAAGAAGGATGTTCAAAAGGAAGTACAGGACATCCTTGACAAGATGAAACTGCTTCAGGAGGATATCCTGGGAGCAGCAGTTGATACCAATGTTTAATGCGAGGGGGCTGCTCTTAACTAATTGATCTATTAGTTAAGATGCAGCCCCTATAGGTTACTTCTTCAGTTTTTGTTTGTGACCATAGAAAGTTCGCGAAGCGTGCTTTCTATCGTTTGAAAATACTAACTGCTTTCTGCATCTGTTCTACGATTGGCACTCCAAAGGGACAACGTTCTTCACAGGCAGCACAGCTGATGCAATCGGAAGCATTTGCCGAAAGAGCAGAATAATGAGCCTGAACGGTAGCAGGGATCTTCACCTGAAGCACGGCTAGGTCATATAACTTATTCACCATTGCAATATCGATGAAAGCGGGACAAGGTGCGCAATGACCACAATAGGTACACTGTCCGAAATAAGAGTGGTAGGGCGCATTTGCTAATACGGTGGCATAGTCCTTTTGCTCATCATTTGCTTCTTCATAAGCTACTGCAGCATCTACCTCCTCCGGTGTTCTGCAGCCAACCATAACAGAGGCTACCGCAGGACGTGTTAAAGCATAATGAAGACATTGTATGGGGGTCAGCGCAACACCAAAGGGTGATTGCTCTGCATTGAACAGTCTTCCTCCGGCATAACCTTTCATTACCGTGATGCCGACATTTTCTCTCTCGCAAATCTTATACAATTCTTCACGCTCCGGAGCCATTCCTTTAAGCTCATCATTGTAATGTTCTTTAAAGAGATCATTGATATCCTCCGTTCCGGGTAGCAGATCGAAGGCCGGGTTAAGGCTGAACAATATCATCTCGATTTCACCGGAGAGCGCCGCGAGTTGGGCAACATAAGGATTATGTGTACTTAAACCGATATGACGGATGGTTCCTTTTTGCTTTAAATCTCGCACAAATTCGATAAATTCGCCGTTGATGATTCTATGGAACTCGGCTTCTTCATCTACAAAATGAATCATGCCTAAATCTATGTAATCTGTCTGCAAACGTCTTAATAAGTCTTCAAAGGCCTCTTTTACCTTATCCAGGTCGCGGGTCCGCTCATATTGACCGTTCTGCCAGGTCGATCCGAGATGCCCCTGGATCAGCCATTTCTCTCGGTGACCAGCGATTGCCGTACCGATATTTGAACGCACATTTGGTTCAGACATCCAGCAATCAATAATATTGATCCCGTATTCTGCGCTTCGTTCGATTACCCTTTTCACATCATTAGCATTCTGCTGCTCCAGCCATTCTGCTCCCAACCCGATTTCACTTACCATCAAACCTGTTTTCCCTAATTGTCTGTACTTCATTATTCTTCTCCCTTCATTGCTTGCTCTATTATCAGGAACTAGATATTATTGATACTCTCTATTTCTTTTGCCTTCCTTCTTCTATCATATATTTCCATCTCATTTTTATCAAGGACAAATTAGTGGGTGAGGGAGTTAACACCCGAAGATAGCAATTCATGACCTATTCTTAAGTATGGATGGGGAAATAGAGAAAATGGGATTGCTTTTAAACGATACCCAGAGGCTAGAAGGTATCCCATATAAAGGCGAAAAGGGAAGAATATGGATGGTTTTTGTTGTTTTTTGTACAAAAATATTATAAAATAATGTTAGAATTTATAAATAATTAACATCGGTGAGTCACTGGATATATGTGACATTATATGAAAGCAGAGGAAATAGTCTATGCTAAGAGTGCTTCTTGTAGATGACGATATGGTCATACGTTCAAATTTAAAGACCTTGATTGAATGGGAGCGGATGGGGTTTATTATAGCAGATGAGGTTAAGAACGGTGTGGAGTGTATAATGAAATTATCAATAGGCCATTTTGATCTGGTTATTACAGATATAAACATGCCGATTATGGGTGGAGTAGCTTTGATTGAGAGCATTCGCCAATACTTCACGGATGTTGAGGTGATCGCAATCAGTGGTCATGATGATTACAATTACGTACGCGACAGTCTGAAAAATGGGGCTGTTGATTACCTATTAAAACACAAGCTGGATAAGGAAATATTGTGTGATGCCTTGGAAACAGTGAAAGGCAAACTGATAGAACGTGGTAAGTCATTAAGCCTTTGCAGTATGCAGCTGGAGCAGCTTTCCGAAGGCAGAACGTTTATCCTGCATAAACTGGCATATGATATACTTGCCGGAAACATTTCTTATAAAAAAGCAAAACAACGTTTGCAGTTATTCGAACTGTCCTGCAATTTCACTAACCTAATCCTTTGCTATATAGAAGTACAGAACTTTCCGGATCCTGCACATGGAAAGGCGGACAATGTAATAAGATCCCTCGCCGATATAATTGATAAGATTATTTGTGAAGATTTCCATGGATTTACGGCATATCTGGAGGAGGGACATTTTGTTACTTTTATCGATTTTGGAAAAATGAATAGTACATTATTTGTTAATCAGATGCTGGCACGGAAGCTATCCCGAATTTGTTCTGCTTCAAAGAAGTATCTGGGGCTACACATTACGATTGCGATCAGCAGCTTGTGCACAGATTATGACAAGATTCCCGAACTTTTTGCTAAAACGAAGAAAAGTATGGAAAATATATTTTATGATGAGCAGCAGCTTGTATGGCAGCACAATGATATAACGCGGGAAGAAACCCAGATATCCTTAAGCTTGGAGGACGAAGAGCATATTATGCAGTTTTTGGAAGAAGGAGATAAGGTTGGAATGTGGAACTGTATTGATTCCCTTTTTGATAATTGCAGAGAGATAAATGCATCCGCACATTCAGTGCAGATGATATGCGCAGAGTTAATTAGCTTCGCAATACAGTTTTGTCTGAAGCATGGTTTTGAGAGTACGAGAACCAAGTTGGTGGAATATCAGTTGTCAGGTAGATATTTAAGAAAAAAATTTAATGAGCTTCAAATGATAATTATTAAAATATATGAAAGGCTTCTGGAAGAAAATATGAGCCTCATGAAGGAAAGTGGAAAGAATCCTTATGTTATGAAAGCAATTCAGTATGTTAATTCGAATTACCGAAAAAACATTTCTCTTACGGATACAGCAGAATATGTTGGAATTAGTGCCCAATATTTAAGCCATTTAATCAATGAAGAGTGTCAGAAAGGCTTTGCTGAGATATTAAATGGAAAAAGAGTAGAGGTTGCATGTGAGATGATACGTTCCCATGACTACAAAATAAAAGATATAGTGAATTTGGCAGGTTTTAATAATTATAACTATTTCTTTAAGGTTTTTAAGGATGTTACCGGATTTACACCTGTAGAGTACGATAGGTGGGGGGTCTGTGAACGGACTAAAAAAGATAAGGAAGAGTATTTTGCATGATAGGTTTTAAGAAATGAATCATATTTTCATTCTGATCATCTGCTTACCTGATAAAATATCAAATGTGCTACGCTGAATTAAAATACCGGTCAAATTGACTGCCTCTTATGTGTTGGTATCTACAGTTCCGGTAATTGTGATCGCAGATTATTCCGGTTATATAGCACATAAGCCGTTATATGGAAGAACTGTAAAATATCAATAACAGAATTAAGAAATACAATCTTATAAATACCTGGATAAACTGACCGTTGAGTATGACATCGATCGGGAAGCAGATCTTTGTCTTCTGCCGCCCTTTTCCATTCAACCTATTGTAGAAAATGTAATCATCCATGGGATAGAGCCTAAAGCGGGCAGAGGAATCATATGGATATCTGCTAGGCGTATCAAGGAAGAAGTAGTATTCGTAGTAAAGGATAATGGGATTGGCTTCATCAATGATAACAGCTTGGAGCAGCCGGAAAGAACTGATGTAAAGTATACCAAGGGAATAGGCATCACAAATTGAATGAAAGAATCAAAATGTTTTTTGGTGAGAATTATGGAATTACATGTGAGAGTGCTTCGGGGATCTATTCCAAGGTAAAAGTGAGAATACCATATACAATAAAAAATATAGTTAAACAAATCGGTGACAAGGTGTATTGATTTCAGAATAATGATAAGATAGTAAAAGGGAACTCAGTTATTTTAAACTGTAGTTCCTTTTTTAGATATAATAATTAAATATAAGAGTAAATGGGAAATTAAAACAAAATCATCTTAATATTTGAGTGATTTAATTAAAATTTCGTAGACATAAAGTAAGGTTTTTCCTGTTAATATATGGCTACAAAAGCTTAAAACTTTTTTAAGAGGTCATGGAATATGGAGGCATAGATATGTCAGAAGATAATTTAAATGAATCTTTGCTGGATCTATTTCTATTTGAGACAACACAGCTGATTGAACAGCTGGAGCAATCGATATTAAGCAGTGAAGAAAACAATGACTACTTTACGCAAGAAGCTATCAATGAAATATTTCGTATCATGCATACCATAAAAGGCTCTGCGGCCATGATGATGTTTCAAAACATCTCAACCCTGGCTCATACAATGGAAGACGTTTTTTATTTTCTAAGAGAAGAAAAACCTATCTTACAAGATAGCTCCAAGCTATCGGACCTGGTACTTACCGGGGTGGATTTTATTAAAGGAGAAGTAGATAAAATCAAGGATGGGAAAGAGGCGGATGGGAATCCATCTAATCTGATTCTCAATATGGACCAGTTCATAAAGCATCTGGAAGAAGATAATTTATCTCATCGGGAAGAGGCCAAAAAACCGGCTGCAGCAAATGAAACCTTTTCGAGCCGGAATGCAATTATGGAGCATACCGAATGTAATACGTTTAAAGCAGTGATCTCTTTTGAAGAGGGCTGCGAAATGGAAAACGTACGAGCATATACCGTCATTCGTAATCTGGAGAGTATCGCTGACCAAATGGCATATATACCGGAGGATATCATCGATAACGATAAAACAGCAGAAATTATTCGCCGTGATGGGTTTTGTATTTATATAAAATCAGACTATACCTATGATGGAATGAAGGACTTTCTAATGGAAACAATCTTTCTCAAAGATTTGAATTTACTCCAATTAGAAAATGAGGAGGAAATCAGTACATTATATGAAAAGAGTAAATCTCATTTCACAGAACGAGAAAACAGAGTGTCCGAGACGAATGTATTAAATAAATCAGATAAGGACACGGGCAATAAAGAGATGAAAGCAACCCCAGCGTCTCAGAATATGATTAATGTCAGTGTCGCAAAACTGGATAAGCTTATGGATCTGGTCGGAGAAATTGTAATTCAAGAAGCAATGGTAATTCAAAATCCGGATCTGTTGGGTTTGGAGCTTAATAATTTTCGTAAGTCGGCGGGTCAGCTAAGTAAGATTACGACAGAATTACAGGATATTGTAATGTCGATCAGAATGGTTTCTCTTTCTGCTACTTTTAATAAGATGCATCGGATTGTACGGGATATGTGTAAGAAATTAGAGAAGGATGTGAAGCTTGAAATACTGGGTGAAGCTACGGAGGTTGATAAGAATATTATTGAACATATCTCAGATCCGTTGATGCACCTTGTTCGCAATTCACTTGACCATGGAATTGAAGCTTCGAGTGAAAGACTAGCCAAAGGAAAACAAAAAATGGGAACGATTACCCTGGAAGCAAAAAATTTCGGTAGAGATGTCCTGATTATCGTGAAAGATGATGGGAAAGGGCTGGACAGAGAAAAGATTTTAAAAAAGGCTAGGGAAAATCATCTGCTCATAAAAAATGAAGATGACATGACGGACCGAGATATATTTAATCTTATTTTGCTTCCTGGCTTCTCAACCAATGAGCAGATTACCGAGTTCTCAGGCCGTGGGGTTGGAATGGATGTGGTAGCTAAAAATATTGAGACAGTTGGAGGCTCTTTATATGTGGATAGTATACCCGGTCAAGGTACCCAGATTACGCTAAAGATCCCGCTGACCTTAGCCATTATCGAGGGAATGAACATAAGAGTCGGAAATTCCTGCTTTACCTTACCGCTCATTTCCATTAAGCAATCCTTCCGACCAAAAGACAGTGACATATTTAAGGACCCGGACAATAATGAAATGATTATGGTAAGAGGAGAATGCTATCCCATCATACGACTTTATGAAAGCTTTGGATTAGAGACAAAGATTAAGAGGCTGACAGACGGAATCATTATCATGATGGAACAGGCAGAGCATTCGATTTGCCTCTTCGCGGACGAGCTGCTAGGACAGCAGCAGGTAGTGGTTAAGACATTACCGGCATATATCCGGGGCTTCAAAACGATTAGAGGCCTTTCCGGCTGCACACTGCTGGGAGATGGAAGCATCAGCCTGATTATTGATGCGGCAGGATTAACAAGTAGGTAATGTGGTATTTAAAGGTATAAGAATAATAAATGCAAAAGAAAGGCGGAAGAAAACATGGCAAACATAGTTGAAAATACTATGGAGATGGAAGAAGATACCCAAAAGGATCGGTTTTTGACCTTCTCATTAGGGAAGGAAAGCTATGGTATTGAGATTAAGTATGTAATCGAAATTATCGGTATCCAATCGATTACAGAAATACCTGAGCTTCCTGAATATGTGAGGGGAATTATTAATCTGAGAGGAAAAATCATTCCGGTGTTAGATGTCAGACTCAGGTTTAAAAAGGAGCCGAAGGAATATAATGACAGGACCTGTGTGATTGTAGTTGATATCGAAGAGGTATCCATAGGGCTTATTGTGGACAGTGTTGCAGAAGTAATCACCATACCGGAAGAGGATATGGTGGATCCACCACAAACGCACCGGGGGATAAATAACAGGTATATAAAGAAAATAGGTAAAATCGGGAATGAGGTAAAATTGCTTTTGGATTGTGAGAGACTGCTAACTGAAAACGAATTGGAAGACATTAACGAAGTATTATAAACCGATGATATGGAGGGATTAGTATGAAATGGTATAAAAATTTAAGAATAGCAGTAAAGCTGATTATGGGCTTTCTTGTAGTAGCACTCATCGCGGCAATTGTTGGTGGTGTTGGACTGATAAATATTTTGAAGATTAATAATGCGGATACTTCATTATTTGAAAAAAACACATTAGGTATTGCTTATGCAGGGGATTCGAATGCAAGTTTTGAACGTCTAAGATACGATGCTTTAAAGCTAACTATAGTGGAGACAGAAGAAGAGAAAGCAGAATGTGTTACTAAAATTAACGATTTGTGCAGCAGTATTGATGAGTTGTCTCTAAAATATAAAGGTACCGTGGTACATGAAGAAGATATGGCTTTTTTTGAAGAAATGGCAGTGAACTGGGAAGAATATAAGGAATATATGCAGGAAGTAGTTAACTATAATGATGCCGGGCAGTATGAGGAAGCAAAGAAAGTAATCTTAGTCGACAGCAAGGAATTGGGTGATGAGCTTAGAAGTAATTTTCTTACCTTAATGAAGAATTGTGCTGCAGATGCAGAGCAGCAGTCATTACAGAATGATAATATGGCTCAAAAAGCAATATTAATAATGATTATATTGATTTTTGTGGGAGTGGTTATTTCGATCGTTCTCGGTATTTATATCTCCCGTATCATCGGCAAGCCAATCGGAAAGATGGTGGAAGCGGCAAATAAACTTGCACTGGGAGATGTGAATGTCGATATAAAGTCAGAGAGCAAAGATGAGATCGGAAGCCTTACAGCATCTTTTGAGAAAATGATAGAGAATATTCGCAATCAGGCACTGTCTGCGGAAAAGATAGCAGACGGAGACCTTACGATAGAGGTGCCAATCAGTTCTGCTGAAGATCTGCTTGGTAACAAGTTGTCTGAATTGGTTAGGAAGAATAATGAAATCCTCTCTAACATTTATATTGCAGCAGAGCAGGTTGAAGTAGGTTCAAAACAGGTATCGGATTCCAGTGTACTACTTGCTCAAGGAGCAACAGAGCAATCCAGCTCGATAGAAGAGCTAACCGCGTCCATAGAAGAAATTGCTTCTCAGACAGAGACGAACGCACATAATGCAAATCAGGCAAATGAGCTTGCGGAAAATGCAAAATCGAATGCAGAACAGGGAAATTCTCAGATGCGGGAAATGCTGAAGGCGATGGATGAAATCAACGAATCCTCAACCAATATTTCCAAGGTAATTAAAGTGATTGATGATATTGCATTCCAGACCAATATTCTTGCCTTAAATGCAGCGGTTGAAGCTGCAAGAGCAGGACAGCATGGCAAGGGCTTCGCAGTAGTAGCGGAAGAGGTAAGAAATCTTGCTGCCAGATCGGCCAATGCTGCAAAAGAGACAACTGAAATGATAGAAGGATCCATTAAAAAGTCAGAGAGTGGTACCAAAATTGCAAAAGATACGGCACAAGCCTTGGATAAAATAGTAGAGATGATTGAACAGGTTGCTAACCTTGTAGGTGGTATTGCCAATGCATCGAGTGAACAGGCGATCGGTATTTCGCAAATTAATCAGGGAATTATGCAGGTGTCGCAGGTGGTACAGGCAAATTCAGCCACGTCCGAGGAAAGCGCAGCTGCAAGTGAAGAGCTTTCCAGCCAGGCAGTCCTGTTAAAAGAATCAGTAAATCAGTTTAAAATCAAAAATAATTCAAATATCCATGGTAAAAATGAAATAATTCACCCAGAGGTATTAAAGATGCTCGAGAAAATGTCGGATAAGGAGAATAAAAAAAATAGACTACCAGCTGAGGAAAAGGAAGCCTCAAAAGCAAAGATTGTATTAAATGATGCTGAATTCGGGAAGTATTAATACGTATACGGTATTACCGGGGGTTTTTGGTACCCTAACTGTTATAAAGTAAGTATATAATTTGTATAAGATAATGAAACAGAATACGATTATGTTATGAGCTTTCTTGGTACTGCCTATTTGTGTTTGATGCATCTGTTATAAAAACTATGATCTGAATTGCGGACCGGGATATTAGGTATTCTCTGTTGCGGGAAAATATCGATGATAACATGGATAAAAATATCTTGACATGTACAGTAAATGATGATATCCTACCAATAATTTAAAATATAAAGGCTAGGAAGAGAAAGAGTAGACGTTAATCAAGTCACAGAGAGAAGATGGTGGTGTGAATCTTTACGAAGTTAACGTGGAAGCAGTCTCGGAGCTGTGAACCGAACAGAGTAATCTTAGTAGGCTTCAACGGAGTTTCCGCCGTTAAAAGGAAATTGGTATCGGGATAATACCCTGTACTAACAGAGTGCAAAGTTTACCTTTGAATTTAGGTGGTAACACGGACAGTATCGTTCGCCCTAAGCTGAAAAAATCAGCTTAGGGCTTTTTTATATCAATTTTTATAAGAGAGGAGTAATACAATGACAGCACAAGAACTACGTAGCATGTACATCGAATTTTTTAAGGAAAGGGGGCATAAGGAGATTGGCTCAGCCTCACTATTACCGGACAATGATCCTACCGTTCTGTTCACCACGGCAGGGATGCATCCGCTGGTTCCCTATCTGCTGGGTGAAAAGCACCCGCAAGGCAGCCGTCTGGTGGATATACAGAAATGCGTTCGTACCTGTGATATTGATGAAGTGGGTGATGACACGCATCTTACTTTTTTTGAGATGTTGGGTAACTGGTCCCTTGGAGATTACTTCAAGAAGGAATCCATTTCATTCAGCTTTGAATTCTTGACATCAAAGCTGCGGATTCCTAAGGAACGTATTGCGGTCACTGTATTTCAAGGCGAGGAAGGAATTGCGAGAGATGATGAGACGGCAGAGCTTTGGAAAGCCATGGGTTTATCCGATGAGCAGATATTCTTCTATGGTAGCGAAGAGAACTGGTGGGGTCCGGTAGGGCTGACAGGTCCCTGCGGTCCGGATACCGAGATATTCTATGATACGGGGAAGGAGCCTTGCGGTAGGGAATGCGGACCTGCCTGTCACTGTGGCAAATACGTAGAGATCTGGAACAATGTTTTTCTCCAATACAAGAAAGAAAATGACGGCTCCTTTCGACCGCTGCTTCAAAAGAATGTGGATACTGGAATGGGACTGGAACGAGTACTGACCATCCTGAACGGCAAGGACAATGTCTATGATACAGAGCTCTTTGTGCCGGTTATGGATATGTTAAAAAGCTTAACCGATATTCCCTATGGTACGCAGAACCAGAGAGACTTTCGTATCATTTGCGAGCATATCCGAACAATTGCATTTATCCTGGGTGACGCAAAGAAGCTGACACCTTCGAACACAGAGCAGGGTTATATATTGAGGAGATTGATTCGAAGGACGATCCGTATAACAAAAAAACTTGGAATTAAGGAAAACATACTTTGCAATTTGGCCTTGCTCATCATTCGGCAATATAAAGGAGTATATAGTGAACTGGAAGTGAATCAGAGCTTTATCCTGGAACAGATAGAAAGAGAGTATGTGCTATTCGGAAAAACCCTTGATACCGGACTAAAGAAGGCGGAGAAATATTTCTCCTTATTAACGGAGGGAGAGCGATTAGATGATGAGCTTGCTTTTCGATTGTTTGATACGTTTGGATTCCCTATTGAGTTCACCACCGAGCTTGCAAAGGAAAGAGGAATTGAGGTGGACATCGAAGGCTTCCGGAAAAAATTTCTGGAGCATCAACAGAAATCAAGGCAGGGTGCGGAGGGTAAATTTAAAGGTGGCTTAGCTGATACCGGAATTCAGACTGCCAGATTGCATACCGCGACTCATCTGCTGAATAGTGCCTTAAGAAAAGTGTTGGGCGATGAGGTATATCAGAGAGGAAGTAATATCACAGAGGAGCGGCTGCGGTTTGACTTTTCCTTCGATCGAAAATTAAAGCAGGAGGAGCTTGATGAGGTAGCACGGATCGTAAATGAAGCCATCGACAAACGAATCGATGTAATATGCGAAGAGATTTCCTTGGAAGCCGCAAGAGAAGCTGGGGCAATCGGTATATTTGATCATAAGTATGATGATGTCGTGAAGGTTTATACGATACCTGGATATTCAAAAGAAATCTGTGGCGGACCACACGCTGTAAGTACCGGAGAGCTGGGCAGATTCATCCTGCTTAAGGAGGAAGCCTCCTCGGCTGGTGTCAGAAGGATCAAAGCGACACTCGAGGCTTGACGGTGTGCGTTGCTCCTATGTAATTTAGGGATATGATATTGCTGCCGGAGTGCTCTGAAATAGTAAGATATACCGTGCTATGCTTGTCTTATCCTTTGGAAGTATAATCCTATACTGCATAAATACAATATAAAAATGCCAGTCGTTATCGAATATATTCGTTCGAATACGTCTGGCATTATCAATTCATGACAATAGAAGGTTTGCGAAGCGTATTTTCTATCGTTTATCTTCTTCTTCGGTCGTGTACGGATTCCCGTGCGATTAATTCAACATTCAATACCATGTTCTGAGTTGGCAGGCTCGGATCCTTCAAATGTTGGAACAAAACATCAAGAGCATATTGGGCTTTCTGATTGATGTCCTGAGAGATGGTGGTCAGCCGAGGAGTAATATACTTACCAATGGGCAGGTTATCAAATCCGATGACGGAATAGTCCTCCGGTATATGATATCCCCTTCGTTTTAGGATATCAATGATCTCAACGGCGTTATTGTCCGCAGGCACGAAAATTGCAGTGATCGCCTTTTTGTGAGAGCAGATCTGATTCACAGCATCGGTCATATCAAGTGTCTCAATTACTTGACATGAATTTGACTCAAGCCCCGTCTTTGACAGAGTATCCAGAAAGCCCTGATATCGTTGCTGTATCAGTTGACTGACACTAAGATAGGGAGAGATAAAAGCAAAGCTTTGGTGACCGAAATCAAGGAAATGCTGTGCAGCCAGTGCGCCGCCCTTGTAATCGTCAATGCCGATGTTGTTCACCTGGCGGATGCTGCTATAACTGTCGGTAAACACAAGAGGAATCTTATTGTCTGCTTGTATCTGCTGGATATCGGAATCGAAAGTACCTAGAAAAATGGCACCCTCCGCGTTCCAGGACTGTAAATGCTTTGTGACCTCGGAATACTTGTCTATAAAATGAACCATCGGATTATAATCGCGAATCTGCAGCTGCTGGACGATATTACCCAACATGGTTGCATTATAGGGCGATTCCAATGCGTTGTGGCTGCCCTGTATGATAACGGAAATAATCCTTGATGATCGGGAGGACAGACTGCGGGCGGACGAATTCGGTACATACCCGTATTTATTAATAATTTCCTGAATCTTATTGATGTTGTCTTCGGAAACCTTGGAATAATTCCGGTTCACGACACGAGATACGGTCATTACACTTACTCCGGCTTCCTTTGCTATATCTTTTAAAGTAACCATATGCGCTCCTTAATGATAACGATAACATGATGATTTATCTGATAAAATACATTATATCGAATTAAAATGGATAATGCAATAGATAATATTTGAAATTTGTACCAAAAATAGAAATGTAACTTTGTGCGAGAATGGACTGCTTTAGCACAATATATGATAACGATATCACTAAGCATGTAACATATAAATAAACGTATGATCATATATGTCAAAAAATAGATATATTACACTCGTAAAATATTTATAATGCACAAAATATTATTGACAAATAGAAAACGCAGTGATAATATGAAAGTGTTAACGATAACACTAATTTTAACGTTGAGATATAGTGAAATTCATGACGTTGTGTTAATTATAACCCTCGTCTATGGAAAATTATGATGAAAGAAGAAAAATGGTGGCAAAAAGCGGTTGTTTATCAGATCTATCCCCGAAGCTTTATGGATAGCAACGGTGATGGATTGGTGATTTGCAGGGAATAATATCAAAGCTTGATGATCTGGAGCAGTTAGGTATTAACGCAATATGGCGGTCACCCGTAAATCAATCACCTTAGGATGACAACGGTTATGATATCTCGGATTATATGGATATTGATCCGAAATTCGGAACCTAGAAGGATATGGAAGAACTGATCCAAATTGCGAAAGCGAAGTGATTGCGATGCATCTTATATTTATGGAAAGAATTAATCAATAGGAGGTACCCTTGTGAAATCAATCAATAAGAGAAAAGGCTCATCACTTGATTTGTGGATAAGAATTCGAAGAAATTGGGGATTGTACCTAATGCTCCTTCCAGCAACCATACTTTTAATTCTATTTACCTATCGCCCTATGTATGGTGTGCTGATTGCATTCAAGGATTATAAAGCACTGAATGGAATCTTGGGAAGTGAGTGGGCCGATCCGATTTTTAAATATTTTAGGAAGTTTTTTGTTTCTTACCAGTTCTCAACCACGATAAAAAATACCTTGACCATTACCTTGTACAGTATGCTGGTATTTCCTGTTCCAATTATTTTGGCACTTGGTATCAATCAGATGAGAAACGGTAAATATAAGCGGTTATTCCAGACGGTGACTTATTTGCCGCATTTTATCTCAACCGTGGTAGTGGTTGGTCTGATTACATTGATCCTGTCTCCCGGAAGTGGTGTGTTTGGTTCGATCTGTGAGCTGATCGGAGTAGAAGCTCCGAATCTGATGGGCTCCAGCGGTGCCTTTAAGCACCTTTATGTCTGGTCTGATGTCTGGCAGAATACTGGGTGGGACAGCATCTTATACATCGCAGCGTTGTCCGGTATCGATCCGAGTCTATATGAAGCAGCGACAGTTGATGGTGCTACCAGCATGCAGAAGATTCGCTTTATCGATATTCCGATGCTGATTCCAACTGCGGTAATCATGCTGATCCTGAGAGCCGGGGGTCTTATGAGCGTGGGATTTGAAAAGGTTTATCTGATGCAGAACGATCTGAACATAGCAAGCAGTGAAGTAATTTCTACTTATGTATATAAGATCGGTGTAATTAATACGCAGTACAGCTATTCCGCAGCAATTAACCTATTTAGCACAATTGTCAACTTTACCTTATTAATTTTGGTCAATCGAATATCAAAGAAGATGAGTGAAAACAGTCTGTGGTAAAAATAAAAGAAAGGAACAGAAACCATATGGAACTTAAATCTAATAAGATAAAACTTAGTCACAGAGACAAAAGCTTTAATTTGTTGCTATACCTGCTCTCCGGGCTCATTATGCTAATCGTTCTTTACCCACTTTATTTCGTTATCATAGCATCCTTTAGTGATCCATCAGCAGTTGCGAATGGTCAGGTATGGTTCCTGCCGGTAAAGTTCACCCTGGATGGCTATAAAGAGCTGCTACGTCATCAGGAGATTTGGACAGGATACCGTAATACGATCCTTTATACTGTGATAGGTACACTGGTTGGCTTATTTGTTAACATTCTTGCTGCTTATGCTTTATCCAGAAAGGATTTGGTGGGTAGAAAATTTTTTACCTTAATGTTCGTATTTACCATGTTTTTTAACGGCGGTCTGATCCCTACCTATCTGACGATAAAAGACTTCCACCTGTATAATACTTTCACGGTTATGGTATTACCGTTCTCGGTTGTTGTATATCACATTATCGTTGCAAGAACCTTCTTCCAGACAAATATCCCGGAAGAGTTGAATGATGCAGCAAAAATTGACGGTTGCGGCAATCTCTATTACTTCATGAGAATTGTACTTCCATTATCGAAGGCAGTTATTGCGGTAATTGCCTTATGGACAGCGGTGGGTATGTGGAATTCCTATTTTAATGCTTTGATTTATATCAAAGACACTGATAAATACCCGTTACAGCTTATTTTGAGAAACATTCTGATTACGAATAATCTTCAGATGTCCTTTGGCAGCGGGGAGGCGATGCAAATCGCACTGAGATTGTCAAATCTGATGAGATATTCAGTGATTATCGTATCTACGCTTCCTATTTTGTGTATATATCCCTTTGTACAGAAGCACTTTAATCAAGGTGTTATGATTGGTGCCGTCAAGGGATGAGGTGATTTAGCGCTTTGGGGACGCAGGCTAGCGGCGTACCCTTAGGGATAAAAAGTAACAACGCGGTGCATTGGGAATAACCCAGGCATAGCATATGAATGAAGGAGGATAAGTTATGAAAAAAAGTGTGGCAACCACAATGAGACAGCTGATCAGTTTAATACTTGTGGTGGTAATGATTTTTACATTGGCCGGTTGTAAAGCGAAGGATACCACAACCCAAGAAGAAGAACAAACCGGAGAGAGCAGTAAAACAACAGCAACAGAAGCACCGGCAGCAAGTGACGGCTTTCATGAAACCGGAATGCCGATTGTAGATGAACCAGTGAAACTTACCGTACTTACAACCCGTTGGGGTAATATGGGTGACAGCTTTAAAAACAATGAGTTCCTGACACAGCTGGCGAAGGATTCGAATGTTGAAATTGAATGGCAGGTTCAATCCTTGAATGATTGGAGCGAGCAAAAGGGTATTCTTTTGGCAAGCGGTGAATTGCCGGATATTATCTTTGGTTTCCAGACCTTTAACGATGCAGATATTATTAATAATTTGGATTACTTCCTTCCGTTAGACGACTTGGTTGATCAATATATGCCCAATTATAAGGCAGCACTGGAGGAAATGCCTGAATTAAAGAAGGTAACTACCTTCCCCGACGGAAAGATGTATTCCTTCGGTAAAAATCTTCCGAAACGACCGGTTTCCTGTAATCAACCAATCATCAATAAGAAGTGGCTGGATAATCTGGGACTTTCAGTACCTACTACTGTGGATGAGCTGTATACCGTGCTGAAGGCCTTCAAGGATCAGGATGCCAATGGCAACGGTGATCCGAATGATGAGATTCCGATCTCCGGTTCGAAGGGTGTATCCATGGACCTTCTGAATCCTTTTGGCATCACTGATATCAATGGTTATAAGATGATGGTTAATACCGATAATTCTCTGACCTACTATCCTACCTCTGCTCAGTACAAGGAAGGAATCAAATGGCTCAATAAATTATATTCTGAAGGTATCATCGATCAGGAAGCATTTACACAGGATGATTCCATGTTGTCCGCAAAACGCCAGGATCCGAATGTGTCAAGAGTTGGTCTGGAATATGCATGGACGCCGGATTCTAACTTCGGTATCTGGTCCTCAGAATATGAAGTTATCGCACCAATTACCGGACCGGATGGCAAGGCATATACCGGCGGTGATCCGAATGGTGTATCCAGTATCATGAGAAATGAAGCAATGATTACATCGTTTTGCAAGAATCCTGAAGTTGCTGCACGCTGGATCGATCAATTCTATACAGGTGAAGCAAGTATTCAGAACTTCTGGGGCGGAATCGGTACAGTTATCACGAAGAATGCAGACGGAACCTATGAGCTGAATAACCCACCGGAAGGAACAAGTGCAGATGCCTGGTATTGGGACTCCAGTCTTCGTGACTTCGGTCCTAAGTATGTGAGCAAGGACTTCCAGGATAAGATTAAGCTTTCCCCTACCAGCGGAGATGGTTTGAAGGTGGAACTCAGCAAATTAGGCGAAAGCACGGTTACTACTCCTTATCCCAGTGTTATGTTTACGAATGAAGAGAATGAGGAACGTCCTACTCTGACCGCGGATATTGATAAATATGTGGAGAGTACGCGTGCACAGTGGATTACTGAGGGCGGAATTGACGAAGGCTGGGACGCTTATGTAGAGCAGCTGAATGCGATGGGCTTAGAGAGATTGATTCAGATCTATACCGATGCCTATGCAAGATATACCGGTAAATAAGTATAAGAACAACAAGCCGGCTGTTTGGCTAAAGTGGTTGGACAGCCGGTTTTCTTAAGGTGTGCCCGGCGGGTGCACGTTTAATGGAGGAAATATGGTAAAAGTAGATCGGATTGACATCAATGAAGGACTTACATTATTAGATGAAATGCTTCAAAGGGAAACTTCCCCGATACGTAAACTGACATGCCGGGAAACGGAACATACGATGGTATTATCCATTGAGCATACTTATCAGGCTGTCTATGGTATGGGAGAGCGTTTTAACCGGGTAAACCAAAAAGGGTTAACCGTACGTACTGAGGTGATCGAACAATTCTGCAATCAGGATAAAGTAAGCTATTGCCCGATCCCCTTTTTCTTTACCAATCAAAACTTTGGAATTTTTGTAGATACCTTAACGGTAACGGAATTCGTATTTGATGAGGAGATAAAGATTACTCTTCAGAGAGACAGCAGCCACTGGTTACCGACCCTATATTTCATGGTAGGAACACCCCGGGAGATAATCTCAGAATACGTGAAGCTGGCCGGTAAGCCTGAAATAGTACCAAAGTGGAGCTTTACACCCTGGATGAGTGCTAACCGCTGGAATACAGAGACGGAGATATACCATCAAATTAATCAACTGGAGAGTTCCGGTTACCCGCATGGAGTACTGGTGGTGGAAGCCTGGAGCGACGAAGCAACCTTCTACCGCTTTAATGAGCACGGAGAATGGAACGACCCGGAGGAAATGATTCGCTTTCTGAGAAGTAAGGGAATTCATCTTGTCCTTTGGCAGATTCCGGTACTAAAGAAAATGGGACATGGACAGAGTCATGAAGTACTTGCGAAGGACTGGGAATATGCGATCGAACATGATTTATGCATCAAAAATTCTGACGGGACTCCTTATACGATACCGGAGGGGCACTGGTTTGCCGGTTCTTTGCTGCCTGACTTTACAAACCGGGAGACGGTAAAATGGTGGTTTGATAAAAGACAGTACCTCTTAGATATGGGTGTTGATGGGTTTAAGACAGACGGTGGAGAATTTGTTCTGACGGATCAGGTGATCGCGGCAAATGGTAATACCGGTCTTGAACTGAGAAACCAATATGCATCCAGCTACATCGAAGCCTACAGTAACTTCATCGGTAAGGATCGGGTGCTGTTCAGCCGCGCGGGATACACCGGACAGCAAAAGTACCCCCTGCAATGGGCGGGTGATCAGATGTCTACCTGGGAAGAGCTGAGACACATCCTCACCGCTGGAATCAGTATTGGTCTGAGCGGTGTCCCCTTCTGGGGCTTTGATATAGGAGGCTTTGCAGGACCCATGCCATCATTGAAGCTATATGAAAGAGCAACACAGCTTTCGGTATTCACTCCGGTTATGCAGTGGCATTCCGAACCCGCGGGAGGGCAGTTTGCAGAGCTGTATCCATCGGCCGAGGGTATGAATGACAGAAGCCCCTGGAACATTAGCAAACTGTATGAGGATGCATCGTTAATGGATCGTTTGAGATTTCATTATAATCTGAGAATGAATCTGCTTCCTTATCTCTATAATGAGGCAGTGGCTGCTTCAGAGACTGGACTTCCCATGATGAAACATCTGATCGTTGACTATCCGCAGGATGCGAAAGTACAGGAAGTGGAAGATTGCTTCATGCTTGGCGATCTACTCGTAGCACCGATCCTTTCGGAAGAACAAGTAGCTCGCAGCGTGTATCTGCCGGAGGGAAAATGGGTATCGTTATGGTCGATGGAAGCGGAAGATGAGAATATAGTACTTGAGGGAGGAAAGACCTATCAGATCGATTGCGGACGAGACAGAATTCCGGTATTTATCCGGGAAGGCGGATGTCTGGCATTGAACCTGGCCCCTTCCTTGCAATTAGGCAGCAGTGTCGGTAACCGAGTGGATGGATATGACAAATTATGCTTCTTCCTGGTTGGACCTTCCGGAAAGTATCATTTCCGTGATGATCTCGGGAATGATATTAAAGTCATATGGGATAATGGAAAACATGAAATTACACGATTATCCGGTGATGCTGAAGCGCTCCTCCTTGATAAAATAAGTTAGGAAATGATGGTGAACTGTAAATGAGCAAGAAATCTATAAATCAGTGGAACTCCATGGCCTCTTCCAAGTGTCTGATTCAAGGAGAGCATTATAGGATCAGTGTCCTTACTGGCAGATTAATCCGTCTGGAATATAGCGAGAATGGCAGCTTTGAAGATGGTGCAACGCAAAAAATCGTGAATCGAAGCTTTCCTGTTCCTAGGTTTCGTGTGATTGACCAGGAGGAACAATTAGATATCGTGACCGAGGAGCTGCAGATCACTTATGATAAGAAGAGATTCACAAAGAATGGTCTATCGATACGATTGAATCGCAATACCTATTCCAATCATTCGATCTGGCATTACGGCGAGCAGGGAGATAATCTTAAGGGTACGGCGAGAACACTCGACGCAGCGGAAGGAGCGGTCGAGTTGGAGGATGGTTTGCTTGCCTATAACGGCTATTCGGTTCTTGATGACAGTGAATCCTATGTGTTAAGTGAGGATGGGTGGGTTCGTGCTCCGATCATAGGGCATACGGATCTTTATTTCTTTGGCTATGGGCATGCTTACCTGGATTGCCTGAAGGATTTCTTCTGCCTTTGCGGTTCAACGCCGATGCTTCCCCGTTATGCACTGGGCAACTGGTGGAGCCGCTATCATGCCTATACCCAGAAGGAATATTTGGACTTGATGGATCGCTTTGCTATGGAGAGATTACCCTTCTCGGTAGCCGTATTTGATATGGATTGGCATTATGTGAAGCTGGATGAGAAGTACGGAAACGGTTGGACAGGATACAGCTGGAACCGCCAGCTTTTTCCGGATCACGTTAAGATGCTTCGAGAACTGAAAGACCGCGGACTGCATATTACATTGAATATTCATCCGGCGGATGGTGTCAGGGGTCATGAGGATGCTTACCGGGCGATGGCACAGGCCTTAGGTGTGGATTATGAGAATGAGGTTCCGATCTCCTTTGATATCGCTGATCGGGATTTTATGAAGGCCTATTTTAAATACCTTCATCATCCTCTGGAAGAGGAGGGAGTTGACTTCTGGTGGGTTGACTGGCAGCAGGGTAATACGACAAGATTTCCGGGATTGGATCCGCTCTGGATGCTGAACCACTTTTACTACCAGGATAATAAGAGAAACGGAAAGCGTCCTCTGATCTTCTCTCGTTATGCTGGAATAGGAAGTCACCGCTATCCCATCGGTTTCTCCGGGGATACAATTATTTCTTGGAAGACCTTAGATTATCAACCCTATTTTACAGCGACGGCATCCAATGCAGGGTATGGCTGGTGGAGTCACGACATTGGCGGACATATGAATGGATACCGGGATGATGAATTAGCAACAAGGTGGCTGCAATTCGGCGTTTTCTCTCCGATCATGCGTCTTCATAGCTCCTGCAATTTATTTACCGGGAAGGAGCCTTGGAAATTCGGTGTACAGGAGGAAAGGATAATGAGCCGGTATCTGCGACTGCGACACCAGCTGATACCATATCTTTACACCATGAACGAAAGGTTTCAGCGTAAATCACTTCCTTTGATCCGACCGATGTATTATGAAGCTCCGGACCGCAGAGAAGCCTATGAGGTTCCGAATCAATACCGATTTGGCACAGAGCTGCTGGTTCACCCGATCACTTCGAAGATGGATCCGGATATCAAAGCAGGAAAAGTGGTAACCTGGCTGCCGGAGGGAATATGGTATGACATATTTAGTGGCTTACGCTATAAGGGGGATAGAAGTATCATCATGTATCGAACCCTGGAGGACATCCCGGTTCTGGCGAAAGCAGGATCGATCCTGCCGATGCAGCAGGAGGCTGGCGTATCCGGTATCACGGATAACCCCGTGGATCTAACTCTATTAGTTTTTGCAGGAGAGAGCGGAGAATTTACGATGTACGAGGATGACGGGATCAGCCTTGACTGTGAGAACGGAGTCTTTGCGACAACAAAGTATTCCTTTTGCTGGGAGGATACCAAGCGCCTGACGATACATCCGGCAGAGGGAGACTTATCATTGATTCCTCCGATGAGAAATTATGAAATCCGTATCTATGGGCTCCCGGAGAATAGCATTCAGGAGATCAGTATCAACGGAGAGAAAATCGATCCAAGGCTTAGCTATGATAAGGAACAATGCATTCAGACAATTGGGATCGATACTCTGAAGAGTGAGAGTAAGCTGGAGATTTCGCTGGAGCCTTCGCTATCCTTAGCAGAGAATCAGATTGCCTGGAGATTGTTTCAGGCAATTAATATGGCCCAGATCGAATATCAGTGGAAGGAAAAGCTATACAATACGATTTTGAACTCCATATCAGTAGAAAGTATGATTTCAGACTTGATGTCCATGAAGATCCGTACCGAGTTGAAGGAACTGATACAGGAGATTGTACTGGCATCGCCGCGAAATTTTTAATATACTTCTTGACACTTCGTAACTTTAGCATATAATATTTTATAATAACATAAGAAAAGCAATGAAGGAAAAGAGTAGGTCGTCTGGAAGCAGACAGAGAGAAGAACATTTGGTGAGAGTTCTTCCTGTGGAAAATGACTGAAAACCATTCCTGAGCTGTAACACAGAAATATAGTATGTGTTATCGTATACCTGCGTTAAAGGTTAGGATTTGATAGAATCCGAAGTGAAAAGTTAAGGTGGAACCGTGCAAGAATATTTGCACCCTTAGACAGATGGTAGTTTGTCTTTGGGTGCTTTTTTTGTATGATGAATTCTTTTCTTATGTTATCAATTTTATTACCGAAAGGAGTCAAAGGAATGAAAGTGATAATGAAGAATGGAGAAATCATGGAAAGCTCGTTTGGAGAGGAGGTAGGGCGAGGTGCACTTCGCCATACGGCAGCGCATATTCTTGCGCAGGCGGTAAAACGGCTGTATCCGGATGCAAAATGTGCGATCGGACCGGCAATTGAAGATGGATTTTATTATGATTTTGATTTTGGCTTTGAATTCAGCGCAGATAAGCTGCCTGTTCTGGAGGAGGAGATGAAACGCATCGTTAAGGAAGCACTGCCGGTAGAACGATCTGTGGTAAGCTTATCAAAAGCAAGAGCTGAAATGGAGGCAAGGCAGGAGTCCTATAAGGTGGAGCTGCTTGACGAGATGCCGGAGGAGGCTTTCATTACCTTCTTTCGGCAGGGAGAATATGTTGAGCTGTGTGCCGGTCCTCATGTTATAAATACAAGCCTTGTGAAGGCATTTAAGCTGACAGCACTGGCCGGTGCATACTGGAGGGGCGATGAGAAGAACCGGATGCTGACCAGAATCTATGGAACAGCATTCTCAAAGCAGAGTGATCTAGAGGAGTACCTGAAAAGATTGGAAGAAGCGAAGGCCAGAGACCACCGGAAACTCGGAAAGGAATTAGGACTCTTTGCACTCCTGGAAGAAGGGCCCGGCTTCCCGTTCCTTCTTCCAAAAGGGATGATACTCAAGAATCTGCTTTTGGATTATTGGAGACAGGTGCACCAGCGCGAGGGCTATGTGGAAATCTCCTCTCCGATGATGCTTCGCCGGGAGCTATGGGAGGTTTCCGGGCATTGGGAGAACTATCGGGAGAGTATGTATACTACCCAAATCGATGAGGTGGATTTTGCGATCAAACCGATGAATTGTCCGGGAGGGATGCTAGTCTATAAGCTTCAGCCACATTCCTATAAGGAATTACCCATTCGTATGGGGGAACTTGGATTGGTGCACCGCCATGAAAAGTCAGGTGCACTGCATGGATTGATGAGAGTACGTTGCTTCACACAGGATGATGCCCATATTTTTATGATGCGGGAGCAGGTAACCGAAGAAATCAAGGGTGTGGTACGACTGATTGATGAGGTTTATCGTACCTTTGGCTTCCGTTATCATGTGGAGCTCTCAACGAGACCGGAGAAGAGCATCGGCAGTGATGAGGATTGGGAAGAAGCAACAATGGCACTGACGAGCGCGTTATCAGAGATGCAGCTGCCTTATGTGATCAATGAAGGTGATGGAGCCTTTTATGGTCCTAAGATTGACTTTCACTTGGAGGATTCGATTGGAAGAACATGGCAGTGCGGAACGATACAGCTCGATTTCCAGCTGCCGCAGCGATTTGGCGCACAATATATCGGTGCTGATGGAGAGAAACATCGACCGATCATGCTGCACCGGGTAGTATTTGGTTCGCTTGAGCGGTTTATTGGTATTCTGATTGAACATTACGCTGGGAGGTTTCCGACCTGGCTTGCACCAGTGCAGGTGAAGATACTTTCGGTGTCAAATGCTTTCCTGCCTTTCGCTGAGACAGTAACGAAGAAGCTGAAGGCTGTGGGGATTCGATGCGAGCTCGATACTAAGGATGAGAAGCTTGGATATAAGATTCGGGAGGCGCAGTTAGACAAGGTTCCCTACATGATTATCCTTGGAAAGAAGGAAGTGGAGAGTGAGACGGTTTCGGTTCGAGGAAGAGACGAAGGAGACCTTGGGATTATGTCTGTGGATGAGCTGGTAAGAAAGGTGCTTGAGGAGAATAAGCTCTGATCGACATGCTGTTATGGAAGATGAAAAAATAAATTTCGGTAAGTTTTACCTGATAATATTAAAATGTGACTTGAATCAAGGCTATATTTTGGAATGGAGATAGAATAATCCTTGTGAACAAAGAATTCAAGAGTAGCAGGAGGAACATATGATAAACTTAGTAAATCTTAGCCGAAATCATACATTGAAGCAATTCGAAGTATAAGGATAAAAAATCAGCATCACCCGTTACAAAACGAGCGATGCTGATTTTGAAGTGTTAATGGTAATTCGCCTATTTCATAAAGCACTCCTTAGTGTAAATGAAGGATGCCTTGGTATGTTCTATTTCTTCCAGGGCATCGCAGGCATCGGAGCGCCTGTCTCTAAGAAGGTCTTTAATCCACATAAGATGAAGGTCCATCCTGCGGCAGCCTGTTCAAATTTAGCACTTTCAGCATCAATATCATGCAGAATGGTCAGCTTGACCATCGGTCCCATTGCTTGTAATTCGAATACAACAGTAGTCGCATCCTCGACTGTGACATCCGGTGTCTTCCAGGTATAGGACAGACGCTTACAAGGATCAAATTCAAGAACCTTTCCGTTTACTTCCTCCTGTCCCTCCGGTGTAACAACCGTAACGGCGGAGCCGATGCTCCAGTCTGATATCACACTGCGTCCAAACCAGAACTTCTGAGTAAATTCAGGTTTTGTAATAGCCTCCCAAACCTTTTCGGGACTGGATGCAATTACTATTTGATATAAAAATCCTTTCATTTTAACCTCCTGAGTATAATTTTCCAATGAGTCTTTTAGATCGTATAGACCCGCTATCCTGTCTTCATCAAATTTACTGATCCAACGGGAGTAAATAAGTCTTAAGGGAATGGGATTAAGATAATGCAGCTTTTCCTTCCCCTTCCATATCGGAATAACTAAGCCGGCTGTTTCCAGCAGCTTGAGATGTTTTGTTACCGCCTGCCGGGACATGTCTAATTTTGAACTGAGTTCCGTGAGAGATTGGCCGTTTCTCTCGTAAAGAAGATCCAGCAGGTATCGGCGTGATTTATCACCTAATGCATGAAATATATTATCCATAGCCCTATATTAGCAACTATTTGGTTGCATGTCAAGATAAAGATATAAATATTGGCTCTGTGATATTGATTCGAAAAGGTGTATCTTATACAATAGTATTAGAAAAATAAGAAGATTTAGTCATTCATTACCTTTTCCTACGGTTCATAAAGGAGGCTGCCTATGGAAAAATATCAGTTAAAAATAATAGAGATTGTGGAAGAGGCGAGCGGAACGAAGTCCTTCTATTTTGAGAAGCCTTCAGAGCTAACCTGGTTAGAGGGAGCCCATGTTCATCTTGCTCATATTGGCTATGATGTCGGTGAACTGCCGAATAAGAACTTGATACGGCATATGTCCATTACGACCCTACCATCGGAGAATCGGATCGGAATTACGACAAAGGTACCCGGAAGTAGCTCGCAGTTCAAGACCAAGTTAGCCGGTTTGACGGTGGGGGATGAATTGATCCTCTTCAAATTCGGTTCAAGAATGTTCTTAAGGCGAAGCAATCGACCGATATTTCTACTTTCGATGGGTGTGGGAATGGCAACGATGCGCCCGGTAATTCTGGCTTTTCATAAAGATAAAGAGAATATCCCTCATTTGGTAAATGTAAATGTGAATTCCTCGGGAGAGTATCTGTATCGGAAAGAGCTCGAAGCATTGGAAGGGGAAGGATACCGAAACTACTGGCTATCTGCTCGTTCCGAATATTATGAGACGCTTTCAAAGCTTACTATGACAGCGGATGGGATATTTTATATCGTTGGCAATGATGACTTTATGAAGGAAACGATCCAATTCTTAAGTAGCAAGGGGATTGCGAACTCAGATATCATTTTAGACCGTAAAGAAGAGAGGCTTGGCGAATATTTTTGTTATTAATGATAATTGAGGGGATGTCATAGTGACATCCCCTCTTTCCATTACGTGATCTATTCAATATCACTCGTCATCCAGAGTCCGTGCAAATTACAGTAAGCATATACTCTTAACAGCTTATCATCCTTTGTTAATGAGAACTCAAGATACGGCTTATCACCGGGTGCAAGGCTCTTTCGCTGACCGCCCTTCTCTGTCATGATATATACCCAGCCGATGTGATGCTCCTCTGTCATAGGGTGGGGAACCGAGCCAATCTCAACTGTAACCAGAGTACCTTCCACCTTCACTACCGGGACATGCTTCTCTACTGCAGCTTCTACCGTATTGGGTACCAGCTCGGTCATCTCTTCGCCGCAGCAAACGAGCGGAACACCGGCATTATTGATTAAGCCAATGATGTTGCCGCATTTCTTACAGATATAGAACTTTTGCTCTTTCTTCATCTTTATACCATCCTCTCCTGTGAATTATATGATGCACTTTCGTGCATAGTTAACCTGTACAAGCGGATCAATCTACTTTCCTTTTATATTTTCGTCAAGATGATACTGCTTCTTATGATATTATATAATTATACTGTGAATTGTACAATCATAGAATGGGTATTTTTACATTAGCTATTGATATTAATTATTAATCGGAAGAAGCTCTTGTGCAAAATGCAAAAAATCCCCTGCTTTTTAATCATGTCATTATCAGATAGCGACAAATTAACGTTTGTTCGCGTTGAAACAATATATAATAAACATTATAATAAAAATATCTTAAGAAGATGATTGGCCAATCAGTTCTTCAGAAATACAAACAAACAACCTATTTTTGAAGTGAGAGGGTAGATTAAACTATGAAAGAAAAAATTCAAGCATTTGGTAGATTTTTTAGTGGTATGATTATGCCGAACATAGGCGCATTTATTGCCTGGGGGTTAATAACCGCAATGTTCATCGCAGTTGGCTGGTTTCCGAATGAAAGCCTTGCAGCATTAGTAGATCCGATGTCTAAAACACTACTTCCGCTTTTAATTGCATATACTGGCGGCCAGGTGGTATACGGACAAAGAGGCGGTGTAATCGGTGCTATCGCAACAATGGGTCTTATCATAGGTTCCACTGTTCCGATGTTCTTAGGCGCTATGTTAATGGGACCGTTCAGTGCATTCATTATCAAGAAATTTGATAAGTTATTCGAGGGTAAGATTAAAGCAGGCTTTGAGATGCTTGTGAATAACTTCTCTCTTGGTATCATTGGTGCGATTTTAACAGTTATCTCTTTAAAAGCAATCAGCCCCCTTGTTACTGGTCTGAATAAAGTAATGGAAGCTGGTGTAGGTTTCTTCGTAGACAATCATTTACTTCCTCTGGCAAGTGTATTCATTGAGCCTGCTAAGGTGTTATTCTTAAATAATGCATTAAACCATGGTATTCTTACACCTTTGGGTGTTGAACAGGTAGATAAAGTCGGAAAGTCCATCTTCTTCTTATTAGAAGCTAACCCGGGCCCCGGACTCGGAATCCTGCTGGCTTGCTTAATCGCTGGTAAAGGTATGATTAAGAGCTCTGCACCCGGTGCGATCGTAATTCACTTTTTAGGCGGTATTCACGAGATTTACTTCCCTTACATTTTAGCTAACCCGATCTTAATCGTTGCTGCAATCGCAGGTGGTGTAAGTGGTATCTTAACAAACACCTTACTTGGCGGCGGTTTAATCGGACCGGCTGCTCCCGGAAGTATCATCGCAGTATTAGCTATGATCCCTAAGGGTGGTCACTTTGCAGTACTTTCAAGTGTTGTAATCTCTGCAGCAGTTGCTTGCGTTGTTGGAATTCCGTTATTAAAGATTTTCGGCAAGGACGAGGATATCAATGCAGCGAAGACTAAGGTTCAGGATATGAAGAATGAAGCTAAGGGCATCGCTTCTACAACTACTAAGGTTGACGCAAAGAATGTTAAGACCATCGTATTTGCTTGCGATGCAGGCATGGGCTCCAGTGCAATGGGTGCTACCATTCTGAAGAAGAAATTAACCGAAGCAGGATTAACAAGCATCAATGTAATTCATGCACCGGTATCTTCCATTCCGGCAGACGCTCAGGTTATCGTTACACATAACGCATTAAAGGAGAGAGCTGCAAAGAGCAATCCCAGTGCAAAATTAGTATTGATCACCAACTTCATGGCTGCTCCGGAATATGATCTTCTGGTGGAAGAGCTTAAGGCTGGTAAATAATAATAATACGTATCATTTCGTCAGGGCATAAATTCTGACGAATAAGAACTCATACACGCACGAAAAGCGGCATTCCTGCCGCTATTCGTGCGTACAGGTGTTTATCAGATGCGAGGTAACTCCCGTCTTATACATCCTTAGGCAGGATTGCAGAAGCACACAGATTGCAGAGTGCATCGCAGCAAGAATGCTGATGGAATTCTTGAATAAATTACGCGTATCGAAATGCGCAGAATGGAGGCAGCTTTGAATTTTACACCGCGTCTTCGTCAGATTTTGTTGATATTATTAAAGGAAGAGCAGATTATATCTGTAAAAAAACTAGCAGATGAGATTAAGGTAAGTAAAAGAACAGTTCAACGAGAGCTCGAATATGTCGGTTCATCGTTAAATCAATATCATGTGTCCCTCCAGACAAAGACCGGCACCGGTATCTGGCTCCAAGGATCGAAGGAGGATAAGGATAGCCTCTTTGATCTGCTAAAGGAGGAGGATACTGCTGATTCCGGTGACAAAGACAACCGAAGACGACGTCTTATCTTAGAGATACTTCGTGATCGTACACCAAAGAAGCTATATTATTATGCAAATATCTTTGATGTCAGTGAAGCAACCATCAGTAATGATATGGAAGCAATCGAGAGCTGGTTCCATCAGTTTAATCTGTCCATCATCCGAAGACAGGGCTACGGTGTGGCATTGGAGGGCAGTGAGAAGGATTATCGTCTGGCGGTTCGTAAATTTGTAGATGAGAATACGGATAACAAACTGATAAAAAGCTTCACAGAAGAAAATGAGCGAAATATTATCGATATCCTTAAGGATAAAGAAGGTCCGAATATCTATTCCTTATTAAATAATGAGATACTGAACCGGGTAAGCATCTGTTTCCAGAGTATCCGGGATAAACGATTGACCAGATTGACCGAGAATTCCTACATCGGTTTGATCCTTCATGTAACGATAGCGGTGAACCGAATCCTACAGCAGGAGATTATCGAGCCAAACGATGAGCTATTGGAAAAGCTGGTAAAAAACGAAGACTACAATTTGGCAACCCATATTGCAAGCTCTCTGGAGGAGGAATTTCAGATTGATATTCCGGACATCGAGATAGCTTATATTTTATTGCATATTAAGGGGTCAAAATTACAATATATTGATTCAGAAGAGCTTGAGACGGAGAATGAGAGAGAAAAGCAGGAGATCTTGAGCTTTATCAATGACATGATCGAGGCTTATGATGAGGAAATTGCTTATGATCTGAAGCTGGACGAAGAATTTATCACAGGCTTGCTAACCCATCTTCAGCCAACCTTTGTTCGACTACGTAATAACATGATTATCACGAATCCGCTTCTTTCTCAGATCAAGGAGACTTATCCAGTTATCTTTGAAAAGAGCCAGAAGGTAGGCAAACTGATCACCCAGCGGTATGGCTTTCGTGTACCGGAGGAGGAGATTGGTTTTCTGGCGATGCATTTTGGTGCAGCTTGCGTTAGGATGGAAAATAACCGCGAAAGTAAACGAAGGGTTGATATCGGCATCGTATGTGCCAGTGGTATCGGAATCTCCAGACTGATGCATTCAAAGCTCAAGAAGTTTCTAAAGGACAGTGCGGAGCTTGTAACCTATGGTAAGGAGGATCTGACTCCGTTACAGCTTAAGAAGATGGACTTTCTGATCTCCAGCATTAATCTGGACGAGATCGATGCCGATGTGGTTCGCGTCAGTCCGCTTCTGTTGGAAAATGATCTGGAGCGCATCGAGGCTAAGGTTCGTGTCTATGCAAAGACACCCAAGAACACGCAGATTGAGAATGACTTCACCAGTCAGCTGGAAAAGGTGAACTATACAGCGACCCAGATCAAATATATCATCAATGAGTTCGAGTGCATGAAGGTCAGTAGCCGAATCTCCTTTGACGAGCTTCTGGTTGCTATCACGGAGCGGCTTTCCCCTTATAATGAGAAACGGATTATCATTCAAGAGGATATTAAAAGACGTGAGAAAATTGCGTCCCAAATTATTCCCGAGTATGACTTTGCTCTGCTGCATAGCCGTACCAAGGGAGTCGTGCGTCCCTGCTTTTCCGTGTGTCTGACGAAGGAGCTGGGTGAGTTTGTGGAACCGTATTTTCAGAAGATTCGGGCTATCATCATTATGCTGATCCCGGAGGATGAGCATCTGGAGGAAAATACAAGCCTGATGGGTTATCTCAGCAGTAAGCTGGTGGAGAGCAATGATTTTCTAAATACCATATTTACCGGCGATAAGGAGAATATCCGCACTTATCTGACGGTAGAGCTAAAACGATATTTCAGTCAATATCTGGACCGTGTGTAACGGACTTTCAGAAATGTCGCTATCGGATGGTGTCAAACTCATATTTGTATCATTTGATATTATGGATCAAATGCGTTTATAATGATATCAGAAGCAGAACAGGTAAAAGCATTAAGTTACGATAGTGATAAATCAGAGAAAATCGAATTACCAGTTTAAAGATGCATAATAGATAGATTTTCGGGATAGAAAGGGCTATGAGAATGGAATTATTACAGAAAAAGAATATTTTAACGAACTGTAAAGCAAAAGAGAAGGAAGAAGTAATCCGTGAAGTAGGTCAGCTTCTTTGCGGCAGTGGCTATGTTGAAGAAAGCTATATCGAAGGAATGTTGGAAAGAGAGAATACCTTCTCTACTAATATCGGTAACGGAATTGCGATTCCTCACGGAGTAGAGGCTGCAAAGAGTAAGATCAAGAATTCCGGAATCGCAGTGATGGTATTTCCCGAGGGAACTCTTTGGAATAATGAATATGTAAAGATAGTAATTGGTATTGCGGCAAAGGGTGATGAGCATCTCGACATTTTGGCGAACATCGCAGATAAATTATCAACAGAGCAGGCGGTGGAGAAGATGCTCCATAGCAGTGCAGATGAAGTCTATACTACATTTACAATGAAGTAATATTGCTACCCGCAGTCCGTAGTCGGAATGCAGTAGGATGGAGGATAAGATGATTATTACAGTAACGATGAATCCTGCAATCGATAAGACAGTTGATCTGGAGAATATGGTGCATGGCGGTTTAAACCGTGTAAAAAATGTTATCATTGATGCCGGTGGTAAAGGTATCAATGTATCGAAGACCATTAAAGAGCTCGGCGGTGAGACCATTGCAACCGGTTTTGTCGGAGGCAGCGGTGGAATGCAGATTCAAAAGGTTCTAAAGGAACTGAGAATTAAATCGGATTTTGTAGAGATTAAGAATGAGATCAGAACAAATCTTAAGGTTGTGGAAACAAATGGTAATGTGACGGAGTTCAATGAACCGGGGCCAGTCGTATCGGAAGAGGAACTGGAGGCGTTAACTCAGAAGCTGTTAGGCTACGCCGATAAAAATGCGCTCTTCGTATTGGCAGGAAGCATTCCAAACGGTATTGCAAAGACCATTTATCAGACACTAACCCAGAAGCTGAGAGAAAAAGGTGCAAAGGTGTTTGTGGATGCGGATGGCGAATTATTTATCCACTCGCTTAAGGCCGGTCCGGATATCATTAAGCCGAACCGCCATGAACTTGAGGAGTATTTTCATAAAGATTACCGCGTGGACGAAGCAGAGCTTGTCAGCATGGGACAGTCCTTACTCGAAAGCGGTGTCGGAATGATTGCTATTTCTTTAGGGCAGATGGGCGCATTATTTATGACGAAGGATCAGGTGCTTCGCTGCCCGGGGTTAAAGGTGGAAGCGCATTCTACCGTGGGAGCCGGGGACGCGATGGTAGCGGCTTTATCCTATGGCATTCACCAGGGCCTGCCGCTATCCGATTGCGCAAAGCTCGGTATCGCTACCTCCGCAGGAGCAGTAACTACCAAAGGAACGAAGCCTCCGAGAAGAGAGTTGGTCGAGCAGCTGTTAAAAGAGGTTAAGGTAGAAACAGTTTTATAACCAAGGAAAATGAAATAAAGTACAAATATTCGTGATAAGGAAACAGGTCTTAATGCGTTAGGCAGAAAGGAATGAATTATTATATGAGAACAAAAGCAGTCAGAATGTATGGAATGGATGATTTAAGATTAGAGGAATTTGAACTACCCCAGATCAAGGAAGATGAGATCCTTGTGAAGGTTGTCAGCGACAGTATCTGTATGTCTACCTATAAATTAGTAAAGCAGGGAAAGAAGCATAAACGTGCACCTCAGAATATCGACACCAATCCGATTATCATTGGACATGAATTTGCCGGAGATATCATCGAGGTAGGTTCCAAATGGGCTCATCAGTTTAAACCCGGTCAGAAATTCGCACTTCAGCCGGCTCTTAATTATAAGGGAAGTCTGGCATCCCCCGGTTATTCCTATGAATTCTTCGGTGGAGCTGCTACCTATTGTATCATTCCTCAGGAGGTTATGGAGTTGGGCTGTCTGTTAAATTATGACGGTGAAAGCTATTTTGAGGCTTCTCTCGGTGAGCCGATGAGCTGTATCATCGGTGGATATCACGCAAATTATCACACAAATAAAGTGAACTATCATCATGAGATGGGCGTAAAAGCCGGTGGCAATCTTTTAGTAATGGGCGGTTGCGGACCGATGGGTCTGGGTGCAGTCAGCTATGGACTTTGCATCGAGAATAAACCGAAGCGTCTGGTGGTTACCGATATCAGTGATGATAGAATCGCAAGAGCCCGTGAGGTAATCTCTGAGGATACAGCAGCAAAACATGGCGTAGAGTTGATTTATGTTAATACTCAGAACATGGAGAAGCCCTTTGATGAGCTGATGGCAATTAGTGAGGGCAAGGGTTATGACGATGTATTTGTCTACGTTCCGGTTCGACAGGTTGCTGAGATGGGTGATGCTCTTCTGGCCTTCGACGGCTGTATGAACTTCTTTGCAGGCCCCACTGACAATCAGTTTAAAGCCGATATTAATCTGTATAATGTACATTATACCAGTACTCATATTATTGGAACGACGGGTGGCAATACCGACGATTTAGTGGAAGCGATCGATCTTGCATCAAAGAAACTGATCGAGCCCGCGGTTATGATAACTCATGTAGGCGGTATAGACAGCGTAGCAGAGGCTACCTTAAACCTGCCAAAGATCCCTGGTGGCAAGAAGTTGAACTATATGCATTTTAATATGCCGTTAACCGCAATTGATGATTTTGAGAAATTAGGCAAGACAGATCCGTTATTCGCTAAGCTTGCTGATTCCTGCAAACGCCATAAGGGCTTATGGAATACGGAAGCGGAGAAGATTCTCTTTGAACATTTTGGTGTATAGTCAGTTAGGAGGACCATCATGGTAAGTCAAAAAATCACAGTTAAGAATGCTTCCGGACTTCATGCAAGACCGGCAAGTGAGCTCGCAAAAATATGCAGTAAATGCAACTGCGACGTTGCAATTGTGGTCGGCGAGAAGCGTATTAATCCCAAGAGTATCTTAATTCTTATGAGCGCTGCCATTCGCTGCGGAACTGAGATTGTGGTAGAGTGCAACGGCGATACGGAGAAGGAAGATTTAGAAGCGATCATCAATGCGATTGATGGTGGTTTAGGAGAGTAATGGAGGCTAAGCTATGTTAGCTATTAATGTTGAGAGAACTGCATCAAGAGGAATCGCAATCGGCAAGGCTTTTCTTGTCGAGAGACCACAGCTGAAGAAGGTATTCGATTCGATACCGGAGCAGGAGATAGAATCCCAGATCAAACGTTATGAGGAAGCAGTGAAAAGTGCGGAAATAGAGCTAAGTGGTCTTGTGGCATCCAATGAGATCTTCGGAGCACATCTGGAGATGGTAAAGGATATTGCTCTGTACGATGGAGTGGTCACGAAGATTCGGGAGGAGAAGAAATGTGCTGAGGCAGCCTTAGAGGCTACGGCAGCAGAATTCATCTTCATCTTCGAAAGCATGGATGACGAATACATGCGTGAGAGAGCCGCCGATATCAAGGATGTCAGCCACCGTCTCATGTGCATCCTTCAAGGGGTGAAGAGTAATCCCTTCGAAGGAATTACGGAGGATGTAATTCTGGTTGCACAGGATTTGACCCCGTCAGATACCGTCGCTATGGATCTGACTCACATTAAAGGCTTCATTACCCAGGAGGGTGGAGTTACAAGCCATGTCTCCATCCTGGCAAAAGGGCTTGGGTTGCCCGCTCTGGTAGGAGTGGCGGGAATCCTTAGTAAGATAAAAATGGATGATATTGTGATTATGGATGCAAAGGAAGGAAGCATACTGCTTTGTCCGGATGAGAACCTCCTACAGCAATATCGGAGTAAGATAGAAGAACAAAGAAGGCAGCAGGAGGAACTGGTAAAACTGAAGACCTTACCTGCAGTTACAAAGGATGGCAGAACCGTAGAGTTATGTGCCAATGTCGGAGGTATTAAGGATATCAGGAAAGCCCTCGAATATGGTATGGACGGAGTCGGATTATTCCGCAGCGAATTTTTATATATGGACAACAGTCATTTTCCGACGGAGGAAGAGCAGTTTGCAGTATATAAGGAAGCTGCCGAGCTTTGTGGCAAGGAATTAACGATACGTACGCTGGACATCGGCGGAGATAAGGAGCTGTCCTATTATAAGTTTGACACAGAGGATAATCCCTTCTTGGGGTGGCGTGCAATCCGTATCAGTCTCGAGCTGAAGGAGGTATTCAAGACCCAGCTGAGAGCAATTCTTCGTGCCAGTGCTTATGGCGAGGTTCGTATTATGTTTCCGATGATCATCTCACTGGAGGAACTGTACGAGTCGAAACAGGTTCTGAAGGAATGTATGGAGGAGCTGGACAGGGAGAAGATAAGCTATAATTCTGCAGTTGAAATAGGCATGATGATAGAGACACCGGCCTCGATTATCTTAATTGAGGATTTTGCGCAGGAGGTTAACTTCTTCAGCATCGGTACCAATGATCTGACCCAGTATCTGCTTGCTGTGGACCGCGGTAATAAAAGAATCTCTCATATGTACAATTCCTTCCATCCTGCAGTGCTACGCAGTATTAAGCGCGTCATAGACGCAGGACATCAATATTCGGTTAAGGTTGGTATGTGCGGCGAATTTGCCGGGGATGAGCGTGCAGTGAAGCTGCTTCTGGGCCTTGGCCTGGATGAGTTCAGTATGTCAGCCGCATCGCTATGGAATGCAAAGGATATTCTTCGAGCCGCCAGTTATGAAGCGTGCAAAGAGCTGGCCGATCAGGCCTGCCGCATGCAGACGATATCTCAGGTCTATGAAGTATTAGACATTCATCGATAAAACTTTCTTTTTATTTTTGTGTGTGAGACAGAAACTGTCAGGCAGCATTGCCTGGCAGTTTTTGTATTCGTGTGACCGGTAGTATGCGTTTTTTGATGGTGCATGGACTTACCACCCGCATTTCCATCGTCTGATTGAGGATATTACGGAAGTTGGAGAGGAACTATTTGATACGGTTGATAAACGAGGCTTCTTTCAATATTCCGGTTACTCCGGAATGGCACTTAGTGAGAATTGGAGGATGCTGGAGCATAAAAGAGATGACATCATGTTTCGGGTATGATTAATCGATACCTTTGCTAAGATAAATGAAATAAATGAAGTTGCCGGAGTGTAGTTTTACTTATACAATTAATATACTTTAGGAACTGCACCTTTTCACCAGGATGGTGTTTTCACATTCGAGGTTTAGGGGCTGTCGCATTAAGGTTTAACCTTGGGAGCCAATCCATCGGTCTTCCAATCGTTAAATATGATGTGGCAGCCTCTTTTTAATACGGCTATCGCCGGCTGAGCCAGGCGGGCATACTTTTCAATGCAACACATAGTGTTAACCAATGGTTAAAAAAATTAACGCAAGTTAACTTTAACTCCATTGTAACGAATCGGAATCTGATCTACAATAACTACAGGAAACAGCATGAATAGAATAAGAAATGAAAAAACACAACAGTAACGGAATGAATAGAAATAGAAAACAGTAATAGAAAATAGGGAGGATTGATGGATGAAGGAAATTAAACTTGGCACCATCTTAGCGGCAAAGAGAAGGGAACGGGGAATCACGCAAGAGGAATTAGCGAACCATCTCGGAGTATCAAAGCCTGCCGTTTCCAAATGGGAATCCGGTCAGAGCTATCCGGATATTCTTTTACTTCCCATTCTTGCTTCCTATTTTGATATCAGCATTGATGAGTTAATTGGTTATGAGCCTCAGATGCCGAAGGCGGATATTCGTAAGCTATACCATCGGTTAAGTCAATCCTTTACGAAGGAACCGTTTGAACAAGTATATACGGAGTGTGAGGAATATCTTCGTAAATATTTTTCTTGTTGGGAATTGCAATTCCAGATCGGCGCCTTGCTAATTAATCATTGCAATCTTGCCGGAACAACGGAGCGAACGATGCAGATCCTGGAACGTTCCCTTGAGCTTTTTCAAAGGATAGAGAAGAACAGTGAGGAGTCTCATCTGGCAAGGTTGTCTACACAGATGCAGGCGGTATGTCACATGAGCCTTGGGAGACCGCAGGAAGCCATCGATCTGATGGAGAAGCAGGGTGTGCCACTCATGAGTCCGGAGAGCATTCTGGTGAAAGCATATCAGATGAAGGGAGAAAAGGAGAAAGCTATAGAATATCTGCAAGGTTTTACTTACGTCAGCCTTGTGACGATGCTGGGGGCTGTACCGGATTATTTTATGATGTATACAGATGAGCCGGGGAGGCTTGACGAGTATTATCGAATCTTCTTGTCGCTTTGCGAGCTCTTTGACCTCGAGTCACTATCACCGTCCTTGCTTGTCAATATCTATCTGAGCGGAGCAACCGCTTATGCAAAGCAAGGCAATCAAGATAAAGCGATAGCAATCTTAGAGATCTACTCGGATCTCATTCTTAAGCTCGATAAGGAGACGATTTATCTCCATGGAAACCACATTTTTGATGCATTGGAGGGATATTTTACCTCGGTTGATGTGGAAATTGATGCACCGAGACAGATGGAGCTGATCCGAAGAGATCTGAGAAGCAGTGTACTGGCGAATCCTGCATTTGCGATTCTGGAATCAGACGAACGGTTTTCACGTATTAAGAGAAAGCTTGAGAAATAGAAATGGTATATAAGAAAAGGGAGGAATAGAAATGAATGCAATGTCTGCTGATGAAATTATGAAATACTTACCGTTTTTGGTACCGATCGTACTTATCGAGATGCTTTTGATGATTACTGCCTTGATTCATGTACTTCGTCATAAACGCTACCGATTTGGTAACCGTATCATCTGGGCGATTTTGGTTGTGTGCCTGCAGATCATCGGACCAATCCTATACTTTACTTTGGGCAGGGGTGAAGACGAATGAACGTAATTGAATTGAAGCAGGTGAATAAGAGCTTTGGGGACTTATCGGTAATTAAGGATCTTAGCTTTCAAGTTGAAGAGCATGCTGTATTTGGATTCCTAGGAAAAAACGGAGCAGGAAAGACGACTACCATGAAGATGATTCTTGGCTTTCTTCGTCCGGATTCCGGAGAGATTAGGGTCTGTGATGAGAAGGTAATCTATGGTAATGCACAAACGAACCGTTTTATCGGATATCTGCCCGATGTCCCCGAGTTTTACGGATATATGACATCTAAGGAATACCTTAGACTTTGTGGAGAGATCACAGGATTAAAGGGTGAGAGCCTAAACAATCGCATCCGACAGATGTTGGAGCTGGTTGGTCTGGAGGAAACCAATCGGAGAATTCGAGGATTTTCCAGAGGAATGAAACAGAGGCTGGGAATCGCTCAGGCATTATTAAACGAACCAAAGCTGCTGATCTGTGACGAGCCCACATCGGCACTGGATCCGGTGGGAAGAAAAGAAATTCTCGATATCCTGGCTATCGCCAAGGAAAGAACAACAGTAGTTTTCTCCACACACATTCTTTCCGATGTTGAGCGTATCTGTGACAGTGTTGGCATATTGGATGGAGGAAGGCTGATATTGCAGGGTAAGGTTGCCGATATAAAAAACAGTTACCGCAAGGATATTGTTGAGGTCGAATTGATGCAGGGCTATAAGGTGGAAGGGATCATCGAGAAACTGAATGAGAAACCCTTTGTATCCGGTGTGAGCGGCAAGGATTCAAAGCTTAAGATACAATTAACCGGTCAGGAACAGGCTGCCGGACAACTTTTGCGTTTTCTGTCCGAAGAGCAGGTAACATTATTGCGTTACGAGATTATGGAGCCTTCCATCGAGAACGTATTCCTGGAGGTGGTTCAATGAAGAGCTTTCTGATCTTTACAAAAAAGGAATTAATCGAGCAGGTACGGACCTACAAGACACTGATACTGCTAGCGGTGTTCTTCCTCTTTGGCCTGATGAGTCCGGTGCTGGCAAAGCTTTTGCCGGATTTACTTGAAGGGATGGACCTGCAGGGGATGAAGCTTGTGATACCGGAACCGACAGTACTCGATGCTTATGGTCAGTTTTTTAAAAATATGACTCAGATGGGCATTCTGGTTATGCTGCTTGTCTTTGGAGGAGTGCTCTCCAATGAACTGACAAGAGGAACCTTAATCAACATTCTGTCGAAAGGCCTGCCCCGATATACGGTACTATTATCAAAATTCATTGCATCGATCCTTCTTTGGACATTCGCCTATATCGTGGCAGCAGCAGTGAATTATGGGTATACAGAGTATCTGTTTGAGGATACCGCAGTTCAGAATCTGATATTCTCCTTCTTCTGCCTTTGGCTGTTCGGGTGCCTGGTAATTGCACTTATCTTACTATCGAGTACAGTAATTGCAGGTAATTTCGGCGGTTTAATCCTCTCTGCGGCTGCGCTTGCCTCGATGCTGCTGCTAAACATCTTCCCGGACTTGGAGAGTATTAATCCGGTTACGCTTGCATCGAAGAATGTAGCGCTTTTGACGGGCGATGTATCAGTAGAGAAGCTCATCCCTACAATAGTGACCACGGGTGTGTTTATATTGGGGAGTTTATTGCTATCAACCCTATTATTTCACCGAAAGAGATTATAAAAGAAACCTTGAAAACAAATAGGGATAAAACAGAAAGATTCTATTCTATCCTTAATCGACAGAAAAAGGATGTCCCAATATCGATGATATTTGTGGCATCCTTTTCTTGTGCACCCAGGGGCGCACGTCCTCTTTTTATGTACTCCCGTTTCCCCAGTTTCCCCGATATCCATAAATACTATAAACCTAAGATAAGTCTGCAGATTTCATTTAAAAATATTCTCATCATATAATTCTGCCTCCCATAATAATAATAATAGATTAATAATTTTATCATTAGTGAAGGTATATTTTCATTATATGTAAAATAATGTAAAATGCAAGAGGGGCTATATGATCCGGTAAAAACTTGTCCGTGAACGGTTCGAATGAATTTGGTAAGTCGGTAGAGAATTATGCTATTTTCATTATTACACGAATTGTTACATGATCTAAATCATCTATTAATTGAAGTTCGCCATCATATTTTGAAAGTATTTCTTTTATATTCCGTATTCCGAAACCATGATTTTTACGGTCACTCTTAGACGTCAGGAATTTCTCATCTATCTTTGCACGATTTTGCACCGTGGGATTCTGTATGGTTATTTCCAAATACGTACCTCCGGCTCGAATTTCCACTGTTATAGTCTTATCTTCATCGTTGCATAGTTTCATGCTTGCTTCGTAGGCATTTGACATTAGATTGGAAAAGATGGTGCTCAGGTGCATCATCGGTATATTAAGCTCCTGCAATATTCTTCCCTTAACCTTAATCCGGATATGATCCTCCCTTCCTTTATTCGTGTAATAGTTGATGATTGCATTGATGATATCATTACCGGTATCGTGGATACCTGTGATCTTCTCAAAGCGTTCATTGATATCACGGATGTAGGATTGCGCTTCCTCGGTCTTTCCGGTATCTAAAAGCTCCTGAATGCAGATAAAATGGTTCTTTATGTCATGGCGAAACTTTCTGGTATCTTCTTCTTTAACCAGTAAAGTCTTATAGTAATCGATTTGCTTTTCGTTGTACTCTTCACGGAGCTTATTCAGAGTCTTATATTGCTCTCGGGAGTAGAACAGGTAGATTAGAAAGATACATACAATTTGAAACAGGATAGAAAGCAGAATCATAGCTACATAAGTGGTTCCTGTATTCGTCGGGATACCGCTCTGTGATATGATATAAGTCATGGAGTTGATATAAGCGTTCAACGCAATACTGCTTAGAAATAGCAGAAAGGCAGTATTCGACAAATGATAGTAATTCAGCCTATGTAAATGGGAAAACTGCCTTATCACAAACAGGATAATCACTAAAATTAATATAAAAATAAGGTTACATAAACTCTGCTGAAATAGTGCTTCTGTTGTGATTGTCTCATCAAAATTATAGATGAGACTAATCACCTTCACAAATAGATTATCCCAGGTAACCGTAACAAGAGAGATAGCAATAAAAACCTTTGATAGAGTAAAGATTTTTTCGTCATATAGGAATAGTGTTGTGATAAAGTTTATTACTATGATGATAAATGATAGGTATAAAATATTAAGATTAGGTATAAAACAAAGAAGGCTAAAGGCTATCAATGCTAATAACACAAGAACATACTTATGAATACCCTTACGATAATTAACACCAAGAAAACCATGAAAAATCAGAAAAAATCGAAGCATTTCAGTGACAATCTCTAGTAAATATATACCAATCATACATTCACCCCCATGTACTGTATTATGGCAATTCATTAATTATGTTATATTTTAAGAAAACAAAGACATGATTCGAAGAAAGGCATCCCTTCTTAATTATAAATACACTTTGCAAAACATCAATGCGCAACCTGATAATTGATATATATTTCCCGTAGCTTCGGATGCTTACGTCTGGATACCTCAACCAGAGCTCCGTTCTTTAACTTGATGTTGTCATTCAGTTCTTCGATCTGACTGATATTAACCAGATATTTCTTATGACATCGGAAGAATAACTGTGAATCCAATAGTTCCTCCCAGGTAGAAAGGCTGTTATCACTGCGATAGGTATCCTTTACTGTCCATACCTCGGTATAGCCCTGCAGGGCGGCTATATAAAGGATGCTCTTGATATTTATATTGACATCGACACCATCCCTTCTTAAGGTTATTATTTTCTTTCCAAGAATCTCTGCAACAGCATCATTCAGATATTCGTAAAACTCCTCTCTGTGAATCGGCTTCGTCATGAAGCGAAAAGCATTCACTTTATAACCATCTTTAAATCGTCTCACATGGCTGGTAACCAGAATCACAATCAGATCCGGATTCTTCTGATGCAATTGGCCGGTAGTTGCTATTCCGTCGATACCATCCATCTCGATGTCCATAAGAATGATATTAAGTTCACCGGGGTATCTTAATAATTCTTCACCGGATGCAAAGGTCACAAGCTCAAAATCAATTGACATCTGTCTGCTGTATTCCTGTAATAAACGAACCGTTATATTACGGATAATCTTATCATCGTCGCATACGGCAATTCGCACAGTCGGTCTCCTCCTTAAGTAAGTAAATACAATAGTTGACAATATTATACATTAAAAGTATCGTTATTGCAATTGGCATTCCAATTTAAGGAAAACGTAAGAAATATATATCCCTTATCAATAGCATTTAATGAGGATCGCTTGAACAAAAAAACAGCACCTGTGGGGGCAGATGCTGTTTTTTGTGGATATACAACTATTTTTACAGAGGAGAATAGTTTTACTATTCTTGGGAGAGTGTGGTAAATATATAAAATCTTATATATTTACTAATAATATAATATGAAATGCATAATATGGCAATAAATAATGCTTTGAACGGTAAAAATTCTGCCACGAACGGTAAATTTTTTGTCGTATCCCTTAAAAATCCTTCCTAAAATGAAAAATATCATAGTTTTTAATAGGAAAATGTCAGTTTCTGTGCTAGAATCAGAGACAGAGATGGTATTACCAGACAATCGGATGGATATGCTACTCCTTTGTGATAGATATCTCCGAATTCAAATGTGAAAGGAAGATAATGATATGAATAATATTTGGCATGATATTAATCCGGATCGAATCCATTCTCATGATTTTGTGGCAGTGGTAGAAATTTCCAAGGGAAGTAAGAAAAAGTATGAACTAGACAAAGAGACGGGTTATATCATATTGGACCGAATTCTATATACCTCGACCCATTATCCGGCAAATTACGGCTTTATACCCAGAACATATGGTGATGATAAGGATCCATTGGATGTTTTGGTATTGTGTTCCGAAGCAATCGAACCCTTATCTCTGGTACGTTGCTATCCCATAGGTGTGATGAATATGATTGATAATGGTATGGGCGATGAGAAAATCATTGCGATACCGTTTAATGATCCGACCTATAATATGTATACGAATATCAATGAGCTGCCGCCCCATATATTTAATGAGATGAAGCATTTCTTTAGTGTATACAAGGAGCTGGAGAATAAGCAGACAGCGGTAAATGAATTCGGAGGACCGGAGGATGCCATCAAAATTATCGAGCATTGCCAAGAGAATTATAAAAAGTATTTTACAAAGGAAGAATAATAATATTACCGAGCAGTGATATATGCATAGGGGAGGATCAAGCTGCATCCGGCAGGTAAGGGGGAGACGATGAAAGAGTTAATGACACAGAGATTAATGACATCAGGGAATGGGTTATGCAGCAGAGAGTGCGAAAGCGGTTCTTAAAGAGGCCTTCGAAAGCCTTGGTGCCAGAAGCGTGATTGCAAAGTGCAATCCAGAGAATGCACCTTCTTGGAGGCTTCTTGAGCGGCTTGGTATACAAATATGCGATCCGGAAGGATGAGTGGAGAGAATAAATACGGTAGATTTTACATAAATCAAGTAATAAAAAGCACTCATGGAGTCTGCTTAGCAAAGAAGATCTGAGACCATCGAACAGCATGCAGACTACAATGAGTGCTTTATTTTTACTTGTATTTACCATCTTTATCGGAGACGATACTGTAAACCGCAGAAAACATTCCGAATAAGATGCCGGTAATGGGGAATACCACCCAGGCGATATACCACAGATTATAGACAAATCCGCAGAACAGAAATACAGCTACTGCAAGAGGCCATACACAGGCAGCGACTGCGCTGATGACTTTATCCTCTTTCTTTTTCTTCGGTGCACTGTCACCGATTTGCAGAAGCTTCTCAAAGCTCTCTTTGACTGTGCCGGAACTGATAAAGAGGAATACCGCGATGGACACGATACCGAGAAGAACTACAACACCGTACTCCTCTGCATTTTCACTGATCATGGAAGCCACAAACAGTGTAACGGGAGATACCACCAGCAGGCACACACCGACGATAGTGCAGAGGTAGAAGGTAGGACGGAAGGTTTCGTATCTCCTCATGAGATCTTCTGCCATACCTAACGGCAGTTGAACTCCTTCCTCGATGAACTTATACCTTTCAAAATTCATCCCGGAAAAGATGAAAATTCCAACCGCCATTGCGATTAACACAAACATGGTGATTAATCCGGGAATAAAGGCGGAATCTCCGTTTACATTCCGGAAAATCACACCATTCTCTACTAATACAGAAGACAGGATCAATAATGCCGGTGCCAGGATACATAATAAGACTCCGATACCAATCTGCAATCCCATCGTTTTTTTCACCTTCAGGTATTCCTCCGCTTCTTCGGGGGTAATCAGTGGCTGAGAGGGTGTTTCACTATAGGAGTAGATTCCAAGCTCGCTGATCAATTCATCAATATTACCAAATTCCGAGATTACGATGCCGATGGCTTCATTCTCTGTTTTTCCTTGATTTTTCAATTCATGATACTTATCCTCCATATTTGCGAGGATATTATTCTTTAATTCGGTAACCTTAGTCGTCTTAGGCAGACTTGCAAATAAGTTATCCAAATATACTCTAATTGTTTCCATTACACATTCCACTCCTTAATAAATCGATTAATAACATCCTTAGTAAGCTCCCATTCCTCACATTTTTCTTTGTAATACGCTAAACCGCTTGGGGTTATCCTGTAGTAGGTACGTTGCTTTCCGAAGGTCTCAGCGCCGGAGAAAGCCTCGATGTAGCCATTCGCCTCCATACGGTTGAAAGCAGAGTAAAGCGTAGTCTCCTTCATGATATATTTTTCTTCGGTAAGCTCCTTGATATTTTTTGATATCTCATACCCATATGACTCTCCTTCGAGGAGTAAATACAGGATAATTGTGTCATTATATCCCCGGATTACATCGCTGCTGATCAAATCCGTACCTCCTTGAATTGGACTAAGTAAATGGCACGTGTTCCATTTACAATCTACTCCATCTGTCGTAGTAATCAAAGTATAACATAATTACTACGACAGGTAAAGTACTTTTTATAAAATAAAATAAATAAATTATGGAACGAACTGTATTTTTATCTTAGCATCTTAAAACTGCATTAGGTTCAAAACGATGGAGATCCGGCACGATTTCTACTGATAAGCAAATAAGAAATTTAGTGAGACAGCAATAAACAATGATAATTATTATGATGTGTCAAATAATGTCTAAATTTATCTAACGTTATATATTATTTAAACATTAATTGATATTATGTTGAAATATAGGTAATAATGTCATATAATTGAATAAACAAATCAAACTAAATAGGCAAACTTATCGAAAGGTAAGGACGCAAAGCTAAAGGGTCGTCAGAAGCATCTACGATAGCCAGTTGCAGTATTATCTAATCCACCCCTTTTCTTTTTATGAATAGGGGTTATTTTTATAGTTAACGAAAGTAAGTATGGCTGCAACAGTGTGAAATTTGGTAATGTGATCAGAGTGAGGAGGGTGAGGGTGTAAAAGACGACGGATCAAAATACAATTGATAAAATAAACTATGATACAAGCATTGAGACATCCTTAATGCAAAATAAAATCATAGATTATACCAGCGTATCGATAAAGCAGGATTTATGAACAGCAAACGAATAGAAAGAGATGGGGTAATATGACAAACCTAGTTGATCGTGACATTGAGCTACAAGACATGGAAGAAGATACGCAAAAAGATCGATATTTAACATATCAGCTTGGTAATGAATGTTATGGTATCGAAATCAAATATGTTACTGAGATAATTGGTATTCAAGCGATTATTCATGTTCCCGAACTTCCTGAATATGTGAAGGGAATAATTAATCTCCGAGGCAAAATCATACCGGTCATGGATGCTAGACTTCGATTTAAGAAAGAGGCGAGGGACTACAATGATCGGACCTGTATCATTGTAGTTGACCTTAACGACCTATCGATCGGATTAATAGTAGATAAGGTAACAGAGGTGCTGACCATCCCGGTAATGGATGTAGTAGATCCTCCACGGATAAATCGCACTACCGGATACGGCTATATTAAGAAGATAGGTAAGATCGGTAATGAGGTTATATTACTTTTGGATTGCGAAAGATTACTTTCGGAAGATGAACTGCAATGCTTGAATGAGACAATATAATATATTAGAAAAGAGGTAACATCTATGAAATGGTATATGAACTTAAGAATTAGATATAAGTTGATTCTTGGATTTATCATAGTTGCAGCGATTGCAGGAGCAGTCGGAATTTTGGGAATTAGCAATATACATAAAATTAACGATGCGGATACACTGCTTTTTAAACAGAACGCAATGGGCTTAGAGCACTCTGGAGAAATATCCTCCTTCTATCAGCAGGTGCGATATAATTCTCTCAAAATAACTGTAATTGACAATCAGAATGTGGAAGAAGCGGTTACATCACTGAAGGGGTATTGCAATGAAGTGGATACCGCAATTCAGAATTATGAAACTACCATACCCTCAAAAGAAGCAAGTGCAAAGCTGGATGAGATTAAACAGGGGTGGGGGACATATAAGGGATTTGTTGAAGAAAGCATCGAACTGACCGAAGCGGGAAAAGTGGAGGAGGCAAGAGATAATATTACTAACGATGCTGCCAGTACCGGAGATGCACTGAGAGAAAGCATATCAGAACTGGTAAAGATGGATTCGATTGAAGCGAAGGAACGGTCAGAAAGTAATGATATGCTAGCAGACAATTCTACCCGGATTATGGTTATCATAATCGGAATAGGTGTGCTCACATCCGTTGCTCTTGGTCTGTGGATTGCTAACGTTATTAGCAAACCGATAAATAAGCTGGTTAATGTGGCGGATTTACTTGCTATTGGTGATGTTAATACGAGCGCTACCATTAGCTCGAAGGACGAGATAGGAAGCCTGGCAGCATCCTTTAATAAAATGATTGAAAATATTCGAAACCAGGCAATGGTAGCTGAGTTAATTGCAGATGGAGATTTAACGGTAGATGTAACTGTTCGTTCCGAGAATGACTTAATGGGTAAAAAGCTCTTACAGATGGTTCAGAAAAACAATGAAGTTTTATCAAATATTTCATCGGCAGCAGAACAGGTGGCAGTTGGTGCAAAGCAGATTTCAGATACAAGCATCACATTATCCCATGGAGCGACAGAGCAGGCAAGCTCTGTGGAAGAACTTACTGCTTCTTTAGAGGAGATCTCGTCACAGACTGAGACTAATGCAAAGAACGCTAATACGGCAAATGAATTAGCGGAAGACGCGAAGAAGAATGCTTTGCAAGGAGACAATCAGATGCAGGAAATGCTGAAAGCAATGGAGGAAATCAGCGAATCTTCAGCGAATATTTCAAAAATCATCAAGGTGATTGATGATATTGCCTTCCAGACCAATATTCTTGCATTGAATGCGGCAGTAGAAGCAGCAAGAGCCGGTCAGCATGGCAAGGGCTTTGCCGTAGTAGCGGAAGAAGTACGAAACCTGGCTGCGCGATCTGCGAATGCATCAAAAGAAACAACGGATATGATTGAAAGTTCAATTAAGAAATCCGAGAGTGGAACAAAGATGGCCAGAGATACTGCACAAGCATTGAATCAGATTGTTAACTCGGTTGACAAGGTGGCAAATCTGGTAAATGATATTGCAGTGGCTTCCAATGAACAAGCGCAGGGAATTGCTCAGATAAATCAGGGAATCATGCAGGTATCTCAGGTGGTTCAGACGAATTCGGCAACTTCAGAGGAAAGTGCGGCAGCCAGCGAGGAATTATCCAGTCAGGCTGAGCTTTTGAAGGAGGAAGTAAGTAAATTCAAGATTAGTAAAAACCGAAGAAGCTATGACCTGGATGAGATCCACCCTGAGGTTATGAAGCTACTTGGTATGAATAAAAATTCAAAGTCAGCGAGTAATGTACTGAATTCGAAAGATGAAAGGTCAGAAATAAGCAAGATTAATTTAAATGATTCTGATTTTGGCAAATATTAAGATCAGTATATTAATATCATCTCTGATTTAAAAAGGAGTCTATGAAGACCAGAAACAAACGGTCAGCATAGACTCCTTTAAAAAAGGAAAGTTATTCATACTCAAAGCGAGTATTTGTAGCCATTATAGGGCTCCCTGTACCCGCTCCGGCTGATAACCGCGATCAAGGCTGGGCTTGATCGGCTGCAGCCTAAGATATAGAAGCGCATTACGATGGAGTGTAAGAGTTAGCTTCGTCTCCTGATGTGTAACGCTACGTTTCTCGGTCCTAAGCTGAGGCTGATCTGATATTCTCAATAATTCCAGCTGTTCCTTGGAGGGGCTTGAGGGGGAACCGAGATTCATCCAGGTCTTTAGCGGGTTGCAGGTAGTCTCATCCACCAGCCTTGTAATCACGGCGTAATCCCCATTTTCTAAAGGCAGACTAAGTGCAAGGACCAACTCATCATCTTCTGTGGCATCCTCCACCGGGTTCCAGAAAATACCTTGGAGGGAACCGTCCTTTTCTCGGGTCAGGATAAAATTCTCTTCTCTGGCGATTGCTGTACCCGCTAATTTCTCGTAGAAGGAGAAGGTCCAGTAGGTAGGTTTGCGAATCATACCATTGGCAATCAGCCCGAAGCAGCCGGAGAAGGGAGTAAAGGCAACCCCTGCCTCCTCAAAGATATCTCCAAAGGTCCAATAAGAATAGGACGCACTGGTGTCTCCCATTTCACTGATGAGTCTGGCGATATAAGCAGCATTCAAATTTGTGTCATGGATGGGATTGAGCGGGGTATAGGAGGTATTGAATTCGGTGATATGCATCTCCATCCCTTGGTACTCCGGAAAACTGTCGATGATCTCGCGGCTTACCTTAAGCTCATCAAGGAATACCCTGGGTGAACGCAGACGCTGGTACGCATAGTGTCCGTCATGATCGGGCATCTCGGTAGCATAAGCATGTCTGGTTACAAAATCTAAGGGAAGGTGATGCTCCTGACAGTAGGATAAGAATTCCTTCAACCAACGTTCGTCTTCCACGCCGCAGATCGCCGGTCCACCGACGCGAAGTCTGGAGTCGGCCTCTTTGACAGCCTTAGCAGATACCTCATAGAGATTAAAATACTCAGCCATATCTGCATCCTTCCAAAAAGCAGTGAGATTGGGCTCGTTCCATACCTCAAAGGGCCAGGTGAGTACCTCCTCTAGGCCATAGCGCTCAAACCAATGGGTGATGGTTGCTTTGATCAGGTTGGCCCACTTTTCATAGTCTGAGGGCGGAGTTACATTTCCTTTCCAATAGAATACGGTCTGATCACCGCTTGCCAGCCGGTAAGGCATAAAACCAAGTTCGACAAAGGGTTTAATGCCGAGGGAAAGATAATCGTCAAAAACCATATCAAGATATGTAAAATTATACTCTACCTTTTCTGACTCGCCTTCTTGATAGACCTGATAGATTGCCATATCATCGCAGAATAGACCATGTCCGCGGATATGGGAAAAATGAAGATCCTTTTGAACCATTTGCAACTGGTCATGGTAAGCCTTTTGAAGTGCAAGTCCCATTCGACCGGTACCGATACAAAAGGAAGCATTGTTGTGAAGAGGAGCCTTGGCATCCTTGGAAATAGTAAATTTAAGTACTTTTGGCATGATATTACCCCTTCCGTATCCCTATATTTGCGTTATATTCATAAATGTCTTCCTCGTTCGTATATAATTCAATGAATATACATATATAAAGAATATGGTAAACCATCTTGAAAAAATATACAAGTCTATTCTATAGATAGCAATATTATGTATTGCAAAAAACTATAATTACAGATACAATTGGGTTGATTTTAGTATGAGCGTCAGGGGGAGCACTCAGTGGGAGATATTATTATTGAAGAAATTAATTATAAGGCGTTTGTTATGGTTACGGGAAGTCTGCTGTTACTAATTGCCTCCGTAGCGATGACCATATTCGGGATTCAAAGAGATCGATCCGCTTATTGGGTACCGGGGATCATGGCGTCCTTCCTGCTTCTGATTGTCTTTACTGCGACTGCAGTGAAGGCAATGAAGGTAAGAAAGTTGCTGACCATTACCCACGAAGGGATTATTGACAGTTCTTCCTTGGGGGGACTTGGCTTTATCTCCTTTGATGACATAAAGGAATTCCTGATCGTCAAGGTATACAATAAACGAGCTATTGCGGTTATACCGAAGGATGTTGACAGCTTGATTACACAGTTCTCTGTGGTAAAGAGAAGGTTAATTAAGCGTAACTTGAACCTAAACCTTCCGCCAATTCTGATTATGGTGGATTTGGCGAAGGATATGGAGCCGGAGGATATCCTGTCTTTATTGAATAAAAGATTACTTGATTACAGCAGCCTGTTCGAATAGAGCAGGCTGTTTTGTGATAAATATATATTATTAATTTTATATTTGGTAAAAAAATAAGTTGAAAACCGGACAAAGCTATGATATCATAGTTAATTGTGATATGTTATACTATAATTTCCTTGCTCTTTAAATGTGAGTTGATTCTTCGTCAGTCAGGTTACATTAGAAAAGGGCCAGAGACCAGAAGGAGGTGCTAAACAACTATGAATCAATATGAATTAGCCTTAGTTGTAAACGCAAAAATCGAGGATGAATCCAGATTAGCTACATTAGAAGCTGCAAAAGATCTTATCACCAGATTCGGTGGTAACGTAACTAATGTTGATGACTGGGGAAAGAAGAGATTAGCTTATGAAATTCAGAAAATGAAGGAAGGCTACTACTATTTCATCCAATTCGACGCTGATTCTACAGTTCCGAACGAAATCGAGCAGAGAGTTCGTATTATGGAAAATGTAATCAGATATTTGTGCATTAGAAAAGATGCAAAATAATTCAAACGGTTCCGTTTGTAAATGACGAATTAGTGTTTAATTCGACTCGCAGATATACTACCCTAAGGCGTATAAACGAAAGGGAGGTATTTAACTTATGAATAAAGCAATATTAATAGGCCGTTTAACTAGAGATCCTGAGGTAAGATATTCCCAGGGTGAGAATTCCACTGCAATAGCACGATTTACTTTAGCAGTAGATCGTCGCTTCAAGAGACCCGGAGAGAACTCCGAGGCGGACTTTATCGGATGCGTTGCCTTTGGCAAGCAGGCAGAGTTCGTTGAGAAGTATTTCAAGCAGGGCATGAAGATGGTTCTTGCAGGAAGAATTCAGACAGGCAGTTACACCAACAAGGACGGTCAAAAGGTTTATACGACTGATATTGTTGCAGAAGATATTGAATTTGCTGAAAGCAAAGGCAATGGCGGTGGTTCAGACTTCCAGCAGGGAGGCTCCCACAGAGAGTTCAGACCGGAGCCGAGTTCAGCAATGGGGGATGGATTTATGAACATCCCGGACGGTATTGACGAAGAATTACCATTCAACTAAAATTTAAAGAAATAATCATAAATAGACGGATTCGTTCGCTATTCCGCCTAGCATGAAAAATCGGATAAGGAGGTCATGACATGGCATTCAAGAGAAACGAAGACAAAGGCGATTCTCCGATGAAGAGAAAAACCTTCGGACGCAGAAGAAAGAAAGTATGCGTATTCTGTGCTGACAAGAACCACACAGGAATTGATTATAAGGATACCAATAAGTTAAAGAGATATGTATCTGAGAGAGGCAAGATCCTTCCCAGAAGAATCACCGGCAACTGCGCAAAGCATCAGAGAGCTTTAACCGTAGCTGTTAAGCGTGCAAGACATATCGCACTTATGCCTTACACAATGGATTAAGATACTGATGCGATATGTCTCGACAATCGCACTTATGCCTTACACAATGGATTAAGCCCTTGTTTTACTGGGGTTCCAGCTATTGTGAAAATCGTATTACGTGATTTGTATACGATGAAATATGAAATGAAAATAGCCGTTACATGACTTTAGGGTTGTGTAGCGGCTTTTTGTATTGATATTTAAACATTGAACTAATTGTGCATTTAATACAAAAACAATACCGTGAAATTAGTTTCAATATACAATATGATGAAATTTATTGACGGTAGTGTCGAAAGATGATATAACATAAGTATGAAATATATTTCACTACACGAACAAAATTTCAAAAGAAAGGAGTTCCTATGGCGATTACAGACGATATAAGAATTGTAATTAAGGTTTGTCAGTTATACTACGAAGAAAATTTAAGCCAGAAGGAGATTTCAGCACAACTAGGTATATCTAGGCCACAGATAAGCCGCCTATTGGCAACAGCAAGATCAAGTAATGTAGTATCAATTAATATTAACAATCCTTATGCTGAAGAAACAAGATTAGAAAATGAACTAATTAAGAAATATAAGATAAAGGATGCGCTTGTTGTTAATACATCTAATGATACAGAACATAGTAGACAGGAGCTATTCAGCGCGCAAGCAGCAAAACATTTATATGCATATATAAGAGACAACGACTTAATTGGAGTGATGAGTGGTCAAACAATCCTCAGCCTTTTAAACGAAGTGAATAATTTTGAGCGCTATGGTTTGGATTTTGTTCCACTAGTTGGTGGAATAGGAACAATTAATCCAGAGTGGCATGCGAATGTAATAGCTCAAAAGTTTGCCGAGAAAACAGGTGGAAAGGCATATGTACTTAACGCCCCGATTGTTGTAAAAAATGAACAGACCTGTGAGATATTTACGAAGGAACCTGAAATTGCAAGTGTTTTGCAAATAGGTAAAAAATGTAATGTTGCAATCGTAGGTATAGGACAAGTTGATATGAACTCCACAAATGTAAGAGCGGGTGCACTTTCCCAAGAAGATATAGAAAGCCTATTACAGTCAGAAGCTGTTGCATCAGTTTGCACATCTTATTTAAATTCAAAGGGTGATATTATTGAGACAGGTTTAACGAAACGTACAATTGGACAAACATTAAACGATATTAAAAATAGCAAAATAATCGCATGTGCCTATGGAGATAGTAAGGTAGCCTCGATAAAAGCGGCACTGCTAAGTGGTTACATTGATGTCCTAATGACAGATATTAATACAGCCAAACAATTATAAAACAAGGAGGGTTCTATAATGAAAACGAAAAAATTATTATCCATGGTCGTAGTATTAGCAATGATTTTATCTATGGTAGCATGTGGTAACGCTTCTTCTACAAAAGACTCTAAAGGACCAGAGGGAAAGAACGTATCAATACTAACTCCATATTTGAGCTCTGTTACAACAAATCAAATGGTGGAATATCTAAGGGCAGGTATGGAGAAGGTTGGAATTAAAGTAAATGTAGTAGACACGAAGAATGATTTTGCACAATTAGCAAGCAGAATCGAAGATGTTGTATCCGCAAAAACAGATGCTATCGTATTAGTAAGCGCAGACCCTAGTCAAGTTCAGACACAATTACAGAGTGCCTTAGATGCAGGAATACCTGTATTTGGTTGTGACAGTGGGTTCTTGGAGGGAATGGTAGTTAATGCTACAAGTGACAATTATGCCATGGGAGAGACTATTACAAAGTATCTTTTTGATGATCTTATGGGTGGAGAGGGAGACATCATCGCATTAACTCATCGTCCTCATCCGGGTGTTGTAAAGAGATCACAAGCTTTTGATAAAATAATTCCGGATTATCCCAATATTAAATTAATCACAGAACAACATGTTGAAGTTCCTGGACCTATTGATAGTGCTAGAACGATAGTAGAAAACCTCCTTCTCGCTAATCCGGAAAAAGGTTCTATTAAAGCAATATGGTGTGCATGGGACGAACCGGCTATTGGTGCAACTCAAGCATTACAGGATGCAGGCAGGGATGAAGTAATTGTAGTTGGTATTGATGGTAATGAGCAAGCAGTTGAATTAATTAAAGGTGATACAACTCTTAAAGCAACCTTAGCTCAAAACTTTGAAGGAATGGCACAAATCGTATTAGATGATATGGTTAAGACCTTTAACGAAGAAGATGTTGAAAAAGGCGAAAAATATGCTCCGGCAACACTCGTCACAAAAGATAAATAAGATTATTTGAAGATGAAAGCCATGTAAGGGGTGAATACGAATGCTTTTAGAAACGAAACAAATCACCAAGCAATTTGGGAATATGTATGCGTTAAAGGATATTAACTTTCAGATAAAAGAAGGTGAGATTCACGGATTGGTTGGAGAAAACGGAGCTGGCAAATCCACCTTGATTAAGATTTTAACTGGTGTATACAGTATGGATCAAGGAGAGATTATCTGGAATGGAGAAAAGGTTACCATTGCGAATCCACAGCAAAGTCGCCAGATTGGAATTAATGTTATTCACCAGGACAGAAATTTGATTCCAGCTTTCAATGGGATAGAGAATGCGTACCTAGGTTTAGCTTATGAGAAGAAAAATGGTATTGCTGTTGACTGGGGGAAGATGCGAAGGAGAGTTGAACAAGTAACGAAGGAACTGGAAATTGACATAGACCTTAATGTACCTGCTTCATCCTTGACCCCACCTCAGAAGACACTAATAGAAATAATACGTGCGATGATGACGGATTGTAAGCTATTAATCTTAGATGAACCTACAGCTTCCTTAACTGATAAAGAGGCTGAGATGCTCTTTTCAACAATAGCAAAACTAAAAGCCAAGGGAACTGCAATTCTATATGTGACACACCGTATGGATGAAATTTTCCGTTTGACAAGTCGTATTACTGTATTTAAGAATGGTCAAATGGTGAAGACAGTCGAGACGAAAGACATAGATAAGGACAGAATTATTTCTCTAATGACTGATAATTGGGTTAGCGAGAAATTATCTTCCGGTAAGAATTTTGGCGAGCCACTTCTAGTGGTTGAGAACTTACAATCAAAAGATAAAATAGTTAAAAATGCTAATATAACTGTGCATAAGGGTGAAATTCTAGGTATCTTTGGATTGGGAGGTAGCGGACGAACCGAAATGCTGGAAAGCATCTATGGTTATAGAGCTATCTCAAGCGGTCAGATCAAACTGGATGGAAAGCAAACCAATCATCCAACGCCTGCTAATTCTATATCCAACGGTATGGTGATTATCTGTGAGGATCGTAGAAGAATGGCTCTGGTAAGTAGCCTTAATGTGAAGCAAAATATAGTTCTTTCTACCATCAATGATTATGCCAAGTTAGGTGTAATTAATGAAAAGAGAGAAGTATCAGACACAATTGATAAAATTAAAGCCTTAAGCATCAAGACGGAAGGTCCTAATCAACCGGTATTACAGCTTTCTGGTGGTAATCAGCAAAAGGTTGTATTTGCAAAAGCACTTATGTCAAATCCTAAGGTTTTGCTGTGTGATGAACCTACACAGGCAGTAGATGTCGTAACAAGAGCTGAAATTCATAAGCTTCTTCGTAATAAAGCAGATGAGGGCAATGCAGTAGTATTTGTATCTTCTGATTTAAAGGAAGTATTAGAGGTGGCCGATAATATACAAGTTATGGCGAATGGACGTACTAAGCAAATATTTAAGAATGAAAATCTTACCGCTGAGACAGTTCTGGCAGCTTGTTATGCACAAGAGAAGTAATGATGCAATGAAAAGGAGTTGATGAGGTATGAACAAGAAGTTTTCTATCATAGGACTATTTCAATCCTATGGAACAATAATTGCAGGAATTATTGTAGTGATAATATTTAGCTTTATGCGACCGGATGCATTTTTGACATTATCTAATTTCATTAATATAACGAAACAAATTTCACTATTAGTTATTATAGCTTTAGGTGCTACGTTGGCAATGAGCGTGGGCGAGTTTGACTTATCCGTAGGGGCATTGGCAAGTTTGGGGGGTGTAGTTGCAGCCAAATTAGCAGTTGCAGGAATGCCATTGATCGTGTGCTTTTCCGTTCCAGTAATACTTTGTTTTTTAATCGGTTGGATGAGTGGATGGCTTGTTACTAAGTTTAAAATATTATCATTCATAACAACACTTGGTATGAGTACCATCTTAGCAGGTATAACATTTTGGTTGACCGGAGGAGCGACTGTATTTGAAAATATTCCAAAGAGCTTTTCTGTCCTTGGATCAAAAAACGTAATTGGTATACCGATGTTATCCATCATAATGATTGTAGTAGTATTAGTTTTTTGGTTTATCATGCGTCATACTTCCTTTGGGCGTAAATTATATGCCATTGGCGGAAGTGAAGAAGCATCCAAAGTCTCTGGAATTAATGTTAAGAAATATAAAAGATTAGCGTTTGCATTATGTGGAATGCTCTCTGCCGCAACAGGTATGCTTATGGCATCAAGATTAGGTTCCGCGCATCCAACAGGTGGCGATGGATACTTTCTGCAAGCTTATGCCGCAGTGTATTTAGGATCTACAGTATTCCGCGAAGGTGTACCGAATGTATGGGGTACCTTTATTGGAGCAGCTATTCTTGGTATCTTGGCCAATGGATTGACAATCCTTCAAGTACCATCCTTTATGCAGGATGTATTAACCGGATGTATCATTATATTAGCTGTCATCGCTCAGCGGATTGGACGTGGTGATGCAAAATGAAAATCATAAAATCACCTAAAAACCAAAAGATACTTAATAAAAAGGGACACATATTGGTGGGATACTTGACAGCTGGATATCCTGATAGGGAAAGTTTTTGTGAAACATTACGAGAATGTGAGAAAGCCCAAATTGATATTTTAGAAATAGGATATCCGGCGAAAGAACCTATGGCAGACGGAGATATAATTCAACTTGCACACCAAGCAATTGATATGTCTATCGCAACAGATCTATTGTTTTGGCAAAAGGTACGTAATGAAGTAGAAAGACCAATCTGGTTAATGGCCTATAAAAAAGATATCATGCAACAGGATTTTTATCTTGAGCTTGCGGAGGAAAAGTTGATTGATGCAATTGTTATTCCGGATATGACCATTGATGAAAGACTGGTGTTGGAAAAAAGGTTATCTTCTTATGAAGTTGATGTTGTAGGATTTATTAGCCCGGATATGAATTATGAACAGGTACAAAGATGCTTAGAAAATTATGCACTGATTTATCAACAGCTTTATTCCGGTCCGACAGGCATGCAGATTAATTCAGATAATTATTCTGAATTATTAAAGCAAACAAAACAATATAAAGATATAAATGTATTTGCTGGTTTTGGAATATCGACACCGGAAAGGGTTAAGGAATTACTGTTAAATGGATTTGATGGCGTAATAGTTGGAACGGCTATGATGAAAAAGCGTATGGAATCACTTGAAGAATTGGTAAAGTTCATATACCTGTTGAAGGAAGCGACAGAAGGAGTGAGGTAGAATGAGATATATTGCAACATTTGATATTGGTACTACAGCAATTAAAGGGGTTCTCGTCTCTGAGAATGGAGAACCAGTCTATACAAATAGCCTGGATATCGAAACAATATTTGAAGAGGATAAGAAAGAACAACGTCCCGATGATTGGTATCAAGCTTTTCTCAAAATCTCACGAAACTTTATATCGCAATATAATAAATCAAATATTATTGGCATAGTAATGAGTGGTCAGATGCAGGACGTTATTTTGATAGATCATGAGAACAGGGCAATTGATAATGCTATTCTATATTCTGATGGTCGAGCAGAGAAACAGGCAATAGAAATTGAGGGTCTCATAGGAAATGCTACTATATTGAACTATACAGGTAATGATTTTAATGGTTCCATTCCCTTTGCAAAATTATTATGGATGAAACAAAATAAATATGATATCTATCAAAATATCTATAAAGTGTTGTTTAGCTCAAAAGATTATATCATTGCGAAATTGACCAATCACTATGTATCCGATGTTACTAGTTGCGCGACTACCGGTTTAATGGACATACATAGAAAACAATGGATGAAGGAATGGATGGAACAGTTTCAGATAAGCTATGATATTCTGCCTCAATTAGCCTATGCCAATGAAAAAGCAGGTGGTATTACTGAACTGGGAGCAATCGAAAGTGGTTATCAGGTTGGTACACCGGTATATGTTGGAACAGGGGATGCAGGAGCAACTACATTAGCAAGTGGCATTTCCCGTGAGGGTGAATACAATATTAACCTGGGGACCTCTGGTTGGGTGGCATCCGTCTCTAAGGATGTGCTAAACAGACAAGGAGTGTTTAATCTGGCTGCAATTCAAAAGGATTTATTTATTAATGTCGTTCCATTTTTAAATGCAGGAAATGTGCATAAATGGATTAGTACAACATTAACACCGGAAGATATGCAGGAGCATAAATATGATTATATTGATCAATTATTGCAAAACAGTAGTACTGGGAGTCATGGAGTTATATTTCTTCCTTATATAGCAGGAGAAAGATTTCCTGTAATGGATCCTGACATAAAAGGCTGCTACATTGGAATTGTGCCAGAGACAACAAAGCAAGACATGGCAAGAGCATGCCTAGAAGGAGTTGCATATTCCATACGACAGGGAATGGAAAGTATCGGACGGAGTCCTAATAAAATATCCATCATTGGTGGTGGTGCACGATGTAAAACATGGTGCCAGATACTGGCAGATATGCTGAACCATGAGGTTTTTGTCTACGACGACAGTGAATACCTTCCCTCCATGGCAGTGGCAGCAGCTGCCATGATTGATCTGGGTATAATATCTGAGTACCAAACATTTACAAATTCCATACAGGATTCTAAGGCTTGTACATGTTACAAACCAGATGAAACTGCAAAGGTATATTACGATGCGGCTTTTATGAAATATTGCAGCATTTACCCTTTGATTCGTAAGATAGAGTAGACGTTATGATAATTATGTAATTCCGATAAGATAGAGCTTATGAAAAAAAATAATAAAGGTAGTTATGATCTTGGAAGTATAATTGATTATAAAGACTGAACTAGTACACGACCTCATACATGTTTTGTGAATTAAAAGATGGTAATGAATGATCTATTGATAAAGAAATGATAAAAGCCGTTACATGACCTTTGGGTAGTGTGACGGCTTTTAAATTATGTAAACAGGTATCAAGGAATCTTTTTGTTGTGAATTTTTATTGTAAACTTAAATAAATAATTCTGGTTCGGGAAACGAATAAAGTCATTAGAAATTTCCTCCATGTAGATAGGACCTTCCGTTTCCAGAGACTTGTCTTGCAGCAACTGAATAAATTTGTGAATCGTCTGAGTTATCTCTCCGTTTGGAGCGAACAGATATACACAACCATAGGTACCGGCAGGTTTGCGTGCATTTGCTTGCTTATGATTTAATGCCTTTTTATACACTAGCTCGGGATACATGGTAGACCAATTTTCAATTGTGACTCCGTGGTGATATCCATAAGTAAGGTAATTTACATAGACATTTGAGTGAGCCGTTATCGGCTGAGTGATGAGTAATTCTTCTGTTTCCTCAGTAATATGGAAATTGTCATATCCTATGCTCGAATATTCTGCCAATTCTTTTATCGTATATGCTAGCATCTGTTCAGCCTGCTTTAATTCCTCTTGTTTTTGTCTGAGTAATAATATCTGGTTATAAAGGAGCCTATTGCAATGATCTAGATCACTTTCATGCATTAAGGCTCTAATTTCTTCTAAAGACATGCCTACCGACTGGAGCGCTTTAATCATACTCAGGGTATCGATTTGTTCCGGTAGATAAAGCCGATAGCCGGCCTCAGTTCTATGAGCAGGCTTGAGCAAATCTATTTCGTCATAGTAAAATAAAGTACGTTTCTCTACGCCACACATATTGGCAAATTGCTTTGTAGTCAACAGTTCATTCATCAGTAACTCTCCATTCTTTTCGAAATCCTAAAAGTATATTCAATTAAGACGACAATAAAAAGGCACTTAGCTTAGCATAATTAGCGGCATCAAGAATTTAACTTTGCAATTTATAATCTATAAGAATATATTTCTTGACTATTACGTTACGTTATACCTTATTATTCAACTATATAATACTACATAGAAGGAGTCAATGATATGAATATGACGGAAGGCAATATAAAGAAAATCTTTATTCGCTTTGCTCTTCCAATAATTCTCAGCTTGGTTTCGCAACAGCTATACAATGTGATCGATATGATAATTGTTGGTAAATTTCTTGGCGTGAAGGAACTGGCTGCGGTCGGGAATGCAGGTACGATAGTAACAGTCTTAATTACTCTATCCGGCGGACTTGAGATGGGTTGTGAGGTGCTATTTGCAAAATATATAGGTTCAAAAAAGAATAAGGATATTATTGTTGGTGTAAAGAGTATACTGTTCTTTGGATTAATCAGCGGTATAGTAATTACGCTTTTAGGAATGCTGTTAAAAGCTCCGATTTTAACATGGATTAAAGTACCGGAGGAGCTTATCACTCAGACCGGAGTGTATTATAGTACCTATCTCGCTGGTATAACATGTATATTTCTATATGATATCTCGAGAGCAATTCTAATCGCTTTGGGTAATGCAAAGGTAAATATGATTCTTGTGATTGCTACATCACTCCTGAATGTTATTCTTGATTTATTCTTTATTTGTGTATTAAAGATGGGCGTCGGAGGGGCGGCTCTAGCAACCGTTCTATCACAAATTGCTGGAATGGTTATCACACTCTTGTTACTCAGAAAAAGAATATATCCCTATAGTATAGAATATCCACACAGTAGAATTCAGCTAAAAAAGGTAAAAGAAGTACTGACTATTTCTCTACCGACTATTTTTCAGCAGTTCTTATTATCCGTATCATCCATGCTGTTGGTTGCTTTGGTAAATCCTTATGGTAGTGATGTAATAAGCGGATTTATAACCGCGAATAAAATAATGCTGTTTGGGATGCTTGCCATCATAGGGATTTCTCAGACACTTTCCGTTTTTACTGCATCCAATTATGGAGCAGAAAACTATAGCCGAATAAAAATCGGATATCAGCTTTGTATGAAATTTGCATCTTTTTTTATAATTATCATTGTGGGTGTAAACTTTATTTTCCCAGGATACCTTATCGGAGCTTTTCTTGATAGTAAAGTCAATGTGAAAGCCTATGAGTTTGCGAGAAGCTATCTTTGGTTTTCAAGCTTAACATACTTTTTCACAGGTTGGAAAATTGTCAATGAGAGTATATTTCGCGGCTATTTAAGAATGAAGGAATATCTGATCTCAAACTTATCTGATTTGTTAGGAAAGGTATTGTTTACCTATAGTTCTGTCTGGTTATTTTCCTATCAAGGATTCTGGATAGGTGGTATGCTTGGTAAGATGATATCCTTTGCGATTTCTATGTTTATCATTAAGAAAAGTGGAATGCTGGGCGTTAAGGAATCCCGATAATCGTGAGCTGGTGATACCACAACATTATTTAGGCAAACATAATGGACCTACATCGTTTTGAGATGTAGGTCCATTAATAAAGCTTTATAGATAATTCTTATGACAGATAAATCATACCCGGTTCTACGGCAAGGTAAACATGTTGATCGTCTTTTCCAGCTGAACCGAAATATCGAATAATTCCTGAGCAAGAGAGCCAACCTGCTCAGAGGCTGCGTTCTGTTCTTCAATGGAAGCAGAAACCTCTTCCGTACTGGCAGCGGTTTCTTCCGATACGGCAGAGACATTTTCAATCACAGAGACAACCGTTTCATTACTACTCTTAATCTGGGTAAGTCCTTTTGCGATATCATTGATACGATTAACGATTTCTTTCATACCGTTTGATATTTCTGCAAATACGGCACGGGAAGCGGCCACAGCCTGGCTTTGCTGGTCACTGACCGTTTTTGAGATAAGGATTGTTTCCTGTGTCTTCTTTACATCGTCCTGTATTGCCTTAATAATATCCTTTACGTCATTACTGGACTTGCTGGTGTTCTCAGCTAACTTCTTTACCTCACCTGCTACTACGGTAAAGCCTTTTCCGGCTTCTCCTGCTCTTGCGGCTTCGATTGCGGCATTCAGGGCCAACAGGTTGGTCTGTTCTGAAATCCCCATGATCGTATCAACAATCATATTGATCTCGTCTGCCTTACGATACAGTTCGTCTACGATGGATGCAACATCATTGCCTGCCTTGTTACTCTCAATTGTCTTCGCTTCAAGCTGTCCCATGATATTAAGACCCTTCACATTAGAGTCATAAATCTGATCAGAGAATTCTTTGCTTTGTGCGATCTGCTTTGCAATTATCTCGATATCCGAGGATAGCTTTACAACAGCAGTAACACCGCCTTCTGCATCATTTGCCAGCTCACCTGCACCTAGAGCGACTTCTCCGACTGCTTTTGAGACCTCTTCAATTGATTGAATTGTCTGGGCAGTTGTTTCCGACAAGGTCTTCGAGGAGGTATTCACCATACCTCCTAATTGAGTAATCTTACTGACCAGCTCTCTCAGATTAATTATCATATCATTGAAGCTGCTGCTCAAGCGGCCTAATTCTGTCTTGGATTGATATGTACTGGATACAGTCAGGTCACCCTTCGAAGCTCTCTCCATCAACTGCATAACCGATATGATGGGTCCTGTGATACGCTTTGAAAAATAGTAAGCAGCAATACCGACGATTACAAATAAAAGGATAGTTACTATATTACTGTTTTTCAGATAATCGTTTACAAAGGCCATGGCGTCGGATTTCTTTTCTACGGTTATAACAGCCCAATTACTTGATTCTCCGGGGAGCTGAATCGTATTATAAGCGCTGATTACCTCATCACCGTTTACGTCCTTATAGGCTGTGATACCGGCCTCGCCGTTCAGAGCTTTTTGAGTGATTTCCTTTAATTCTTCAGGAACCTCGATGTTCTCCGTATGTGTTTTCTGATTGCCATTCTCATCTAGGAGAACATTGCCTGCACTGTCCTTTTCGAGGACGGTTTTTTGCGTGGTGATATAATTATATAGCTCAGAGATCTGTTGCTTATCCGGATGAGCAATTACTACACCTTCTCCGTCGATAATATAAGCATAACTGCTTTCACTTTTACTGAACTTTTCCACCATGGTCTGGAGAGAATCAAGCTTAAGGTCAGATCCCATGACACCTACAAACTCGGAGGCCTCGTTAAAAATCGGCAATATCACTGAGGTAACCGGCACATTACCGTTAACCGAGTAATAGGATTTGCTGACAAAGGGCTTCTGATCTCCTATAATTTTTTGGAACCACCAGCGTCCGGAGCGGTCTCCGTTTTCTCCGGAGGATCTGGCTGTTTGCATACCGTCCGTTCCCTGGATATAGAACAGATCAAAATAAGTATTTCTTCCAGCCGTATCGGACAGGATGATTTTTTGTTCATTTGCATCAAATTCCTTCACAGCTCTCAAATTCGATATTTCTTCTGTGATACTATAAGCTTTATCAACAAAAGCAGTTACATTATCTGAAATTGAGGCAGCGAGAATCTTGTTGTTTTCCTCAAGATCCTTCGTAAAACCTTTTGTAATCAAGAAATATCCAATTACATTTGAGATGATGAAGGGAAGGATAATTAAGAGCAGCATGATAGTAACTAATTGTTTTCTGAGTGAATTCATAGAATAATCCTCCAATAGGTTAGTTGGTACTTTGGTACAGTAAAGATGATACAGAGGTGCTTATGTGGGAACTCGCCTGTAGAAATCCTATCTCGAAGCCTAAAGGATATAATGCTTATGGTCAGATAACGTCGAAATAATAGGATTAGCATGGAATTAAGTCTACTTATAAGACAAATAAATGTCAATGAAAAATTGGGAAAAGCAGAGAATGAATCCGGATTTTATCAGTAGATAGTTAGAAATAAAACTAATTGACAATGGCATCATTTACTGGAGCTAGGATAAATAGAGAAGATACCGGATCTGATACATAGGAAATTATTGTTACGCAATCCGCAATCGGGCTATGCCTGCGAAGCAGGCATTGAAGGTGTCAGCTTGCTGACATTTTGTTCTGTTTTGTAAGTGCCTAGAACAAATATTATACTATTAAATAAACCACGTAATATATTTATAGAGAATAATTCGATTGAGGCTAAGATGGCCTTTTGATCTGCCCCATAGGGAAAGCTGGATAGTATGAAGCAAAGAAGTATTATTATAGATCTTGCGGTGATTGGTATCGCTTTGCTGTTGTTCATTCTTTGGCATCAACTCTTTATCGAGAAGAAGGTGCAGATAACGTTTTCAAGAGTAAAGAATAATGAAATTTATTTAATCACAACAGATAAGGAGTATCAATATTGGGAATTTGTCAATCAAGGTGCAGCTGACATGGCAGCAGAGATTGGGATTGGTTATTTCTGGGATGCACCGGAGAAACGAAATACCGCACAACAGATGGATATCATCAACAAGGCAGTCGAGGCAGGCGCGGAAGCACTGCTCATTGCTGCAGATGATCCCAGGATAATATCTGGGGTAATCGAAGACGCTAAAGCCAAGGGAGTAAAAATCATTTATGTGGACTCTCCAGCATACGAGGAAGCGATTACTACACTTGCAACGGACAATTATGAGGCCGGAGTCCGTGCGGGAGAGATGATGCTCGAGTACCTGGATCGTATGAAAATAGATCAGGGTTCTATCGGTATCGTAAGCATTGCAGAAAAGGAAAATACTATACTAAGAGAAAATGGTTTTCGAGATATTGTATCAAAGGATGCCAGGTTTCGCATTTTACCAACCGTCATGACGGTTCAGGGTGGTCCGGAGGAAGCAAAAGCAGCAGCCGAAAAGCTGATCATGGAAAATCAGGATCTGGTGGGATTGTTCGGAACGAATGAAGGAACCAGTGCAGGAGTCGGATATGCCAATCAAGCAAATGGAAACCGGTTTGTGGGTATTGGCTTTGATCAGACGGACGTCATGATGGAACTGCTGCGGGAAGGAAGTTTGAAAGCAATTATCGTACAAAATCCATACACAATGGGATATCTGGGTGTAGCGGAGGCTGTGGCCGCCATTCTTGGAAGAGATACCGGCCCGGAATATATTAATACCGGCGTTTCGGTAATTCGAGGTGAGGAAGGAAGGTAGGCGAAAAGCTTGAAAAAAATCATTATAAATTTTAGTGTAATTGCTGTGGCATTTTTCCTTTTTATTCTCTGGTATCAGAGCTTTATTGATTATTCTGCTCCGACGACTACGGTGCAAAATGAAAAAAAGCATGAGGTACATCTAATCACTACAGACAAAGGGTTTGAGTATTGGGGCATTATGAATCAGGGAGCAGCAGATATGGCTGTCCTGACAGGAGTGAACTATCACTGGGATGCTCCGGCAAAAAGAAGTACCGAGAATCAGATTGAAATTATACAAAAGGCGGTGGAACAGGGAGCAGAGGCACTATTAGTGGCAGCAGATGATCCGGTGTTGATATCCCCCGCAATTGAAGAAGCAAAAAATAAGGGCGTAAATATTATCTATGTGGACTCCCCTGATGACGAAGAGGCAATCACCACCCTGTCAACGGATAATTATAAGGCAGGTGTGAAGGCAGGGCGAATTATGTTGACAATTTTAGAAGAGACTGGGCATGCGGGCGGTTCGGTCGGTATCGTTAATTTGGCTTCGAAAGCGAATACGAAGCTGCGAGAAGACGGCTTTCGAAATACTCTTGAGATGGACGGGAGATATAAGCTGCAGGATACGGTTTATACGCAAACAGACGATCCGGTAGAGGCTCAAAAAGCTGCTGAGAGTTTGATAAAGGAGAATCCGGAGCTGGTAGCGTTATTCGGGACAAGTGAAGGAACCAGTATAGGGGTAGGGAATGCAATCCGTGCAGCAAATAATCAATATGTAGGAGTCGGGTTTGATAAGTCGAGTGCTCTGCTGAAATTACTCTATAATGGAAGCATGAATGCAATCATTGCTCAGAACCCGTATACCATGGGCTACCTTGGTATGGCTCAGGCTTTAGCAGCGATACAGGGTAGGGAGACCGGTCCGAAGTACATTGATACCGGTGTATCGGTACTTGTGAATTACTAGCCTATTCAGCTATTCTATGTTATTCTTATTGAGTAGTCGAATAACGTCCCCTGTATAATATAAGGTATATAAATGGATAACAATTACAGTATCAAAGAGAAACTTAAGATGATTCCCAAGAATCCGGGAATATATAAAATGCTTGATTCCAGAGGAAATATCATATATATCGGAAAAAGCAAATGTCTGCAAAACAGAGTCAGGTCATACTTTGTTAGTACTCCTAAATGGGAGAAGGTGAACCGTATGGTAAGTATGATCAAAGATATTGAATATATCGTTACTGATACCCATCTGGAAGCAAGGCTTTTAGAATGCAGACTGATAAAGGAGTATAAACCACGGTTTAATGCACAGATGAAAAATGATCAACGCTACTTTTTTATCAAGGTTGAAAATTACAATCGATATCATCCGCTGACAATCGCAGAGGAGAGATCGGAGGATTGCTTCGGACCATTTCGAAGCAAATATGCCTTCGGTGAGTTTCTGGACAGGCTTAAAAATCTATATCCGATCACAAAAAGCAGCCTTGGCTATGAGCTTGAATATCATATGTTTCCTATTACTATGGACGAGGATACTTTTTATAAGAATAGGAACCTGCTTCTTGAACTATTTACGCAGGAAGAAAATATCGGACTTTTACAGGAGGCTTTACAGATAAAACTGAAGGAGGCTTCCGACGAATACCGTTATGAGATCGCTTCGGTATATCGAGATTTGATCCAAGACTTCAATAGGATGAAACATGGATTGGATGGTTATAAGCACTTAGCAACAAAAAATATCCTGCTAACAATGCCAATAGATGCAGGATATAAGCTATTTTATGTCTGTGAGGGCAACATCTTACATTCCTGCATCTGCGACGAGTTGACGATGGAGATCAAGAAGAATTTTATCAAAGAAGCTGGCCGGGATGAGAAGGAGGCTGCCAAAGCCTATGACAATGAGAAGATGAGAATTGACTTTAGAGACATAATTTACTCAGAGATATCTGATCTGTCTGATGAAATGGTCGAATTTCTATAAGTAATTTTGTTGAAAAATATGGATGAAATCTTAGATTTATTTATTTTGGACTCTTGACTTTTTGTCATGATTTGATATTATAAATATAGTAATGATTATCATTATTAAAAAGTAATCATAATCTAAATGTATATATCATTTCATTATAGGAGGTAGAATATTATGTCATTAATCGGAACAGAGGTAAAACCTTTTAAGGCACAGGCATTTCATAACGGAAAGTTTATAGAGGTTACAGAACAGGATATGAAGGAAAAATGGAGTGTAGTCTGCTTCTATCCCGCTGATTTCACTTTTGTCTGCCCCACAGAATTAGAGGATTTGCAAAATATATATGAGGATCTGAAGAAGCTGGGTGCAGAGGTATACTCGGTGTCAACCGATACCCATTTTACCCATAAGGCTTGGCATGACAACTCAGAGGCCATCCGGAAGCTAACCTATATCATGATTGGAGATCCTTCTCATACAGTATCTCGTAATTTTGATGTATTGATTGAAGCAGATGGTTTGGCTGACCGTGGAACCTTTATCGTGGATCCGGATGGTGTGATCCAATCAGTAGAGATCAATGCCGGTAATATCGGACGTGATGCGAGCATTCTGCTAAATAAGATTAAGGCTGCTCAATATGTCAGAAATCATCCGGGTGAAGTATGCCCTGCCAAGTGGAAGGAAGGCGCTGCAACCTTAAAACCCAGCCTGGACCTGGTTGGTAAGATCTAAGGAAGGAGGCTGCCATGATACTGGATTCTGAAATGAAAGAGCAGCTAGCACAATATCTGTCTTTAATGGAAGAGGAAGTGCTGATCAGGATAAGTGCCGGAACGGACGATATCTCCGGGAAAATGACAGCATTATTGGAGGAATTGGTATCCATGTCCTCTAAAATCAAGGTGGAAAAGGCGGCGCTTATCAGAACACCAAGCTTTAGCGTTAACCGACCAGGAGAAGATACCGGTGTGATATTCGCCGGAGTTCCTTTGGGACATGAATTTAGCTCGCTCGTATTAGCATTGCTTCAGGTAAGCGGAAGACCACCGAAGGTAGATCATAAGGTGATTGAACAGGTAAAGAGTTTAAAAGGGGAATACCATTTTGAGACCTATATCAGCTTGAGCTGCCACAACTGCCCGGAGGTGGTTCAGTCCTTGAATCTAATGAGTATACTAAACCCGGGAATCACGCATACCATGATCGACGGGGCTGCTTTTAAAGACGAAGTAGAAAGCAGAGATATCCTGGCAGTACCATCCGTTTACCTTAATGGAGAATTCTTTGATAGCGGCCGTATGACCATGGAAGATATACTGACTAAGTTAGGCAGTGTACCGGAGGCTTCTGATTACGTAAATCAGGAGCCCTATGATGTATTGGTAGTCGGTGGAGGACCTGCGGGAGCAAGTGCAGCTATTTATGCTGCCCGAAAAGGAATTCGTACCGGTATAGTAGCGGAACGCTTTGGCGGGCAGGTACATGATACCTTGGGAATCGAGAACCTGATCAGCGTGGCTTATATGGAAGGGCCTCAGCTGGCAGCTACGCTGGAGGAGCATGTAAGAAATTATGACGTGGATATTATGAGGGGAGTAAGAGCAAAAAGTCTGGACAAGAAAGAAATGATTGAAGTTACGCTAGAGAACGGAACTGTTCTTAAGAGCAGAACTGTGATCCTTTCCACCGGTGCACGCTGGAGGAATGTTGGTGTACCCGGGGAACAGGAATTTAAGAACAAGGGAGTTGCTTATTGTCCCCATTGTGACGGCCCCTTGTTTAAAGATAAGGATATTGCTGTCATCGGAGGCGGTAATTCCGGTATCGAGGCAGCAATTGATCTGGCCGGGGTTGCAAAGCATGTGTCCGTACTTGAATTTATGCCTGAACTCAAAGCGGATGCGGTGCTTCAGAAGCGTCTGTATAGTCTGACGAATGTTACAGTCTTAAGGAATGTACAGACCAAGGAGATTACCGGTAACGATAAAGTGAACGGCATTACCTATGTTGACCGTGCAGATGGGCGAGAGAGCCATATTGATCTACAGGGAGTCTTTGTGCAGATTGGCCTCGTTGCCAATACGGATTGGCTTGGTGACAGGGTAGAGCGCAATCGAATCGGTGAGATCATCGTGGATGAACGGGGCGCTACAAGCCTATCGGGCGTATTTGCAGCCGGTGATTGCACGAATAGTGCCTATAAGCAGATTATTATTTCCATGGGCACGGGTGCCACAGCAGCCTTAAGTGCATTTGACTATCTTATTCGTAACTGATCGAAGCAAATTGTTGTTACTCTGGTATTGATAGTTTTGGCGTTTTGTTTTATGATTAAGAAAAAGAAAAGCGTAATGATGAATTACGCTTTTTCTGCCCGATGGGAGGTTCCTTATGAAGAATAGAGTGATTGCTGTAATATTAATTATTTTTTTCCTATGCGAGGTCGATATCCAATCAACCAACGTAAGATCTGAACGAAGAGTATTTAGAGCCGAGGCAGTTGTAGAAGCAGCAACCGGAGTCAAAATTCACAGCGAAAAGGAACTGATTGCGACAATCTCTACCGCTCTTCTGAACCGTAAAGAGAAACTAACAGTCAAATACTCACTACCGGATTATGAACTTGATTTTGATCAATTATTTGATAACGTATTGGCCATTGATAAAAAGAGTACAGCAAAAGATGGTGATTACTTAGCCTTTTCCTTAAGCTCCTGGGCAGCACAGGCAGAGATGATTGGATCAAACACTACACTGAACTTTGAATTTACCTATAAAACATCGTTGAAAGAAGAGCAGGCTCTGGACAGCAAGATAAAAGGTGCACTTCAGGCATTGGAGCTGGAAAAGGCATCACAGGAGCAGAAGGTTAAAGCAATTCATGATTATATCATTAAACGGATTAGCTATGATTCTACGCTTCAAAAAGCTTCTGCTTATGAGGCAATGATGGATCAATCGGCGGTATGTGAGGGATATAGTATGCTGGCATATCGTATGTTCACTGAAGCAGGACTAGAGAGTAGAATCATCTCCGGAACAGGTGATGGTGTTGCGCATGCCTGGAATATCGTTAAAGTAGAAGGCAAATGGTATAACATTGACCTTACCTGGGATGACCCCATCTCATCGGATGGAGAGCCTATGTTGACCTATGATTATTACCTGAAAAACACCAAGGAATTTAAAGATCATAAAAGGGATGCGAAGTATAAGACGGAGAAGTTTCTGAAAGCCTATCCGATATCGAAAACGAGTTATCTATCGGTTGAGTGATTCGGAAAGTAAGATTAGAAATAAAATCTCATGACAATTACAGTGTCCTGAGATTTTTATTTTTGGAGTAACACACCGTGCAGGGTGCGCACTCATACGATAGGAGGAATGCCGGCAAAACTCATTTTTTAATATTCTGCTTTAAAATAGAGATTTTTAATGTTATACTATACGGGATAAGCAGAGCGAGGTTCTGTCATTTTTCTGTCTGTCATCATTTTTAACATTATTGTTATATATAATAGAAGGAGTCTTAGTCATGAACCGCAATTTAAAACTCAGAGGTGCGTTAAGAGTATATTTGCTTTGGCCGATTATATTAACATCGGTATTACTCTGCATGAATCTGAGTATCTACCTGATTGATCGCCTGGCAGGCTACGTTATGACTGCTTTCACCGTTGTATATTTTGCGATGGCGGTTACAGTATATCTTGTGAAGCGGCATAAAATCGCAGCAGAACTTGTACGGTATGCTATGGACTATGGACAGGTGCAAAAGCGTTTACTGAAGGAACTAAATCTTCCCTATGCTATCCTTGACCTGGAAGGTAGGATGCAGTGGGGTAACGACGAATTCATGGATATTATACAGGAGAAGAGTGCTGCAAGACGTTCTATCTCGAACATCTTTCCGGAGATAGTGGAGGATACACTGCCGAAGAATGAGACGGATGAGGTGCTTCATCTGGTGCTTCACGGTCGCAATTATAAAGTGCTGTTACGTAAGGTGATTACCCCGGACTTTGAGGATGATATCAATTTTCATATGAATGATGCTGAAAGCGCCTGGAATGACCGCAATGCCTTGATTGCCATGTATCTCTATGATGAGACAGAAATTATATCCTTATTAAAGGAAAACAAGGAGCAGAAGCTGATTACAGGTCTCCTTTATATTGATAATTACGAAGAGGCACTGGAAAGCATTGATGAGGTAAGACGGTCCCTGTTAACTGCGTTGGTTGATCGAAAGATTAATAAATATATGCAGGGGATCGATGCGATTACGAAAAAACTTGAAAAGGATAAATATATTTTCGTATTTCAACAGAAATATCTGCCTTATCTGCAGACAAGTAAGTTCTCTATTCTCGAAGAGGTACGTGGAGTCAATATCGGTAACGAGATGAGCGTAACCATCAGTATCGGGCTGGGAGTGAATGCAGATACCTACATCAGTGGGTATGAATATGCCAGAGCTGCCATTGACCTGGCACTTGGACGTGGCGGAGATCAGGCAGTAATAAAGGATCGTGAGAAGATCTCTTATTATGGAGGCAAGAGTATCTCAGTAGAAAAGAGTACCCGTGTAAAAGCGAGAGTCAAAGCTCATGCCTTTCGTGAGTTTGTGGAGGGTAAAGACAAGGTTGTCATTATGGGACATAAAATCGGTGATGTGGACTCCTTTGGTTCTGCCATCGGTGTTTACCGCATCGCGAAATCTTTCAATAAAAAGGTCCATATCGTAATAAATGAGGTAACCTCCTCCCTTCGTCCGATGATGAATAAATTCGCCGGTAATCCAGATTATGAAGAAGATATGTTCCTAAAGAACGATCAAGCAAGGGAGATTGTGGATAACAATACATTGCTGGTGATCGTAGACGTGAATCGTCCCAGCTATTTGGAATGTGTGGAGCTGCTAGACTATACCAAGACAATCGTTATCTTCGACCATCATCGTCAGACAAATGAGGCGATTGATGCAGCAGTGTTGTCCTATGTTGAGCCATATGCTTCTTCCACCAGTGAGATGATCGCCGAGATTTTGCAATATATCGGGGGTAATCTAAAACTGAAGCCACTGGAGGCAGATGCATTATATGCAGGTATTATGATTGATACCAATAATTTTCTCACGAAGACCGGTGTCAGAACCTTCGAGGCAGCAGCCTATCTGCGAAGAAGCGGTGCGGATGTAACCAGAATCCGCAAATCCTTCCGCAGTGAAATGATGGACTTTAAGATTAAGGCAGATGCAATCAGCAGTACTGAGATATTTCTGAAGCATTTTGCCATCGCAGTCTGCGCCAGCTCCGAGGTAGATAGCCCGATGATTCTCGGAGCCCAGGTGGCTAATGAGCTTTTAAATATTAATGATATCAAAGCCACCTTTGTTTTAACCGATTATAATGATAAGATTTATATCAGTGCCAGATCGATTGATGAAGTAAACGTCCAGATTATTATGGAGAAGCTGGGTGGAGGCGGTCACTTAAGTGTTGCCGGTGCCCAATTGGAGAACACATCAATTCAGGAGGGAATATATAAACTAAAATCAACATTAACAAAAATGCATGATGAGGGAGAACTGTAATCCGATTCGTTAGGTAAAGGAGAGAGACAAATGGATATTATTTTAACACAGGATGTAAAAGCCCTAGGTAAGAAGGGGGAGATTGTAAAGGTCAGTGATGGTTATGCCAGAAACTTTATATTACCCAAGAAGCTTGGACTTGAGGCTACCAAGCAGAATCTGTATGATTTAAATATGCAGAAGGCGGCAGAGGAAAAGCGACAGAAGGAGCTTCTTGAGGAGGCAAAGAACTTTGGCAAGAAGTTAGAAGAGCTAACGGTGGTAGTGTCTATAAAGGCCGGCGAAGGCGGTAAGACATTCGGATCCATATCTACCAAGGAGATAGCCGAGGCGGTAAAAAAACAGTTCAATCTGGATATTGATAAGAAGAAGCTTGGTCTTAACGACCCGATTAAGCATGCAGGTTCGTATACCGTCCAGGTGAAACTGCATCCGCAGGTGACCGCAGAGCTTACGGTTAAGGTAGAGGCAATCTAGCCCGGGAGGACTACCAATGGATGAAGCATTTATAAAAAGAATACTCCCTCATAGCGCAGAAGCGGAGCAATCGGTGATCGGTTCTATGATTATGGATAAAGATGCGATTGTGGCAGCCTCGGAAGTGATCAGCAGTACGGATTTTTATGAGCAGCAATATACCATATTATTTGAGACTATGCTGGAGCTTTATAACGAAGGAAAACCGGTAGATCTGGTAACCCTTCAGGACAGGCTAAAGGAGAAAGATGTTCCGGCACAGATCTGCAGTCTGGAGTTCATCAGAGATCTGGTTACCTCTGTTCCTACCTCAGCCAATGTCAGATATTATGCTCAGATTGTAAGAGATAAAGCGGTTCTTCGCAGACTCATAAAGGTAGCAGAAGAGACAGCGAACGAGTGCTATCTGGATAAAGAGAAGCTGGATGCGATCCTTGAGAAGACAGAAAAATCGGTGTTTGATATCGTTCAGAATCGGGGAACAAAGGAATTCACCGATATCAAGGAGGTAGTGCTCCGGTCCATCGACAGCATTGAAGCCGCCGCAAAGAATCAGGGCAGTGTTACCGGTGTCGCAACCGGCTTTTATGATCTGGATTATAAGACTGCCGGCTTACAGCCTTCCGACTTAATCTTAATCGCAGCCAGACCTTCTATGGGTAAGACTGCATTTGTACTTAATATTGCAGAGTATGTTGCGCTTAAGTCGAATGTTACCACTGCAATCTTCAGCTTGGAAATGTCGCAGGACCAGTTGGTCAAGCGTATGTTAGCGATGAATTCCAGAGTGGATTCCCAGGCGATTCGTACCGGTTCCTTATCCGGTGAGGATTGGGCACTTTTGATGGAAAGTGCTCGTATTATCGGCAATTCAAATCTGGTCATCGACGATACCTCAGCAATCTCGGTCAGTGAACTTCGGTCCAAATGCCGTAAGCTGAAGCTCGAGAAGAATCTAGGATTGATTATCATCGACTATCTGCAGCTCATGACCGGTAGTAAGAAGGCGGAATCAAGGCAGCAGGAGATCTCGGAGATATCCAGATCCTTAAAATCCCTGGCGAGAGAAGTAAATGTTCCGGTAGTTGCCCTGTCACAGTTAAGCCGTGCAGTTGAGCAGCGTCCGGATAAGCGCCCAATGCTATCGGATCTTCGTGAGTCCGGCGCGATTGAGCAGGATGCCGACGTTGTTATGTTTATCTATCGAGATGATTACTATAATCGAGATACGGAAGAACCCGGTGTCTCAGAAATTATTATCGGTAAACAAAGAAACGGCCCGGTAGGTACCGTGAAGCTTGCTTGGCAGGCGAATTTCACTAAGTTCGCTAATCTTGAAAGATAGAGAACTGCATATAACAGTTAAGTGGGTTAGTTATATGTGGTATATATTTTGACAGTCAGATGGATATGGTGGGATGGCTAGATGTATGTGTAATAGAATTAGATGAATGCATGGCAGACAGCCGGATGAATGATAGACAGCTATATGAGTGATGGCAGGCAGCTGGATAACTGCACAGGGTGCAGTTATCCAGCTGTTTTTGGGTGTTTCAATTGAAGACAATCTCCAAAGCTGACTGCAGGTTAAGCCAGTAAATAAGACCTGCGGTCAAACCGCGAAACCTGCGGCCTCGCGGTTTGGTAGGCTCTGCCTACTTAAAAGATTAAGGTGGGGATATCTGTTTATTTATCGGTTGAGTTCTAATTAGATTCATCCAACTGATTTAATTATTGTATTTTAATTTTAGTTTGAAAACAATTGACAAACTATGCTGATTTGATTACAATTGGTTTTCACTAGCTTTTTATATTTGTTTCAAAGTGAATGGAGGGGATATTCTTGGAAACAAAGCATGCTAAACTTACCTATTTCGGGTTGCCCAGAAGCGTTTATGTAATTTTCTTTGCTCGAGTGGTGAACTCAATGGGTAATTTCGTACATCCTTTTATGACGCTTTTATTAACCTCAAAAGGAGGAATGGGGGAACAGACCGTAGGACTTTTCCTGCTGCTTTCTTCCGTGGTTCAGGTGCCTGGTTCCTTGCTGGGAGGTAAACTGGCAGACAAGATGGGTAGAAAGAAAATTATGATCACTTTTATGGGATTGGCAGCATTATGCCTAATTCCCTGTGCGTTTTTAATTGATAATAAGGCTATGTTTCATTATATTCCCTGGTTTTTGATTTTGTCCTCCTGCTTTGGCAGTGTGGCAGGTCCTGCCAGCGGAGCAATGATGAATGACCTGACTCTTCCGGAAAATCGACAGGCTGCATTTTCACTGCTGTACATGGGTATGAATGCCGGTACTGCTCTCGGCTCTATCATCGCTGGTGTTCTATTCAATAATTTTATGAAATTTCTTTTTATCGGAGATGCCCTTACTACGTTATTGTCCATACTCCTACTGGCATTATTGGTAAAGGAGACGAAGCCCCAGAACGAAGAGCTTGATGAATTACACGGTGAAAGACTCGATGAAAAAGCGGAAGAGGGAGGCTTATTTATCGCCTTGCTTAAGCGCCCGACACTTCTGATTTTCGTATCCATTGATATGCTTTTCTCTTTTATTTATGCTCAGACTAATTTCAGTCTGCCATTACAGACCAACGCAGTATTCGGAGAGGAGCTTGGAGCCAGCTATTTTGGCACCTTTGCGATGATCAACTGCCTTGAGGTAATCTTTCTGACAACGATTATTACCCTGCTTACAAGAAAGATCCGTCCGGAATATAACGTAGCAATCGCAGGTTTGTTCTACACAGTCGGCTTCGGAATGTTATTCTTTGTGGAAAGCTTTTGGTTGTTTATCCTATCTACTGTCATATGGACAGTGGGTGAGATCATAAATGCCACGAACATCGGAGTATACATCGCCAACCACACACCGGTTTCTCATCGTGGAAGGTTTAATTCCATCATCGGCCTTATAACTGGAACCGGATATGCGATCTCACCTTATGTGATGGGAAGCTTTATTGCAGGCAGCAAAGTCACAAATGTATGGCCGATGATCTCTGTTATTGCAATAATAGCCGCTTTTTCCATGTACTTACTAGGAACCTATGAGAAACGAAGAGTAAAACGACTTGAAACGGAGAATACATTATCATAATTATGTTGAAAATAGGAAACTCGATACGGGTTTCCTATTTTTGTGTCGATAAGTTATATGGGAATATGTGGAATTTGTCTTGCAATTGGTGTTTGCTATGTTATAATGTAAAAAGTGGAAAATAATTACATAAAAAGGGAGGGTATTGAAGTGGAGGAAGTTAGGTATATGATTTCTGAGGCCTCAAAGCGTGTCGATGTAGAAGCCCATGTTCTCAGGTACTGGCAAAAGCAGCTGGGTCTACCGATTTCCCGAAATGAGATGGAGCAACGTTACTATAAAGAAGAGGATATCGAACTTTTTCAAAAGGTAAAGGTATTAAAGGAACGGGGTTTTCAGTTGAAGGCTATTAAGATGCTTATATCTAATTTAGATAAGCCCGAGATGCTTGATACAGATGCTGAACTATGGCTTGGAGAAAAACAGGATGGGAAGGAGCAGCTCATGCAGCAGGAGGAAAAACTACAAGAACTTGAAAGTGGGACAAGCATTATTGCAGAAAATGATCAGAACCAGATCACCGAGGAACCAAATTCCAAGATGAATCAGTTTAAAGCGGTATTGGGTCATATCGTCATGGAGGCGTTAAGAGAAAATAATAATACCTTATCGAAGGATATCAGCTCAAATGTAACCGAAGGAGTGGTCAAAGAGATGAGTTATCTTATGCGTCTTCAGGAGGAGAAGGAGGAGGAACGTTACCGCAAATTTGATGCTACTCTGAGAGATTATCAGAAAAGCAGAATGATGTCAGCAGCTACTACGGAAAACCGCAAAAAGAAATCAAAATTCTTTAAGAAAAATAACGTTTTTGTATAATACATAAGCAATGTATAAATGAAAAGGACAAGCTAAGACATAAAAAGAGAGTGAAATTTTGCGAGAATCGCTGATTTCACTCTCTTTTATGTAAGTTTATTACGTTATGCAGAAATTGCTCCAGTAGGACATGTATCTGCACATGCTCCACAATCGATGCATGAGTTCGCATCAATTTCATAGTGATTAGCTCCTTCGGAAATTGATCCTGTAGGACATGTATCTGCACATGCGCCGCAGCTAATGCATTCATCGCTAATATTATATGCCATTGTCAAATTACCTCCTTTACCTAGAAATCCATTTCATTTTAATATATGATCTGCTATAATGCAAGATTATTTTAAAAGAATCTACAGATTGGTTAAACATCAGTTACTGTTCACTCCCTGCCGAAGTTATGATATGAGTTCAATAAATGTTTCCAAAATCGGAGACGCTCCCGCTTAGTTGCATTACGTAGCGGTACATAAGGTTCTAAAAGACAGAAACTAAGTACCGACGAATGCAAATACTCCGATTAAAAAAATCATTTATTGAACTCATAAGGCTATGTTACTGATGGGGAGTGAACAGTAACAAAACATTACAGGGTCGGAGAAATGATTTGCAGGCTTGACGATAATGCTTCGATGGAATATAATATGCCTAAGCTATTGCGAAGGCGGCTTACGCATCATAATAGACGATATCCAGGTGGAAAAGATTTTTTACCTAGGTTAAAATATTTCATTTTTAAGGAGGAATAGACGATGGCAAAGATTACAAAGGACATGACAATTGCACAGGCAATTTCCATTGATCAAAGCATCATTCCTGTGTTATTAGATATAGGTATGCATTGCCTTGGATGCCCGTCCGCACAGGCTGAGACCTTAGAAGAAGCAGCTATGGTTCACGGATTAGATCCGGAAGAGCTGATGGATAGAATTGAAGCAGAGCTTGGCGAATAAAAACATAGGAGGTGCCGTATGGCACCTCCTGTCTTATGTTGTTCTTGAATTACATAACAGAAAGTATCTGAAGTGCATGATCACGTACAATTACTTCGAAATGCTCGTTGTAATACGTAGGACTTGCATAAGTGGAGCGCTCTACTTTGCCGTATTCTGATATGATATTACATACCTTGTTGAATTCCTCGGGAGTATGATCTGAGATACTGATTACAAGATAATACGTGGAATTCACAGGATTCTTGTATAGTGTGTTTGTACCGTTGTAGGTACCTACCATGATATAAGCTAATTGAATAACCTCTTGTAATGAACGGAAGGAATAAATCTTAATTAAATTGGTCGGAACATGTACTCCTGAATTCGCTGAAGTATCATTTGGCTCAACCTCCGGAGTATCTAAAGTCTCTTCTTTTGAATTATCCAGAATATCTTCACCTAAATCGTCGTCCATTTGGTCAAAACAATTTATAATTTCATCCGCGTAGGAATCCTCATCTGCCTCTTGCTTGTCGGTGTTCTCATGAACATTAAAGGAGGAAAACTTGGAACAACGGGTATCCAGCTCGTCGGGATCCTCTACCTTGGTGATTACTAAGACCAAACACTCCGTCGATACCGGAATAGCTTCAATCATCAAAGGAATATCATCAACTTCAAATCCGAATTCATAGAAAGCCTGTTGAATCATATCTCGAAATAAAGCCTTTGCTTTCTCGGTACCATAAGCTAACTCGCTTATCTTCAGTTCCCGGTCGATCAGATCACTCTTATTCAAGGTACATCTGATTTGACTATCACTGATTTTTTCTATTTTCATAAAGTACACCCCTTTCTGTACTAAACAGGAACTGATTAACGTAGTCACGAAAATCCATCCATCGGTGTAAAAAAAGTATAATTTAAAACACAAGTAAAGTCAATATACCTAGTTATGAAATTTGTGTTAATAGAACCCGTATTTTACTGGGATAAAACGGTGTTTCATCGTCATTTGTTACATAATTATAACTAAATATCGTGATTTTAGATAGTATGAAAAGGATTGATTTACTTCCAGTATCTGGTTATAATATTACTATGACTTGCTACTTGTTTTATATCATGAATTTACAACTTATTCATGATCGTCAGCTCTGCTTATACGCTTTTTTATATCATTCTGATAGGAAAGGAGAGAATGCAACAGGAGATTTGGTTTCAAAAGTATCAAATTCTGCATTTACTTGGTAGTGGAGGCACTGCCCGAGTATATCTTGCTAAACACATCAAATTAAATTCTTATCGAGCAATCAAATGTATATCCAAAACCCATCCCTTATATGATTTACAGCGAAAGGAAGCTCTTATACTGAAAAACCTGAAACATTCTTGTATTCCTATAATTTATGATATTGAGGAAGATGAAGAAGGTTCCTATATTGTCGAACAATATCTGGAGGGCGATACTTTAAAGGATTATATTATGTCCAAAGGGCCGATCAGGGAAAAAAACACGTTGTTATATGCAATTTGGCTCTGCGATCTATTGCATTACCTGCATACCGCCAATCGACCGATCCTTTATGTGGACCTGAAACCGGAAAATATTCTTGTTACCGAAAAACACCTGAAGCTGATTGATTTCGGAAGCGCAATCTTCCGGGACGAGTATACGAAAGAACAGAAGCTTACCGCCACCAGAGGGTATGCAGCACCGGAGCTTTATCTGGCCGGAATACCTGATGAACGCTGCGATATTTACGGTATTGGTATGCTGCTGTATTATATGTTGACCGGAACAATGATATCACAGAACACAAGGCGGATAGCCAATATTGATCAGACAGGAAGCTGCTCCAAGGAACTCAGGCATATTATTAACCGCTGCCTCAGGTTTAATCCAGCACTCCGATACAAGTCAGTGGAAGAGCTGAAGAAGCAATTATCAGTATTAATGCAAAGCAGAACAGCAAGGCAGGAATCAGGTCATAGACAAATCATTGCAGTTGCAGGAACACAAGCGAGAATCGGAGTAACTCATATGTCCTTACGTTTATGTAATTTTATTATGGGTCAAGGGAAAAGTTGTATTTACGTGGAGGAAAACCAAAACGGAACGGTCCGCAGGTTGAAATACCATCGAGATACGACAGCAAAAGAAAATGGCGTGTTAACCGTTCGGGGGATCCCGGTTGCTTATCCTGATTGCGGCTACTACTCGGAGCTATCGTCATATCCGGTAAAAGTAATTGATTACGGCATTTTGTCTGAGGATAAGCTGGAACCATTCCTGGAAGCAGATATCAGGCTCTTAATCCTGGGAGCGAAGGAATGGGAACTTTCCTACTCAGAGGAGGTTTTAGAAAGGATAGCAGAATATAAAGATATTATCTATTTATTTAACTTTCTTGACAGCAGGCAGTTTCGGGAAGTGGTCAGGAATATGGAGAATCGAAGCTGCTACCGAATACCTTATGAACCGAATCTTTTTGGGAAGATAACAGAAGATAACGGGTATCATTTCTTCGAAGAAATCACCGGTTATCCATGGAAACGGATACGGAAAACGACGAAGAGAAGACGCAGCGGAAGGAAAGGGGCAATATCGTATGAGGCATAATCGAGTACTGCTTAAAAGGCTTGCACAGGACGGCAGAGGGAGATTTCGGGAGGTAATCGGACTGACTGGAACTCACCGAGGAGTGGGCGTTACTTACACAGGTCTTATGCTGGCTTTCTATTACGGAGAAGATCTTGGCAGGAAAACCGCCTTTTTAGAATGCAATCAACATCACGATATGAGCCTGATACAAAAAGCTTATGAATGGTACAGTGAAGGGGACACCGGATTTTCCTTCCATCGAATCACTTGCTTTAAGGAAGCGAACTCCGACTGTATTACTCAAATACTCGGAGAAGATTATGAAAGAATTATTCTTGATTTCGGAACAGATCTTTTGGCAAATAAGGAGGAGTGGCTTCGTTGTACCACAAAGATTGTTGTATGCGGTCAGTCAGAATGGGATATCCTCAAGCTGAAGGAATTTGTGATGAAAACACAGCTGATACACGGGAGTGAAGATTGGAATTATTTTCTCCCCTGCGGCAGGGCTCAAACCATTGAGACTCTGAAAAGAGAAATAAAGCGAAAAATTTGGGCAGTACCGGAGATTAAGGAACCTACTCGTCCGGATCAAAATGTAAAAATATTTTTAAGACAGAGTCTTTTATCAAGATAGTACACCTGGCGCAATGCCACAGGTTTCGGAAGAGGAAGTATAACATATCACAAATGACCTTCTTATCCGGAAGTATAATTAATTTAGCATAAATTGCAGCCAAGCAGTACGAAAAAGAAGAGAGACACTGTCCTAAAGGGCTGATGGAATTTACCGGGCTCGGTGACCGACACTTAAAAACCCCTCTATACTTTTTTGTCGGAAGGACAATATTGTAACCTCGAATTACGGTAAACGTCTATTGGTATGAAGAAAATAAGGGATGGCAATAATATAAGGAATAGGGTGACTGCAAGTTTTTTCAAAGTTGCGATCATCCTATTTCTAATTTATTGGTGACATTATGTCAAAAAAATGCTATAATCCACGATAAGAATATAATGAATAAATGCGTAGGAAGCATATAACACTATCATTTTGTACGCAATTGCAGCAAGAGGATAAACATACATTTGAATGGAAAGGCACAGGGAATACTATGGATAAACGTTTTAAAATGGCGATAGTCGGGGGAGCAGTCGGGATTATCCTGATACTTATATTAGTGGGCTCCATGCTCATTGAGAAATTAACCCCAAGTGATGAGAAGATGCAGTTGGCAGATTATTATCAGATAAAGGATTCTGAGGTATTAATCATACTTCAGGACGAGATTTATGATACCAAGGGCATGCTGATTGACGGAGCTGTTTACGTGGATTATGATACGGTAGTTCAACAGTTTAATCATAGATTCTATTGGGATTCCAACGAAAATATATTAACCTACACCACACCGGATGAGATTATTCGGGCGGAAGCGGACAGCAAAAGCTATTCGGTAACGAAGAGTATGATTGAGACCGATATGGAGATAAAGATTCCGATTGTGGAGATGTTTGCAGATAAAGTCTATTTGTCACTGGATTTTGTCAAAAAATATTCGGATATCAGCTTCAACTATTATGAGAATCCGAGCCGCGTCGTGATTGATTACAAATGGGGAGATTACCTCTATACGGAAGTATCAAAGGAGACGGAGCTTAGAACAGAACCAAGTATAAAAAGTCCCATCTTAACCGAGCTTAGCGTTGGTACGAGCCTAATGTTTGTTGATACTCAGGAAGCTCCGAAGAAGGGTTTTGTGAAGGTAATGACTACCGACGGTATCAAAGGTTATGTTAAGAGCAAGCATACAAAGGAATCCGCCTATAAAACGATCGGAAGCAGCTATCAGGCACCGGAATATACAGCGCAGACAAGACCCGGATCAATTAATCTGGTATTTCATCAGGTATTTAACACGGATGCAGCCGATAACCTTGGTGGATTAATCTCAGCCACAAAGGGAGTCAATGTGGTATCTCCTACCTGGTTCAGCGTCAATGATGTCTCTGGTACAATCTCCTCCCTGGCTACCGAACGATATGTATCCAAAGCAAAGGAGCTGGGCTTAGAGGTATGGGCATTAGTGGACGATTTTAATACAGATATTAGTATGTATGATTTATTATCCTATACCTCCAGAAGAGAGACGTTGTCAAACTCACTTATACAGGCGGCTCTGGACTATCAGCTGAACGGGATCAATATTGATTTCGAGAAGATCTCATCGGAGGCGGGAGAGCACTATATACAGTTTTTACGCGAGCTATCCGTAAAATGCAGAAATAACGGCATAGTCCTATCAGTAGATAATTATGTTCCCACCCCCTATACGGAACATTATGACAGGGAAGAGCAGGGAAAGATTGTGGATTATGTCATCGTGATGGCTTATGACGAATTCTACGCCGGGTCTGAAGTGGCCGGACCGGTAGCTTCACTTACTTATGTGACGGATGCGGTTAACAATATACTGGATTTGGTTCCCAGGGATAAGACGATAATTGCGATCCCCTTTTATACTCGCCTTTGGAAGGAAACCGGAGACGGAGAAGTAACCTCCGAAAGCTATGCGATGTCACCTGCAGCACAATTACTTAAGGACAATGATGCCGCAGTGGAATGGAATGATACCTATGGCTGTAATTATGCTGAGTTTACGAAGGATGGAGCAACTTATAAAATGTGGCTGGAGGATGATAAATCCATCGAGGCAAAGATGAAGGTGATCTATGATGCCGATGTAGCCGGAGTGGCGGCCTGGAAACTAGGTCTTGAGAAAGAAAGCATCTGGAACGTAATAACGCCCTATTTAAAATAATTCCATAGGGAATAGGACAAAAGCTCATCTCATAAGATATATGGAACCTGAATTGGGAAGTAATCTTATGAAGCGATATTTTAATATTATATTCCTCCTGTTTCTGTGCTTTGCCTGTGTGATATCCTCGAATCAGTTTCAAACGGTTATGAACCTTGAAACAAAGCTCAGTTCTGACTCTAGCTTAAGAAAGCCGGTTACAATCGTGATAGATCCGGGGCATGGAGGAAGAGATCCGGGCAAGGTTGGAGTCAACAATGCGCTGGAGAAGGATGTTAACCTCGTGATTGCGATGAAGCTGAAGAACCTTCTGGAGCAGAACGATATCAAGGTGATTATGACCAGAACGGAGGATGTTGGGTTATATTCGGAGGATGATTCCAACAAAAAAAGAGCGGACCTGAACGCAAGAGTAAAGACAATTCAGGACAGCAAAGCAGACCTGGCAATCAGTATCCACCAGAACAGCTTTACTGAGGAATATGTCAAGGGTGCCCAGGTGTTTTACCATAGTGAGTCAGAGCAGGGAAAGATACTGGCACAGATCCTACAGTCTCAGATCGTAAAAACCATAGCTGACGGTAATCATCGTAAGGAAAAACCAAATTCGAACTATTATATGTTGACAAAAACCGATTGTCCCCTAGTGATCGTTGAATGCGGATATATGTCCAATATCAGAGAGGCTGCATTACTTCTGGATGAAAATTATCAGGAAAAGATGGCTTATGCGATCCATCTTGCGATTATGCGATACCTAAACCATGACGATCGAGAAAAGGAACGGATTTGATTTTATTTTCTGTTCGTGGTATACTATGCCGCAAGGAGTAATTATTTGATATGAATACATTAATTATAAAAGTAGATGAATTCAGCTTAAAACCAAGTGAACTGGAGACTGCAGCGAAGATATTGCAGGAAGGCGGCCTGGTTGCCTTTCCAACGGAGACAGTGTACGGCCTTGGGGCGAATGCTTTAGATGCTATGGCAGCTCGCAAAATATATGAAGCGAAGGGACGTCCCTCGGATAACCCCCTTATCGTACATATCTCTGAGATATCCGATATGGAAGTTCTGGCCAGAGAGATACCAGTGAAGGCATATGAGCTGGCAAAAGTGTTTTGGCCGGGACCATTAACCATTATCCTAAAGAAGAAGGATTGTGTTCCTTATGGGACAACAGGCGGTCTCGATACAGTAGCTATCCGGCTTCCGGCGAACCCAATTGCACGAAAACTTATCGCAGGTTCCGGTGTCTATGTGGCTGCACCCAGTGCGAACATCTCCGGCAAACCAAGCCCGACTAAGGCGGAGCATGTAATCAAGGATATGAATGGTAAGATAGACATGATTATTGATGGCGGCTCGGCAACCTTAGGGCTGGAATCGACGATTATTGATCTTTCCGGAAGCAATCCGGTCATACTACGTCCGGGATGTATCACAAAGAGAATGTTAGAGAATGTAATCGGACCTGTGGAAGTGGATCCGGTGATTCTAAGCAAGAACCCTGACCCGATGCTGGCACCAAAGGCACCGGGTATGAAATATCGCCATTATGCTCCGGAGGGCAAGCTGACCATATACGAAGGCGATATGGAAAAGGTAATCGATGCGATTAATCAGAAAGCGAAAGAAAAGCTGGATAGCGGTAAATGTGTGGGCGTTATCGCTACAGATGAAACCAAAGACTGGTACCGATATGGTACAATAAAGTCTATAGGTTCAAGGAAGGATGAAACTTCAATTGCTGCCGGACTTTACGCAGTCTTACGTGAATTTGATGAATTGCATACGGAATATATCTATACAGAGAGCTTTGCCGACAATAGTCTGGGACATGCAATTATGAACCGGCTTCTAAAGGCGGCAGGTTATCGGATCGTAAAGGTATCATAAGGCTGGCTTAATGCAGTCTGTTTGTATTACGGAGGTCTATATGGGGAAATATCAGAAATTAATTTTTGTATGTACCGGTAACACCTGCAGAAGTCCTATGGCAGAAGCGATTTATAAGAACCTGGAAAAGGTCAGCGAAATGAAGGCGGTATCACGCGGACTAGTGGTATTATTCTCCGAGCCTATGAATCCAAAGGCCGAGATTGTATTGAAAAAACATGATTTGGAGCTTCAGAATCATGTTGCGAAGGGTCTTAAAGCTTCTGATATCGAGGAGAACACGATTATTCTGACGATGACAGCAAACCAGAAGAAAAAGGTCGTAGAATTATATCCGGACGTTAAGGATGTATTTACGATTAAGGAATTTGCGGGAGAGATAGGGGATGTAGTTGACCCCTATGGCGGAACTTTGATGGAGTATGAGGAATGCTACATTGAATTGGGTCGTTTAGTAAAGAAGACCGTTTATAAACTAAATGATTTGAATTAGAATGGAGGATTTATCATGATAGCACTTGGAAATGATCATACCGGATATGCCTTGAAGAAAGCAATTATGGAATATTTAGATCAGAGAGGGCTGGAATATAAGGATTTTGGTTGTGGTGATGTGACGTCCAGCAACTATCCTGACTATGCAAAGGCAGTTGGCAGAGCGATTCAGAAAAAGGAATGTGAGAAAGGAATCCTGATCTGTGGTACAGGTATCGGGATCTCGATTGCTGCGAATAAGATGAAAGGAATACGTGCTGCACTTTGCCATGATTGCTTTAGTGCAGAAGCAACCCGACTCCACAATGATGCGAATGTTCTTGCACTTGGTGCCAGAGTCGTGGGCGTAGGTCATGCTCTTAAGATTGTGGAGACCTTTTTAGATACTGAATTCTCCAATGAGGAGAGGCATATCAAAAGGATCCATATGCTCGAAGAGGATTAATTAAAGAGCTTCTACCTGATTCACCGGATCCTGTAAGGTGTGAAATTGCCCGGAATATATGATTTGAAGAAGAGAATTTGCGGTTCTTAGTGCGTAGGTTGCTTCCTCCTGGGTGATTAGTCTGCGCTCCAGAGCATCGGCAAGTTCATTTAGATCCATAATACGCACACCACCGTCTTCATAGAGGATGAGATCAATCAACAGATCCTCGATGATGACGGTGTTTTTTTCGACATCCTTTTTGACCTGTATGATATCACAGTACCAGTAGACAAGCTGATCCTCTTTGTTGAATACTTTGCTGATCTTAAAGCCTTTATCCAGATAGAAGGCAGAGACTCCTCTGGAAATATCTTTACGGGGGTGCAGGGTTTTCCAGGCAGTGATGATCAGATTCGATTCTGCAACCAGGATAACATCATCCTTAAGATGAATCAGTTCCTCCGGAATAAAACGTCTTCGATACAGCATAGGCTTATCCATGGTAAATTTCCTCCCTGGTACAAGTGTATAATTTTTACCAATTATATCATGAAAAACAGAATAGGTACAGCAGAATCGCATAAACCTGTAAATTTGGGGTAAACTTCTTGATGAAATGGAAGATAGCCAAAATTGGAGGTTGATTCAATGAAAAATATAGATTGGAGCAATACGGCAAAGACCTTAAAAAATACATTATCTTCACGGCGTACCAAGATCACCCTATATATCGCAATGGTATTATGGATTGCAGTAGCCACCCAGATGTTTGTCAATCGTGTTTTTCGTGAGGAAGTAAAAATTACAGAAGCATTTGTGAAGACAAATACCGATGAGAGGCAGAGCAGTATCGAAATTGCAGCACAATACCGTTCCGGTACATTAAGTGATGAAGAGAAGAAAACCTTGATCTGCGATCTGGCAGCAAAGATGGGCTTGACTATTGATAAGGAGATATCAGTATGGGAAGAAGGAGATCGAAGCGAATATTATTACTATAAAAGAGCGAAAAAAGCCACATCTGAAATCAAAGTGATCAGCGTCCAGGAAGATGAGAACGAGCTTTCAGTCATGAATAATTATATCATCGTCCGACTCTCGATACAGGAGGGGATTGCCGGAATTGATCAGTATAAGAGCGTACTTGAGAAGGCCTTTGATGAACTGATGGTAACGGACATGCAAGTCACTTTAAAATATGAAGGGAATCAGGATGGGGATCTGACTTCTGAGCAAAAACATGAGATTGCGCAGCTTTTAGTCGATGAGCTTCAAGGTGAAATAGCACTGGAATATGATGAAGGCGATATGTACACAGTCTATGCCTATACCGGAATGCTTAAGGAATATGTCACAAGCATGGATAATAAGATCAATATTCAAATAGCAATATCCTATAATGAAGTAACGAATAAAACTAAGATAATTCTTGCAACACCAATATTAAGTGATAATTGGTAAAAAATAGAAGTCTTTTGCAAAAGGATTATACTTTTGAAGGAAGATGAATAAGCTCTCTTTTCACACAGAATACTGGATATTTTCCTGCTTTGTTTGCTAAAATCGAAAGATGTTCGATTTTTAGCATACAAAGCAGGAGGTCCATCCATCACCCTTCCGATGGTTTACATATTTTGCAATAGCCTTATGGAATATCTTAAAGGCCTAAAGTATTAAAACCAACGTCTTCTGCTGCGGTAGCGTCTTCTTCTGTTGAAAATCTCCGACAAAAGCAGAAGAGAAACAATGTCGCGCAGATAGTTTGTATTTCTCCTTGGAGGATAGAAATATAGACTGTTCATCTCAACCTGCGGCTCTTCTTCCATTTGTTTGATCCGATCATAGATATGGTCAATCAACTTATCAAGATGTTCTCTGTCCGGATACTCATCAAACATCATGCTTCCGTCGTATTCCATCTTATCGCATTCATTATCGATTTCCTTCTGAATGATTCTTGCCGTCTTTGGATATAACTGCTTCATGTATTCCACATCACGATCAAGATCGGCACTATTGTCATACCCATAAAGCGGGAATAAAGGAATACCCATGGGTACATTATAGGTGTTGGAATTCGGAAGGTACATATTCGGTATACCCTGATATGGAGGATAGTTCATATATGGCATAGCGCCAGAGACATTGGGAATTACAGGGTTCATGTAATAAGGTACTTCCTGAGGACCACTGGGTTGCATACCGGAAGGCACCCAGCCTTGGGGAGCCGGCATGGTGCCGGTGGTCGGCGATGTAGTGATGGGAGCTTGAGGAGCACCTTCCATCGGAGTAGATACAATAGCTGGTGCCTGAGGAGCGACACTATTTGAACCAGGCGTCATCATTGCTCCGGAGGGATTCATGCTCTGCGGATTAACCGGAGGCTTCGTTGTGGGTTCACCGGAGCCGCTTGCTGGAGGAGTCGAGGGAGTCTCGGGTGTCGTTCCATAAATATATGGCGTATGACTTGGTGTAGTGCCCATGCCGGGAGTCGGAGTCGTACCGGTGCCGGGTCTCATAGGTGCTGTACCAGTACCCATGCCGGGAGTCGGAGTCGTACCCGTGGTTGGACTTGCTACCGTACCGGTACTTGGATTTGTTCTTGTACCCGTACTTGGAGTAATTCTAGGCGTGGTGACAGGACTGGGAATAATCTGGGGAGTTGTTCCGCTACCCGGGGTCGTTGGAGTGGTGGTGGAAGGGGAAGTTGTACCTCTTCCCGGCATTGTAGAAGTATTTGGAGACGCTCCTTGCGCAGGTGGCGGTGTAGTCGGATTCATTTGACTGGGACTTCCTGCTGATCCCCCTGTGAAGGGTGGAGCGACCATACCAGGAGTAGGTTGGGTATTACTTCCTGAGCCAGTAAGGGTCTGATTTGTAACACTATAATTGGGCACACGGTATTTACGATCGGTGCCGCTGCTTCTGCCAACGTTATATGACATATAAGTGCTCCTAAGCTTTTTTATTACCAATATATGCACTCATAGGATGTTTGTGAGATTCAACAGCTTGCAATATTAAGATAAAATTTATAATAATTAAGTTGTACTATCCGGAAAAAGACATTAAAATAGATTAGGACAAATGATTTCCTAAAGATTCCTTAATTAAGATTTATTAGAATGGATGATGTGCGATGGATATAGCAATCAATAAGGTATTTGAAGATACAATTAATATAGATTTAATTCAGGCGGTAATCAGTAATTCTATTGATAAGAATCGGATCACCAAGGTAAAGATACGTCCAATAATGCTTAAGAAGGAGCTGTTCTTTCAAGCTTCAGAATATATTGGACAACAGGTTTTTCATACCAATTACAATAAGGAAGAATTGATAGCGAAGCTTCCAGATTGGTTTTCAGAGCTATTTCGTCAGGCAGAGATAACTACAAAGCAAGGGAAGGCTACGATTCTAATTAGTAAAAAAGGAAAAGCTACGGTGAATTATAGGCTGTCAAAGGTATCAGATCAAGGTAATAAAGAGGACAGTGATATCGTGGGAAATACAACTGCTATGGAGGACAGGAATAAGCTCCTTCACAACAAGGCAAAGAATTATATTCTCGAGGAGGGGCTTCCACTTCCTTTCTTAATTGATCTCGGGGTTATGACAGCTGAGGGCAGGGTTATAAAGACGAAGATGGATAAATTTCGCCAAATCAATCGGTTTCTTGAATACATTGAGGATGTATTACCGTTTTTAAATCATGAGAAGGAGCTTACCATATTGGATTTTGGCTGTGGTAAATCCTATCTTACTTTTGCTTTATATTATTATATGAGAATATTAAAGGGCTATCAGATCAATATCATCGGTCTGGATCTAAAATCAGAGGTAATAAAGCATTGCAATGAACTTAGTAAAAAGTACGGCTATGAAAAATTAACTTTTTTGGAGGGGGATATTGCTTCCTACGACGGCAGTAACTCTGTCGATATGGTGGTAACCCTGCATGCTTGTGATACAGCAACCGATTATGCGCTGTATAAAGCGGTGAGTTGGGGCGCTCAGGTGATTCTTTCTGTACCCTGTTGCCAGCATGAGTTGAATAAACAGATCGAAAGCGATATTCTGAAGCCGATACTGAAATACGGTATTATCAGGGAGCGAATGGCAGCGTTGATCACAGATGCTCTCCGGGCAGAGCTGCTTGAGACAAGGGGATACAAGGTGCAGCTATTGGAATTTATTGACATGGAGCATACTCCGAAGAATATTCTGATCCGTGCCGTAAAGAGAACGAAGACGACAAAGGAGGAGAAATCGCCTTCGGATAAGCTGATGGAATGTATGGATTTTCTTTCGGCTGATCCTTGTCTGCTTCGCCTATTTCGGGAGGACACCTTAGAAGAAAGACGATAATCTGGAGGTTTACGGTGTTAAAATATATTTATCGAATCATTATATTAATAGCGATTTTTATTGGTGCACTTTATTACTTCAGCGGTGATATTAAAGTGGTTGTTTTCGATGTTAATAACACCACGGTGATGGAGGACGCCACATTCCCGTTGATAACCATAAAAGCAGGTGACAATAAGATTAATTTGCTTCATGGTTATAGTACGAATCTGGCTGCGAATAAGCTTAGAGAGTCGGTTACTGTTTTGGATCCGAACAAAACCTTTGAGGTAGTGATCAATGAGGAAGCCTATGATATAAAAAAATTAAATTATGAGGTCAGAGAGTTTGTTGGCAACACCCTGATTGAGACGGATTCCGTCAGTGTATTCGAGGAAGACGGAACGCAGAAGACAGCCAGGATTAAGCTAAAGGCCGACCTATCCATGGAGAAGGAATATGCAGTTAAGATAACATTGATTTCCAGTAAAAGCGAGAAGATGTATTATTACCAGCGTATTAAGATTTATGATAATGCATATCTGAAGGAAAAACTGGACTTTATCATGAACTTTCATAATGCGATCATGGATAAGGCAAAGGCAGAAAGTATAACCGGTTATCTGGAGCCAATAAGCACAGCAGATAGTTCTACACTGGCCTATGTAAATATTAATTCCAGCTTTGAATTGATCAGCTGGGGCAATCTAAAGCCGGCTGTATTAACCGAGGTGATTCCTACTGTACTGGAAATCTATGCAGATACTGCATCGGTCGAGTTGAAATACTATATAGAAGCAGAGGTTGCCGGAGCGAAGGAACGGTATCAGGTTACAGAATTTTACCGGGTTCGTTACTCCACAGACAGGATGTATCTTCTTAATTATGAACGTCGCATGGAAGCATTGTTTGATATCAATCGGGCAAGTATTCAAAAAAATGAGCTGAAGTTGGGAATTACCATGGATCGTGATGTTGAGTCTATTACTTCAGTGGATCAGAGGAAGTTAGCATTCGTAAGAAATAATGAACTATGGTTTTATGATCTGGAGAATAATATTATCACAAAAGTATTTTCCTTCCGGCAGGATAACACCGATTACCTAAGGGAACTCTATGATCAACATAAGATTCATATGCTCAGCATGGATGCAGAGGGTAATCTGAATTTTATCGTTTACGGATATATGAATCGCGGACAATATGAGGGCAGGGTTGCAATCATCCTATATCGATTCATTCGTGCCGAGAATCGCATTGAAGAGCTGGTATATATACCGGTGGAAGAGCCTTTTCAGACATTGAAGGAGAATCTTGGAGAGCTCTCCTATGTAAATTCTATGGATGTATTTTACTTCCATGCATATAATAATATTTATTCCTATAATCTGATAACAAGAGAACTTTCTGAGGTGGCGAATCATGTGGCAAGCGACCAGGTGGTGCTTCTAAAGACTCTAAACTATGCGGCTTGGCAGGAGAATTCGGATCCGAAGGTTAACCAAAGTATAAAAATCATGAACCTGGAAACCGGAGGTATCGAAGCAATTGATGCAAAACCGAATCATACACTTCGACTGATGGATGTGATTGATTCCAATTTAATTTACGGAGATGTTGCGAAAGAGGACATTTCCTCCATGATGGATGGTAGTATCATGGCTCCGTTAAGTACAGTTGAGATTGCTTCGGTTGACAAACAGATCTTAAAAAGCTATAGTAAATCAGGTTATTATATATCAGGGCTGCAGGTAAAAGATAACATAGTTGAGCTCCGCAGAGTACAGAAAATCAATGAAAATGGGCGCTTGGCCTATGTACTGACGGATCAGGACTATATTATGAATCAGGTTAAGTCGGAGGAGGAACCGACAAAAGTGTCCTCCAGAGTTACTGATCAGGCGTTAACGGAGTACTATATGTCTTTACCGAAGGAGTTTGCTATGAAGGAGCTTCCCAAGGTAGAGATTGCGGTGAGTACTATAATAGAGGAGGATCCTACGATACGACTTCCAATTGCCGCACAGGAGCAGCTATATTATTACCCTTATATCTCCGGTGGAATTGAGGCTGCTTATGTAAATTCTTCGGATGCGATCAATGTAGCCAGAGACCGTATCGGAGTGGTGTTAAGCAATAAACAGGAGCTGATCTGGGAAAGAGGCGTAAAGACGGCAAAGAGTACCATCGTTCCGTTTGAGTCGATGAGCTGGGATCCCACCTCGGCCAACTCGGTAGAAACATGTTTGCAGCTGTTACTCGCTTATCAAAAGGTGAATGTGACGGTAGGCAAATTATCGGTTAAGAATAGCTCCGCTTATGATGTCCTCAAGAAGTATTCCAAAAAAACACCGATCCGTCTGACCGGTATCACCTTGGATGATGCCCTGTATTATATATCAAAGGGCAGACCGGTGATTGCCATGACGGATGTGACCAAGGCCGTGATAATCTATGGCTATGATGCCTTTAATATCATGGTGATTGACCCATCAGAAAACAAGACGACGAAGCTTGGAATCGGAGATAGTGCGGAGATGTTTTCGAGAGCGGGCAATATATTTTTATCTTATTTAGAGCAATAACTATTAATATAAATACAAGGAGACAAAAATATGGATGAGAGAATTAAAGTATTAGCAGGTAATTTGGTAAATTATTCAATGAAGGTGAAACCGGGTGATAAAGTATATATTCACTATATCGGCGCATCAACACAGGACCTTGCAAGACAGCTTGTGAAGGAGGTATATAAGGCAGGCGGCGTACCGTTCCCTCACTATACCGATGTAAGACTGCAAAGAGAGATGCTGTTAAATTGCACCGAGGAGCAGATGTCTCTCATGGCTCGCATCGATGGTGCGGAGATGGAGCAGATGGATTGCTATGTAGGCGTTCGCGGTACGGATAATGTATCCGAGCTGGCAGATGTTCCTGCAGAGAAAATGAAGATCTATGAGACTTATTATATGACGCCGGTACATCATAACATTCGTGTACCTAAGACCAGATGGGTGGTTCTCCGTTATCCGAATGCTGCAATGGCTCAGCTTTCCAATACTAGTGTAGAAGCCTTTGAGGATTTCTATTTTAATGTTTGCTGTCTTGATTATGCTAAGATGGGTGAATCCATGAAGCCCCTGGTTGATTTAATGAATCGTACGGATCGAGTTCGCCTCGTCGGCCCCGGAACGGACTTAAGCTTCTCAATTAAGAACATACCCGCAGTTCCCTGCGATGGAGAACGCAACATCCCCGATGGTGAGGTCTACACTGCTCCCGTTCGTGAGTCAGTAAACGGAACATTAACCTACAATACTCCTGCGGTATTCCAAGGTTACACTTATGAAAACATCTCCTTTACTTTTGAAAACGGCAAGATAGTAAAAGCTACGGCAAACGATACCGAACGTATCAATCATGTACTTGATACCGATGAAGGTGCTCGCTACATCGGTGAGTTTGCAATTGGAGTAAACCCGTACGTACTGAAGCCGATGAAAGATACTCTGTTTGATGAGAAGATAATGGGTTCGTTCCACTTCACACCCGGCAACTGCTATGAGGATGAAGCACCGAACGGTAACCATTCTGCTATTCATTGGGATCTTGTATGTATCCAGACACCGGAGTATGGCGGTGGTGAGATCTATTTTGATGATGTATTAATCCGTAAAGACGGTCGTTTTGTAATAGAAGAATTGGAGTGCTTAAACCCTGAGAATCTGATCTAAGGAAGGAGAGGGAAGAGGCATGAAGCTATTAACAGCAGCGATACCCTGCTATAACTCGGCAGCTTATATGCACCATGCGATTGACACCCTGCTGAGCGGCGGAGAAGAAATGGAGATCATCATAGTAAATGATGGCTCCACAGACGAAACACAGAAGATCGCTGAGGAATACCAAGCAAGATATCCCAGTGTAATCAAAGTAATTTATCAAGAAAACGGCGGACACGGCGAAGCGGTAAATACCGGACTTGCCAATGCAACCGGTCTATATTTTAAAGTAGTAGACAGCGATGACTGGGTAAATGAAAAGGCGTTAGCACAGGTGATGGAGGTTCTTAAAAATCTGATTGCTGATGGCAACAGTCCGGATTTGTTCCTGGCAAACTATGTGTATGAAAAGGTAGATGCCAAAAAGAAAAAAGTGATAAATTATCACAGGGCTTTACCGGAGAACTGTATTTTTACCTGGAATGACCTGATGCATTTCAGACAAAGCCAGAATATATTGATGCACTCCACAATCTACCGTACAAAACTACTGAAGAGCAGTGGAATTCGTCTGCCGAAGCATACCTTCTATGTGGATAACATTTTTGTTTATCAGCCCTTACCGTATGTAAAAACCTTATATTATATGGATGTAAATCTTTATCGTTATTTTATCGGCAGATCGGATCAGTCGGTAAATGAGCAGGTGATGATCAAGAGAATTGACCAGCAGCTTCGCATAACGAAGATTATGATTGAATCCCATGATTTACAATTGCTAAAAAGCAAGAAGCTTCAGAAATATATGATTAAGTATCTATCTATGATGATGGCTGTCAGTAGTGTATTCCTAATCAAGGAAGGTACCGAAGAGAGCCTGAATAAAAAGCAGGAGCTTTGGGACTATCTGAAGAATTATGATAAATGGCTGTATCGCCGGATTCATTCTCAGATCCTTGGGCAATCGATGAACCTTCCCGGCAAATTCGGAATGAAGCTGGTCGAATTGGGATACAACATCATACGAAAGATATATGGTTTCAACTAAAAGATTGAAAATAAGATAAAAATAAAGCCGCAGGACCTTGCTGTACAGCAAAGCTCTGCGGGCTTTTTGAATTCGGCTTTAGCCGTTTGAGAACATCTTCCGATTTGCTCTTAACTGGGGTTCTTGGAAAGCTCCTGCTTTGCCTTGAAAGCTACCCGTAGTTTGTTCGGAGCATAAACAACAGCATATAGAATAACACTGAGTGCCAGACCACCGAAAACATCCAATATAGAATGCTGCTTTAAGAATACGGTCGACAGGCAGATCAACACTGTTAAAACAAAGGCAGACCACTGAAGCCATACGATATTGTGGAGCTTTTCACTCTCGTGAATCGCAATCATTGCACCGACGGAGTTCAGTACATGGATACTAGGAAATACATTGGTTGCCGTATCAACGGAATAGATAGCAGATAACATATCAATGAAGATATTACTGCGACCCAGGGAAGCAAGATTTACTCTCAGATAATGCCCGTTCGGCCAGATGCTGTAGATAATCAGGCAGATCGTCATACCTCCAAATAGAAAGGCACAGCACTTATAAAAATCTTGTTTTGAGGTAAGCAGAAAATAGCTCACAGTTACCGCAATGTATATAAACCATAAAAAGTAAGGAATAATAAATACCTCATTGAAAGGAATCAGATCATCCAAACGAGAATAGATCGGATGAAACTTGGTTACAGATTTCTCCAAATAACTAAACCAAAGAATATATACAAAAAAGTACGATAGGATCCATCCGTGCTTATATTTCATTATGAAATTCTTCAATGTGTTCATAATATTACCATCAACCTTTCCTATGACTGCTTGCCCTAGCACCGCTGTGCAAAGTTCTGCTGTTATGTGGCTTTCGTAGTACTTTCCTGTGGTGATGCTTTGTTCTTTATAACGACGTAATTATAGCACAGAATTTTTTTTATCACAATATACTTAAATTTACTTTTTTCTTAAGAAAATATTATGATTTACGAAAGTCAAATTATACTTTGCATAGACATAACTTTAAAAACTAACTATAATATGGTTAGATGCAGATGATTCTTGCTATGGAAGAGTTGATTTGTATCATAGTGATAATTACAGCTTACAGCTTGGTAAGCTCTTAACAGGATTTCAATTAATTTTACTGTTAACTTTTATAGTTGAGAAATATTTAATCGTAAGAAGAGATGGAGGTATTATTATGAAACGAGTATTTATCGTAGTGTTAGATAGCGTTGGAGTAGGCGAGTTGCCGGATGCTGATCTCTATGGAGATGTCGGCAGTCATACCCTTTATGCCGCGTCCACAAGTTCCTATTTTCATATGCCCAATATGAAGAAGTTAGGCTTGTTCCATATTGATGGAGTAAATGAAAAATTTCCTGAGGTAAAGGAAAGCGACACATTTGACGGGACAGTTGCCAGGATGGCAGAGAAGTCCAAAGGAAAGGATACTACAACAGGACATTGGGAGATAGCGGGAATCATCTCTGAAAGCCCCTTCCCTACCTATCCGAACGGCTTTCCGGAAGAAATATTAGAACCTTTTGAAGAGAGAACAGGCCGTAAGGTTATCTGTAACCTGCCCTATTCCGGAACGGATGTTATTCGCGATTACGGTAAGGAGCATGTTGAAACCGGTGCATTAATCGTATATACCTCTGCAGACAGCGTATTCCAGATTGCAGCACATGAGGAAGTAGTTCCCCTTGCCGAGCTTTACCGTTACTGTGAAATTGCCAGAGAGCTTTTGGTCGGTAAACATGCAGTCGGTCGAGTAATTGCCAGACCGTTCCTCGGAACCTATCCGGATTATAAGCGTACCTCGAACCGCCATGATTTCTCACTGGAGCCTTCCTTGACCTTTATGGACCAGATGAAGGCGGCAGGGCTTGATGTGCTTGCAGTAGGTAAGATCTTTGATATTTTTGCCGGGAAGGGAATCACAGATACAGTTCGTACCCATGACAATGCAGAAGGAATCGAGATGCTGATTGAACGTATGGACAGAGATTTCAATGGTCTATGTTTTGTTAATCTCGTTGACTTCGATATGATATACGGACACCGCAATGATGTGGACGGCTATGCAAAGGCACTGACCTATTTTGATGAGCAGCTACCCAGAGTGCTTGACAAGATGCGAGAGGAGGATATCCTGATCGTAACCGCGGATCATGGCTGCGACCCCTCCACCCCTTCTACGGACCATTCCAGAGAATATATTCCATTGGTGGTCTACGGTAATCAGATAAAGGGTGGCCTGAACCTGGGCACCAGAGCTAGCTATTCCGATATTGCAGCAACGATTCTGGATTATTATCAGGTACCGTCTAAGGTGGCAGGAACCTCCTTCTTAAGGGAAATAATGAAATAAAGACAGAATGAAATAACGAGGTGATTCACTGATGGAAAGGATAACGCATCCGTTTCCCCCACTTTATAATGAAGACTCCAGAGTATTGGTGCTTGGATCCTTTCCCTCGGTCAAATCCAGAGAAGCACAGTTCTTTTACCATCATCCGCAGAATCGCTTCTGGAAAGTGATCAGTGCGATTTTTGATGAACCGGTACCGGTTACAATCGAGGAAAAGGGTAGCCTGCTTCTAAGGAATAAAGTCGCGGTTTGGGATGTGATCCAAAGCTGTGAGATCATAGGATCATCGGATTCAAGTATCCGCAATGTCATCGCCAATGATTTGTCGCCGATACTTGAGAAGGCAAGCGTCGGACAGATCATCTGCAATGGCAATACTTCCTACCAGCTGTATACGAAGTATATCTATCCGGTGACTAAAATAGAAGCATTAAAATTCCCTTCCACAAGCCCGGCGAATGCATACTTCTCTTTGGAGCGTCTGGTACAGGAGTGGGGGCTTATAAGAACTTTCTTATAACAGCTTTGAAAGGATAAGACGATGAGGGTAGTGATTCAGAGAGTATTGGAGGCAAGTGTTACGGTAGAAGGTCAATGTATCGCCTCTATTAAGAAAGGATTTTTGATCCTTCTGGGTGTCGGCGCGGAGGATACAAAGGAAATTGCAGATAAATACATTGATAAGATACTAAAGCTAAGAATCTTCGCCGATGTAAACGGCAAGACAAATCTGTCCCTTCAGGACGTGGGTGGCGAGGTCCTAGTGGTATCGCAGTTTACTTTATATGCAGACTGCAGAAAAGGAAATCGCCCAGATTTTATTCATGCAGGTGGAGCCGCGAAAGCCAAGGATATATATGAATATGTACTGGACGTTATTCGAAATCGCCTCGGCAGTGTTGGGGCAGGAGAATTCGGTGCGGATATGAAGGTGGCTTTAATCAATGACGGACCATTTACTCTCGTACTGGATGAGAACTTGATACAATCATAAATGAATAAGCAGAGAAAAGTAGGATTTTAATGTATTTCTAATAAAATCCTACTTTTTTGTTAATCGGTAAGCTCTATAATAGCTCCTGTATGGAACAGGATTTCATGGTTGACAAAATAATAACACTCTGTATACTGGAAGTGTATGGAAAAAGCCAAGTCTGCCCTGTTTTTTACCGCGGGCCAAGGGGATGAGAAATCTTAGTGGATTAATCAAGCCGGTAAGCGATGATAGGAAAAGATGTATCATTTATAATGAAAAGAAAGGCGTGGGAGCAAATGATTGTTGTAAAGGATCTGACTAAGGTCTATAAGCTAAATAAAAAGCAGATGCTGGAGCTTAAGACGAAGAAGAACATGAAAAAGGCACTCAATAAATTGTCCCTGGAAGCCAGACCGGGAGAAATCTACGGACTACTGGGACCGAACGGTGCAGGTAAGACGACAGCGCTGCGTACTATCGCAACCCTATTAAAACCGACGCAGGGTGAGATTAAGGTTTGCGGATTTGATACGGTTAAGGAATCGGAAAAGGTAAGAAAGAGTATCTGCTTTCTAACCAATGAGATTAAGCTGGATCCTCAGTTTTCACCGAAGTATATGTTCAATTTCTTTGGTAGACTGCATGGGCAGGATGAGAAGACGATAAACGAGCGTCGTGAAAAGCTGTTTAATTACTTTGGAATCAAGGATTTTGAGGATAAGAAGATCGATGAACTGTCTACCGGTATGAAACAAAAGGCATCTATCGCAGTCAGCCTGGTTCATGACCCCGAGGTGGTTATCTTTGATGAGCCAACCACCGGTCTTGATATTATAACAGCCAGAAATGTTACAGAATATCTGAAACAATTAAGGGATGAGGGTAAGACAGTCATCATCTCCACCCATATTATGACGGAAGCGGAGAAGCTTTGTGATCGTATCGGTATCATTATCAATGGTGTTAAGGTAATTGAAGGCACTCTGGATGAGATATTAACAACGACGAAATCAGAAGAGCTGGAAGATGCTTTCTTTGAGCTTTACAAAGAGTATAACAGGGAGGAGGCTTGATTATATGATGAACGGAACAAAGAACATAGTAAAGAAGGAACTGTCCAGAGTGTTTCATGATAAGAAAATGGTATTCAGCCTATTTATCATGCCTGCGGTAATGATCGTCGGTATGTACTCCTTGATGGGAACTCTCCTTGGTAACATGATGAGTGATATCGAGGAACATGTTCCCTCAGTTTATATTCAAAATGCACCGGAGGATCTTGAGAAGGTCATCGCATCTACCGGATTTACGGCAGACATAGAATACCTTAACGCCTCCGATCAGACGGATCACTTAAAGGACGGTATTTTAAGTGGTACAGTAGATTTACTCGTTGTTTTTGATGAGGGCTTTAAGGATACCATTGCAGCTTATAAGACAGCAGGTGATCCGATTCCTGAAGTTAAGACCTTCTACAATACAGCAGAGGATTATTCGTCCGCTGCAAGACAAAACTTTCTCAATCAGGTGTTGACTCCCTATCAGCAAGGCTTATTGTCGCAGCGCCTCGGTAATATGGAGCAGCTTACGGTATTTTATATTGATAAGAATCCGGAGGCCGGAATTATCGTTGATGAGAAGAAGCAGGACGGCAGGATGCTTGGCATGCTCGTACCATTTCTGCTGAATATTATGCTGTTTGCAGGAGCTATGGGACTGGGTGTGGATGCCATTACCGGTGAAAAGGAAAGAGGAACCTTGTCCAGCATGCTGGTATCTCCAATCAAGAGAGGTGAGATTGTATTCGGTAAATTAATCTCCCTGGCGATCATGTCCAGCATCTCGGCGGCAGTATATGTGGTATCCATCGTAGTGGCAATGCCCATCCTGATGAATGGTGCAACCGGCGGAGAATTAGGCTCTGTGAATCTTGCATTTACCCCTTTGGAGATTATCATGCTGTTAATCATTTTGATGGTGGTTGTATATCTCTATGTCTCAATCGTCGCATTAATTGCAGTTTTGGCCCGTACCTCTAAGGAAGCCAATACTTACGTGATGCCCGCTTATATTTTAGTTATGTTAGGCAGTATTATGACTTATGCAGGTACCGGTGAGACCAAGCTTGCTAATTTCTTTATCCCGATTTATAACAGTGCGGTAAGCATTCAGAATCTTTTGATGGGTGAATTAACCCTTCCTCAGTTCGGGGCAACGATTGTATCGATCGGAGCTTTGGCTGCAATTATCACAGCACTGATAACGAAAGCATTTAATAGTGAAAAAATAATGTTTAATGCATAAGACGGTTCCTTGCGAGAAGGACTAATCCTAGGATATGTATTAAATCAGGGTGAGGACATTAGTATCCTCACCCTGAATTAATTTCTAGTACTTGAAATAGCCCTTCTATAAGACCGTCTAGGAGGTGAAAGGTACTCATCTTCTGGTGTGAGAGACGTAAAAGAGAAGATCACTTCATATTTCTCGTGCCACCCCATATATATTAATAAAAGAGGGAAGGGGCAGACTATGGTTATGAATGGAATTAATCCGAATATCAGCGAAGATTATGCTGATTTACTGATTGAATACAGCGGAGATATGAATGTTCTGAATTCCTTTCCTGATGCTTATATAGAATTGATTAATTATCTTCAGGCAGTGGTGCATGTACCGGTTCAGAATATAACAAATCAAACCATCTTGGAATTTGGATATTCTGCTATACCGAATCTGTATGCTCCGGTCAGCCATGCAAGTCTGGAGGCCTCCGATATACCGAGAATCCGGAATATACCTAACTTTAACCTCCTCGGGGAAGGTGTACTCATAGGCATAATAGATACAGGGATTGATTACACCAATCCGATCTTCAAAAATGCAGATAATACCACCAGGATAGCTTCCATCTGGGACCAATCGATACAGACCGGGTCAGCACCTGAGGGCAGACATTTTGGAACGGAGTATACCAGAGAGCAGATTAATGCGGCACTGGGTAGTACGAATCCGCTGTCTATCGTTCCTAGCCAGGATGAGGTCGGACATGGAACAATGCTTGCAGGCATCGCCGGAGGAAATGAAAATACGGAGAATGATTTTGTCGGGGTGGCCCCGGGAGTGGAGTTTGTTGTAGTGAAATTAAAACAAGCCAAACGCTACCTGCTGGATTTCTACCGGGTTCCGGAGGGTACTCTGTGTTTTCAGGAAAATGATATTCTATATGGACTGGGATATCTTCTTGATGTTTCCTTCAATCTACAACAACCATTGGTCATCTGTGTAGCACTGGGTTCCTCCCAGGGAGGACACGATGGGCGTGGAATATTAGCCACTTATCTGTCCCAGATTGCGAACACACCGGGTGTCATAGTAAATGTTGGTGCTGGTAATGAAGGAAATGCCAGAAGGCATTATTCCGGTAAGATTAATCCGGCAACCGGTTATGATGCGGTGGAATTGAATGTCGGAGAAAATGAGAGCGGATTTACGATGGAGCTTTGGGGGCAGTCACCAAGTATCTTTTCCATCGATATCCAATCACCCTCAGGAGAATATATTCCCAGGATCGCGGTAGGAATGGATGAGAATCGGGAGATCTCTTTTGTATTCGAACGAACTATACTTAACATAGATTATCAGATGGTGGAGGCGGAAAGCGGCGACCAGCTGATCGTTGTTCGATTTGATCAGCCGGCTGCCGGTATCTGGAGATTCAATGTGTATGAACGCGGAGATCTGAATTTGGGTTTTCATATTTGGCTTCCAATGGGAAGTTTAATCTCTTCAAATACTTTCTTTGTCCGCTCCGACCCTTATACTACAATTCTGTCTCCAGGAGATGCAGAGGTTCCCCTGACTGTAACTGCTTATAATTATGAGGATGACAGCTTGTATACAGAGGCAAGCCGAGGTTTTACCAGAACAGGTGTCATAAAACCCAATGTTGCTGCACCTGGAGTGAATATCACAGGGCCAACACTGGAGCAGGGCTTTACCGGTTACAACGGAACCAGCGCATCTGCGGCACATATCAGTGGAGTTGCTGCGATGATGCTGCAATGGGGGGTCATCCGTAACAATCTTCCTGGGATGAGTTCGGTGGAATTCAAGAAGCTTGTTATGAGGGGGGCCAGAAGAGACAAAAACATCCAATACCCAAATCGGGACTGGGGATACGGATTACTGGATGTATATAATATTTTTGACAGCCTTCGCACGGGAATTGTCGTATAAATTTGAGAAAACAAAGAGGTGCCATATGACGGAGGAGGAAAGAGCGAGAATAGTCAGCGAGGACTATGCGGATTTGATAGTCAACTATCAGAATAATCCACGGATTCTGCAGAGAATACCAAATGCCACAGTTCATATCATGAATGAGGCATATGCGGTTCTCTATATTCCTGTAACACAGCTGTCAGGGAGAGGACCTGGAACCTATGGATTTTCAACTTCTCCTAATCTGTGCGGGCTGGCAAGTGAGGTGGCACTGGAGGCATCCAATGTAACAACGCTGCACAATTATCCTGGATTTCATCTTCGAGGGCAGAATGTACTGATCGGTATCGTAGATACCGGGATAAATTACACTCTGCCTGTTTTTAAAAAGGCGGATGGAACCACAAAGATTGCCGCTATCTGGGACCAGACCATTCAGGGAGAGATATCGCCGTTCAATACTAATTTTGGGACAGAATACAGGAGTGAGCAAATTAATCAGGCACTCAGAGCGAATAACCCCCTGGAGATCGTACCAAGTACGGATGAAAACGGCCACGGCACAATGCTTGCAGGTATTGCAGCTGGAACAGAAAACAGCGCTGTAGAATTTGCCGGTGTTGCACCGGATTCTGAGCTTGTAATAGTAAAGCTTAGACAGGCGAAGCAATATCTTAGGGAGTATTTTTTTATTCCGGAGGGTGCGGTCTGTTATCAGGAGAATAACATCATGTGGGGAGTCCAATACTGCATTCAGCTGGCTAGGGAATTGAATCGCCCGATCTCGATCTGTATCGGTATTGGTACTTCTCAGGGACCACATGACGGAAACTCACCATTAAGTGCACTCCTTTCTATTATTGCGGATTTTCCGAAGACAGGAATTGTGACTGCGATCGGAAATGAGGGCAACCGTGGACGACATTTTCGAGGAACGATTGATCCGACCAGCCATACCTCCATAGTGGAGCTGAATGTTGGAGAAGAAGATCATGCTTTTACAATAGAATTATGGGGGGACTCACCCGGCATCTACAGTATAGATCTTCTGTCACCCTCCGGTGAATATATACCGAGAATCCCTCCGGGGCTGAATGTGAGAAGGGAAATCTCTTTTATTTTTGAAGAAACTGTTGTATATGTGGAGTATCAAGCGGTTGAGACAATAACCGGAGATCAGCTTATTCTACTGAGATTTCGGAATGTTTCCGCCGGTATTTGGCGTTTTACGGTCTATGGATCGGGGAATCTTGCTACCAGCTTTCATATCTGGCTTCCGATGGGAGACTTTATATCCGCAGAGACCTATTTTGTTCAGGCAGATATTTATTCTACACTGCTCGATCCCGGTTCAGCAACGATTCCGATTGCAATAACTGCATATAATCCAATCAGTGGAACATTGTATGTGAATTCCAGCAGGGGATATACCAGAGGGAATGTGATAAAACCGGAGCTTGCGGCTCCCGGTGTTAATTATTTAGCTCCGGATCTGACCGGAGGGTATACGAACTATACCGGAACCGGAGTAGCTTCCGCCCATGCCGCAGGGATCGTAGCTCTTGCTCTGGAATGGGGGGTTGTACTTGGCAACCGGCCAAACCTGGATACCATAGAAATTAAGAATTATCTGATCCGCGGTGCAAAAAGAAGCGGAAACCTTGTTTATCCCAACCGAGACTGGGGTTATGGAATAATTGATCTTTATAATACTTATAATGTACTTCGAATAAATATTTGACTGCTAAAATTTGTTATATTTTCTAAAAAGTTCAAACAAAATAATTCTATGAAACAAATGTATAAACTTTCCCATTTTACAAACAATAATATCAGATAGAAAATGTAACAACGAACTATGGCTATGGTTTAGGTAAAATCAAATCATGTAAAATGGAGGAAGATCATATATGAAAGCAACGGGCATAGTAAGAAGAATAGATGACCTCGGGCGTGTTGTAGTACCCAAAGAGATTCGTCGTACATTAAGAATACGCGAGGGAGATCCTCTTGAGATTTTTACTGATAGAGAAGGAGAGATTATTCTTAAGAAGTATTCTCCGATCGGAGAGCTTGGACAGTTTGCAAAGCAATATGCGGATTCCCTGACACAAACTACGGGGCATATTGTTGCGATAACGGACAAGGATCAGTTTATTGCTGTGGCAGGACCGACTAAAAAAGATTTGATAACAAAGGGTATCAGCCATGAATTAGAGGAAGTCATAAATGAGAGGGAGACCATAGTTGCCGCAAAGGATGACAAAAACTATGTCAGAATTATGAATGAGGACGAATCGGAATTTGTTTATGAAGCCATAACTCCAATTATCAGCGAAGGCGATGCAATCGGTTCCGTTATCCTTTTGACCAAGGATTCAAAGACCAAATTCGGTGATCTTGAGATTAAGCTGGCGGCCACGGCGGCAGCATTTTTAGGACGGCAGATGGAACAATAACCGAGGAAAGACTAAATATTGACGTAAGTTGCCGAACATCAAATAGTTATGTAAGCCTCAATCGAACGATAGAGTTCCACTGTGGCAATCATAATTTATATGAGGTTCGGCAATCTTTGTATCATCACCGGTATTGTAATTTTAGCTTTAATATTGTTATAATGAAGCTATGTAAGGTTATCATGGTAAGGAAACAATGCTGCGGCAATAAGCACATTCTGTAATCGAATACTTAGGATAAGGAGCAGAGCAATGTCACAATACAGTTTTCGGGAATTTATGGATATTATCCGCAAATTAAGAAGTAAGGACGGCTGTCCCTGGGACAGAGAACAGACGCATGAAAGCTTAAAAAGTTGTTTGCTTGAGGAATGCTATGAGACGATAGAAGCAATTAATAATAACGATAGGGATAACCTGCGGGAAGAGCTCGGGGATATCCTGCTTCAAGTGGCACTCCACAGCGTAATAGCTGAGGAAAGCAGGGAATTTACCATTGATGAGGTGATTTCTGAGGAGGCTGAGAAGATGATCCGACGACATCCCCATGTCTTTTCGGATGTGATTGCTAAGGATACGGAGGCGGTACTCTTAAACTGGGAGGAGATTAAGAAGAAGGAGAAGAAAGCTTCCGGAATTGGCGATGAACTCCAGACGGTTCCGAAAGCCCTACCTGCCAACATCCGGGCTGAGAAGATACAGAAAAAAGCAGCTAAGGCAGGGCTTGATTTTGAAAGCTATGAACAGGTGCTTCAAAAGGTATATGAAGAGCTGGAAGAACTGAGAAAAGCCATAGAAATTGGAGATAAGAGCAATATTCAAGAGGAATTTGGTGATGTGATGTTCACAATCATTAATTTGTCTCGGTTTTTACAATTAAATGCAGAAAATTCCTTGACAAATGCTACTAATAAGTTTATAAATAGATTTGTAGATGTCTTCGCACAAGCCGTGAATAGAGGACAAGATCTATCTGAACTTTCTCCCGCAGAGCTTGAGATTTTATGGCAGGAGGCAAAATATCATTAGACAAAATAAAATTTGTAATTATCACTTTAGAGGAGGAGCAAATCCATGAACAAAGCAGAATTAGTTGCAGCGATTGCAGAAAAAACAGATTTTTCAAAGAAGGATTCAGAGAAGGCTTTAAAAGCTTTTATCGATGTAGTTACAGAGGAATTAACCAAAGGTGAGAAAGTACAGTTGGTTGGTTTCGGTACTTTTGAGGTATCTGAAAGACCGGCAAGAACTGGCAGAAATCCTTTAACAAAGGAAACGATCGAGATTGCTGCTTCTAAAGCACCTAAGTTTAAAGCAGGTAAGGCTTTAAAGGACGTTATCAACGCATAGTTGATTGTAAACGAAAAGGCTGTTTTAAATTCCGAGTCTCTTAGGGGTGTAGGGTTTTTAAAACAGCCTTTTTTTTATTCATGACAATAGAAAGCTCGCGAAGCGTGCTTTCTATTGTATATGCCAAATATAGTTCGTGAAGCATGCTTTCTATTGTATTTAATAAGAGGGTTAAAATATGAGACTTGATAAATTTTTGAAGGTATCCAGACTGATTAAGCGACGTACGGTTGCCAATGATGCCTGTGATGCCGGAAGAGTAATGATCAACGATAAACCGGCAAAAGCATCTGCTACGGTTAAGGTCGGTGATATACTCGAGATTGGATTTGGAGCAAAAGCGGTTAAGGTAGAGGTTCTTGATGTGCAGGAAAGCACAAAAAAGGATGATGCGAAGGAGCTTTATAAATATCTCTGATGCATGGAAATTCCATTCGGTACCGTCATGAATCAGGAAGTCTTCTCATATACTTAAAAAGATATATCTTGGACTATACGGATCATCTTTGAGTATGAGGAGGCTTTTTTTATGGAAGAGAAACAACCTATTCTGAAAGGACACAAACTTAATATCATTGCTAGAAAGAGTATCGCGGTGACCGGAGTAAATGATGTGCTATCCTTCGATGCCGGTGAGGTATTGCTTCAGACGGAGCAGGGTATCCTAATGATACGAGGAAGTGAGCTTCATGTGAATCGGCTTACCCTGGAAAAAGGTGAAGTCGATATCGATGGTCGTGTTGACAGCTTGACATATTCTGATTCTGCGAATGGGGGAAAGTCTGCCGAGTCGCTGTTTGGAAGGCTTTTTAAGTAGGAGGCCGCCATGAATCCATCGATCACAATTGAGCTGCAATTCTTTCTGATCTCAGTTTTATGGGGAGGCATTCTGTTAGCAGCTTATGATATTTTACGAATCTTTCGAAGAATAATCCGACACGGAGCGGTCTTAATCGCCATAGAAGACCTGATCTATTGGCTGGTTGCCAGCCTGTTCATTTTTGCGATGATTTTTAGGGAGAATAACGGTATCATCCGTGGATTTTCTATCATAGGAATGCTGCTTGGGAGTATTCTTTATCATTTTGGTGTCAGTGAATTCCTGGTCAAGGCGATAACTAAGCTGATACAGACCCTGTTATCACCGTTCAAGGCGGTATTAAAGCAGCTGAAGCGCACTCTTACATCTCTTCTGAAACAAGTTGCTAAGATAATAAATAAGATATTATTCCGATTGAAAAAGAGAAAGAAATCGGGTAAAATAACATTGAAAACACGGAAACAGTAGCTTTGCCGTTTTAGGAGATGTAATAATGAGAAGAAACAAGAAGAAGGGGACAGGCATTGGTGTAATCGCTTTTGTAGTACTGATCTTATGTGCCATCGTATCCTACCGGCGTATCAGCCTTGGTCAGGAGCGCGATGAAGCAGAGCTTAGGATCAGCCGCCTGGAGGCTCAGAAGAAAGAAGAGCTAGAACGCAAAGAGGAAATTGCTGAATATAAAGCATACACGAAGACAAGAAAATATATTGAGGACATGGCAAGAGATAAACTGGGACTTGTTTATGGAGATGATATTATTTTAAAACCGGAAGAATAAATGGTTGACAAGCACCATAAAAGCAGTTATAATAAGGTTCGTCACTTTGGCGAAGTAGCTCAGTTGGCGAGAGCACGCGGTTCATACCCGCGGTGTCGGCGGTTCAAATCCGTCCTTCGCTATTTCTAATTATCAGGGAGTTGTGAGATACAACTCCCTGTTTTGATTCTTACCTTTTCATGGTCTTAATCTGAATTACCTCCCTATAATCGAGAATATCACCTATATGACGGAAATCTTGTCAAAAAGTTTTTCGGTTTACCGTTGCCATTTTGACAAAGATTGCATAATACCCTGCCTATAATTACAGCACAATCATCATCAAGAGGACTTGAAAGGAAGCAGGGTAAGCTTATGAAAAGAAAAACAGTATTAATACATCTAATTGGTCTGATCGTCGCAAGGGCGGCTTTTTATTCAATGAATCCATTAGCAATCGGTTATTTTACAGCCGCCTATCTATCACAGGCAGGAGGTGGTTTTGCCTTTGCGGCAGCTATCCTTGGAATTGTAACCTGTATGAATACAACCGGAATTTTAAAGTATTCTCTTACCTTAATTACCTCCATCATTATCCTGGAAACACCTTTTATTAAGGGAAAGAATATCCCCAAGCCGGCTCTTTATCTGCTTCCATCCGTAATGCTAACTATATTTTCTTTAATGGAAGTAACCTCAGGCGGGCCGGTGAAGAGATACGTGGCCATGGCGTTATTGGAGGGCTTGATTTCTTTTATCTCTTCCGGCATCTTTCGTTATGGTATCGATTATATGAAGGAGGCACAGAAGGGGACAAGAATGAGCAACGAGCAGATGGTAAGTATGGCGTTGATCGTAGCAGTGGTCCTCTATGCCATTCCTGAGTTGAACAGTGAATATTTTGCACCGGCACAGACAATTGCATACTTTATGATCTTATTCTTTACTTATAAATTCGGAGCAGGTCAAGGGACGATCACAGCAGCACTCTGCGGCTTTGTTTTGAGTCTTCGAGGGGCACCGATTGAAGATGTCGGGGTATTTGCACTGATGAGCATCATAACAGCTCTATTTCGCGAAATGGGCAGATTGCCGAGTGCACTGGTATATCTTCTGACTGCCTCGGCACTCGGGCTTGTAGATGAAAGCATGGAGCTAAGTCTTAAGGAGATCGGTGCAATTTTATCAAGCACCATCTTGTTTGTACTCCTTCCCGGAATCGTGATCTACCGGACGGATGCGGCAGGTGGGACCGGACGACAGGAACAACTGGCAGCCCAGAATTTAAGAAATATAGCAAAGCTGCGTATGAAGATCTTTGCCGAATCCTTTTTAAAGCTATCCAGGACACTGGATTCCATATCAGAACAACAGACAAAATTGAAACAGAAGGAGATCAATCGTATCTTTGAAGAAATATCGGAAAAGCTATGTAAGAACTGTGAGCAATGTCCTGCTTGCTGGGAACGCAGCTTTGAGCAGACCTATCAGGCTGCAACTATGATGTTTGAGATCGCGGAGAAAAAAGGAACGATCCACAAAGAGGATATTCCACTGCATTTTCTGGACAGCTGTATCAGTGTAGATGATTTTATTGTTGAGACGAACCGAGGTTTTGAGATCGCGAAGCTGAATCAAATTTGGCAAAGTAGAATATCGGAGAGCCGGGAGGTAATCGCGGATCAGCTCAAGGAGGTATCCTCTGTTATTCAGGATATCACAGGAGAGATCTATGAAGCGGCAGAAAGCTCCCGCGCCGAGGAAGAAAGGGTGGTGCGAAGACTTCGCGGCGAACATATCACCGTTAAGGAGATTACCATACTCAGCCATGAGGATAAAAGGAAGGAGATCTTTCTGACTGCATCCTGCAAAGGCGGAAGATGCATAACGATAAAGGAAACCGCAGCGATTATCTCCGAGGTGCTGGGGATTAAGGTAAAGGCTTCGGAGGCTTCCAAATCAGTGATTGCGAAGGAGTATGAGAGCTACAGCTTTCTTGAAGATACAAAATTCAAGGTCCTAACCGGGGTGTCGAGAGCCATGAAGGAAAATGTCTCCGGAGATAATTTTTCCATCCTTCGTCTTGAGACCGGTGAGACGATGCTTGCTTTATCGGATGGTATGGGAACCGGTAAGGATGCGGGTGAAGAGAGCGAGACGGTGATGTCACTCCTAGAGCAGATGATTGAGGCGGGATTTAAGGCGGAGACAGCGATTAAACTGATCAATTCCAGTCTTGTCCTAAAGGCAGACAAGCAGACCTTTTCTACCATCGATATGGCGATCGTCAATCTGTTTACCGGTATGTGTGAATTCATAAAAATAGGAGCTGCGGCAGCCTTCATTAAGCGCGGAGATTGGGTGGAGACAATTGCTTCTACTACACTGCCCATAGGAATGTTTGGGAATGTGGATTACGATACCGTTACAAAAAAACTCTACGAGGGTGACATTGTTGTGCTTCTGACAGACGGAGTTCTTGACTGCATTCCCGGAGATAATAAGGAAGCATTTATTGAACAGCTGCTCCTTGAATCAAGAAGCAGCAACCCGCAGGAGATTGCCAACCGGATCCTGGAGAGGACACTCTCACAAAGTAATTATATTCCGATGGATGACATGACGGTAATAACCGCCGGAATATGGTTAAAATAAGGAGGAATAGAAAATATTGCATTGAAATATAAAGGTAAAAGGATTAGAATAATAAAAACATCAGCTATTAAGAATGTCTTAAGATTGGGAACCAATGATACAAAAAATTAGATCTTATATTCAACAGAATAATATGTTAACAAAAGGGGACAGGATTGTCGTCGGAGTATCCGGAGGCGCCGATTCTATCTGTCTTTTGCATGTGCTTAACAGGCTTAGTCCGGAATATGAACTGTTTTTGCAGGTGGTTCATATCAATCATGGCATTCGGGGCATAGAGGCGTACAGAGATGAATGTTTTGTCAAGGGCTATTGTGAGAAGGAAGGTCTGGAATACTTAGGTTTTACCTTCTCTATCCCGGAGATAGCTAAGAAGGAAGGATTGACTTGTGAGGAAGCCGGAAGGAATGTGCGATATGATACATTTTTGGAAGTATGCGATCAGAAGCTGTGTAATAAGATAGCAATTGCACATAATAGAAATGATAATGCCGAAACAGTCTTGTTTCACCTCCTGCGGGGATCCGGCATCCGTGGACTCTCTGGAATAGAACCAAAGCGTATACTGCGACAGGGGGATCCGGGCATAATGCTGATCCGTCCGCTTTTAGAGGTGTCACGGACAGAGATTGAAGAGTATCTTAGCATAGAAGGTATCCCTTATCTTACGGATTCATCGAATCTAACCGATGAATACAGCAGAAACAAGATACGAAACCGAATCCTTACTTACGCCACGCAGGAAATTAATAAGCAGAGCATCGCTAATATTGCTTCGGCGGCAGGGACACTTCGGGAGACCTTAGATTACCTGGAGCTTAGCATACAAAGCCGCTATGATGCTCTGGTCCGGAAGGAGAAGCAATCTTACCTGATTGCAGTCGATGCTTTATCCTGTGAGCATATCGTTATTCAAAGGGGAATTCTTCGAAGGATACTGGAGGAATTGGCAGGAGCTTCGAAGGATCTGGAAGCAAAGCATGTGGAACTGATCCTTGCATTGCTTCCTAAGCAGGTAGGAAAGCAGGTATACCTGCCATATGAAGTTATGGCTGAACGGGAGTATGGATACCTTCATATCTGTCGAAAGCCTCGAAGGGAGAAGGAAGAAAATTCTACAAAACCTAACTTGCCTGTCCGTGTGCAGATCCCGGGAAGAACGGAGGCAGCCTTTGCCGGTAAATATGTGGAGACAGAATTGATCAGCTATAAAAATAGTGATCCTATCCCGAAAAGTAGTTGTGCGAAGTGGATTGATTATGATAAAATAGAGAATGCTGTTGAATTGAGAACGAGAAGAGAAGGAGATTACCTTCAGATCAATGCACAGGGAGGCCGAAAAAAGCTAAAAGATTATTTTATCGACCATAAGGTGCCAAGGAATCAGAGAGAGAATCAACTTCTTATCACCGACGGAAACCATGTTATATGGATTCCCGGAAGCTATGAACGTATAAGTGAAAAGTATAAGGTAGATGCAGCTACGACGAAAGTACTGTTGATAAAATTGTTTGATATGGAGGTAGACAATGATGATGAATCATAAAATTAGAGTCATGATATCAGAGGAACAGATCAGTCTTAGGATTAAGGAGATTGCTGAGCAGATCAGCAAGGATTATGAGGGTGAGAGTGTTCATCTTATTTGTATCCTGAAGGGAAGCGTATTTTTTAGCTGCGATCTTGCAAAACGCCTGACGATTCCGGTAACCATGGATTTTATGTCCGTATCAAGCTATGGCAGCGATACTATAAGCTCCGGAAGAGTTCGCATTCTGAAGGATTTGGATGAATCTATTCAGGACAGAAATGTTCTTATTGTGGAAGATATTATTGATTCCGGTCATACGCTTGCACATCTTAAGAACCTTCTCGGTACCAGAGCACCGAAGAGCCTGGAGATCTGTACCTTATTGGATAAGCCGGACAGAAGAGTAACCAATGTGGATGTAAAGTATGTCGGCTTCGTAATTCCGGATGAGTTCGTAGTAGGCTATGGTCTTGACGACGACCAGTATTTAAGAAATCTACCTTATGTAGGTGTTGTAGAAAGTTAATTTTATTAATAGGTAATAAAAGATCACATTAAAGGAGGTTGTTCAGTGAGAAAACAGATGAAAGGATATGGTTGGTATATCATCATTCTGCTTATTGTGATTGCTACATTTTATATATCCAATAATATTGAATTAAATGAACAAAACGAATATTCCTACAGTCAGTTCGTAAAGGACATCGATAACGGACAGATCAAGGCGATTGATATATATCCGAACGAAGAAGTACCGACAGGTGAGGTAACGGTTACCCTAAAAAATGACGATAAAGCCAGCTTTAATGTATCCGATACCGTACAGATAGAATCGATGGCATTTGATGCAGATGTAGTGTATGTGACGCATCCGATTTCGAAACCGAGTTGGTTTTTAACCTCGGTATTGCCATATATTTTGGTATTTATCATCATCATCGTACTATTTTCCTTCCTGTCGAATCAGGCAAATGTCGGAGGTGGTAACAGTAAGGTGATGAATTTTGGCAAGAGCCGAGCAAAGATGACGACGGAGGAGAATAAGACGACGACCTTTAAGAATGTAGCCGGCTTGGATGAAGAAAAGGATGAGCTGAGGGAAATTGTGGATTTTCTTAAGTCGCCGAAAAAATACATCCAGGTAGGAGCCAGAATTCCAAAGGGAGTATTGTTAGTCGGACCTCCCGGAACCGGTAAGACCTTACTTGCCAAGGCTGTGGCAGGAGAAGCCGGGGTTCCTTTTTTCTCCATCTCCGGTTCTGATTTTGTGGAGATGTTTGTCGGTGTCGGTGCTTCAAGAGTAAGAGATTTATTTGAAGAAGCTAAGAAGAATGCACCCTGTATCATATTCATCGACGAGATTGATGCGGTAGCAAGACGCAGAGGTACCGGTATGGGCGGCGGACATGATGAAAGAGAGCAAACCCTAAACCAGTTGCTCGTTGAGATGGACGGCTTTGGCGTAAATGAAGGCATTATCGTTATGGCAGCAACGAATCGTGTTGATATTCTGGATCCAGCGATCCTTCGTCCCGGTCGATTTGACCGTAAGGTAACCGTAGGACGTCCGGATGTAAAGGGCAGAGAGGAGATCCTGCAGGTACATGCCAAGGGAAAACCGCTCAGTGATGATGTGGATTTAAAACAGGTATCTCAGACAACTGCCGGTTTTACAGGTGCTGATCTGGAGAACCTGATGAATGAAGCGGCAATTAATGCGGCGAGAGATAACCGAACCGTTATAACAAGTGAGGATATTAAAAAATCTTTTATTAAAGTAGGAATCGGTACCGAAAAGAAGAGTAAGGTAATTACGGAGAAAGAAAAGCGGATTACCGCGTTCCACGAAGCAGGTCATGCGATCCTGTTCCATGTACTTCCTGATGTAGGTCCGGTTTATACCGTTTCCATCATTCCGACCGGCAACGGTGCAGCGGGCTTTACCATGCCACTCCCGGAAAAGGATGAGATGTTCCATACCAAGGGCCGAATGAGGCAGGAGATTATCGTAGATCTGGCAGGAAGAGCAGCAGAGGAACTGATCTTAGATGATATTACTACAGGAGCTTCTCAGGATATCAAGGTTGCAACGAAGACGGCAAGAGCCATGATTACCAGATATGGCTTCTCAGACGCCATCGGTATGGTGAATTATGATTATGACGATGATGAAGTGTTCATCGGAAGAGATCTGGCTCATACCAGAAGCTACAGTGAGAGTATTGCGAATCGTATCGATGACGAAGTAAAATCCATCATTGATGATTGCTACAAGGAAGCAAAGCGAGTCCTGAATGAATATAAGGATGTACTGGATGCCTGTGCAGCTCTATTGATAGAAAAAGAGAGAATCACCAGGGAAGAATTCGAGGCTCTCTTTGAGAGAAAAGAACTAACTGCAGCTGCAGAATAGCATAAGAATGGGGAGATGAAAGACAGGATTTTGTGCTTGTGCAGATTGACGAAAATCAAAAAGAATATTTATAAAGTTTGTGCACACTTCTGCCGAATATCATGCTATACTATGTTTGTAAACCCCAATACATTATATAGTTTTTGCTACACCCCCATAAGTAACAAAAATACCTTCTCCGAAAAAGGACAGTCCCATAACTGTCCTTTTTTATTGTGGTGTGTCCAGCGAAGCTGGACCACACTTGCCTGGCGGAAAAAACGCATAAATGCGTTAAGAAGTTATTGCTACGCAATCCGCAGTCAGGCAATGCCTGCGAAGCAGGCATGGAAAGTGTCAGCTTGCTGACACTTTGTTCCTACATTAAAAATATAAATTTCTTCTTTTGTTTTCAGCCAACTTATGGCTTTACTGTCAGTTTTTCAATGTTTAAGTGAGTTGCTTCCAAGACAGAAAAGTCGATATATTCTCTCATAGAACTGCGTATATTATTATCACTGAAGCTTATTATTATATAGGACTCGATACAACGATAGAAGGCACGCTTCGCGAACTTTCTATTGTCATGAATAATAAAAGCTGTTACAAATACTTTGCAACAGCTTTCTACCTGATTCACATTGATTTTGTTTCGTTCTTTGTCTGAAGGGTCGGAGAGATATGATAATTGGGGGGAATATATGCTTTTAATCTATAATCGATTTCTCAAATATACCTTTTTGTTCCTGACCGGAGGCTTCCTCTATGGACTTGTGGAGATACTCAGTAGAGGCTATTCTCATATATCAATGATGATAGCCGGCGGAGTATGCTTCATTCTGATCGGCCTCCTGAATGAGATCTATTCCTGGAATATGTCCATTCTAAGTCAAATGGTTGTCTCGTCTCTTATCATCACTTCAGTGGAGCTGGTGTCAGGAATCATTGTTAATCTATGGCTCAAGCTAAATGTCTGGAATTATTCCAACATGCCATATAATTTTCTGGGCCAGATTTGTCTTCTGTATACGAATATCTGGTTCTTTCTGTCCTTGCCTGCCATACTTCTCGATGATTTTTTACGTTATCTGATCATGAAGGAAGAAAAACCTCATTATAAGTTCTTCTAGGGGATCAGCACGCAGAACTTGTCCAATAATGCGACCGGATGATAGGATAGTTTGGAGGTCCGTAGCCCCAGATCCCCGACGTCCTCCTCCCGATTGATGTAACGGATACCATAATTTGCGCGCATGTCAGAGGAAAACTCCTTCACAATCATCTGATAGGAGCCCGGATAATCCCGGTTTGCTTTCTCAATATGACAATAAAGTGTATCCTTCACTACTTCACCTATGGCTATAGCGACTATGACACCATCTACTTCGATAAAGGCACCCGGAAGCTTGAACTTCTCAAGATAAGGAATCAACTCCAATGTCCTGGTCAATTCCTCCTGAGCTAACGATGCATCCTTCCCGTGATTCTTCTCGTAATCAATTAGAAAATCTATGATTCTCGGGATATTCTCGGGAGTAATTCTTTGATAAGAATAATTCGGATAAAGCTTATGGAACTTATTAATGTGATTCCTCTGCCCGCTGAATTTTCTTCCAGCCATATCCGCCAGATCATCTGCATTGTATAAATAGTCAGCCCAGTCGCGGTTAGAGGTACAGGGCTGGGTGCCGCCGTATTCTTGAACCAGAGTGGGGACGGCTTCTTCGGGAACAGTACAGAACCACACCGGAAGCTGATTCTCATTACAGTAATCCTTAATGGCGGCCATTGCCTTTGACAGAGAACCGCTGCCTACCGGAAAGGTAAATGAGGTGCGGTCCAAAAATTTCACTTTATATAAAATCATATCGTCATAGATTGCAAAGCTGGACTGGTAGAAATCACGCCACATGTACATAGCACCTATGGTATAATCACTGGTCCGGCTGATTTTATATTTAAAAAACTCTGCTGTTTTACAAATATTATCAGCAGTAATAGGATCAAATGTTAACATAAAAGCCTCCTAAAACAATTTAGTTTAAATTTCACTATAGCACATCATGTCGAATCTGTCTAGACAGCCGAATTCCACTTATTATGAATATTGTACCGAGACTTATCGTTTTTATCCTAAGAAAGAAGAGTCAAAAACAACCGAAATAAGGGAAAAAAGTGGAGCAACTTCAATATTTCTGATGAAATAATTTGTAAGAATAGGAATCTTAAATTTTTATAAATTGAGTAGCATGATCGGTTATACTTATGATAGAATTGGTTCGTAAGTAATGACATAAAAAAGGAGAACATCGATGAAGCTATTGTTGGTAGCGGTCAATGCAAAATATATTCATTCGAATCTGGCTGTCCACAGTCTTCGTGCATATGCTGATCAATATGGAGCGTCTGGCCAGGTTTCTTTAGCAGAGTATACAATTAATCATTCCGAGGAGGATATTCTGCGGGAGATCTATAAAGAGAAGGCGGATGTGATTGCGTTCTCCTGTTATATCTGGAATATAGAGATTATATTAAGGCTGATCAGAGAACTGAAGAAGGTATTACCGAAGGCTAAGCTCTGGCTCGGAGGTCCGGAAGTGTCCTACGATGCAGAGAAAAAGCTTAAGACGACACCGGAGCTGGAGGGAATCTTGATCGGCGAAGGAGAGCAGACCTTATTGGAACTGGTACAGTATTATAGCGAAGGAAGGACAGCTCTTTCGGATATCAAAGGAATTGCATATCGTTGCGATGACCGAATTAATGTAACACCGGATCGAGAATTACTTAAGCTTAGTGATATCCCATTTCCCTATAATGAGATGAATGACTTTAAGAATCGGATCATTTATTATGAGAGCAGCCGGGGATGTCCCTTCGCCTGCAGCTATTGTCTGTCCTCTGTTGAGAAAAGGATCCGATTTCGTGAACTTGCACTTGTAAAGAAGGAACTAAAGTTTTTACTGGATCAGAAGGTACCTCAGGTCAAGTTCGTTGACCGCACCTTCAATTGCAATAAAGAGCATGCGATGGCGATCTGGCAGTTCATCAAGGAGAATGATAATGGAATCACAAATTTTCATTTTGAGATTTCCGCAGATCTGCTTACGGATGAGGAAATTGGATTTTTATCAACCCTAAGACGGGCACAGGTTCAATTTGAGATCGGTGTTCAGACAACGAATCCGGATACGGTCACAGCGATTCGACGCAAGATGAATCTGGAACTTCTTAGGCAGAATGTAGATCGGATACGTAAAGCCCGTAATATTCATCAGCATCTGGACCTGATAGCCGGATTGCCCAGAGAGGATTATGAGACCTTCGAGCAGAGCTTTCGTGAGGTCTACGAGATGAAGCCGGACCAGCTTCAGCTGGGCTTTTTAAAGGTTTTAAAGGGATCTCCGATGGAATCGGAGAGTGTAAATTACGGGATTGTTTATCGTGACCATCCGCCCTATGAGGTACTTTATACGGATCAGTTGTCTTATGCAGAGCTCCTGAAGCTGAAGGGAATCTGCGAGATGGTGGAGATATATTATAACAGCGGGCAGTTTACGAATACAATCAACTTTCTGGAGCATTATTATCCATCCCCAATGAAGCTTTATGAAGCACTTGCAGGTTATTATGAAGATAAGCAGATGGACATGCAGGCTCATAGTAGAATAAAGCGATATGAGTTGATCCTGGACTTTTACCTTGAGAAAGTTCTTGGAGCAGATGCGACTGAGGAAAACAGGGCAGAAAAACGTGGATTATTTGAGGAGATTCTTCTGATGGATCTGTTCCTTCGGGAGGATATTAAGAGTAAACCACAGTTTATCTCAGATCGGATCACTTATAATGACAAGGATATTTATGATAAATATCGCAAGGATCATATCCTGGTCCATATTGAGCATTTCAATTATGATATCGAAGCCTCGGTAGTATCCGGAGAAGGAATAAGAAGACCTGCAACTATAATCTACAATTATAGTGAGAGGGATCCTATAACAAAATCTGCAACGATAAACATACTTAATTCCACCTCGGAATGGTAGCTGATGCGATAGAAAGGGGGCTTATCTTGGGAAGCCAAAGAATGAGTAAGAAGGAACGTGAGAGAATGGAGCGCATTTTAGCGGCGCTGAACCGGGAATATACTATGGAGCATAAGATTTTCCTGAATCACGATTCACCATGGCAGCTGCTGATCGCTACGATATTAAGCGCCCAGTGTACGGATGAACGTGTCAATATAGTGACAAAGGATCTTTTTAGAAAATATCCAACCATTCAGGCACTGGCAGAAGCCAGACAGGAGGAACTGGAGAAGGATATCCACTCCACCGGTTTTTATAAAAATAAAGCGAAGAATATTATCGCTTGTGCGAAAACTCTGGTAGAGCAATATAATGGAGAGGTTCCCAGAGATATCGAGGCCTTAACCAATTTGGCAGGCGTCGGCAGAAAGACAGCAAATGTGATCCGCGGTAATATCTATCAGGAGCCCAGTATCGTAGTGGATACTCATGTAAAGCGTATCTCGAAGAGACTAGGTTTTACGATGGAGGAGGATCCGGTTAAGATTGAATTTGACCTGATGAAGCGTTTACCGAAGGAGCAGTGGATCGCCTACAATATTCAGATCATAACTCTTGGGAGAACCATCTGTGTCGCAAGGAATCCGAAGTGTGGTGAATGTTTTTTAAGAGAAGATTGCGTTTATGTGAAGCAGATAAATCAAGGAAAAGCGGAATAATTCAATTAAAATGATTCAAAATATATAAAAAAATCTTGCTTGATTTACGAAAGTATCATAGAATAATCATTACATTTTAATTCATGACAAGTGAAACGATTTATCGTTTCATCTTGTAGCATCTTTGTGGCTTTTCAGCGCGTTTATCAGCTTATCCTTGTCCTTGATTTTTGTTTGACTGATCAGGTCGATCAGAGTCTCCGTTTTCTGTGGTTGTCCTTGCTTATGATATAGCTCGGTTAGCAGCAGATAGGAGTGAGTAACATCCGTAAGACAGGAAAAGATGCTAAATTCAAGGACAGCTTGAGCTTCCTTCTCGTAACCGTGGTCATAAAGACGCTTCGCCCACTTGTTTAACATACTCACGAAGGCAGTATAGTTATTATCATATTCGGAGAGAAGATTAAAATTAGCGACGCCATACTTAAGCTTTAATTCGGTGTTTGTCTGGTTGGACAGATTTATCATTTTACGTTCGGCATACTTTCGGATCGTATCACGGTAAGAGTTTAAGGTATCATCCTCCACATCCCCCATGGGAAGCGACTCTAGGGTTATTGACAAAAATTTAAGTGTTGAGATATCCTGGCGTCTGGTTAGGTTGGCATCCTGCTCCGTCTTCCAAAAAAGATCTAGTGAATCCTTGGATGCTTTGCTGTTTTTCTTCATTTCATAATGAAGCCAAAGGATAACGATTAATATTAATATGGACGCTACCGGAATATTCAATTGTATTCACAACCTTTCGTATAAAAAATATAAGTTATTGAGTTTAAAAATTATTCCAAAATAATAGTAAAAGAGGTGACAAAAATGAATTTCTATAATAAAAAATCAAGAAAGATATTTTCTACAATAGTTATTATTATCATCGTATTATCGATGATCGTTCCTACCGTTCTTAGTGTATTGAACTAGGAAAGAAACTCAGCAATGTATTCCTTTTTCAACCGTTCTTCAGGTTGCTTTAACTATACATAATTGCTGCTAAAATGTCAACGAACGAAAGAATGACTTGAATAATCTCCTGTTTATGTTAAAATAGGAAGAAGTCACATAAAATACTGGAAAAAGCGCAAAATAAATAGATCATAGTTATTGGAAAGTGAGGATGAATATGGGCAGAAAGAAAATTATCCTATCCGCAATTCTTTTATTGTTGATTTCCCTATTTTATACTGAACACGGTGTACATGCATCGGCACAGGAGAAGGATAATACAATAGTAAAAGGCGTATTCATAGATGAAGTTGACGTCAGTGGTATGACTAAGGAGCAGGCAAAGGATGCTGTCTCGGAATTTGTAGACGGTTTACGCAATAAAGGCGTTGCAATTATGGTTGGTAAAGATGTCGTCTATACCACGTTGGGCGATCTGGGATTTCAGATGGAAGACAATGATAATATCGATACCGCTTTGGCTCTTGGAAAAAGCGGAAACCTGATCAAGCGTTATAAGGACATGAAGGACATAGAGCAGGGAAGTATCGTATATCCGCTTTCCTTCATTTATGATGAAACGAAGATTAAAGATATCGTGGAAAAGGATGTAAGTGCATACAATGTAACCCCGGTGAATGCGACTATCAAGAGAAAAAATGGTGAATTCATTTACGGTGACCATGTGGTCGGCAGCAAAGTGAATGTCGATGCTACCGTAAAGGCTGTTGCAGATGCGATTGATCAATGGAACCGTCAGGACATTCTGGTGGATGCGGTAGTGGAAGATGATTTACCGGTCTATACCAAGGATGTTGTAGAACAATGCAATACAGTACTGGGCTCCTATACAACGGAATTTGCTGACTCAGCACAGGGCAGAGCAGCGAATCTGGCAAACGGTGCCAGACTGATTAACAATGCAGTATTATATCCGGGAGATGAATTCTCCGCATATAAATATCTGTCTCCCTTCACCGAGAAAAACGGTTACTTTGTTGCAGGTGCATATCTGCAAGGGAAGGTAATCGACAGCGTCGGTGGTGGTGCGTGCCAGGTAACTACTACTTTATACAATGCGGTTCTTCAGGCAGAGCTTGAGGTGGTGGAGCGACAGCCACATTCCATGACCATCAGCTATGTGGATCTGTCGAGAGATGCAGCAATCGCCGGAACCTATAAGGATTTTAAATTTAAGAATAATACCGATGTACCCATATTAATAGAAGCGACAACCAAGGGTAGAACCATTACCTTTAAGCTTTGGGGAAAAGAGACCAGAGATACGGAGAAGCGTAAGATAAAATTTGTAACAAAGGTTATTTCCGAGACTCCACCGCCGGCAGAAGTGGTAACCAAGGATCCCACGCAGCCGGAGACCTACCGAAAGGTAACACAGTCAGCTCATACTGGTTATAAGGCTGAGCTTTATAAGGTGGTTTATGAAAATGGTGTTGAAGTCAGCAGGACTCTGGTGAACAAGAGCAACTATTCTGCCGCACCGAAGTATGTGATTGTTGGTACGAAAAAGGTAGAGGAGAACAAGGATCCAAAGGAAACAAAGGATGCGAAGGATGCAAAGGAAACCCTTCAAAATGAGCCGGAGGAAGAGCTTCCGATCGAGGATGAACCATTAGATCCTGATGCACAGACACAGAACCAATCTACCATAAATAATCGTACTAATCCGGAGGGTCAGATACAGGGAGATATCTGGATTGATACCTTGGAGTAAGAAAAATAGAGAGGTAAGAAAGTAATATGAAGCTGGGAAAAGTACCTGAAACCGTTCTGAAACGGTCTGTTCTTAATCAAATATCGCATCGACGTGAAGAAGTACTCGTAGGGCCTGCGATTGGTGAGGATTGCAGTGTTCTTGCTGTGGCAGAGGATGAAGTACTTGTACTTTCCACGGATCCGATTACAGGAACGGTACAGGATGTCGGAACTTTAGCGGTTCATATTACAGCCAATGACATCGCCAGTAATGGAGCCGAGGTGATTGGCATTATGCTTACCATCCTATTGCCGGATGGGACAGCAGAAGAAGAGTTAAGAGGGGCTATGCAGGATATGGAAGCAGCCTGCAAGCAGCTTAATATAGAAATAATCGGTGGTCATACCGAGATAACCAAGGCGGTTCATCAGCCTATCATCACAGTAACCGGTGTAGGAAAGATGAAACGTAGCGAGATGATCAAGACGGCCGGAGCAAAGCCCGGTCAGGAGATCGTTATGACAAAATGGGCTGGTCTTGAAGGCACAGCTATTATTGCTGCATCAAAAGAAGCTGAGCTTAAGACGAAATATAGCCAGAGCTTTATCGATGGGGCAAAGAAAATGATTGAATATATCTCTGTAGTACCGGAAGCGATGGTCGCACGAGCCAGTGGCGTGACATCGATGCACGATGTCACGGAAGGCGGAATCTTTGGCGCTCTTTGGGAGATCGGTGCTGCCTCTAAGGTTGGTTTAGAGGTGGATTTAAAGAAGATTCTCTTAAGACAGGAAACCGTGGAAATCTGTGAATTTTATGATATCAATCCTTATATGCTGATCTCCAGCGGATGTATGCTGATCGTAACGGATCAGGCCAATTATCTGGTGGATCGCTTAAAAGCAGGTGGAATTGCTGCCGCGGTAATCGGCCGGATCACGGAAGGTAATGACCGTGTGATCATAAATGAGGATGAGAGACGTTTCTTGGAACCGCCAAAAAGCGATGAGCTGTATAAAGTTATGTAATTGAACAGCATAATAATTCGTAGGGAAAAGAGAGGTATTTTATATGAGAGAAAAAATTTTAGCTGCAATTGATAAGAACAGTAAATTATCTGTTGCGGATTTAGCCATCATGTTAGGAATAACCGAGGAAGAGGTTACGAACACGATAAAGGAATTGGAAGACGAGACGATAATCTGCGGGTATCCGACTCTGATCAATTGGGATAAGGTACATTGTGAGAGAGTAACAGCTTTAATTGAAGTAAAGGTTACCCCCCAACGCGGACTCGGTTTTGATAAGATCGCAGAACGAATCTATCAGTTTAATGAAGTGCAATCCGTTTATCTAATGAGCGGCGGCTTTGACTTAACTGTAATAATCGAAGGCAAGACCATGAGAGAGGTAGCGAACTTTGTATCAGAGAAGCTGGCTCCGATGGATGCGATTCTTAGCACCGCGACTCATTTTGTATTAAAGAAATACAAAGAGCACGGTCTGCCACTCGTTCAAACCAAACATGATGAAAGGATGCTGATTACACCTTGAGAAATCCATTATCGAAAGCAGTTATAAATATACAACCCTCCGGTATTCGGAAATTTTTTGATATAGTAAGTGAGATGAAGGATGCGATTTCCCTGGGTGTCGGTGAACCGGACTTTGATACACCCTGGCACATCCGAGAGGAAGGTATTTATTCTCTGGAAAAGGGAAGAACCTTCTATACCTCCAATGCTGGTCTTAAGGAATTGAAGGTAGAGATCTGTAATTATTTACATCGAAGATTTGACCTGAGCTATGATTATAATAAAGAGGTAATGGTAACCGTAGGTGGCAGTGAGGCAATCGACATTGCCCTTCGTGCTATGCTGGAACCGGGAGATGAAGTATTGATCCCCCAGCCTTGCTATGTCTCATATCATCCCTGTACGATTCTAGCCGGAGGTGTTCCGGTGGTAATCAATCTGAAGGGAGAGAATGACTTTAAACTAACCAGACAGGAATTAGTGGAATCTATCACCGATAAGACAAAGGTATTAATTCTTGCATTTCCCAATAACCCTACCGGTGCTATCATGGATCATGAGGATCTTGCGAAGCTGGTGGATGTAATTATTGAGAAGGATTTAATCGTAATCTCTGATGAGATCTACTCCGAGCTTACCTATGGCAGCAAGCATGTATCCATTGCTTCCTTCCCCGGTATGAAGGAGAGAACTATCGTCATTAACGGCTTTTCAAAATCCTATGCGATGACAGGCTGGAGACTTGGCTATGCGGCAGGTCCTGCGATCATTCTGGAACAGATGATCAAGATTCATCAGTTTGCAATCATGTGTGCTCCGACAACCAGTCAATATGCCGGTATAGAGGCTGTGAAGAATGGTGACCCGGATGTTGAGATGATGAGAGATGCGTATGATAAGAGACGTAGATTCGTAGTACATTCTCTGCGTAAGATGGGTCTCGATTGCTTTGAACCCTACGGCGCATTCTATGTATTTCCCTGTGTTAAGGGACTGAATATGACCTCCGAAGAGTTTGCTACGAAGCTGCTACAGGAAGAGAAGGTAGCAGTAGTTCCGGGAACCGCTTTTGGTGATTGTGGAGAGGGCTACCTGAGAATCTCTTATGCCTATTCCATGGAAAATCTTAAAGTTGCGCTCGAAAGAATGCAAAATTTCGTAGATAGGCACAGAAAGTAGAAATAATTAGTCTATCCTGTTGAAAAGTTCATATTAATTGTGTTACAATACTATTATGAACTTACGATACTTAGGAGGTGATCGAATGGCCAACGTTAACGCGGACCACATTAATCCATTCTTAATGGCATCTACGAAGATACTCAAGGAGATGTGCTTCATCGATGCTAAGGTTGGAAAACCCTACATTAAGAATCCTGCCTTCTTTGACAATACATTGCTTATTTTGATCGGTTTTACAGGTGAAATGAGAGGACAGGCTATGATAGCATTTGAGAATTCTGTAGCCTGCGATATTGCGTCGAAGATGATAATGATGCCAATTACAGAGATGGACGAATTGGCAAAGAGTGCGATTAGTGAACTTGGTAATATGATAATGGGGAATACGGCGACGATATTCTCTACAAAGGGAATCGGCATTGATATTACACCACCCACAGTTGGCAACGGCACCATGACATTCAGTGCGACTTTTGCACATAATATCTGTGTACCGCTCGAGTATGAAGGAAATAAAAAAGTAGAGATACATATTGCGATTAAAGGTGATTAATTCACCTTTTTCTTCTGTAATAAAGATCTCCTACATTACAATCAGATAAATTGTATAGATGTAATTGGTTTATTCCAATTGCTATAAATGATCAACATAGTGAAGGTAATCGGGCACTCGGATCATGATACGACAAACAACATTAAGGAAAGAGAGCTTAGCTGTCTTTCCTTGATTTATGATAGGAGCAGAATTAAGAAAACGAATTCTAGCTACTATGTACTATTAAGTGAAATGAGGAAATTCAAGATGAATATCGTATTACTAGAACCGGAGATTCCGGCGAATACCGGGAATATTGGCAGGACCTGTGTTGCAACAGGGACCAGACTGCATCTGATCGAACCACTTGGCTTCCGGCTTGATGAGAAGGAAATCAGGCGGGCAGGGCTTGATTATTGGAAGGACCTTGATGTGACAGTTTATAAGAATTATCAGGATTTCTTAGATAAGAATACGGGTGCGAAAATCTTTATGGCAACGACCAAGGCACAGCACTCCTACACTCAGGTTCAATATGATCCGGACTGCTATATTATGTTTGGAAAGGAAAGTGCGGGGATTCCGGAGGAGCTGTTACTTAAGAATAAGCAAAATACAGTTCGGATTCCGATGGTTGGCGACATCCGATCACTAAACCTTGGTAATTCCGTAGCGATTATTTTATATGAAGCATTGCGGCAGAATAATTTTGAAGGTATGCGCATGGAAGGACAGCTTCATCGTCATAGTTGGGATGAAGTGTAGATCAAAGATCAATTAAAACAGGACCGTCACTATAATTCGGAGGCTTTGGTTAATGAGAAGATGAACTCGGTGCCGACACCTTCTGTACTAATTACGTTAATATTCTCATTGTGTGCCTGGATGATTTCCTTCGTTATTGAAAGACCGAGACCGGTTCCTTTCTTATCCTTTCCGCGGGAGACATCAGTCTTATAGAAGCGCTCCCAGATCTTCTTGATGGAGTCCTTCGGAATACCGATACCATAATCCTTAACAGAGACAAAGACCTTCTCACCCTTTTCCTCCGTACTTACTTTGATCTGTGAATTGTTATGACTGAATTTAATCGCATTATCAATTAGATTATATAGCACCTGCTGAATCTTACCCATATCTGCCTCTACCATAATCTGCTTGGAGGAGAATACAAGATTCAGGGTGATCTTCTTCTCTCTGCAGGTACCCTCAAAGGTCTCTGCAGTTCTTTTTATTATATGGTTGATATCAAAGGTTGTGATATCTAAAAAGGTACCGTTATTTTCAAAGCTATTGAGTTCCAATAAACCGGAAGTAAGCTTTGTTAAGCGTTCTGTTTCAAACAGGATAATATTCAGATATTTATCCTGCATCTCATATGGTATCGTTCCGTCCATGATGGCAGTAGCATACCCCTTGATGGAGGTGAGTGGTGAACGAAAATCATGGGAGATGTTCGCTACGAATTTTTTCTGGTAATCATCCAGCTTACTTAGTTCTCCTGCCATATAGGATACAGCAACGCCGAGGTCGCGGTATTCGCTGAGCCCCTTTAGGACAAGGGCGTAATTATAATTACCGGAGGAATACTCCTTGGCCGCCTTCATCAGATTCTTAAGTGGAACAGCAGTAATATTATAGATGTAAACAAAGAGCAGAAAGAGCATCGGTAAGAATACAAGGAAGCAGATATTAATGACATCCAGGTAATTGTTGGTCTCATCCGTGATCCCTTTCTGAGAAGTATGCAAAAGGATATAACCCCGAACCTTATAGTTGTAATTGATTTTATGAGTCAGGCTTAACATCGGCTCAAAAAAGATATCTTCATAATATACGTTTTTGGTAAAGGTATTATCTAATAATGATGGGTCAATATCATAGATGCTCATTCCTTTGGCATTCCTTGAGTAGTAGGAATCAGCGATGATGATCCCGGCATTGTTCACGATCCATACCCGAATCCCCAAGAAGGTATCAATGGACTTGAGCTGAATATTCAAATTGTCGAGTGACATCTTATCATCATAAAAATTATTCATATATTCTGAGGAAATCAGTTTCGCCTCATCCAGTAACTGATCCTTCTTATCCTCCGTAAGCCGTTGTTCCAAAAGGCGCATGCCATATGTATTCAACAGAAGAAAGACCATGATACCTGCGATAAGAAAACATATAACTAACCTGGACCATAGAGTCTTCTTCATGGCATACACCCTCCTTTCAATTATTTCTTAATACCCTTCACTTCGAATTTATAACCGATACCCCAGACGGTTCCGAGGCTCCAGTCCCTATGATCCTTAATCTTCTCACGCAGACGCTTGATATGAACATCAACGGTTCTGGTATCTCCGTAGTATTCATAACCCCAGATATGATCCAGGAGCTGCTCTCTGGTGAAAACCTGATTTGGATGGGAAGCAAGAAAATATAAGAGCTCCAGCTCCTTCGGAGGCATCTCAATGTTTTCCCCAAGATATTGTACGGAATAATTACTGAGGTTAATCATAAGGTCGGTATAAGAGACATAATCACCACTCGGTTGAGGAGCAGCCGGCTCTTGCGCTTCCTCTTCCTTCCCAGGATGGAAACGCCTTAGTACCGCACGTACTCTAGCCACTAATTCCTTAGAATCGAAGGGTTTGATTACATAGTCGTCCGCACCCAGCTCCAGACCCAATACTTTATCAAAAATCTCGCCCTTAGCAGAGAGCATGATGATCGGAACCTTTGAAGTTTTGCGTATCTCGCGGCAGACCTCATAACCATCAATACCCGGAAGCATCAGATCGAGAAGCACCAGATTAGGTTGATAAGAAGCAAATTCACGAATTGCGGCTTCTCCGTCATTCACAATCAGAGTATCATAGCATTCCTTGGTCAGATAGAGTGAGATGAGTTCTGCGATGTTGACATCATCGTCTACGATTAGTATTTTTTGTTTGACTATCATGATAGACTCCTTTCGGTTATTTAAATTCAACGATGGTGACACCCTGGTCTCCTTCGCCGAATGCTCCCAGACGGAAGGATTTGACGTAGCTCAGTTTCTTTAAACGGGCATGAATTGCATTTCTTAAGGCACCGGTACCACGGCCGTGAATAACAGTCACCTGAGGAAGATGTGCCAGATAAGCATCATCCAGATATTTATCTAAGTCGGAGAGCGCTTCATCGACCGTCTTGCCAATCAGATTAATATCGGGATGAATGGAGGCCGATTTGGACATCTTTATCTTACCGCTCTGAGTCTTACTATAGCCGGGTGCAGAGATAACTTCCTCCTCTAAGAGTTCGATATCCTTGATATTTACCAGAGATCGTAAGATTCCCATCTGAACATAGAGGTCTCCCTTCGCGTTCGGCAGGGTACTAATGGTCCCTTTCAGATTTAGGCTGATGACATTGACACTGTCACCAACCCGTAGATTCTTAGCAGACGCCGCTTTTGCAGATTTCTGCTTGTTCTTCATCTGATTCTTCTCGCTGTCACTCAGGCGCTCTCGAAGCGTATTGCGTTCATTTTCCATCTCCTTGATGTCGCCGCCCTCCTGAAGCCATTTGTTATAACGACGGATACTCTGATCTGCAAAATCCTTCGCCTCCTGTAAGACCCGGGCAGCCTGCTCCTTCGCTTCCTTAAGTAGACGTTCCCGGCTGGCATCCAGTGATTCGTTTTTCTTGGCGAGATTTTTCTTCAGCTGTTCAATTTCCTGCTTATATCTTGATATCTCGGATTGCTCCTTCTCGATGGTAATACGATTTGCTTCAAGATCACTGATGAGATCCTCAAAGCTTTTCTCCTGGTGGCCGATTCGCTCTTTTGCATCCACGATGATATAATCCGGCAGACCGAGCTTAGAGGAGATTGCAAAAGCGTTACTCTTGCCTGGAATACCGATTAATAAGCGATAGGTGGGACGAAGCGTCTCAACATCAAACTCACAGCAAGCATTGGTGACTCCCTCCGTGGACAAGGCATAGATCTTAAGCTCGCTGTAGTGGGTGGTTGCCATAGCTCTTATGTTGCGTCTATGAAGAGAGGAAAGAATGGACATCGCCAGTGCGGCTCCCTCGGTGGGATCGGTTCCGGCACCTAATTCATCAAAGAGAACCAGGGAATTGATGTCGGCGTTCTCTAATATCTTGACGATATTCGTCATATGGGAGGAGAAGGTGGAAAGACTTTGCTCGATACTCTGTTCATCACCGATATCGGCATATACCTCCTCGAATACTGCAAGCTCGGAGCCATCAAAGGCCGGAATATGAAGTCCTGCCTGTCCCATCAGGGTTAAGAGTCCCACCGTCTTTAAGGTGACAGTCTTACCGCCGGTGTTCGGGCCGGTGATGATCAGCATGGTGAAATCCTTCCCCAGCATTACATCAATCGGAACAACCTTCTTGGAATCAATGAGCGGATGACGTCCCTTCTTGATATTAAGCCGACCCTCCTTATTGAAGATTGGTTCAGAGCCCTTCATTTGTTTTGACAAGGAGGCTCTGGCGAAGATAAAATCAAGCTCGGATAAGGTAACAAAATTATAATCCAAACTCTCGCTGTATTCTGCCGCCTGGTTACTCAGTTCAGCCAGGACCTTTTCAATCTCCTCCTGCTCTTTGATCGCAAGCTCCCTCAGCTCATTGTTCAATCGAACGATAGCGATCGGTTCTATAAACAGGGTGGATCCGGTGGAGGACTGATCATGGATCATTCCCTGGAACTGACTCTTGTATTCTGCGCGGACAGGAAGGCAATACCTGCCGTTACGCATCGTAATAATATTCTCCTGCAGAAGTGTTCGGGAGGAATTAAGGATGGAGCCTAATTCACTATGGATCTTGTCATTGGCATTCTTAATGGCACGACGAACGCTCTTGAGACCGGAGCTGGCATCATCGGCAATCTCCTCTTCCGAAATGATACAGCGCTTTATCTCATTATTCAGAGTGGTTAGCGGTTCCAGGTTAGCAAAGAACTCGGAGAGCGAATCCTCGGTCATCGTCTCGCTGTCTTTGCCGGTATAGCCGCCATATGCCTTGACACGAAGGGTTGCGTCAAGATCAGAGCTGATATGAAGTAGCTCTGTCGCGCTTAAGGAGGAACCGATCTTCAACCTCATGACGGAGGGACGGATATCATGAATACCGCCGAAGGATACACTGCCCTTGCGAAGTAATCGGGATAAGGCATCGGTGGTCTGTTGCTGCAGCTTTTTAATCGTATCCAGATCGGACAGCGGTAATAGATGTGCACATAAATCTTTACCATAGCTTGTTCCGGCTAAGGTACATAATTTATCAATTATTTTGTTGTACTCTAAGGTTCTTAATGCTTTCTCGTTCATAATATTCTTAAGCCTTTCTATATGCAGACATGATTATAGTCATTTTAGTTGATAGTGGAAGATACTATATCTATTTTACCTTATGTTGTAAAAAAATAAAACAATAAATTGACTTTTAGCAGTAAGAAAAACAAAATAGAGCAATGCCAAAGATAAGATACAATTCGTTGTATCTTTTTTTGTTGTTTCTATGTCTTGATTTTCCAACACAAGTATAATATTATGTCAATATTAGCATATTTCCCGGTACAGATGTTAGGTAGAAGGAAGTAAAAATAATGGCGACATTTGTCAATACAATAGAAGTGTTTGTTTACAAATAATTCATATTATGTTCATATGTCACTGATAAAATAGGACATAAGTATTACTAGAATCCTAATTGTAATTTGTCTCTTGAAGGAGAATAAGGATGTCTGAGAACGACAAAAAAGATTTTGAATTTATCAAGGAACATGTTATTGAGAAAAAGCGTAAAAAATTCAGAAAGAAAGTTCAGCCCTTTTTAATGACCTTATGCCTTGCAATTATCTTCGGTCTTGTTGCCGCAGTTACCTTTGTTATGACTGAACCCAGACTCTATGACTTTCTACATAAGGAAACACCAACGAAGACGCCGACGGCATTTCCTACGCAGTATCCGGAGGATACCGTAACTGAGGCACTAACCCAGCCTAAGGATGATGAAACACACATCCTTGAAGAAGATGATGAGACAAAAGGCGAGGAAGAAAAGGATCCGGCACCGGTTATTATCGAACAGCCGATTGCGGCTGATATAGAAGATTACAACAGTATTTATGATGGTATACGTAAGATGTCGCTGATAGTTCAGAAATCGATCGTTACCGTAGTAAGTATTACCGATGAGACAGACGTCTGGTTTGGAACCAATGTTGAACTCGTAAATGAGACCTCGGGTCTTGTATTTTATAATAATAATGTGAATCTATTGATATTAGTCAGTTTGGATCGTATCAAGGATGCAGATGCCATTAAGGTCAAATTTTCAGACAACTTTTCGGTGGATGCGGTCGTCCAGGATTATGAGAGTGAAATCAATCTGGCAATGTTAGCAGTTCCACTGGAAAGCATTCCCACAATCTATTTAGGAAGTCTGCAGGTAGCAACCCTCGGAGAATCCTATACGGCGATGGTAGGAAGTCCGATTCTGGCCCTAGGAAATCCTAATGGACATACAGAATCCATGGAGGAGGGTATTATCTCCAGCAGAAACAGTTACGCCTATATCACGGATAATAAACTTGATTTATTCAATTTGGATATAACAGATAATGAGAATAGTGACGGTATCATCGTTAATATGAAGGGTGAGGTAATCGGTATTATCACCAGAACCCTCAAGGATGATAAGAATAAGGGAATCAGCACGGCGATCGGGATCAGTAAACTGAAGTCCATCCTGGGAGATATGGCGAATACAGAGCCACGGATCTATTTCGGAGTTAAAACGCTGGATATGCCTGACGCTGCAAAAGAGGAGTACAAAGTTTCAAACGGCATCTATGTGAATGAAGTAATCGATGATTCTCCAGCCTTTTTAGCAGGTATTCAAACCGGAGATATCTTACTCCAGGTCAATGACAATGTGATTATCAATACGAATAACTTTTATACCTCCATCAGCCAGTTCATGCCGGACGAAGAGATTCAGGTGAAGCTGCTTCGAACTAGCGGCAGTACACAGAAGGAAATAGATATAAAAGTTACATTGGTAGCTAAAGAACAATAGTTAATAGAGGCTTTCGCAGCGTGCGAAAGCCTTTTTGGTTTGGTGTGTGTCCAGCGAAGCTGGACCAATCCATGGCCGGGTTTTAGTATATGAGTTCATTCTTACTATGTAATTTGTATATCACAGTGTATAAATCCATAGTATTGGTAAAATAATTTAATGCTTTATATATCCTGCGGGGTGGGGTATAATAGGCTAATAGCATCAATGATTAGTATAATCAATAGAAAGGTAAATACGATGAAATTTATACAGGAATTAAGAGAGAACGATTTTATTAAAAATGAGATATATTTATGCAAGTCCAAGCAAACCTTAACCGGAAAAAGCGGCAAAAGCTATGTATCCTTGATTCTGCAGGATAAGACCGGAACAATCGACGCTAAGATCTGGGACTTCAGCAATGAGATAGAGCAATATGATGCCATGGATTTCGTACATATTGATGCAAGAGTGACCAGCTTTCAGGACGCACTCCAGCTCAATATCAGCAGGATCTATAAAGGAAGAGAAGGGGAGTACTATCCGGAAGATTATTTCCCGGTTACCACGAAAGATGTGGAGACCATGTATCGTGAGATCAAGGATTTTGTCGGTAGTATTAAGGATGCTAATCTAAAAGCACTGGCAGAGGACTTTTTCATTCATAATTCTGAATTTGTTAAGAAATTTAAAGGCCATTCGGCAGCAAAAAGCGTTCATCACAGTTTTGTAGGCGGTCTGCTGGAACATACGCTGAGTGTCGTGAAGCTCTGTAATTATTATACCACCAGCTATCCGGTCCTAAATAGGGATCTGCTGATTACCGCAGCTCTGTTTCATGATATCGGTAAGATGGAGGAGCTTTCCACCTTCCCGGAAAATGATTATACCGACGACGGTCAGTTGCTCGGACATATCTTTATCGGTGCGAATACGGTTAGCAGCCACATCAAAAAAATGCCGAAGTTCCCTTTAAAACTTACCAATGAGTTAATACATTGCATCTTGGCGCATCACGGGGAGCTGGAATACGGTTCACCGAAGAAGCCGGCTACAGCGGAGGCAATGGCTCTGCATTTTGCGGATAATACTGATGCAAAGATGCAGACGGTAACGGAGATGTTAACCTCCAGCGATCCGAAGACGGAATGGCTGGGTTATCAGAGATTATTTGAATCCAACATCATGCGTAGTACGAAGAGCAAGGAATAAGAAGCAGAGAAGAGATAGCAGGGATTAGTAAACGGCTATAACAAGCTGAGTATAGTTAGCAAGGTATAGCAGGTAAGATATATGAAGCAAGGTGTAGGATATAAGCCAGGTAAGAAATCACAAATCTGACTCAGCCAGGTGGATATCATATGAAGCAGAAGCGAAAAATAGAATAAGATAAATACGGTGAGGATTGTCATAATGTGCTTAAGAAGCAAATATGACAATCCTCATTCAGAGATAGAAGGGTGGAGTGTATGGCTGCATTGAAAAAGAATGATCAAGTGGAAATTGAGATTGAGGATATTGGTTCCGAGGGGGAAGGAATCGGAAGATATGAAGGATATACCCTGTTTGTGAAGGATACCGTTATGGGTGATCGCGCACTGGTCCAGGTAATGAAGACAGGCAAGACCTACGGTTATGCCAGGCTGGTGAAGCTTATCATCCCCTCCAACTATCGTGTAGAGCCCAGATGCGAGATAGCAGCACGCTGCGGAGGCTGCCAGCTGATGCATGTGGATTATGAAAGGCAGCTTAGATATAAGGAAGACAAGGTGCGTAATTGCCTGCAACGTATCGGCGGTTTTTCAGAGATACCGATGGAACCGATCTGCGGGATGGAGGAGCCGTATTATTATCGCAATAAATCTCAGTATCCGGTGGGCAGGAATAAGGACGGCAGCATCGCCATCGGCTACTATGCAGAACGTACCCATGCAATTATTGATACCTCCCATTGCTACATCGGTGCAAAGGTAAATGAAGTGATTATCGCTATAGTGAGAGCCTTCCTTGAGAAATACAAACTGGAGCCCTATCAGGAGGAGCAGCATAAGGGCCTGCTGCGTCATATCTTGACCAGAGTAGGCTTTTGCACCGGCGAGATCATGGTATGTCTCGTAATCAATGGCAGGGAACTGCCCCACAAGGCGGCGCTGATTGAGGACTTAATAAAGATAAAGGGAATGAAGAGTATCTGTCTGAATGTGAATAAAGAGAAGACGAATGTAATCCTTGGCAATGAGATAATTCCTCTCTGGGGAGAACCTTATATCACGGATTATATCGGGGATATCAAGTATCAGATCAGCCCCTTATCCTTCTACCAGGTGAATCCGGTTCAGACAAAGAAGCTGTATGACCTTGCGCTTAACTATGCCGAGCTTCATGGTGAAGAGACCGTCTGGGATATCTACTGTGGAATCGGAACCATATCTCTGTTCCTGGCTCAGAAGGCGAAGAAGGTATACGGAGTTGAGATTGTACCTCAAGCAATTGAGGATGCGAATAAGAATGCGCAGATCAATGGAATAACGAATACGCAGTTCTTTGTCGGAGCGGCAGAGGAGGTGCTTCCTGCAAAATATAAGGAGGACAAGATCTATGCTGATGTGATCGTCGTGGATCCTCCAAGAAAGGGTTGTGACCAGAGCCTGTTAGACACTATCTTAGCCATGGCACCGAAGCGGGTGGTCTATGTCTCTTGTGATCCTGCTACGCTGGCAAGAGATTTGAAGTACCTGTGTGAGAAGGATTATCAGCTTACAAGAGTAAGGGCGGTGGACCAGTTTGGACATTCAACACATGTGGAGACGGTGGTATTGATGACTAGGGTTGTTGTTAAAATTCAATAAATAATGATATTAACTATAATAAATGATGATATAAGTACTATAATGTATAACTCCCCCCATGATCGAATGCAATTTCGATATGTATCCCCTTTACTGGACAAAAACCAGCAAAAGGGGGTACATATCATTTTGTGCAAGTGATTTGAGGGGGATTTTTATACCAAGAAGAAGATAAATTAATGAAAGAGACAATTGCTAATGGTTTAAGGAAGGCAAAGGAAAAAAATCATATCAATATTTATTGAACGCCAACACACTTAAGGCTTTTATCCAATTGAAGAATGAAATAAAGCCATAAGTTTGGTAGAGATAAGAGTAAAAGGATGTTATAATTGAATCTGGTAATGCAACTTTATGTATTTGTGGAGATGCTACAAATGAAAGGAAGGTAAGCAATTATGAATAATTTTATATATGAAACGCCTACAAAAGTATACTTCGGAAAAGATGAGGAATTAAAGGTTGGCAAGCTTGTTGCCGAGTTTCATACATCGAAAGTGCTCATTCACTATGGTGGACAGTCCGCAAAAGCAAGTGGTCTATTAGAACGTGTGAAAAAGTGTCTGGATGATGAGAAAATCAACTATATAGAGCTTGGAGGAGTTGTGGCTAATCCTGAGCTTTCCCTTGTAAGAGAAGGCATCGCTCTTTGCTTGAAGGAGGGCGTTGACTTTATCTTAGCAGTGGGTGGCGGCTCTGTTCTTGATTCTTCTAAAGCTATTGCAAATGGTGTGGCTAACCCCGATGTTGATGTATGGGATTATAATTTGGGGAAATGTGTACCATCGAAGACGCTCAAGAAAGGAGCAATTCTGACTTTATCTGCAGCTGGCTCTGAAATGTCCAATTCTTGTGTTATCACAAATTCAGAAACCGGAGAAAAGAGAGGCTATGGATGTACATGCAACAGAATGGATTTTGCAATCGAGAATCCTGAGTTGACCTATACAGTAAATGCTTATCAGACAGCATGCGGTGCAGTAGATATTGCTATGCATACGATTGAACGTTATTTCTGTCCAGGAGAGGATACTTACTTAACTGACGCTGTAGCAGAAGCAGTAATCAAAAGTGTTATGAAGGCTGGAACTGATTGCCTGAAGGATCCCAAAAATTATGCAGCCAGAGCTAACATGATGTGGGCATCTTCTCTTGCGCATAACGGACTAACCCAATGTGGGAGAAGCTTCCAATTAACTGTTCACCAGTTTGAGCACGAGGTATCCGGTATGTATCCAGAGATAGCCCATGGTGCAGGTCTTGCTGCTTTGTGGTGCAGTTGGGCTAGGTATGTATATAGGTCCAATACTTCAAGATGGTTACAGTATGCAACTAACGTATGGAATCTTGATCTTGATTTTGAGCATCCAGAAACAACAATTGAGAGAGCCATTGATATGCAGGAGCAGTACTACAAATCTATTGGTATGCCTACCAGCTTAAGAGAGCTTGATGTCAAAGAAGAAGATCTGATAAAGCTTGCACTTATGTGTTCTAGAAACAAGACAAGAATCCTCGACGGATATAAAAAGCTAGGTTATGAGGAGATATTAGATATCTATCAGATGGCGTACCATGCATAAATCAGCCTCTTTGACGGGTTGTAAAATCGATTATAACTAGATATTATATGAAGATAGATGGTTTAGTATAAAGGAGATCTTAAAAAGAATTTCATTATTAATGGTATTATTTCTGAATTATGAAATTCATGATTAACGAGGTGATCAGAACTATAGTTCAGTATTTATTGTACTTCATTTCGCTATTTATTGAATACCAACATGATGAACACTAGATGTAATATTTTTCTATAGGATTTCCAGTATTATAGTCTCTGAAATGTATGAATGATCGGATGCTCTAGTACTTGGAAATCCTTATTTATATTGTCTTATTAGTAACTTATTGAAGATATCTCGCTCAGCGGTATAAAAGGGTAAGTTTACATATGCGTAATTTTGTTCCTGCGGCTCAAAGTATATCGGCTAGGAAGAAAGGTGTGGAATTTAATATGAATATTAAGCTTAAAAAGTGTATTAAAATATGAACAGAAAAGGTGTTTTTTATTATAAATCAAGTTGTTATGGCACCTACTCTAAATTAACTATTCATTGGTGATGTAACTGGAATCAAGTATTATGATAACAATTTTTAAAAACACTCATAACTTATAATATAATAAATATTAGGAGTATATTATGGGTGATATCTCAAGTCAGAGCAATGGACGTCCAGATAACAGCGACAGAATCAGAACACGAAATTCAGTTATTGAAGAAGTACGTTTTGATAGAAACACTGGCTATGTAACCATATCCTATGGTGTTATGGGTGATTTTAATATAGTCCATATGGAACTTGTTACCTTGGTAGTAAGCAATAATACAATAATACGTGATAGTACCGGTCGTAATATGAGAATGACGGATTTAAGAGAAGGAATGGTAGTGGATACTGAATTTTCTACTGCCATGACGTTTAGCATACCACCTCAAGCAACAGCCTATAGAATAAATGTAGTCAATAGAAATCCGGTATCGAATATTACCGAAGGAAGAGTATTATCCATTGATTATAGAAATGGTTTTCTATATACAGGATATGCTAATGACAGATCAAGTATAATGAGATTTGTGATAACCAATTCAACAGCCATTTTAGACAGGAGAGGAAATCCAATATCCTTAAGAAATATTAGACAAGGACAGAGGGTAAGAGTTGAGCATGCAACCTTTCAAACACCTAGCATACCGCCACAGACCACAGCTTTTGTAGTTCGAATTATATAAATTGATAAGTGATGAAAGAATATACGGAATGGATATCAGTTCTTTCAATATATATTTATGCAGACAGGATGTCCTCAATACCGGTCGTCAATACAGCTATTACACCGTAGCTTATGGGGATTCAATCTTTCCATTGGGAGGAGAATGCAGACAATATATCATGGGTCCCTTCTACTCTATGCGAGAATGCGACGATTATATTGAATCGACTTTCCGGGTACGGAGAGGAAAATATTTTTTGTGCCTCTAGCTTCGAAGAATAAACATATGATATTAGAATATTAGACGGAGGACTAAACAGATTTGACAAACGTCTCACTCCCAGATATGTTGTTAAGGTTACAATACTCACCTCAACCGCATGTCTGGGATTGAAACTAAGCAAGATGCTTCTATGAAATAAAAAGCTTAGAATATATTAGAGCTTTTCATTGGAAATATCTATGAGAGGCTTTCAGGATAAGTATAAGTAATAAAATGCTTATGGAAATTTCACATAATTTATTGTAGTATTACTTTATGAATGATTTATGATATAATCTGAAGATGTACATGCCAGTAAGAATTAATTATATAGTCACAAAATAACTAGAGAGGATTACATTCCTAGAATAAAAATGTTTGTAAAACTTAGAAGTTGGTAACGATATTTATGAACCTGAAGTATGAAAAATGACGTAAGCAAGAAATGTCACTATGAAAATCAAAGGAGGAATATCGTATGGCAAATGACAAAGTACTAACATCGGAGCAACGTGAAGATATACTCAATACATTGAAGATGCGTTTTGAGAAGAACATGAATCGACATATTGGAATGGAGTGGAGTAAGATAGAGGAAAAGCTTCTATCCAATGAAGACAAGCTTTGGTCTCTCAGTGAAATGGAACGAACCGGCGGCGAACCGGATATTATCCTGCAGGATGACTCAGCTGAAGAATACATCTTTTATGATTGCTCTCCGGAAAGCCCTACCGGTCGTAGAAGCCTTTGCTATGACCGTGAAGCACTTGATTCACGAAAAGAAAACAAACCGAAGACAAGTGCGATTGACATGGCTTCTGACCTGGGAATTGAGGTCTTGACAGAGGAGCAATACCGGGAGCTGCAAAAATTCGGCACCTTTGATGTTAAAACCTCAAGCTGGGTGAAGACACCGGATCAGATTAGAAAGCTGGGTGGAGCATTGTTTTGTGACTGCCGTTATAATACGGTTTTCGTTTATCATAACGGTGCGGAATCCTATTATGCAGCCAGAGGCTTTCGAGGTCTTCTTAAAGTGTAAATTATGATAAGCCTCTGGATCACCAAGCTGATCCGGAGGCTCTTTTGTTTTGCTAATAGTAACCATCTTGTAATAGGAGAAGTAATGAAAAAATTCAAGAAAATCTATATTGAAATATGTAATGTTTGCAACCTTAAATGTGATTTTTGTCCACCCACGCAGCGGAAGCCGGAAATTATGAGTACGGATACCTTTGGCAGGATATTGGATCAGATTAAGGATTATACCGACTATCTATACTTCCATGTGAAGGGAGAACCGCTCCTTCATCCCGAACTGGGTAGACTACTGGATATCAGCCATGAGAAGGGGTTTCTGGTGAATATCACGACAAATGGAACACGAATAGCCTCTGCTGCAAAGCACTTGATCGGAAAGCCGGCACTTCGGCTGATTAACTTCTCATTACATAGCTTTGATGGAAATGAGGAAGGAGCACAAAACAAGGAAGAGTATCTGAAGGAAATTATGGCCTTTATCAGGTCTGCCAGGGATCAATCAGAGCTTCGCATCGGTTTGCGTTTATGGAATTTGAATAAAAATAATGAGGTTAATCTGGTGCAAAAGAGAAACCGTGAGCTGCTTCATTTAATTGAGAAAGAATTTGCACTTCCCTATCCGATTGAGGAAAAGGTAGAACCTGGCAGAGGAATGAAAATAGCGGATCGGGTTTATTTGAATCAGGATCATCTGTTTCGATGGCCGGACCTTAAGGAAGAGGAAGACGATGGCCGTGGCTTCTGCTATGGACTTCGTAACCAAGCAGCTATTCTGGTGGATGGAACCGTAGTACCCTGTTGCCTTGATGGAGAAGGTATTCTTGCACTCGGGAATATCATGGATAAGCCTTTTTCAGAGATAATCGAAAGTGATAGAGCAATCAGGCTTGTGGAAGGCTTCTCAAGACGAGAAGCGGTTGAGGAGCTTTGCAGAAAGTGCGGATATCGACAAAGGTTCGGAAGATAATGCATGGATAAGGATTAATTGGGATGAGACTGGATAAATTTCTGGCTGAGGCTGCCGTTGGAACAAGAAAAGAAGTGCGTAGCTATGTAAAAGATGGTAAGGTTACGGTGAATCAACGACCGGTGCGAAATCCGGCGGAGGAGATTGACGAGATTACCGATATTATATCATGCTCAGGAAGAGCGATATGCTTCACCGAGAAGGTGTATTATATGTTTCATAAACCGTCAGGCTGCGTCACTGCAAGAACGGATGAGACCTGCATGACGGTGCTGGATTACTTTGAAGACAGTCACCGTGGGGGAATATTTCCGGTGGGAAGACTTGATAAGGATACAGAAGGGCTGCTTCTATTGACAAATGATGGTGAATTTAGCCATAGTCTGATGCATCCGGACAAGCATATCAGGAAGACTTATTTCTTCTGGGCGCTAGGAGCTCTGAACGAGGCGGAGGTGAACCGCCTGGTGACCGGTATAAAGCTTAAGTCAGAGGAAGAGATGGCAAAAGCCAATCAGGTTAAGGTGATAGAGCAGGGATATTATCAGGATCTGAAGGACCATATGGGCTCATTGATGACGCAGGAAGTCCGGGTGAAGCCCTCCAAACAACCGGTGGTCGCAGGGTATCTTACCATATCGGAAGGCCGTAAGCATCAGGTAAAGCGGATGCTGAAGGAGGTCGGCTGTTATGTAGTATATTTAAAGAGGATTTCCATCGGTGCTTTGCAGTTAGATGAGACATTACCGAAGGGCCAATACAGAGAGCTAACGAAAGAAGAGCGTAAGCTATTGTGGGAATAAACCCGGTTCTCTTTCTGGAAACCGATGGACCAGATTATGAAGCAATCAGGTCCGTGGCAGCTATAACCTTAAGTGATTTTTTCATTCTGATAGTAATTAAATCTTTATGGATAAATGTAGCTTTTTATTGTATATTAAAGTCAGACTGATATAACCTGCGGAGCAGAAATGGTTCGCAGCCGGAAGAATGGACCAGAGGAGATTGAATTATGCCGGAGTATAAGGATTATCGTAAAAAGAAGGTTATTATGCCACAGCACTTGGAGGAAGAAAGCCCGGAGAATGTGACGATGAAGATCATCGCACGCATCCATTCGGATTTCCCTACGAAGTTCGGGATTCCCAGGCAGAGTGGTATTGTAGAAGAACTCAAATCCACCATAGTATTTGAACCGGAATACCGGAATCCGGATGCTCTGCGTGGAATCGAAGGCTTTTCTTATCTATGGCTGATCTGGGCATTCTCAGAGATAAAGCGTGATAGCTGGTCTGCAATGGTACGTCCTCCCCGTCTTGGCGGGATTAAGAGAATGGGTGTATTCGCAACCCGTTCACCCTTTCGCCCGAATCCGATCGGACTATCCAGTGTGAAGCTTGAGAAAGTGGGATATGATCCAGAGCTCGGGCCGGTACTTTATATCTCAGGAGCGGATCTGATGAATAATACTCCGATCTATGATATTAAGCCCTACCTTCCCTATACGGACAGCCATCCGGAGGCCAGAGGAGGCTTTGCAGATCCGGTTAAGGACTATGCACTTCAGGTGGAATTTCCGCAAGAATGGCTGAACCTCATTCCGGAGAATCACCGGGAAGCTTTGCTAGGGGTACTTGCTCATGATCCGAGACCCGCATATCAGGATGATCCAAACCGTATCTATGGCTTTGAATTCGATGGCTTTGACGTCCGATTCACGGTAAAGGAACAGGTGCTGACAATCTATGAGATCGTCATATTATAAGGCCAATCGATGAGAGGTATAAGAATGGAGACAGAGAGATTAATATTACGCGGTGCACAACCCGGGGATGAGAAGGATTTATATGAGATACGTAATGATGAGTTTGTACTTCGATATAATTGTATGAAACTGATAACTATGGAGGAGCTGGCAGAGCAGATCAGAAAAGATAGGGAATCAGAAGGTATCTTCAGTATTGAATTAAAGGAAAGCAAAAGAGTGATCGGCATGATTGATGTCGATCAGGATTCACTGCGATACGGGGTGAAGGCTCTGGGCTTAGCCTATTATCTTGGGGAAGCATATTCATCAAAGGGATATATGACGGAAGCCCTTCGTGAGATCATGCGCCATGTTTTTGAGGATAGAGGGGCAGAGGTCTTATCCATTAGAGCATTTAAGGATAACATCGCTTCCATAAAGCTGGCAGAAAAGCTAGGATTTGTGAATGAAGGCTGCATTCGTCATGGAGTGAAGGGCTATAAGGATATCATATATGACGATATGATATATTCTATCTTAAGAGAGGAATATGAAGCTGCAAACAAGCAAAGCAGCTATTTGAACTAAGTGAAAGAATCACCGATGAATATTATACTAATTAAAGTAAATATATAAAATGGCTCTGTCACAACATACTGTTGGTATTTTAAACATTTATGGTTTGAAATTAATATGGTAAAATCATGTAATTTAATGTATGATTTGTATTGCAAGTTAACTCACAATTGTTAGATATGACGAACTAACGATTATTTATAAATTAGGTGGTACATATATGACTGATTTTGAAAAAATAAAAGAATACTATTCTGTTTTTGACGAACAGCATCGGTTAGAAAATGCAGAAGGTCGCCTAGAATATGATATTTGCAAAAGTATTATTCTTCGATATCTAAAAAAATCAGATTGTATCTTAGATTTAGGTGGAGGGGCTGGTAAGTATTCTATTGAACTTGCGAAGCAAGGTTATAATGTTACACTTGCTGATTTATCGGAACGATTACTTAAACAAGCAAAAACATATATCGAGGAAAATAACATTCCCTCACTCCAAAGTTATGATGTCGTTAACGCTATTGATTTAAGCTTTTATGATGATAACAGCTTTGATGTTATCATATTATTTGGACCGTTGTATCATTTGTTAGATAGTGATGAACGAAACAAATGCGTATCAGAAGTCTACCGAGTGTTAAAGCCAAATGGTATTATATTTGCGAGCTTTATCCCCTATTTAACTGGTGCTGTTGGTGTTGTTAGCCGTGCCTTCTATTTTCCACAACAAGTCAACGAGCATAACTTATCTGAAGTATTTGAAACTGGAAAATTTCACAATAATGCTAATATGGCTTTTCAAGAGGGGTATTATCCAGAGTCAAAGGAAATAGAAAAGCTGTTTAAAGAACATAATTTCTCTCAAATTCTTTTACGGTCAATAAGAAGCTTTGGACATAATAAAGAAGAAAAATTATATGAGCTATTTGAAAAAGATATCTCTCTATTCAACAAGATGATGGAACTAATAGATAGAACTTCTACAAATCCTGCAATAATTGAAACATGTGGACATGCTCTTTACATAGGGCGTAAGTGCTAATAATAAGCATAATTCGAATTCATGTCGATTCGTTATCTTTACAAACAGCGTCACTATGGTTATCGAGTGCGGACTGGGTATTATCATATTAAAGCTAGATGTGAAGTCTGCGCAAAAATACTGGATGAACAATAAAAACATAACAGTCTACCTAATAAGTATAATCTAAGTTGTTTTACTTAGCAATCTTTCTCAATTACGTCTCAACTGTTATATATGACGAAACAATTAATGTTGATAAAAGAGATATGGGAGATTTAACATGGAACTAAATATAAAGCAAATGAATTATGATGAAGCAAAGCAAATTTCAAAATGGATTTATCAAGAGCCATATTCAATCTATAGTATGGATGGAAGTGATAACTGTATAGGAGAACTCCTTAATGGAACATACTTTTCGGCTTCTGATGAAGAAAATAATCTTATAGGTTACTATTGCTTTGGTGAATCTGCTCAAGTTCCAGTAGGGAATCAATTTGGTGCTTATGATTGTAAAGATATTACTGATATTGGTTTGGAAATAAACCCTAATTTGTGTGGTCAAGGATTAGGACTTAAATTTTTTAGTAGTGGTTTAGATTATGCCAGAAATAATCTATCAGCAAAAAGGTTTCGCTTGACGGTAGCAACTTTTAATCAACGGGCAATAAAAGTATATCAAAAGGCAGGTTTTGAAAAGATTAATTCTTTTGACAGAATTACGGAAACTGGTAAAATCGATTTTTGGGTTATGATTTTGTGTTAATAAGAAATTAGTTGATTCGCTTTTTTTATAAAAAGTGAACTAAATATACGGCTATTAAGCAGAGCATAATTAGCTCTGCTCTAAAAATAACAATTATCAACAATATGTTGTGACAGAGCCTAATTTTTGTATTAGAGAGGAGGTAGAATTTAATGAAAAATAACATAAAAGTTTCCAAACTTGGATGCATTCTTTCGTCAATTGCGGTGATAATTTCATTAGTTAATATCATAATTTGTAAAATTTATGAAACTCCATTAGGAAGTTCATTAGTGATCTTTATATGCATGGTAACTATATTTTGTGCAAACATATCTATTTATCAATCAAAAAAGAAAAAAATAAAAAAATCATAAAGGTCATAACGTAAAGTCAAGATAATGTGTAGCACTTAACCAAGACTAAAGTGTATGGCCAGCGATTATTCTTCATGCAAGTCATAATTATTTTGACCAGATTATTTTTTCTCCATTAACTATTGGAGAGAAAAGTGCCTACATTGTTGGAGAGACTGGTGTTATAACAGCAGTAATAATTGTACTGCTTGCTTTGTTTATGATACAGAAAAAGAACTTTGTAAATGAGAATAATACTTTTGAACAATAATTCGCAACATTTCTCTATTCCGTAATAAAAAACAATTTAGCAGAGCATTTTATGCCCTGTTAAGATAATAGCATTTTCAACCATATGTTGTGACAGAGCTTATACAATTAAGTTATCAATTATATACACATAAACCAATGCTATTGCGTTTCACATTTATCTATCAATTGATAACAGAAAGGAAGTGATAATCAGTATGGAAGATCAGAATCTAAATTCGGAGATCCTAGATAAGATGACAAAGGTATGTATCTGCAAGGGGATACCCAGGTCAACGATGAAAAATGCAATCAAAAACGGAGCCAGAACTCTGGCAGAGGTCCAGAAGGCTACCGGAGCAGGCAGCGGCCCCTGCGGTGGAAGACGATGCACGCCGAAGATATTAGAACTTCTCGAAGCAATGTCTCATGAGCAGAGTGATAATTAGTCTTTCGCATTAACGTGGATGTACAGGATAGAAAATCAGGAGGCATTATGAGGATAAATGAGAAACTGAAGCAGCTCTCAATCTCTGAAATAGCATATTACAAGGTACATGGTCGAACCACAGAGGAGCGATCACCCTTAACTCTGTTCTGGACCGGAAGCGGGCTGGAGCTAAATGCAAAGGGTTCTGAGCTGTGGCTTGAGGTGGAAGCAGATTATGATACGTATGAGCCCTGGATCAGCATCTTAATTAACGGAGAATGGGTTGGGCGGCAGATGGTAGTTGCTGGAAGGCACTGGATCTGTATCTTTCGAACCATGAATGATCAGACAGTAAAGAATGTACGCATCCTTAAGGATGTACAGGCGATGAGCGGGGATTCGGATCATAAGCTTCAAATTCATGCCGTGCGATTTGACGGAGAATTCTTGCCGATTACAGAGAAGCATCACCGAATAGAATTTATCGGAGACAGTATCACCTCCGGTGAAGGCATCATCGGAGACAAGCAGGAGGAAGACTGGATCTCCATGTGGTTTGGAGCAGTAAAGAATTATACTGCATTAACCGCACAGGCACTGAATGCGGATTACCGTGTGATCTCCCAGAGCGGCTGGGGCGTGCTTACTTCCTGGGATAACAATCCTCACGGGAATATCCCGGATATTTATGAAAAGGTCTGCGGTCTACTCGCGGGAGAAAAGAACAAAGCGCTGGGGTCATGGCAGGAGAATGATTTTCATTCCTGGCAGCCGGAGATTATCGTCGTCAATCTTGGTACCAATGACAATGGAGCCTTTCATTCGCCTGAGTGGATCGAGGAAACGACCGGAGATATCTATAAGCAGCGCCTCAATGAAGACGGCAGCTATAACGAGGAGGATCTGAAGGCCTTTGAGCAGGCGGTAGAACGCTTCCTTGGAAAGCTGCGTCAGTATAATCCCAAGGCTCAGATTGTCTGGGCATATGGAATGATTGGACTGGATCTGATGCCCTCGATCTACCGGGCAGTGAATGAATATCAGAAGAAGACATCGGATAAGAAAGTATCCGTATTCCAATTACCGAATATAACACAGGAAACCACCGGAGCGAGACAACATCCCGGTAAATTGGCACATGAGAAGGCAGCAGAACAGCTGTCAGACTATCTGAAACAGTATCTGTCCTAAGTAACAGACGGGAAGGTATAAGATAGGACATCACCGCATTACGATTAAGACCAGCTGCCCGCCAGTTTGTAACAACCGGTGGTAGCTGGTCTTAATAAAAGGAAAAGGATATCCTGCGCAGCTTGTTATGTACTTTTACGGAGATTTTAGTCCTCAGATAGAGTTCTGATTCTTGCGGTCACGGTGGTTAATAACGATGACAACCAACATCTCAGCGATCAACAGGCAGATATTTAATACAAGAGGAAACATTCTGTTGTGCTGGGACAGCTGCCCGGCGATCGCTCCTATGGGGATACTGATCAGTAAAATCGTAGCTGTAATCAGACTAACTACACGGGCCCGCTCCTTGTCGGGAATGACAACGGACAGGATGGATTCACATAAAGGCCCCAGCACTGCAAGTGCAACAGCCTCGCAGATTGACGAGAAAAACACGGCTGCGATTGCTGCTTTTGCAAAAGGCAGGCATAGGATCAGGACACACAATCCGATCAAATGCGTACCAAGTGCCATAAGCAGCGGTCGTTTTGTGGAATGCATAGGAATACGGGAAGTGATGAATAAATATGTCACCATTGTTGTAACGACTTTAATGAATGGAAATACAGCTATCATTGATTCACTCACTCCATAGGAATTCGTCACAAAAAGAGGCCAAAAGGTTGCTTGTATTATATTAAAGCAGTTAATCAATGTCATAAGTATTACATACAACACTAGTCCGGTATGTCGTAATGAATTGACGAATACGCTCCATCCACTAAAGGTTAAAGCAAACAGGGATTTGTTTTTACATTCTTCCATTCTTTGTTTACCGATTTTACTCTCATTCGCCAGTCGGTACTGTATTACGAACTTGACAGTCATTAGTACAAGAGAGACTAAGTAAATAATTCTCATAGTCGGTACCAGAGTAAAACGGTCGATACAGAGTCCCACTAGTGGTGAGATTAAGCCTGCAAGCAAGCCTAAAAAATTCAGTATAGTATATATATTGACTAACGCATCCATGTCACCATCCTCAACAATCATACAGCTGAAGCTGTTACCGATAATTCGCCATAATCCGTTCAGAATGATTGCCAGAAGGAAATACCAATAACCCCGCGCACTAGCCCAAAGCATGCAGGGAAGTGACCAGCTGATCAGTCCAAAGATCAGCATAGTCCTACGTCTGCCGTATTTATCGACGATTGCCCCTGAGAACAATGAGGATATAAATTGCATGGCAAGGCCGATACTCATTACAACACCAATCTTTACATCCTGCAGGCCTAAAGCCGCCATATAGATGGATGCAAAGGGAGTAAAAAGATTATTCGGAATAGCCCAAAGAGGCTCAGTAACGACGCAAGCCCTTTGATTACCTTTCAGCATCCGTAAGGTCCGCCATAAAGGGTGCTTTATTTTCATATTTAATTTTCTCCTATTCTTTATTTGTGAACATCAACTCCTTTCACTCTGCGTTCAGAGGTAACCTCAAGAAAACTACTTATGTATTTCATCATAGATCCACCTTTCTACTTTAATCGAGGATGCATCCTCTTTCTATACATCCTCAGCATATCATTTCTAAGTTTGCATTACTATTAATATCAGCCTTTAGCATATTCTTCGATCTGTTACTCCTTAAGGCGGCTATACTATAAAATTCCAACTGGATACATTAAGAAAGTAGAAGGTCCAGTACCTTAATGTAATTATCCTGTACTTTCTTGTTTTGCTGTTCCGGAGAATTTGCACTGGCTGTCTCAAGGTAGGAAGCAGTCACAGGAAGAAATTGTTCCATTTGGCTCCGATACTGTGGAGTAAAGAAAGCCTTACTTCGAAGCATCGAGGTTAATACCAGCTGATCACTGCTGACCATTACAAAATTCTTAAAGGTATCGTTCTCGGCAGAGTAGGCTCCCATGATGTGGTGCAGGAAGTGCAGCAGCTTGTTTGCTAGTTTTTCTTCTTTCTCAGGGCTAAGATTTACAGTGAACAGAGTCTGATAACCCTTTTGACTGTCCTCCCCAATATCCTGCAGGTCATCTGCCAATTGAAGGAAAAAGCCGAAACCCAGATAAAAATGAAGATCCTCTGCGGTCAATTCTTTATTAACTAAGAAACGATCCACCAGTACGGAGATTCCGCCTTTTTTTAAGGAGATGTTCAATCGTTCCTCTACACTTAATAAATGATCGCTGCTTTGTTGGTGAAGACTGTCCTCCTGTGCTTTCAGCATCATTAAAAGAAGTGTATAGATTCGGTCGTCCTTCTCTCTGGGGTAATCCGAAGCAATTGCCTGCAGAAGATCACAGGTCTTCTTAAAATGCATACAGCTGGGATGGATCTCTTTCCCTAGGAGTTTATCACGAATCAATTGGTTGTATTCCTTTTTCTTATCCGAAGAAGGCTCCCCACTATCGATATAATTATCCGTGAAGGGATAGAGCATACTATAGCCGAAACCTGCCTTACTAAAGCCTGATTCAACCTGATGAATGACTTTAAACATGGCATAGACGATATAATTACGAACCGCTTGTCCGATTTCGCCAAAACGAAGTTCTGGGGAGAAGAGCCGAACAGCCTTAAGAAAGTCCATAAGTTCATTATAAAAGGCATCAATTTCTGCAGGCTTCATAGCATCGTGAATTCCGATAATCCTTTCCTGATATAGAACCTCGAATATAATATCCAGTGTTTTCTTCTTCCACTTTTTTCGCCCAATGGGCAGTCTTGGAAGCCGGTCCGTCTGCTGATAAAACATCTCAGATACCCTTTTTGCATAAGCTTCGTTCTCCAGCTTCTTTTCTTTCGAGACCGCCGGCAAGAAATCCGGAAAAGCATCACTTGCTGCGAGCCATTCTTCTTTTAAACCATTAAGATACTGATCGATCTCCTCTTGAAACACCATCCTATTACCCCTCACCCCTGATTTATGTACAATATTCCTTGAACTCCTAACTCCGATCACATACATACAAGCAAGCTTGTGATGCGAGTGATTTTCTCGCATTATACTCACTACGCTTTATTATATCATGAACAGAAAAGCATGTTCATGATCTTCAGCTCCGATCACATACTTACAAGCAAGCTTGTAGTATGTTCACTACGCTTTCATTATATCATAGGTTCATAATTTTTACAGAAAAAGATGGAGATGCGTCTACATCTCCATCAAGAGTTAAATGCCGGTGGGCACATATTATGTTATTTACGTCTGGATTTGCCTAAATAAGCCGCTTTTACTGACTCATCATTCAGAAGTTGTGAACCGGTTCCCTCTAGGGAGATATTCCCTGTCTCACATACATAGCCGTAATGAGCAATCTTTAATGCAAGGTTTGCATTCTGCTCTACCAGTAGGATGGTTACTCCTTCTTTATTGATTGCTTTAATAATATTCAAAATATCATTGACAATAATCGGAGCCAAGCCTAGAGAAGGCTCATCCATCATGATTAATTTCGGCTTACTCATCAGTGCACGCCCTACCGCCAACATCTGCTGCTCTCCACCGGATAAGGTACCGGCCATCTGCCATGAGCGCTCTTTTAGTCGGGGAAATAGGGTATAGACCCATTCGATATCCGCTTCCAGCTTATCTTTACGAAGATATCCGCCGATCTTCAGATTCTCCAGTACCGTCAGATTGGCAAAAACTCGACGTCCTTCCGGAACCAGGGTAATTCCCTTCTCTACGATCGTAGTGCTGGATTTACCTGTAATCTCTTCCCCTTGATAAAGAATCTTACCACTTTCTGCTTTGACCAGACCGGCGATCGTACGAAGAATCGTACTCTTGCCCGCACCGTTTGCACCGATCAGAGTTACAATCTCACCCTCGGGAACCTGTAAGCTAACGCCTTTCACGGCGCGGATACCGCCGTAGGAGACATACAGATTATCCAAGGTCAATATATTATTCTTCGCCATCTTCCTGTACCCCCAAATAAGCTTCGATAACACGTTGGTTATTCTGTATCTGTGCCGGTGTCCCGGAAGCAATCAGCTTGCCGAAATCCAGTACATAGATACGGTCGGAAATATCCATAACAAGATCCATATGGTGCTCTATCATAAAGATTGTTAAGTTAAATTTTTTACGAATATCATAGATAAATGCCGTCAATTCGTCCGTTTCCTGAGGATTCATACCAGCTGCAGGCTCATCGAGCAGCAGAAGCTCCGGGGCTGTTGCCAGAGCACGCGCAATCTCCAAGTGGCGTTGCTGACCGTAAGGCAGAGAATTTGCTACTTCATCTTTTACATCCGTCAGGCCGAGAATCTCCAGCAGCTTCATCGTCTCTTCCCGCATAGCCTTCTCCTCCTTATAATTCAGACCGAGCGTAGCAGAGAATACATTTGCCTTCTGTCGCATATGTTTTGCGATTAATACATTATCAAATGCGGTTAATTCTTTAAAGAGACGGATATTCTGGAAGGTGCGGGCAACACCGAGCTTGGTAATCTGATCCGGGCTCTTTCTCATGGTGGTAGAATATTTACCATGATTTTCACCTGCATATAGCTTCTTCATATTACCCTTCGGAAAATTGCTGGTAATCATATTATCTTTAAAATATACCGCTCCATTGGTGGGAGCATAAACACCGGTGATTACATTAAAGGCAGTCGTCTTACCGGCACCATTAGGTCCGATCAGAGAAACGATCTCGTTCTGATTCACTTCAAGAGACAGATTATCAACTGCTACTACACCACCGAACTGCATCGTTACATCACTTAGCTTTAAAACTGTATTAGACATGTTTTGCACCTCCTCTGACTGAAGAGATTAACTTTTTGGCTCGCTTGGCTAGCCGGTCCCAGGAGAATTCGTTCTTACCCATAATACCTCTCTGATAGAACAGCACCACCAGAAGAAGGATGATAGAGAAGATAACCATACGGAAGCCAGTGCGGAAGAAGGGAATCTGTACTCCTCCGATGCTCAGAGGGTTATCGAAGAAACGAAGCCACCATTCCTTACTTGCCGTAACCAATAGAGAAGCGATAACACTGCCGGTTACGCTGCCGATACCACCAATAACTACAATCAGTAAGATATCATAGGTTAAGGAAACGCTGAAGGTCTTCGAATCAATGGAACGCATAAACATCGCCAGCATACCGCCGCTGATAGCGGAGAAGAAGGAGCCGATGATAAAAGACATCTGCTTATGATGGGAAAGGTTGATACCCATGGCCTCCGCCGCAACCTCATCCTCACGGATCGCGCGAAAGGCACGGCCATAAGTGCTACGAAGAAGCAGAACCATTAACAGAACACATACTGCCATAATAGCAAAGGTCTCGATGATCGAATCAAAGCCCGGAATCTTCTTTAATCCATAGGAACCATTCGTAATTGTATCCATGTTGGGGCCGGAGATAATTGCACGTACGATTTCCGAAAAGCCAAGGGTTGCGATGGCAAGATAATCACTCTTTAATCGAAGAACCGGATATCCGATAATTGCCGCAAATAAAGCTGCTACCAGACCGCCGACGATCAGGGCAAGATAGGGAAGAAGCATCTGCACAAAAGCGGGTCCGGATTCCAGCCAGTTCTTAAAGCTTAAGATCGCCGGTGAGATACCGCTGATATAGTATACATCAGAGATATTCTCCACAGGGATAAGGAAGATGGCAGTAACATAAGCACCAATCGCCATAAAACCGGCCTGTCCTAAGGAGAACAATCCGGTAAATCCGGTAACCAGGTTCATAGATACTGCGACAACAGATAGAATAATTCCTTTTTGAATCACGGTATACGCCATACCATATTGATTTTTGTTTGCCTCTAAGAAAAATAGTAATGCAAGCACAAGGATACCCAGGATGGCGGTATAAATAATTTTACTTGACCTTTTCATACGGACCTCCTAGACTTTATCGATCATTTTCTCACCAAACAGACCGGTCGGGCGGAAAAGAAGGATAACAATTAGTAAAATGAATGTAAATGCATCGCTATAAGTGGAATAACCGAAGGCTACCAGGAAGGTCTCACAGATACCGATGATAAAGCCTCCCACGACTGCACCCGGGATGCTTCCGATACCGCCGAGTACGGCTGCGATAAAGCATTTGAGTCCGGGCAGCGTTCCACTGAACGGAGTGACGGACATACGATCGGTAAAGTAGAGAATCGATCCGATGGCAGCCAGGAAAGATCCGATCACAAAGGTCGTACTGATGGTATTGTTAATACGGATACCCATCAGCTGTGCTGTCTCAAAATCCTTTGACACGGCACGCATTGCCATTCCTACCTTTGTATGATTGATTAATGATATAAGTCCGATTACTAAAAGAATGGTTAATACCGGTGTTATAAAGGTAACCAAAGAGGAAGAGATGCTTCCCAGATGGATTATTTTCTTTAGAAAGGGTATTTCCGGATACGCACGCGGAAGCGCGGTAAATAAATAGGTTGCCAGATTCTGCAGCAGATAAGATACACCGATAGCAGAAATCATAATTGACATACGAGGAGCGGATCGAAGCGGCTTATAAGCGACACGTTCGATTACAACACCAAGAACCACGGTCAGGATACATACCAGGGGGATTGCGATCTGCCAAGGAAAGGTCACCATGGAAAAGATCATGAAATAGCCTGCCATCATAAAGATATCGCCATGAGCGAAATTAATCAGACGCAGAATTCCATAAACCATGGTATAGCCGATGGCGATCAGCGCATAAGCGCCACCAAGAGATATGCCTGTTAATACATGCTGGAATAAAGTCGATACTGTCATGAGATGTCCTCCAAAAACGTTCGAATCATCGACCCCGGATGGGGGACGACGAAATAATAATTACCAAGGTATTTTGACTAAAATAATGTTTGTCTGGATGTTTGAGGAGGGAAGTGTATACTGCCTCCCTCTTCAGAACTATACAAGGAAAGTACTTTTAGTCAGAAAAGGGCTGCCTGCAATAACATGGCAGCCCTTATACTTCAATCCATTATTTTGTGACCGTAACTGTCTTTAAGAATTTGAAAGCGCCATTCTCAACTGTCTTGATAAAGGCCATATCCTTCTTTGCATCGCCATTCTCATCAAAGGAAATGGAACCGGTAACGCCATCGATCTTAACATTGACTAATGCATCACGGATTGCAGTCGTATCGGTAGAACCAGCCTGTTTGATTGCTTCCACAGCGACCAGATAAGCATCATAGCCAAGTGCGGATACAGCAGGGATGATCTCTGACTGATTGTTTTCCTTTAGGTAGGACTTAAAGCCGGAGATAAAGGATTCTGCCTCTTTGGTTGCGGGATCTGCATCATCAAAGAAGGTGGAGAGTACAATACCCTCTGCATACTCACCTGCATTATCAATGATGGTTGAATTCTCCCAAGTATCGCCAGCCATAATGGGGCAGGTTATACCAAGTTCACGAGCCTGCTTGATAATGAGCGGAGCAGTTGCAATTGAGGAAGGAGCAAAGATAGCATCCGGATTAGCAGCCTTAACATTGGTTAGGATTGCCTTGAAGTCAGTCTGATTTGTCTGGAACTGCTCTTCACTGACGATAGCACCGTCACCAGCAAGCTTCTTGAATGCAGTTACGAAATAACTACCGAGACCGGAGGAATAATCATCGCCCAGCTGGGTAATAACAGCCGCTGTTTTAGCACCCTCCTGGCTTGCATAGTTCGCCATAACGGTACCCTGGAAAGGATCAAGGAAGCATACACGGAAATAATAGTCATTTCCAAGGGTTACCTGAGGATTGGTACAGGAAGCACCGATTGCAGGGATTTTAGCTTCTTTAAAGAACTCACCGGCTGCAATGGATACACCGGATCCATAGGAACCTAATACTACTTTTACACCCGAGCTGATTAAGCTTTGTGCTGCACTGACAGCCTCCGTCTTATCGCTCTTATTATCAACTTCAACTAATTGAATATCATATGTAACACCATCGATCTCAACTGTGGGATACATTTTGTTCGCGTAGCGCATACCAAGAACTTCCTGGAAGCCTCCTCCGCCGTTCTCACCGGTCACCGGCTCGAATACACCAATTTTAATTACTTTGCCCCCATCGCCTGATTTTGTGCCGCATGCACTGAACAGACCAGCTACTAAGCAGAGGCTTAATGCTAATGCTATCACCTTACGCTTCATACAATTGACTCCTCTCTTCGTCTTTATACCAGAGACATATGTCTTTCTATACTTTGACAGTATATCACTTAAAATCAGACAAAGCAAGAGGTAACTTTCTGGAATAAAGAGCATTTATAAGTAATATTCAGAAAAAAATAAAGAGTGTAAGAATCAAACATATGTGTTACAATACGAGATATGTCATAAATGATGGTTCTACCTTTCATATGGATCATATGGATTAAAAATATATCATGATAGATAAAGAACAGGAAAAGAGGTAAAGATGCAATTTAAGGAATTAGATATTATGCCTTCTATTATTAAGGCACTGGAAAATCAGAATTATGAGACACCAACGCCGATACAGGAGAGGGCAATACCGGTGGTATTAAGCGGCAAGGATTTACTCGGATGTGCACAGACCGGAACCGGTAAAACAGCAGCCTTTGCGATACCGACCTTACAGCTTTTAAGTAAGGACAAATCTATGGCGGAGCAAAAGGCAATCAGAGCATTAATTATTACACCGACCAGGGAGCTTGCTCTTCAAATTTATGAAAGCTTTTGTACCTATGGCAAGTTCACAAGATTAAAATACTGTGTAGTCTTCGGAGGTGTATCACAGAAGCCTCAGGAGGAGGTGCTACAGCGCGGTGTTGACATTTTAATAGCAACACCCGGAAGACTGAATGATCTGATGGGGCAGAGGTTAGTTGATTTGGCCCATCTTAAGATACTGATTCTCGATGAAGCAGACCGAATGCTTGACATGGGCTTCATTCATGATGTAAAAAAGATCATCGCCAAGACTCCGGTGAAGAGGCAGACATTACTTTTTTCGGCTACCATGCCTCCGGATATCGCTGAATTGGCGAATACGATTCTTATTAACCCTACCAGAATCGATATCACACCGGTGTCCTCTACTGTTGATACGATCGAACAATCCCTGTATTTCGTAGATAAAGAGAATAAGAAAAACCTCTTGGTACACCTGTTGAAGGATCCTTCCATCGAATCCGCACTGGTATTCACTCGTACCAAGCATGGAGCGGATCGAATCGTGAAGCTGTTAGCCAGAGATAGTATTACCGCCCAGGCTATTCATGGCGATAAATCTCAGGGAGCACGTCAAACTGCGTTGAATAATTTTAAGAAGAAAAACCTACGTGTACTGATTGCGACTGATATCGCAGCGAGAGGCATCGACATTGATGAACTGTCACATGTAATTAATTATGATCTGCCAAATATCCCGGAGACTTATGTACATCGGATCGGAAGAACCGGTCGTGCCGGACTTGGAGGAACAGCCATCAGCTTCTGCGACTTTGATGAAAAGGAATATTTGGCTGACATTGAGAAGTTGATCGGAAAGCATATCCCAGAGGTGCAGGAACATCCTTATCCACTTCAGAATAATTTTCCGAGCGTAAAAGCGACTCAGCCAAGAAGAGAGCCGGCAAGAAAAGTACAGCCCCAGATACCAATTACCAAAAAAAGCAATGTATCGCATACGATGCAGCCGGTTGAGACTGCGACCCGGCCCATTCCGGATCAGAGAGCTTATAAGAAGCCGTCAACTTCGAGTAGAAATACCGCACAATATACCGGTACTCAGCCATCCTCATTTCAGAAGCCTGTGACACAAACCTCGAATAAGAGAACGACATCGGTAAACACAGATACTGCAAAGAAGATAGAAGGTAAAAAGGAAAAGTATATCATGGCTGCGGATGGTCAGCTGAAGAAAAAGAAAACAAAGACCTGGTTCTCAAGATTCCGGGAAAGATAAAGCAGCTAGAGGCCTTATGATCACGGTAGAATTTTTTGAAAGCTTTAAAAAATTGACTTAATCAAAGAGGCTGTTTCAAGACACTCATAATGATGAAAGAAAAGAATAACTTGCATCCCAGCCTGACAAGCAACTTATCAGGTTCGGGTACGCGTTCGCATTGCTCAAATTTGCCTACGCGTGGGGTGCTGTTATTCTTTTCTTCTGTTAAAAGACAACCGTACAGTTTTATTTGATTACGATTAAATCGTACTCTCGGGAGCCCAGACCGATTTTCTCTGCATGCTCCAAACAGGTTCGCCATTCCGATTCCGGGGTGGAATTCGTAAAATGATCATGGTGATCGACAAAATCAGCCTTTGCAAGATTATCAGCCAATTGACTTCCCGGCAGAGGAGTAGCCTTCAGGCAGGCATCCACGCAAGCTTGGTCCAGCGCCAAGGGATCAAAGGAGGCGAACATACCAAGGTTTGGCAGAATCGGGGCATCGTTTTCATTATGACAATCGCAGTTAGGGGATACATCCACGATCAGAGAGATATGGAAGTTCGGACGACCATCGACTACTGCCTTAGTGTATTCCGCCATACGGAAGTTAAGCAATTCATTGGCATTGCTGTCTTCAAAGGTGATTGCATCAAAATTGCATGCGCCGAGACAGCGACCGCAGCCTACACAATTCTCATAATTCACAGTCGTCTTATTCGTTTCAGCATCATACTGCAAAGCATTATTCGCACATTCTCTGAGGCATCTGCGGCAGCCTCTGCACAACTGCGGGGCTATGCTCGGCTTACCGTTGCTATGCTGCTCTGTCTTACCGGCACGGGAACCGCAGCCCATACCGATGTTTTTAATCGTGCCGCCAAAGCCGGTCATCTCATGCCCTTTAAAATGAGTAAGACTAATAAAAATATCTGCATCCATGATCGCACGACCGATCCTGGCTTCCTTCACATATTCGCCTCCCACAACGGGCACTCCGATATCATCCGTACCCTTAAGTCCATCCCCGATCAGGATAGGACATCCAACGGTCAACGGAGTAAAACCGTTTTCCCAGGCACATTCCAGATGTTCCAGTGCATTTTTACGGCTTCCGGGATACATGGTGTTGCAGTCGGTCAAGAAAGGCTTACCGCCAAACTCCTTTACGACATCTGCCACCGCACGAGCATAATTCGGACGAAGATAACTAATGTTACCCAGTTCGCCAAAATGCAGCTTAATCGCTGCAAACTTTCCCTCCATATCAAGCTGCTCGATTCCTGCCGCTTTGATTAATTTCTTAAGCTTTGTGGGCAATCCGTCTCCGAATGCCTTAGTTCGGAAATCGGTAAAATATACTTTTGCTTTTTCCATTCTTATTGGCTCCTCTTCTGAATTCATTATTTATTCTTTCATTGTCTTTCATTAATACTTTAACACTTGAAGTTTACTCCAAGTCAAGAGTAAATTTAATTATTAACGAATTTAATTATTTAATAATTTACGTAATTTAATTATTTAATAATTTAGCGCTGTTAGAGAAAAATATTGATATTGAGCAAACGTGTAATGTATAATATTACCACGCTGACGATTCGTTATAGTTTATGATCACGCGCTAAAGATTATTAAAGTGAGGAGAAAGAATGGCGACGTTACATTTAATGATTGGGCTGCCTTGCAGCGGAAAAACAACATATGCAAAAGAATTATCTGTTAGAGAAAGGGCTCTTTTACTTACTCCAGACGTTTGGCAACTGAAATTATTTGGGCAAGACTTTCCTGGACCATATCATGATAAACGACATAGTGATATTGAGAACATAATGTGGGATGTTGCAAAAAACGTTCTTTTATTAGGAACAAATGTTATTCTTGATTTTGGGTGTTGGGCGCGAGCTGAGCGAGATGATTTTAGGAGTAGAGCTAATAATCTGGGTGTGGAATTCAAGTTGCACTATATGGATGTTTCATATTCTGAATTATATCGCCGCTTGGAAGAACGAAATCAAAACCTTCCGGAAGGTGCGTTTGAAATCCCAAAAGCAGAAATGGATAAATTTATCGCTATTTTTCAACCGCCGGTTGCTGATGAGCTTATATAATCAACATCCATTCATTAATAAGCATAATCTGAAATTATTATTACTTTACAATCTTTATAGCTTGCGAATTGAAAAGGAGGGAAATTCCCTCCTTTAATCATATCTATATACCAATATTATCTAACAGAGCTTAATTAATATAAAAAGTATCAGTACTTAAACTATAAAGTTTTAGTATAAGTTTTAGTATATATACCAAATCATAACCCCTTTATTTCTAAAGGTATTAAGCTTATGCGGTATATATATTACCTGTAATAATTTTACTATCCCTCCTTCATGGAAATACTAATATAACCTTCCGTTCTATCATACCTATATAAGAAAGAAAAGTAATCGGGAGGACTATTCCATGAATCAGGATTACATTCAAAATACCCTGCAGGCATATGCAGATACAATTATTCCCCGAACCCCTGGTTTGGCAGAGGTATACGGTTATATACAGTATTACGGTGCCTTGGATTCGCAGATAGATCAATTTCTGCTTGATAATCTGAAGCAACAATATATCCCATTAGCAGAGGCAGCAGTGGAGCTTCTGAACGCAGCCGCCGCCCAGTGGCTGGCAAATCAAGGCTTTGACATCCAGGGTGGTTTAGAGTTTCTTCCACCTCCGGACCGTCTGGGTGCCATTATGCTGTCACAGCTTCACGAGGTAGATCCGGTTCTGCTTCCGGATGAGCAGTGGAGGAATTCGGGCTTTACTAACAACGTCACAAGCTCCTTACTTACCTATACCTTAATGGGATACTATTCGGAATGGTCGGGATATGGAACAACCAAACAAGATCCACCCGGAAACCGAGTATTGGAATATGTTCCGATCAGCTGGCAGCAGATCGATTATCCTGGGCCATCTCTTGGCTACAGGGTATTACGAACCGTAAATATTAGTTAGTGCGTACAGAGCAGACGCGGAAAGGGAGAGCAGGATGAATGAAAATTATGATGCTGATGTAATTATCATCGGTGCCGGAGGTGGAGGAGCTGTTGCAGCTAAGGAGCTGGCAGAGAACGGAGTCAAGGTAATTGTTCTGGATGCGGGTCCCTATTATGGCAATGCAAAATGGCCGAATCCTAATTCGGAGCGAGGTGCGGATTATAGTGACAGTTATGGGGATCTGAGTATTGATATACTGAATCATTGCTTTACTGACCTGGAAGACGACATGAACGATATGGTTAACGGGAAGCTCAGATGGGGACCGGCAGACCGTACAAAGCCACCTTGGCTTCGCAAGGGAGGGGAAGTCTGGCAAATTGCAGGAGTTGGAGGGACGACGCTCCATTATTTTGCGAATTCTCCGAGAGCATTTCCACAGGCAATCAATAATGTATGGCCCATATCCTATGAGGAATTGGTTCCTTACTATGAACGGGTGGAGGGTCAGCTTCCTGTTCATGAAGCTCCGGTCACACCGAAGGAGGAGTTGTTCTACTATGGCGCAAAAAAGGCCGGCTGGCAGTTCACAAATGCGATGAATCTCACGCAGCCCGGCTATCGACGTACAAGTAATGCAATTCTGGAAGTAAATCCGCGAATCAATGATCCGGATTTTGATTTGCAGAATAACCATTCAGTAGGCTGTACCCTGAGGGGGCACTGCGTCAATGGCTGTCATATCGGTCCGACCGTCGAAACAGTGGCGAAGCGATCTACACTGGTCAGTTATATTCCGAGGGCATTGGCTACCGGGAATTGTCAGGTAAGACCGAATGCATTTGTAACGCAGATTTTGACTGCGGAGGATAGTCAGCAGGGAGTATACGCTTCAGGAGTGATATATAAAGATACCTGGACCGGTGAAAGTACACAGTTGAATGCCAGAGTAGTCGTCATGAGTGCCGGTGGAATCGAAACGCCACGTCTTTGGTTGAATTCGGGATTACCTGAGAATCCCTGGGTGGGAAAAGGATTAACGAATCACTGGTTTGACACTGTATCCGGAATATTTGATGAGAAGGTATTGATGGATATTCTTGGAGTATCTGATATTAAGCCTTATACTGGGCAGAACTCAGCGGGAAGACTGGATATTCCGGGACTTGGTGTAATGATTACGATGGGAATGAGCCCGGGGATTTTTGCATCACTCAATTATGGTACCAGTGCGAGCGGGTTTGCTTCCCTCGCATCCCGCAGTGCAGAAGCAGCCTGGGACTTTGAAGGGCTGATTGCAGGTGAACAGCTGAAGGAGTTTATGAGGGAATATAAGAGAACTCTTAGTTTGTTGCTATTCGTAGACGATGAAGTTAGCCAAAGCAACGAGGTGGTTCTTGATCCCGTGATCAAGGATGAATTCGGATATATTCCGGTGATCCGTTATCAACCCAGTGAACAAGATATGGCGAAGCGGGAGCAGATCGCTATCTATGCAGCGCAGCTGCTTCGGGCAGCAGGAGCCAAAACCATCACACGAGCCAACTGGCCGGCTGAATTATTCATCCATATCATGAGTACAATGCGGATCGGGTATGTGGTAGATACCAACTGTGAAGCATTTCAGGTAAAACGTCTTTTTGTTGCAGATAACAGTGTGCTGTACAACGGTATCGGAGGACCGAACCCGACTTTGACGACTCAAGCTATGGCTGCCCGGACCGCGGATAAGATTCGCAGCCTATATTTTCCAACATAACTTGCTCGGAGCTATTGCAAAATTTATTACTTAGGAAGCATTTTTCTCTTTCTTCCGAAGTACTATATTTTTGCAATAGCTCTCTTTATTTTAAATTGAAAAGTTCCTCCAATATATTAAAATGTTATTAGACAAGTGTAGATTCCTGTGATATGATAGGAAACGAATAAATTACTTCCTTAGACAAAGGTTGATATTAAGTGATAAAAAACGATTGAACAAGATACAATAGTTGAAGTGATGAATGTAAGAAAGGATAAAAACATCAGTATGAAAAATGTTGTCGTGATCGGTGTCTCAGGCGGCTCTGCTTCCGGTAAAACTACAGTAGCCAATCGAATCAAGGAAGCCTTCAAGGACAGTGTGGAGCTGTTAAGCCATGATTTTTATTATCTTCCCCATGATGAGCTACCCTTAGAGGAAAGAGTAAAATTAAATTATGATCATCCGAATGCATTTGATACCCAGCGCTTTATCAATGATATCAAGCAGCTGAAACAATATAAGCCCATTGATCGTCCGGTCTATTCTTATGTAATTCACAATCGTCTGGCTGAGACAGTGCGGGTGAACCCGGCTAAGGTTATCATCGTAGAAGGGTTTATGATTTATGAAAATGCAGAGCTTCGGGATCTGCTAGATATCAAAGTTTTCGTAGATGCCGATGCAGATGAACGATTGATCCGACGTATCATTAGAGATGTGAATGAACGCGGAAGAAGCTTAGAATCGGTCATTACCCAGTATACAAATACAGTAAAGCCCATGCATGAGCTTTTTGTAGAACCGTATAAGAAATATGCGGATGTCATCATTCCCAGAGGCGGTATGAATGATGTTGCAATCGAAATGCTGATTCACAGAATTAAAGCAATCTTAGCAGAAGACGAGAACGATTAATTTGATCCTTACCTCAAGCACTTTATAAGAGTGTTTGAGGTGTTTTTTGTTGCATGGACTAAAGTATCAGAAGCACCGAAGGTGCTTTCCTGACACATAGGGTTGCTATTGCAAGCTTGCTTGCATAGCAATCCTTTGTAACAGGAAGAGTGCATAGCACCTTTTGACACTTCAAATATAGGATGGTAATCATTTCAAACCTGTGATATACTGTTTTTATCAAATTTAAGGAGGTGGGCTTTACATGAAAAGCTTAGATGGTAACAACAAATCAGACATCGTTATTTTGGAGGGATCGCTATTTGAATTACAAGAAGGGCACAGATGTATTGCCGGCCCGCCTGTTAAAAGAGATTCAGGAGTATGTCGAGGGTAGTCTCGTCTATATTCCGAAGAAGAGCACTAGAGCAGGTTGGGGCTATGTCAATGGAACCAGAGAGGTAATTGACATAAGAAACAGGAAGATCATGAATATGTTTTTACAGGGGGAGACAATCGAGGCCCTCGCAGACCGGTTTCATTTGGGTGAAGATACGATAAAGAAGATTGTGTATGGGAAAAAATCAATATAATCATTTTGTTCCTATACGGTTTATGTCTGCTATGAGATAATATAGGTGACCGGTCAATTTCGAATGAAAGGGGATGGTTGTTTTGATCAAAAGTATAGAGGTGTTTGAACTTTAATACCCTAGAGGGAGGTGTCAATATGACACCTCCTTTTAAAGTGAATGCATTATACCATGAATAAAGAAACGTATTCATGGTCTTCGCTCCGTTCGCATGCTTTCAAGCAAGCTTGAAGAATGTTCACTACGCTCTATTATATCGCAAAAAAATAAAATAAACTTGAAAGCAGAAGAATAAGATGAAGAAGAATATAAAATAGAGGTATTACTGATTCTTTTGGAACAGTAAAATAGGTTGTAGACAATTTTTTTATTATGTCGTTAAAATATAATGGTGATACGTAAGAAAAGCTGTTATAATGTAGCTATTCGTACCAAAGGGGAGTAACACTGAAAATGTGTGGGAAGGGCTTTCTTGCATAATGATGACAAAAAAAGGGAAAGGCGTGGGTAACAGAATATGCTAGTAGAAATTTTCAAAGCAATCATAATTGGTATTATTGAAGGAATAACAGAGTGGCTGCCGATCAGCAGTACAGGACATATGATTTTGGCAGAGGAGCTTATCCATTTCAATGCTACAGAGGAATTCATGGAGATGTTCCGCGTTGTCATCCAGCTAGGCGCTATCTTGGCGGTTGTATTACTTTATTTTATAAAGCTGAATCCGTTTGCCTTAAGTAAATCAAAACAGGAAAAGCTGGCTACCTGGGATATGTGGTTTAAAGTATTGGTCGGATGCATTCCCGCGGCAATCTTGGGTATTTTGCTTGACGACTGGTTCGACGAGCATTTTTATAATTATCAGACGGTTGCAGTTACATTGATCATTTACGGTATTCTGTTTATTGTGGTAGAAATGCGCAATAAGGGGAAAAAGGCAAAGATTAACAATTTCAAGGAATTGACTTATACAACGGCTTTGATTATCGGTGTATTTCAGATTTTAGCCTTGATACCCGGTACCTCCCGGTCCGGAGCAACCATCCTTGGAGCGATTTTACTTGGAACCTCCCGTTATGTTGCAGCGGAATACTCCTTTTTCCTGTCCATCCCGGTGATGTTCGGTGCCAGTCTGCTTAAATTAGTCAAGTTTGGCTTCCACTTTACCGGAACGGAGATTGCGATTCTTGTTACTGGTATGCTTGTTGCTTTTATAGTATCCGTCATTGCTATTCGCTTTTTGATCGGTTATATTAAGAAGAACGATTTTACTGCTTTTGGTTGGTATCGTATCATACTAGGTGCAGTTGTTATTGCGTATTTTGTTTTTCTTGGTTAATGTATTGATGATATGAGTCGATGAATTTAATTACAATATAAAACATAAAATAAGGATGCGGCAACTCTTTCGCATGCACTGGGGGCAAATATAATTTTCCTCATTGCTGCAAAAAGGGTTACCGCATCGCTTTTTTTCAGTATATGATACCGAAGATGTGGTCAATTCATTATTATTTCTCGGAGCGGTGTTTCTCATGCTTACTTTCGTGAACACCGATGACCTGTCCGTTTTCAATACCGACATCCGCATTTTCCTTTGGCTTCATCTTACGCAGCTCCGGGTTACTTTTTCCACGGTCTTTGATCCTGTTTTTATTGTTGTCCATGATTTTATCCTGCCTTTCCACCTGCTTGCAGTCCATCCGTACTTAAATAAGTATTCTTTGACTTCACAGGTTGATTTTATTAGTATCTGCAAAGATAAGTAAAATATTGCTTGGAATCCCTCTTTCCTTCGAAAAGGGATATATACATTCTGACAAGTTTGTTATATAATTGCACATAAACTACTTGAAAATTTATCAACATCAGATACATGGAATCGTAGTTTAGCAGATACGGTTCAGGCCAGAAAGAAACGAGGCGTTACTGGCGGTAAGAAGGGAAGAATATGATACGTACAGGAAATAATAAGAACGGAATTACCGAGGGAGTCATCTGGAAGCAGCTCCTGATCTTTTTCTTTCCGCTTTTATTTGGAACATTTTTTCAACAACTTTATAACACAGCGGATGCAATTGTCGTGGGACGGTTTGTCGGAAAAGAGGCATTATCGGCGGTGGGCGGAACAACAGGTACATTGATTAATGTATTTGTCGGATTTTTCATCGGTATCTCCACCGGAGCGACGGTTACCATATCGCAGTATTACGGCGGTAAGCATGAGAAAGAAGTCAGTAATGCAGTTCATACGGCAATTGCCATGGCTATTGCGGGAGGCGTCATAATTATGGTGATCGGACTGATCTGTGCTCCGGTTGCACTCCGTCTTATGGGGACACCACAGGAGATTATGCCTTATTCCCTGACGTATATCCGGATATACTTTGGAGGAATGATAGCTAATCTTGTCTATAATGTAGGCGCTGGTATCCTACGTGCCGTCGGAGATTCACGCAGACCATTGTACTATCTGATTATCAGCTGTTTTATCAACATTGCACTGGATCTATTGCTAGTAATAGCATTTCACTGGGATGTCATGGGTGTGGCAGTAGCAACGGTTATCTCCCAGGTGTGCAGTGCTACCTTAGTATGTATTCAATTAATGAAGACAAAGGATAGTTATCAGTTAAGATTGAAGGATATTCGGTTCCATAAAGAACTGTTGAAGAGAATCATTCGCATCGGTCTTCCGGCAGGCTTTCAATCTCTGATGTATTCCTCTTCCAATGTAATCATACAAGCGAATATGAACAGTTTTGGAACGGATACCATCGCTGCCTGGACAGCCTATGGAAAAATCGATGGTATCTTCTGGATGACAATGAATGCCTTCGGTATCTCAATTACGACCTTTGCAGGTCAGAACTATGGCGCTGGATACTATGACAGAGTACGAAGAGGCGCCAAGGTCTGTCTTCGCATTGCGATGGCAGTGGCAATCGGACTTAGTGCGGTTCTTTACTTTGGAGGTCCTTCCATCTATTGGCTCTTTACTTCGGACCCTCAAGTTCTCGAAAAGGGATTGGAGATTTTACATATTATGGTGCCTACCTTCTGGACGTATGTATTTATTGAGATTTTTTCAGGCACATTAAGAGGAATGGGCGATGCTTTTATTCCGATGTTGATTACCAGCGTCGGGGTATGTGCACTTCGTGTCCTATGGCTGTTTGCGGTAGTTCCCTTCCGACCGGAGGTTAGTACCGTAGTATACAGCTATCCGATCACCTGGGTAGTGACCTCAATACTGTTTATCCTATATTATCGATATTATACCAAGAGACATCTGCCGGTGGCATTACCTCATCACGGTGGAGAAAGCCCTAGTGTATTGAAAGGTGAGTGAAATATGAGAAACATTAAGTTAACACTGGAATATGACGGCAGCCGTTATCATGGCTGGCAAAGACTGGGTAAAGAAGAATCTGAGCTTACCATTGAGAACAAGCTGCTGGAACTGATTAAGAAAATGACAGGCGAGGATGTAGAGCTGAACTGTGGATGTCGAACCGAGGTTGGAGTTCATGCTTATGCGCAGATTGCAAATTATAAGACAGCGTCCAAGTTAAAGCTATATGAGATAAAAAATTATTTTAATCGATATCTGCCGATGGATATTGCGGTAACTGAAGTTGAGGAAGTTCCGGAACGCTTTCATGCGACGCTCAATGCAAAGGCAAAGACCTATCTGTATCGTATCGCGATCGGAGATGTACCAAGCGTATTTGACCGCAAGTACACCTATTATTGCTTTAAAAAGCCGGACGTCGATTTGATGAAGGAGGCAGCGAAGCTGCTCATCGGAAAGCATGACTTTAAGAACTTCTCAACAGTAAAGAAAAGTAAGTCTACGATGAAGGAAATTTATAGTATTGATATCTATCAGGATGCGAAGGAGATTCAGATTACAATCAAAGCAAACGATTTCCTCCATAACATGGCTCGGATGGTTGTAGCTACATTGCTGGATATCGGACTTTGTGCAAGGGACGCGCAGGATATCGAGGCGATTTTGAATTCTGAAGCAACCGTTACCGCCAGTACACCGGCAAGTGCCCAAGGCTTGTTTCTGCAGGAGATTGAATATATTTAAAACGGTTGCATCGTACTGACAAATTGAAACATAAAAATAAAAAGTGAAGTATGCACGGTTTGAAAGCATACTTCACTTTTTTTACTCCATTTCTTTTAATTTCAGTAATTTCTTTGCGATAGTTTGAATTTTTGAATGCTTGACATGTATCAAATAAGTAGTCGTTAGGCTACAGTGCACGTTCTCCGTGTTCTCTCGTTCTGATTCGGATGCAATCCAGAACATCGTATATGAATATCTTGCCGTCTCCCATCTCTCCGGTCTCGGTGGCAGAGATAATCGTCTCAACAACCTCCTCTACCCGTTCATCAGGAACAATCATCTTAATTTCTATTTTAGGAAGTGTATTCAGGATGATCTCATTCCCTCGAACATATTCTGTGAACCCATATTGTTTACCGCAGCCAAGTACCTGGTTGATGGTCAGACCATTGATCTTTATCTTCAGTAGCTCTGCTTTTAGCGGCTCCAATGCCTCGGGCCGAATGATAGCTTCAATTTTTTTCATTATGAATATATTCCTTTCTAATCGCTAGTCTAGTCCGTTGAAGGCAGGATATGCCATCTCACCATGCTCTGCGATATCAAGTCCCTGTGCCTCTTGTGAAGTATCAACGCGGATAGGCATAAACAGCTTCATACAGTTAAGTATTACGAAGGTAGCGATTCCTGCAAATAGTATGGTAAAGACAACGCTGAGGACCTGCACGAGTAGGAGATGAGTATCACCGAATATAAGCCCGTCCCACTTCGCCGCCGGGTTGATGGACTGCTCCGTGAATAATCCGGTTGCAATTCCTCCCCAGATTCCGCCGATACCATGACAACCAAAGGCATCCAAGGCATCATCATACTTGAATTTTGCCTTGATCTTGGTCATTGTGATATAACAGATCGGACTGACCAAAGCACCGATAACAACGGACGCCCATACCGGAACGAAGCCTGCACCGGGAGTGATGGCAACCAAGCCGACTACGGCGCCGGTAGCAGCACCTAAAGCAGTAGATTTACCATGTACCAATTTCTCAAGAAACATCCAGGAGATTAAAGCTGCAGCAGCAGAGGTATTGGTCGTAAGAACGGCATGTACCGCTAAGCCGTCCGCAGCCAGTGCACTGCCGCCGTTAAAGCCGAACCATCCGAACCATAACAATCCTGCACCAAGAAGTACATAAGGAATATTATGCGGCTTGTAGGAGACGATACCATACTCTCGGCGTCGCCCCAGGATAATACTTGCTACAAGGCCGGATACGCCGGAGCTGATATGTACGACATTTCCGCCTGCAAAATCGATACTTCCAAGTTCTCTAAGAAAGCCTCCGTCACCCCACACCATATGGGCAAGCGGATAATATACCAGAAGGGACCATACGATGACGAAGACGACCAATGCCGAGAACTTCATTCGCCCGACCAGAGAACCACAGATTAAGGCCGGTGTGATGATGGCGAACATCATTTGGAATGCTGCAAACAAGGTCTCAGGTATTGTACCGGAATAGAGAGCGTTTGGCTCTGCTCCGACTCCCTGAAAGAACAGCTTACTGAAATCACCGATGATACCGCCGTGATTGGCACCGAAGGATAAGGAATAGCCTACGGTCACCCACATTAAAGAACCTACGCCACAGATAAAAAAACAGGACATCATCGTATTCAGAACATTTTTACGGCGCTCCATACCGGCATAGAACAGTGCCAGTCCAGGTGTCATAAGAAAGACAAAAGCCGTACACATAATTAGAAAAGCGGTATTTGCCAAATTAATCTCCATAAAGGAATCCTCACTCTCATTAGATGGTATTCGTGTAAACGATAGAAAGTACGCTTCGCGAACTTTCCATTGTAATGAATAAAGTAAGAGGTCAAAGCTGATTCGCTTTGACCTCTTTGTCAAATATAGTATAGTGGCTTATTTAAGCATGCTTAATGAAGAGTAAGATTTTGCCTCCGTCCTTTTCCCAAGGAGTTTTTGTGTAATGGGAATAAAAAAGATTATCTCATCAGTCGCGAGCTGATAAAATAATCGTCGTTGATTACCATAGAAGGAAGCTGTCTCTATCCTCAAATATTTATGTTGAATTATTACATGAATGATACGAATTGTCAAGAAGAACTTTTCAATAGCTTCTTTACTGAAAACAACTGATTTTTTATGAGTAGTATTCTTCGGCATGTATTATCGTAGGGAGTTTTCTTGTTCTTCTTAAGAAAATCTTCAGCTTTTTCTGAAGAAGTCCTTTTGTTTTTAAGGTTACTATTAGTGTAAAGATACAATTAAGGTAACATCATACCTAGAGATAAAAGCTTTGTTGAGCTGCAGGGGGGGACGGTTTGAGATAATGGTCGACGGCGATTTGTTCAACGCAGTCATCACCTGGAAGAGATAGAAGTAACAGCTCGTTTGAGAGTAAGCAGTCTCACGAGGCTGGTCTGTGCCAGCTGCATGCATAGGTACTTGTCTATCATGCTTTCCTATTCGTCAGCCATTAATAGCAAGTCGATATATGCTTTCCTGCCGTTTAAAACTTTCCTTATATTCACTAGAGGACCTAAATGTACTCATTTGCTGAAGAGTGACTTAATATCTCTGTGTAATATTTTTGATGGATCTCACCTCCGGTTGATCAGTGAATTATATCCAAGGCATTGACATCACAATAAACTTTTTATGGTTCTATGCAATACTGTATCCCAAGGTCTTGCTTCAATCACTCTAATTCCATTTTTATTACAGGTATCTACGATCCATTTTCCATATGCAATGCTTATTTCGGCTCTATAATGCTGTAATTCGCCGCCTTCTCTTGCCAGATAATTCTGCAATATTTGATCAATGTCTGATTCATTCACAAAAATTGATTTTACCTCGGGATTATCAAAAGATATTGTAAATTCAGGATAGATAAAATCACCTTCAATAATAATTGGCAAATTATCTTCAATATGCCTGTCTACAAGCTTTTTTAATGTTGGAATCATTTCTTTGCTTACATCAATCAACCAGTTTACATTGCCATCAACTCCAATATCTTTCCAATCCACACCGGTCTCCCAATAATGTATTGCCGGAAAACTTTCTTTTGATGTCACCGATTTTACAGATAAGTGAACATCATCCACTTCCAGGACATTCACACCATAGTAACGAGCGATTTCATAAGCTATGCTCGATTTTCCCATTCCTGAAGCTCCACCAATAAATAATACGGTCCAGTTTCTGTCATTATTCACTTATTGATCTCCTCTCAAATTAGCATTTCTCATTCTTTTAGAAAGATATCTATCGTACGCATTACATAATGGTTCAATTCTTGCTTTAAAATGCGAATCAAATTCTTCTTTAATACTATTAAGCTATGTTATACTTAGCTTCCTCTCTTGCCTTTAAGAATTGCTAAGCTCACCTTCAAATCTAAGCTTGTTGTCACTCATCCATGCAGGCATATAGCCCGCTTTGTAGGCTACCTTTTGAGAAGCAATATTACATGCGGTAGTAGAGTAATTAGGACGATATTTAGGTAATACATCCAGTCCCAATCCCCACATTTTTGAGCTCCATGCCGAAGCAGACACGATTGCGATTATTTCGTTACCTTTTTTTGCAAGCATGATAAGTATGTTTTGTATCGGGTGATTTGGATTATGTTGGATTGCATAGTTGAATCAATTCAATTCAAGGAGTTTTGGTATCTCGTCTACAGTTCAAATCAATAGCAAGTTGATTCTGTACAATACGATACATCTCGCTTTTTGTCACTATAACTCCTCCTTATAAGTACAGAAACAATCGGTAGTTCATCCTAGGAACAAATATAAATTATATTGTAATATAAATTGTACATTAAATGCAATTATAATACAATTATTTCAGTTTAAACAAATAAAGTTACGGTAGGTTTTTTAAGGATTGTGTAGATAATAATAGCGATAACTTAATCGGCTGTTGCCCGTAACCTTGATAATAAAAGAAGAGCGTGTGGCTTCACGCTCTTCTTTTATCTTAAATAGTCTACGAAGCAACAGCCTCATAGCACTGACACTATTTATTGCTGATCCACTACCACGGTTCCTGTCAACCCATTGATACCGTCTCTGGCCTTCTCGAGAAGGGTAATAAGAGCGGAACGATTTGGTTTGGAGGCTGCAAATTCTACAGCGGCCTGAACCTTCGGAAGCATAGAGCCCGGAGCAAAATGTCCCTGCTTTATGTATTCTTCAGCCTCAATGGTACTGATCTTATCCAGCCATTTGACATCGGGTTTGCCGAAGTTGATTGCAACTTTTTCTACTGCGGTGAGAATGATAAAGACATCTGCATCAATCTCTTTAGCGATTAAGCAGCTGGCAAAATCCTTATCGATCACGGCGCCGACACCTTTTAAGTGATTACCGACGCGAATAACCGGAATACCGCCGCCGCCACCTGCAATGACGATCTCTCCCGCATTCAGTAGGCTTTTCACGGTATTAATCTCAATTATTTCCTGAGGTCTGGGAGAGGCTACCACTCTTCGGTAACCTCTTCCGCTGTCCTCTACTACGGTAAACCCTTTTTCTCTTGCTAAAGCTGCCTCATCGGCACTCATGAAGTGACCGATGGGCTTTGTGGGATTCTCGAAGGCGGGATCCTTATCATCCACACGCACCTGAGTAATCACAGTGGCTACGGATTTTTGAATACCACGGTTAATTAATTCTTCCTTTAGAGCATTCTGTAAATCATAGCCGATATAAGCCTGGCTCATTGCTACACAGACAGACAGAGGAGTAAAGGTGGGGTGCTCCGGATTCTTACGTCCGTATTCCGCCATGGCTTGATTGATCATGCCAACCTGGGGACCGTTTCCATGGGAGATAACTACCTCATGACCTTCTTCAATCAGGTCTGCAATTGCTTTTGAAGTCTTTTGTACTGCAATCATCTGCTCGGGCAGATTATTACCGAGCGCGTTGCCACCTAGTGCTATCACAATTCGCTTTTTCATAAAATCGGATTCGCTCCTTTGAATTAATCAAATTTTCTCGGTACGGAACGCTCCTCCAGCGCCTTTAAAACTGCCTGCGGATTCTCAAATTTGCTTAAGAACATCATAGCAGCAATAACATATGGCTTGTAGCTTGCTTCTTTGTATAACGGTGTACGGTAACGATCAAATACGGAGGCATCAACCTCGCCTTCCTTGCAGCTTACACCGGTGATATCTGCGGGCAGGCAGTGCATGTAGAGTGCCTTGCCATCCTTGGTAAGCTTCATCATCTCTTCGGTGCATGCCCAGTCCTTATGCTCTGCATTCTGAGCCAATAATTCCTTTTCCAGTGCCTTGATGCCGTCAAAGTCGTTGTTACCGTAGAGGTCAGTACGTTTTTCCATCGCTTTGAACGGTGCCCAGCTCTTCGGATATACAATATCTGCATCCTTAAAAGCTTCTGCCATGCTATTGGTCTTTGTGAAGGAACCACCGGACTTTTCAGCATTTGCCTTAGCGATTTCTTCTACTTCACTCATTACCTCGTAACCTTCGGGATGAGCAAGTACCACGTCCATACCCATACGTGTCATCAGACCGATGATACCCTGAGGTACGGACAGCGGCTTGCCGTAAGAAGGAGAGTAAGCCCAGGACATTGCGATTTTCTTGCCCTTAAGGTTTTCAACACCACCGAATTCATGAATGATATGAAGCATATCAGCCATAGCTTGGGTCGGGTGGTCGATATCACACTGAAGGTTAACCAAGGTAGGTCTCTGCTCCAGAATACCATCCTGATTACCTGCTTTAACAGCTTCAGATACTTCGCGCATATAGGCATTGCCTTTGCCGATATACATATCGTCACGGATACCGATGACATCTGCCATGAAGGATACCATGTTTGCAGTCTCACGAACGGTCTCACCATGAGCTACCTGAGACTTGCCTTCGTCAAGATCCTGCACCTCAAGACCTAAGAGGTTACAAGCGGATGCGAAGGAAAAACGAGTACGGGTAGAATTGTCACGGAAGATAGAGATTCCAAGACCGCTCTCGAAAACCTTTGTAGAGATATTGTTCTCTCTCATGTAACGGAGTGCATCTGCGACGGTAAATATAGCTTCCAGTTCATCGGAGGACTTTTCCCAGGTCAATAAGAAATCGTTGTTGTACATTTCCTTGAAATTTAACTTATTCAGCTTATCAATGTAATCCTGTAAATTCATATAAAATCTCCTTTTTTTATGCGAGTTATCCCTTTTGAGATAACCGTTGTTTTTAGTGGTTTTACAATCAGAGCCTATCTTATTTGCAGTACAGTGTAGGTAATGCAGCATAGACTGCAGCACACTTTACCAGATCCTCTTTGAAGGTCTTCTCATTCGGAGCATGAGCCTGTGCTTCTGCGCCGGGGCCGAAGCCGATGCAAGGAATTCCGTTACGTCCCATGATGGAAACGCCGTTGGTGGAGAAGGTCCATTTGTCGGTAAGAGGACGTGCTTTTCTCATGGCATCCGCATCCTTGGCGCCACTTCTGGTAGTTCCGAACATATTGGTATAAGCTTCTTCCATCGCTTTTGTCACAGCATGATCTTCCGGGATAACCCAAGTAGGGAAGTAGCACTCGATCGGATATACGAGATTAGTATAACTAGGTCTATCATATTGATACATACTTACCTGTGCATTATATTTTTTGACAAAAGGAAGTGCGCGGATCTCATCCAAGCAGCTCTCCCAGGTCTCGCCTGCGGTCATACGACGATCCAGGGATACAGAGCAGGAATCAGCAACGGCACAACGGCTAGGAGAAGTAAAGAAGATCTCGGAGGTGGTTACGGTACCGCGACCTAAGAAGCGAGCTTCCTTCCATTTGTCATTGTACTTCTCATCCAGCATCTTAACTAAGCCCTTGACCTCTTTGTCATCTGCAGCATCATTTTCGTTAAGATCACGAACATTCTGAAGAATATCAGCCATCTTGTAGATTGCATTATCACCACGCTCGGGAGCGGATCCATGACAGGAAACACCCTGAACATCAATACGGATCTCCATACGGCCGCGCTGTCCGCGGTAAATTCCACCGTCGGTCGGCTCGGTGGATACAACAAATTCCGGTCTCACCTTATCTTCATTAATAATATACTGCCAGCAGAGTCCGTCACAATCCTCTTCCTGAACAGTACCAGTTACTAAAACGGTGTATTTATCGTTTAATAATCCTAGATCCTTCATGATCTTTGCGCCGTATACAGCGGACACAATACCGCCCAGCTGGTCAGAGGTACCACGGCCGCCGATCTCGTCCTCCGTCTCATAGCCTTCGTAAGGATCAAACTTCCAGTTTGCGCGGTTGCCGATGCCAACGGTATCAATATGAGCATCAAACCCGATGAGTGTTTTACCGCTACCCATATATCCGAGAATATTACCCATGGGATCGATGACTACCTTGTCGAAGCCAACGGCATTCATCTCAGCCTCAATACGCTTTATATGTCCTTCTTCGCCACAGCTTTCTCCCGGAATGGCAACCAATTCACGAAGAAATTTGGTCATTGCCGGCAAGTAACCTTCCGATGCTTGTTTGACTTTGTTAAAATCCATTCTTGTATTCCTCCTTATATTATTATGAACATGTAGATAGTTCATAGTCTTTCACTCTGATCGTATGCTTACAAGTAAGCACATTACGTTTATATATTATGAACATAAAACGTGTTCATAATCGTTAACTTCGCTTGTGTATTATGAACATAAAAATTGTTCATAATCGTTAACTTCGTTTGAGTATTATGAACATAAAACATGTTCATAATTCTTTGCCAAAAACCTACATTTAGTTATACTGTTTTCCATCCCAAACGATTTCTTTATAGCGGTCGGGATCCGTATCGCCTTCTGTTGAAAAGAGAAGAACCTTGGAGGTCTCATCAAGCTTCAACGCTTTCTTAAGCTCTGCAAGCTCGGGGTTGGTCATAATCTCAACTAATACACCGAAGGGAGCGGCACCGGATTCACCGGATACAACTTGAGGATCTCCTTTGATTGGAGCACTCAGCATTCTCATCGCTTTAGCAGCTACCCAATCCGGAGCTGCTACAAATACGGACACATGATTCTTTAGGATATCCCAGGATATTGTATTGGGCTCTCCGCATGCGAGACCTGCCATAATGGTCTGCATATCACCATCTACAAAACGTTCCTTGCCGTCTCCGGCAACAGCACCCTTGTAAAGACAAGCGGCAACATCTGCTTCCACAACTACTACCGTAGGAGGATTATCCGGATATTTATTTGCCAGGTAGCCTTGTACGGCACCGGCCAAGGAACCTACACCGGCCTGTACAAATACATGGGTCGGACGATCGGTACCAAGCTTCTCCAACTGTTCAATGGATTCCATAGCCATAGTGCCATAGCCCTGCATAATCCATGCCGGAATCTCCTCGTAGCCTTCCCAGGCAGTATCCTGTACGACTACACCGTTGGGGGTTTTTGCAGCAGCAGCGGCTGCCATACGAACACATTCATCATAATTGACTTCTTCAATAGTTGCTGTGGCTCCCTCTGCCTTGATATTGTCAAGACGAGTCTGTGTGGAACCCTTTGGCATGTAAACGACTGCTTTCTGCTTCAGTCGGTTCGCTGCCCAGGCAACACCGCGTCCGTGATTTCCGTCGGTTGCGGTAAAGAACGTTGCTTGACCGAACTCTTGTCTCAGCTTGTCGCTGGTCAAGGTTTCGAAATCAAGTTCGGATACGTCACGATTCGTCTTCTGAGCAATATAACGAGCCATTGCGAAAGAACCGCCGAGAACCTTAAAAGCATTCAGGCCGAAGCGGTAGGATTCGTCCTTGATATAAAGCTCCCTTAGTCCAAGATACTCTGCCATGCGCTGGAGATTAGCCAGGGGTGTGCGCTCATAACCGGGGATTGTCTGATGAAAGTCACGGGCTTTCTTAACTTCGGATAAGTCCATAACCTCAAGGTTAGAATCGGCGGTTTTTGGCATGGTGTTCTGAATCCATTTGATTTTATCCATGATTACCTCCTAAATATGAAAAACTTTTGATGAAAGAGAAAGTTCGAATAATTAATGCGGACTTTCTGTATTAATTAATTTCTTATGGCACATCATATGATTCATCATAGCATATCGGATAAAAAAATCAATACATTTTTCAACGAAAAATACAAAATTTAATTTTTTTATAATTTCATTTGATTTTACATTATGATGGTGATAAACTATATTAGTGTAAAATAAAACGATGCAAATTGTATAAAATGGCTAATAAAAAACGATATTTTTGTTCAAAACAACTAAATGAAAGAAAAATATGTAAAAACAAAGTTAGTAATAATTATTTTTTTTAAAAATTAATTAGATTGATTGGTCAAACAATAGCACAATTCAGACAACTTATGAAATATTTTTCGAGTTATTGGGTATAAATACCTAAAATGACGAAAATTATAGAAAGAAAGGAGACAATTATGATACTGATTGGAAATGGTAGAGTAGTAACCAGAGATAAGGACCAGCCTTTCATTGAAAATGGAGCAGTGCTTGTTGAGGAGACAAAGATCATAGCGCTTGGAAAGACGGAGGAACTAAGGACGAAATATCCGGAGGCACAGTGGATTGATGCAAAGGGCGGCTTAATTATGCCGGGTCTGATTAATACCCACAACCACATCTATAGTGCAATGGCAAGGGGCTTATCCATTAATAATTATAACCCCAAAGGTTTCCTGGACATTCTGGATGGACTCTGGTGGACGATTGATCGTCATCTGACTCTGGAACAGACGAAACAGAGTGCCATCGCTACTTATATTGATTGTATCAAGAATGGTGTTACTACGGTATTCGATCATCATGCCAGCTTTGGAAGTATCGAAGGCAGCTTATTCACGATTGCAGATGCAGCAAAGGATCTGGGAGTGCGTACCTGTCTGTGTTATGAGGTATCCGATCGTGACGGCGAAGAGAAGATGAGAGCCAGCGTTAAGGAGAATGCAGATTTTATCCACTACGCAGCAAAGCAAAAGGATGATATGTTGAAGGGTATGATGGGCTTACATGCTGCATTTACTATATCGGATCAGACCTTTGCGTTATGCAGAGAGCAAACGCCGGAGAATGTAGGCTATCACATTCATGTGGCAGAAGGCATCGAGGACTTGCATGTGAATCTGAAGAGACACGGCAAACGGATTGTTAACCGTCTTATGGATCAGGGAATACTTGGCCCGAAGACGATTGCAGCTCATTGCATTTATGTAAATTCACAGGAGATGGAGCTCTTAAAGGAGACAGATACCATGGTAGTGCATAATCCGGAGTCCAACATGGGAAATGCTTGCGGCTGTCCTCCGACCATGGAGATCTATCATAGAGGTATTTTGACCGGACTTGGAACCGATGGCTATACCAATGACATGTTTGAATCCTATAAGGTGGCTAATGTTTTGCATAAGCATAGTCTCTGTGATGCGAATGCAGCCTGGGGTGAGGTCCCTGCAATGCTATTTGAAGGGAATGCAAGAATTGCAAACCGATACTTTGATACACCTCTTGGTGTCTTGAAGGAAGGCTATGCGGCAGATGTGGTCGTGGCGGATTATGATCCTCTCACACCTCTCACAGCGGATAACATCAACAGCCATATGCTCTTTGGCTTGAACGGATGTAAGATAGTAACTACAATGATCAATGGCAAGGTCCTAATGAAGGATCGTGAGCTTCTCTATATAGATGAAGCCAAAGCTATGGCGGACTGCAGAGAGCAGGCGCAGAAGCTGGCACAAAGCATTAATGGATAGGAGGAAAAAAACATGGGAGACAGAATGACACCGATACCGTTTCGTAATCTGATGGAATGGATTTTTGAAGAAAAGAAAGAGACCGGAAAGGTCTTTGGAGTACGAAGACCCTTTGTGAAGGAAAAAAAACAGGTACTTCATATCTTTGATGAGAAGTTAGAGACACCCTTCGGTCCGGCGGCCGGCCCGAATACACAGCTGGCACAAAATATTGTTGCAGCATACTATACCGGAAATCGTTTCTTTGAGCTGAAGACAGTTCAGACTCTGGACGGCGAGGATCTTCCGGTAAGTAAACCCTGTATCCTTGCAGATGATGAGGGCTACAACTGTGAATGGTCTACTGAGCTTCGCGTACCTGAGGCACTGGAGGAATATATTAAGGCATGGTTTGCGCTGAAGATTATTTCCAAGGAATTCGGACTTGGTGAGAGCGATGGCTTTATCTTCAATATGAGCGTCGGCTATGATTTAAAGGGAATTCAGTCCGAGAAGATTGATACCTTTATCAACCAGCTCATGGATGGAAGAAAAGCTCCTATTTGGCAGGAATGTATGGATTATCTTCTATCTCATGCGGAGAGATTTGAAAAGGTGGATAAAGCCTTTATTGAAAGCATTTCACCGAAGGTGTGTACTTCCGTTACCGTATCCACGCTGCATGGCTGTCCTCCCCAGGAGATTGAGAGTATCGCAACGTATCTGATTAAAGAAAAGCATCTGAATACCTTCGTAAAATGCAATCCGACCCTGCTCGGTTATGAGACAGCGCGAGACATCATGGACCGGATGGGCTATGGCTACGTAGTATTTGGCGATTTCCATTTTAAGGATGACTTACAATTTGAAGATGCAGTTCCCATGCTGAAAAGATTGCAGGAGAAAGCAAAGGAAGAAGGACTGGAATTTGGCGTGAAGTTAACCAATACCTTCCCGGTCGATGTTACCCGCAACGAGCTGCCGAGTCAGGAAATGTACATGTCAGGCCGTTCGCTGGCAGCACTTTCTCTATCCGTTGCATACAAGCTGTCCAAGGCTTTTGACGGAAAGCTCCGTATCTCATACTCCGGCGGTGCAGACTATTTTAATATTGATAAGATCGTTAAGCTTGGAATCTGGCCGGTTACCATGGCAACCACCTATCTTAAGACCGGTGGTTATCAGAGAGGTACCCAGATCGCTCAGAAACTGGAGTCACTGGAATATAAAGAATTCGATGGGATAGAGGTAGAAGCCCTGGGAGAATTTATTCAGGAAGTGATGACCGATAAGCATTATACAAAGGGAGTGAAGCCACTTCCCTCCAGAAAGATCAAGGATAAAGTACCGTTGATCAACTGCTTTATCGCACCCTGCAACAAGCAGTGCCCGATCAATCAGGATGTTCCTACCTATTTAAAACTGGTGAAGGACGGCGAATATCTGCAGGCACTCAAGGTAATCACCGATAAGAATGCGCTGCCTTTTATTACCGGTACGATCTGCAACCACACATGCATGAACAAATGTACCCGTAATTTCTATGAGGAATCCCTTTTGATTCGTGATGCGAAGCTCGTAGCAGCGAAGAAGGGCTATGATGAACTGATCCAGGAGCTGAAGCCCTCCGATAAACATAAGGGTCATAAGGTTGCGGTTGTTGGTGCTGGTGCGGGAGGTATCTCTACAGCATTCTTCCTTGCGAGAGAAGGAGCTGACGTAACAGTCTTTGAAAAGAGAGCGCAGGCTGGTGGAATCGTAAGATATGTAGTTCCGGAGTTTCGTATTCCTTATGAGGATGTAGAAAAAGATGTTAATTTGGCAAAGGCTATGGGTGCCAAGTTTGAATTTAATCATCCGATCAATGATATCAATGAGCTTTTTGATGCTGGTTTTGAAGAGGTTGTACTGGCAGTCGGAGCGACAAAGGGAATGCCGCTCGGTATCGAATGTGAGAATGAGATCAACGCGATAGAGTTCCTGGAAGCCTGCCGTAATCATCCGGAGTCCTTGACGATTGGTAAGAATGTTGCAATCATCGGTGCAGGAAATACCGCAATGGATGCAGCAAGAGCAGCGAAGCGAATACCTGGAGTTGAGAAGGTATCCATCGTATATCGTCGTACGGTACAGTACATGCCCGCGGATGAGGAAGAGCTTGAGTTGGCACTTAAGGATGGAGTAGAGCTTCAGGAGCTGTTGGCACCAGTTGCCCATAAGAATGGTAAGTTGATCTGCCATAGAGTGGTTCTTGGTGAGATGGATGCCTCCGGAAGACAGAAACCGGTTGAAACCGAAGAAGAGGCTGTACTGGATATCGATACGGTTGTTGCCTCCCTTGGTGAGAAGGTAGATCACTCCTACTTCGAAGCACTCGGTATCAAGGTGAACAGCCGCGGTGTAGCAGTGCATGACGCTGATACTATGGAGACCTCGTTGTCCCATGTCTATGTGGTAGGAGACGGCGCAAATGGACCGGCAACGGTAGTGGAAGCTATCCGGGATGCCGCAAAGGCAGTGAATGCTATTCTGAACATCAGTCCAAGAGCAGCGATCGAAAGTCCAGTTCATGAGAAAGAGATAGCTTTGAGAAAAGGAAATCTGGTTCCGGCACTGGAGCCGATGGATGACGGAAAACGTTGTCTGGAATGTAACCTGATCTGTGAAGCATGTACTGAGGTTTGTCCGAACAGAGCAAATATCTCCGTCTTTGTACACGGAGCAAAGATGCCCCAGATTCTTCATGTGGATTACATGTGTAACGAATGCGGTAACTGTAAGAGCTTTTGTCCTTATGACAGTGCTCCCTATAAAGAGAAATTCACTCTGTTCAGAACAGTGGAGGACTTTGAGAACAGCGAGAACCAAGGCTTTGTTCTCTTAGATATGTCAAAGGCTTACTTCCGTGTAAGACTTGGCAACCAGATCAAGGATGTTAACCTGAAGGATATCTTCTGTGAGCTGAATGTAGAGATTAAAAATCTTATGTTAGCGGTCTATTATGATTACCGCTATCTGTTGTTACAATAAATAGACAGGAGTGATGGAAACGATGGATCTTTTTATAAAAGGCGGAACGGTTGTTACAGCTGAGAAAAGTACCGGGATGGACATCAGAATCGAAGGGGATCGGATTACCGAGCTGGGGATAGATCTGGTACCTCGGGGAGAGCAGGTAATCAATGCCGCAGGCAAGCTGATTTTCCCGGGTTTTATCGATACTCATACCCATTTCGATCTGGATGCCGGCGATTTTTTTACTGCAGATGATTTTGAATCCGGAACCAAGGCAGCGCTGGCAGGCGGAACGACCACTATTCTTGATTTTGCTACTCAGAATAAAGGCGAGACTCTAAAGGAAGCGCTGGAGATCTGGAATAAAAAAGCAGAGGGACGATCCTCCTGTCATTATGGATTCCATATGTCGATCAGTGACTGGAACGAGAATACAAAAAAAGAGCTTAAGGATATGACCGGCGCAGGCATTACCTCCTATAAGCTATATATGGCTTATGATAATCTGAAGGTTCATGCCGGAATTATGTATGAGATATTGAAGGCAGTCCGGGAAGAAGGTGGAATCATCGGAGTTCACTGTGAGAATGGTGATCTGGTGAATACACTGATCCGGGAACAGAAGTCACTGGGACATCTATCCCCGATGGCTCATCCCTTGTCTCGACCGGACGAGGTGGAGGCAGAGGCAGTCAATCAGCTTCTTACCATTGCCAGACTTGCCGATGCACCTGTCAATATTGTGCACCTAAGCACGAAAAAGGGTTATCGGATCGTCGAGGCGGCCAGGAATGAAGGTCAGAAGGTATACGTAGAGACCTGTCCCCAATATCTTTTGATGGACGATTCCAAATATGAGCTTCCGGGCTTTGAGAGCGCCAAATATGTATTATCTCCTCCGCTTCGGAAAAAGGAGGATATGGAGTGCCTCTGGAGAGCGTGGAGAGACAATAAGATTGATACCATTGGAACCGATCACTGCAGCTTTCATTTTAAAGGCCAGAAGGAGCGGGGTATCAATGATTTCTCAAAGATACCGAACGGTATTCCGGGAGTAGAGCATCGGCCGGTATTACTGTATACTTATGGAGTTGCTGAGAACAGAATAACTGCAGAGCAGTTCTGTGCCGCCTTATCTACGAATCCGGCCAAGCTATTCGGAATGTATCCGAAAAAGGGTGTGATTGCCGTCGGAAGTGATGCAGATCTGGTGATCTGGGATCCGGATTGCCGAGGAACGATTACCGCGAAGGATCAGCTTCAGAAGGTAGATTACACTCCCTATGAGGGGCTTGCGGTTACCGGTAGGGCAGAGAAGGTTCTGCTTATGGGAGACCTGGCTGCAGAAGAAGGAAAGATTCTCCTTGAGAAGAAGGGCAGCTATGTGCATCGGGGACCTTGCCAAGATACCGGAATGCAGGTAGAATAAGTTAGGGATGTCCAATCATAAAGAGAAGGATATTCTATGAAGACAAAGGTATAAAAGATGAATGGAGGAATTATCATGAAAAAAGAAGTTATCAATGCGAAAAATGCACCGGCAGCGGTTGGACCGTATGTTCATGCGATTAAAGCCGGAGATTTTCTGTTTACCTCAGGGCAGCTGGGTCTGGATCCGGTAGATGGTACGATGCCGGAAGGTGTAGAGGCTCAGGCACATCTTAGCTTAAAGAATCTGGGAGCAATCCTCGCAGAAGCTGGATTATCTTATCAGGATGTAATTAAAACCACCGTATTTTTACAGGATATGAATGATTTCGGTACAGTGAATGCAATTTATGCGGATTATTTTAAAGGTGAGACTCCGGCCCGTTCCTGTGTACAGGTAGCCAAATTACCCAAAGGCGGTTTGGTTGAGATCGAAGCAGTGGCAGTGAAATCCAATTAAGAAATTGGCTACTGCCGCAAGGAAGGGGATAGATACACGTATGGAGGACACGACCAGGAAGAGGACGAGAAGGGTAACCAAAAAAGCCTCTGAGACGGAGGGAACCTCGGAGCTTAATCAAGAGATCAGTAAGGAGCAGAGCAAACGTATTATGAATGCTGCTCTGGATGTAGTGAATAAGCAGACTATCGCCGGTACAAGAATGCATCTGATTGCAGAACGTGCAAAGATGGTACAATCGAATGTTCATTACTATTACAAGACTAAGGATGAGCTGATGCTGGCTCTGCAGGAGTATATCTTCGAGGAGTGCTATGATGCCAGAAGAAAAGAGAAAAAGCACAGTAAGGATACGCTTGAGAGCCAGCTGGAGGTATTTATTAATCAGAAAAAGAGATTGATTCTGACAAAGCATAAATATGATTTTGCAGAGATCGATTTCTGGGTGCAGAGTAAGAGCAACGAAGAGGTTCATGATAATTTTGATGAATCCTATATGAAATGGAGAAGAGAGATCCGGGAAGTGCTTGAGAAATATTGCCCCTGGCTTGATGATAAGAGTAAGGAGCTGCTTCCGTATACTCTGGTTTCTCTGATGCAAGGTGCAACCATTCAATACCTGATTAATAAAGGTGAGTTTGATATTGAAGGTTATTTTGATCAATGCAAGCAATTGATGCTGAGCCAGATTAACAGTCTGAGGAAGGATTAGCTTCGGATTTAATCAAAACCTCTATAGAAAGCTGTGATTTTATGTATGACTATATATTAAAGAATGGGTTTGTCGTGACAGGAGACGGTTCAAAGCCATTGCGCCTGGATCTGGCGGTTGAGGCCGGCAAGATCCGGGAGCTTAGTGAAACGATCGACCAACCGGCAAAGAATATACTGGATGTTACAGGAAGATATGTAACCCCGGGCTTTATTGACATTCATCGTCACGCAGATGCAAGACTCTTTCAGGAGGACTTTGGGGAACTAGAGGTAAGACAGGGATTAACGACAATCATCAATGGTAATTGTGGATTAAGTATCATTCCCTGTCCCACTCGGTACCGTGAGGAAATCCATAACTTCTTAAAGCCGGTCATCGGAAGTGTCGGGAAGGATCTTTTGTTTGATGACTTTGCCTCATACAGAAAAGAGGTAGAGAAAAAGCCTCTGCCGATCAATGTGGGAATGCTGATCGGAAATGGAACGATACGTGCCGCAGTCAAGGGGTATGAGACTGGAAAGCTGTCGGATACGGAAAAGGAAATAGCAAGAGATTATCTTAAGAATTCTCTGGAAGCCGGTGCTCTTGGAGTCAGTTTGGGGATAGTCTATGCGCCGGAATACAATTACGATCTGGAGGACTTTGTTGAAGTCCTTTGGCCGATGAAGAAGTATCAAGTTCCATTAATTACGCATATTCGCGGCGAAGGAGACACAATCTGCGAATCTCTTGCAGAAGTAATCGAAATCGCGAGGCGACTAGGAGTTCCTCTTCATATCAGCCATTTGAAGATCATCGGAGAGAGAAACTGGGAGGTTAAGGCGAAAAAGGCTCTGCAGATGCTGGAAGAAGCAAGGGCTTCCGGTATGGAGGTCACCTGTGATCTCTATCCCTACACGGCAGGATCTACTCAGCTGATTCAGATCTTACCCCCTGAGTATCTGGAGGGAGGCCTTGATGGTATCACCACCAGACTTCAAAACGGCGAGGAAAGAGAGACACTTACCAGGATATTGAAGGAGCCCTCGAAGCATTTTGAGAATCTGGTATCCTCCATCGGGTTTCACAATATCTATCCCACAACGATGCAAAAAGCAGAAAATCAGAGATATATCGGCAAATCCTTGGAAGAGATAGCAATGCTTACGACGAAGGACCCCTACGAGTGTACTTATGATCTGCTTGTTGAAGAGAATTGTGCTATCTCTATGATTGATTATATCGCATCCGAGAAAGATATTATAAGGATAATGCAGGACCCTTATTCCTCATTTATATCGGACAGCATCTATCCGGAGGGAGGGCTTCCTCACCCCCGAATGTATGGAACTTTCCCTAGGATACTGCAACGCTATGTAAAGGAACAAAAGATACTTACACTGGAAGAAGCGGTCCGCAAGATAACAAGTCTTCCTGCTTCGTGTTTTCATCTCTCTGGAAAGGGACTGCTTAGACCGGGGATGGATGCGGATATTAATGTTTTCGACTTAGAAAAGATTGATACAAAAGCAAGCTATGAGGAACCGAGGAACATGGCAACCGGCTTTGATTACATCTTTGTCAATGGTATAATGACCGTTAGACAAGATCGATACCTTGGTAGGAAGGCAGGATGTTTTATCGGCACTGACAAATAAGCATTCGATAAAACAGAAATTAGGAGGGGATCACCATCGGCAGAGAGAAGCTAGGGATTGTACTTCTGGCAGCAGGAAACAGTACCAGATACCAAGGCATAAAACTATTGGAGCTTGTGGAAGGCAAGAAGATGTATCAACACATTCTTGAACGAATGGCGGACCTGCCTTTGAGTCCAAAGCTCATCGTAACTCAATATGATGAGATAGTGAAGGGAGCTGCAGGGTTTGGTTTTGAAGCTGTGATGAACACAGAACCCGAGCACGGAATCTCACATTCCATTCATCTTGGATTAGAGGCAGCCCTTGGGAGAGATCCTTCTTTGGAGGGTGTAATGTTTGGCGTCTGCGATCAGCCGTATCTGAAGAGCTCTTCCATCAAGAAACTAATTGAGACATTTTTGCATACGGATAAAAACATTGCAGCACTCGCTTATCATGATGTAATCGGCAACCCCTGTATCTTCAGTAGAAAATATTATGAGGAGCTGTTTGCCTTGACACATGATACCGGTGGCAAGAAGGTTTTGAAGCTCCATCCGGAGGATGTCGAGACAGTGACAGTCACGTGGGAAAAGGAACTTGAGGACATTGACACCAAGGATATGATTTGTCCTTGAATACAGATTATGAAGATTGGATAAGGAAGCGGAGATAGAAAGGAAGGTATCCGACATGTATTCGGTAATAATTAATGATCAGATATATCAGTCCGAGAAAGATATGCCTTTAATGGACTTTCTTAGAGATGAGCTTAGAATTACTTCCGTAAAAAACGGTTGTAAGGAAGGAGCCTGTGGAACTTGTACGGTAATCATTGACGGGAAGACCTCGCGTTCCTGTGTACAGAAGCTGTCTAAGCTTGAGGGAAAGAAGATACAGACAATCGAAGGCTTTACCGAACGGGAAAGAGAAGTCTTTGGCTATGCCTTTGCTCAGGCCGGAGCGGTGCAATGCGGTTTTTGTATCCCCGGCATGGTAGTATGCGGTAAATGTCTGATTGATCAGAATCCGGATCCGACCGGCGAAGAAGTGAAGTATGCCATTCGTAATAATATCTGCCGCTGCACCGGATATACCAAGATCGAGGAAGCGATTCTTTTAGCAGCAAAGATGCTTCGGGAAGGAACACCGCTACCGGAGACAGAGCAGACAGTGAAAGTCGGAGAGAAGGTACATCGTGTCGATGCTATTCCTAAGACCTTAGGTACAGCGATGTATGCTGATGATTATTATTATGAAGGAATGCTGTATGGCAAGAATGTATTCAGTAAATATGCGAGAGCAAAGATACTTTCGATAGATACCTCCAAAGCGCAGGCATTGCCGGGAGTGGTTGCAGTTTATACAGCAAAGGATATCCCGGGCAAACGCTATATCGGTCATCTGGCACAGGATTGGCCGGGAATGATCGCTGTCGGTGAGGAGACCAAATGCTGCGGCGATACTCTTGCGATGGTAGTTGCTGAGACCAGAGAGCAGGCAATGGAGGCGGTAAAGGCAGTTGAGGTGGAATATGAAGAACTGACTCCTGTATGCAGCCCCGTGGAAGCGATGCTTCCCGGCGCACCGCAGGTTCACGCGGAAGGCTTTTCACTCTTCGGTAAATTTGTAATTCCTGAGAATAATCTATTCAGTCATCAAGAAGTGAAACGAGGCGATGCAGAAGCAGCATTGGCACGTTCGAAATATATTGCAGAAGCGACCTTCTCCCTGCCTCCGACCGAGCACGCCTTCATGGAGCCGGAGACCGCAGTTGCATTGCCGGATGGAGATGGAGTATATGTAATCACCGGTGGACAGGGTGTCTATGATGAATATCATGAAATCAGCACATACCTTGGTATCCCGCAGGAAAAGGTACGTATTCAAAGTGCTACCGTAGGCGGTGGCTTTGGAGGAAAAGAGGACATGAGTGTTCAGCATCAGGCTGCTCTCTGTGCTTATCTGACGAAGCGCCCGGTTAAGGTATCCTTTAGCCGACAGGAGAGTATCAATTATCATCCGAAGCGTCATGCTATGGAGATCTATTGCAAGCTCGGCTGTGATGAAAACGGTATTCTTCAGGGGATTGTCGCTCGACTGACCTCGGATACCGGAGCTTACGGCTCCCTTGGCGGACCGGTACTTCAAAGAGCATGTACCCACATCGGTGGACCTTATAATTATCAGAATGTGGATGTAGAAGGTAATGCTTATTATACGAATAATCCTCCCGCTGGTGCATTTCGCGGCTTTGGTGTAACTCAGTCCTGTGCGGTTGTAGAGCCGTTAATCAATCTGTTGGCTGAAAAAGCCGGAATCTCAGGATGGGAGATTCGGTATCGCAATGCAATTCGACCTGGTCAGGCTCTGCCGAACGGTCAGATCGCAGATGAAGGAACAGCGATGGCGGAGACTCTCGAAGCAGTAAAGGAAGACTTCGAACGATATGAAGCCGATCCCAATTATTATGTGGGAATTGCCAGTGGTATGAAGAACGCCGGTCTTGGTGTAGGTGTCACCGATATCGGACGCTGTAATCTCAAGATCATCGACGGAAAGGTGCATATCCGCTCTTCTGCCGGTGCGATCGGACAGGGAGTACAAACCGTTTTATTGCAGATCGTCGGAGAGACTACCGGACTTCCCAGAGACTGCATGGTAGTAGAACATCCGGATACCAGATATACACCAAATTCCGGAACTACGACAGCCTCAAGACAGACCGTATTTGCCGGAGAGGCAGCACATGTCAGTGCCAAAGAGCTAAAGGCGGATCTGGAGAATGGGCTCACCTTAAAGGAACTGGAGGGGAAGGAATATATCGGAGAATATGACTTCAAATCCGATCCCATGGGATCTCCGAAGCCGAATCCGGTAAGCCATGTTGCCTATGGCTATGCTACCCAACTTTATATTCTTGATCTGGAGGGAAAGGTAGTACAGATTGTTGCTGCCCACGATGTTGGTCGTGCGATCAATCCGCTTTCCTTGACAGGGCAGATTGAAGGAGGTGCGGCGATGGCACTCGGTTACGGTCTGACGGAGGACTTCCCGCTAAAGAACGGAATACCGCAGGTCAAGCTTGGAACCTTAGGACTCTTTAAGGCAAGCCAGATGCCACCGATAAAGATGCACCTGATTGAAAAGAATAAAAATGAGTTGGCTTACGGTGCGAAGGGCGTCGGTGAAATTGTTGCCGTCATGGGTGCACCTGCCTGCCAGAATGCTTATTATAAAAAAGACGGTGTCTTCCGGACAAAGCTTCCGCTAGAACATACTTTTTACCATAAATAGAAATAGCCATTGCATTCGGCTGTTTCTGGGGTATCGTTTCCTTCTTCCTGGTTACCTTTATCGAGAGAAAGATGGGCAAACCGGCAGCACCGAGTGCTTATCTGGATTAACAATGTTTTGATATAACATAAGAGATACTTTGATAATTTGAATGTAGCTATGTAATAAAAAAATATGCCCTGTCCGGATAAACATATCATTACCTGTTTATATCGGATGGGGCATATCTTATTCCAGACAATAGAAGGTTCTAGTAGAGTACTCTTTATGGTTCCGGAATCTTATGGTTGTTTGTTCTTTTCTCGATAAGCTTGTATATTGGACTTCAGTATAAATCGTTTTAGGAAATTCCCCTTTCCTCTATGTTTGATATAAAAGTATCCGAAGATGGAGAATACGGCAGCACCGATAAAATTAACCAACAGATCCATCATGGTATCAATCAGACCAAGATCAATGTATGATTTCCAGGTTTCTCCATTTACGACAACACTATCGACCATTACCTTCACCGGTGAATTGAGGCCATCCTTATTCAGAAGTACGGATTGAAAGGCTGTCATATAAGTATCCTTTTGCATATCAAAACCCAGGAGCTGATCCATTGCAAATTCGAAGAGCTCCCATAATACACCGATGGTCATGGAAAAGCAAAAAGCAACCAGGGCAACGAATACCGGAGACAATGAGATGGCAAATCGATCGTTTTTGTTTAGGATATCGATGAGAGATAAGCCAATGGCAGCTGCAAGAAAGCCATTTATCGTATGCAGGGTGGTATCCCAGTATGGGAAGATCAAATAGTAAGCATTGATTTCACCAAGTATCTCCGCGGAAAAGATAAACAACAGAATGATTATTTCCAGTGTATCAGGGATATCGATATGAATTCTCTTCTCAATAAAGCTGGGGATCATAAATAAGATCAGAGTTAGGATGCAAAGAAAGATATTTTCATAATCTCTGCTTTTGATCTGATCCAGTATGACGATCAGTACGGATAGACGAAGTAAAAGGTAAACTAGAGATATTCCCTTGATTTTTTTATGATCCTTCGGTTGGTTCAGTTTTTTCATATTAATTCCCCCAATAGGCTTATTTCTTTCGATGCGGATATTACGCTTCAGTTTCTCTATTGTATCATGAAAGGAAATAAATTCAATTAAAATAAATTAATTCATGTGGAAAAACAGTAATCTTCCGGACAAAAAAAGATGCTAACAGCAAAGATTATAGTGGTATCAATCTTCTCAGATATGGAGAGAATGATGATAACCACAACAAATTATGCTGCAGCATCCTTTTTTATTAATAGAAAGCATAGGAAGTGTACTTTCTATTGAAAGAACCGGTTCAAATTAAGTCTATCTTAAACTGATACCCGGTTTGGAGATGTTTTTAAGAGCATCCTCTGCGCTATCCTGGCAAGCTGGCTCCAAGGAGATATCGCCGAGGGCAACGATGCCAATCAGGCTGTTATTTTCAACCACAGGTAAACGGCGAATTTGACGGTCGCTCATGATTCTTGCTGCATCATTTACGTCCGTTTCGGGATTGGCAAAAACTACATCATTCGTCATAATTTCCCCAACCCTTTTATGGGTTACATCCTCACCAGAAGCAACGGAACGAACTGCAATATCTCGGTCAGTGATAATACCGATCAGCTTGTCCTGAGTGCATACCGGAAGTGAACCGCAGTTATACTGCTTCATCAGCTGGGCTGCGTGCTCGATTGTATCGTCAGATCTTAGGCTTGCAATGTCTTTGGTCATGATGTCTCTTACCTTCAAAATAAATCACCTCCAAGAATAGTTTAACCCTGGAGGTGCCTATTTATTATGTATATTATAGGTAAATGCGTCCGTCAAAATAAGATCGGACAGGAAGTGCTGGATTAATCATCATCCTCTGATGTAAATTCTATCTGCTCAGAATAGTAGATAAATTGACGATCTTTGGTCTGTAGGTACTGCATTCTGTAGCGGTAGGGTGGTACACTGGAGCAATCAAGAGCTAAAACGTTATCGTAAACCAGAGGAGGAGCAATCAATGAAGGATAAAGTAGAGTTGCTGGTCATAACAACAAGTATCTTCGCGGTTTCAGAAGAGGATCAGCGATTGATCAGAGAGGTAGCACCACAGGTGGTTCTTACGGTTATGAGCGACAAGGAAGTAACACCGGACATAATTGGTAAAGCACAAATCATCTTCGGATGGATGACAAAGGAGCAGATTAGTCAGACGAAAAGCTTAAAATGGCTCCATCTGCCAAGTGCAGGTGCAGATGGCTATACCACAGTCTCTGACTACTGAGACTTCATCTGATGAAACCTGGAGCATTTCTAGTGAATATCGGCAGAGGGGCATTGATAGATCAGGAGGCACTGATCAAGGCTTTGTCCGAAGGCTGGATCGGCGGAGCGGGCTTAGATGTTACGGAACCAGAACCCTTACCGGATGACAGCCCGCTGTGGGAGCTGAAGAATGTGATTCTGACACCTCATGCATCCGGTACCTCCCCCACGAACAGTGTAAGAAGGCGAGAGATATTCCTTAAGAACTTCAACAATTATCTCGAAGACAGGGCATTGATCAATCAGGTGGATTTTACGGAGGAGTACTAGAAAAGTGTCTTATTTAAGCCAATATCGGTTCGAGGGTAAAAAATTTATAGGAATACGCTTCTATTCATCCGGAATGTATTGCAAATAATATTAGGCATGATATAATCAATTTATTCCTATAAATTAGTCTGGATCGATTTTCCCTGGCCAGCTGCGTTAATCTATCGGAACGAAGTCTATTGTTAAGTTTATGTTTTATTTTAATCAAGGAGGAACGTAGTATGGCAGACAAGGTTATTGTATGTAAGGATTGTAAAGCAGAATTCGTATTTACGGAAAGTGAGCAGGCTTTTTACAGGGAGAAAGGTTTTGATAATGAGCCGGTTAGATGCCCGGATTGCAGAAGAGCAAGAAAGGCCGAGAAGAATAACGGCTACGGCGGCAGAGATAACCATGGCGGATCGAGAAACCAGGGCAGAAGATAAGCACTAAGCAGGATATATAATCACAATACAGGAAGGGTCTTTAAGAAAACCTTAAGGTTTTTTTAAGGACCTTTTGTTGTATTGTCAATACCTCAGGTCAGTGGTAAAATATGGCTTAACTGGATGGAATGAATAGATTAGGAAATCCCTGTTTATACTGAAATAGATGATAAGGAAAAGGTAACGGAATGAATGGAAGTGATGGAAAATACAACAGAGGTAATAGAACCACCCTTACTTTTGTATTAGGCGGAATTCTCGTTATGTTGCTATTTCCAAAGATACATGCAGCCTTAATAACACCAGAAGGTCGTATACGGCAGGCCCTATATAAGAATGAGCAGCTGATTGACTATGTGATTGACGGTCAAAACGCTTACGCTTTTGTAAGTACGAATGGGGACCGGGATTATGGAGATCGACTTCTTGTACTGAAAGAAAGCAAAAACAACTGGAAGCGGGTATATGAAAATGACTTCACCGGTTTAAAACCTTGGAAGCTTACGGTGGCAGACATCGACGGAGATGGGAAGCAGGATATCGTTGCGGCGGTCAAAAAGACTACCTTCTACGATACGGAGGAGAAAAACAGACTTTTTATCTTTGATTATACGGACGGAAAGCTTGTCAAGAAGTGGACCGGTTCGGACATTGCAGGAAGCTGGGAGGATTTTACCGTAGGAGAGTTAGTGGAAACGAAAGGGGAAGAGCTTATCTTTATCAGTAATACCGAAGAAGGAAAGGAAAAGCTGCTCGTATATCATTGGTTTGATTTTGGATTTCTTTTGTTGGCACAGAGTGAGGATTATGAGGATATGATAGAGGTAGAGATCGTAAAGGAGAACTGCTTAAGACTCACCTATCATAGGGGAAAAGAACAAAGAGTGCTGCTTATGCTGAAGAAGGGAAGGGTAATAGAAGTATAAGCTGAGTTAGGAGCTTTTTCAGTCAGTAATTTAGTGCTGCAGCTCAACACGAATTTGCAAGCTTGCGGAAGGGTAGTGTAAAGTAACGTATGAAAACCCTGAGCCTGAAAATTAGGCTCATTCAGAACCTTGAAAATTGCTAGATATAGTTTTTTGGCTGGCTACCGCCGCCCTTGACAGCATGACAAAACAATGCTC
>JAEZLZ010000024.1 GCA_023415055.1 Bacillota bacterium | reverse complement strand
CTCTTGCTTAAGGAGTTAAAACCTTTCTGTAATGCAGGAGAGGTTGATTTGTATTCTACTGTCTGTCTACCTTTTCTTACTAACTGGTTAAATGTGGGCATTAATTTTTCACCTCCTGAAAATTGTTAGCTACAAGATGAATTGGTTCGCCAATCCGCTTGTTTTTAGTTAGAATTCTGTGGTTTAATTTCACTTTTTCAGATACTATATAAGCATCAACAAAAAGCGCATAAAAAATACATAGCATGCAGAAATCTGCACGCTAACTGATTATATATTTTTACGTGGAAATTGTCAAGGACTTTTTTGAAACCGTAAAGCACCAACTGGTTGCCTCTTTACCTTGAATTATTGTAACTGGTATAGTAAGATATATTTATTGCAAAAGACAGTCTGTTTTTATAAATATATAATAAGAAGAAACTCATAACTGGGAGGGGTATTCATGAAGGATATGGCTCAGACCGAGCGTCAAATATTTATCTTGCTATTGTTATCCGAAAATAAGCGTGGTTATACCATTAGTGATATTCATGCTTCACTGGAAAAGTGGGATGTTATTGTGGATAAAAAGACCATCGGCCGGGATATCGACAGTCTGTCCGGCATCTGTTTTATTTCTGAGGAAGAAAGGAATGGAAAAACCTATTATACCGCAGATAAATTCCGTCTTCGCGACATTACCTTTACCTCCCCCGAGCTCATCTCACTTGCCTTTCTGCTTGAGTTATTAAAACCCTATCAATACATGACCATGGGCAAGACAGCACAGGAGTTGATTCATAAGCTGCTCGACAATACAACGAATCTGAACCGGGAATTCATCAAGCATTTCAACGGTTTGGTAACCGTCAATACCAATGACTATATCAGTGATGAAGTCAGTCCGGAGATTGAGGATCGTCTGCAGTCTGCTATTCGAAGCAAGAATAAGGTGCGGATCATTTATCACAGCTTCGGTGGCGATGAGGACACCATTCGGATCATCCATCCTTATGAATTGATGATTAATGACGGAGCCTTAAGTGTGGTGGGCTATTGTGAATTAAGAAGTGATATTCGGGATTTTCGGGTATCCCGCATCAAGGCGATCACACCGTTAGAGGATTCCTTTATTATCCCATCCGACTATTTCCTAAAGAAAGCACGCAGCAAATTCATCCATCTGTCCGGTAATGTGGTGGAGCAGATTATCGTCGCCTTTGATGGACCTACAGCAAAATATATACAGGAATATGAAGCCGATCTTGCGGATGAAATTGTAGTTACCGAGACAGGGATTAAGTTTATCCGTGATACCGCCGTCACTGATGAACTAGTTCGTTGGATCATGCAATACGGTTCCGGAGCACGGGTATTAAACCCGCCGCATCTGCGTGACCGCATCAAACAAGAGCTGATAAACAGTCTGGAACAATACTGTTAATAAAAATGTGAATCAATTTCAATCATTATCATATTTAAAAAAGAGGCTGCCGCATGAAGATTTATTATTAAAAGTCAAATAAATCATTTTGTGACCGTCTCTTCTTAATTAAATTTCTGTCTATTATCCGCAAACACTTATACGTTGTATTTACTCTCTTCTGTTGTATTAACTCTCTGCTCTTTGCTGGTAGCAAACGCCCCGCTCTGCTCCCCTTTCTTCCATCTCAGGTAAACTGTACAAAGGATAACTATCCATAGGAACAGGTAGATTCCGGTCCAGGCCATCCCCCGGAACAAATCAGAGCTTGCTACTACCCCTCCGAACAAGCCGTAGCATAACAGGCCATAGAGATTCTGGCATAAAGCGATCACTGAGTGTACTGTGGATCTTCCTTCTTCCTCTATTCGTTGTTGGATATCGTCTTCCCATATCACTTCTCCAGCTGCCATAATCAAATAATATAAGCCATAGAGAGCCATAGCCAGAATGCTTCTGACTAAACCTGCTATCAATAAAGCGCCAGCGGCTATACTGCATAGAGCTGAAATCTGAAGTAATGGAGCCTTATGGCGGAATGCGTGTCTCAGTCCTCTATGAAGCGTAGGTGCCAGATACCCTCCGCAAGCAATCAAAAGGAATCGAAGGGCAGACCAGCTGCCGATCATGGTAATGGACAGTCCAAAGCTCTTTGCAATCAGCTGATCATATTCATCTAACATTCCGGCTGTCGTAAGAACCATTAAGGCCAACAAGCAATACAGAAGAATCTCCTTCTTTTTAAGAACGAAGGACAGCGCCTCGAATAATGTATGTATTTTCGTCCGTTTCTCTTTCTTGCACCAATGCTCCTTGTATAGATTGACTTCCTTCATAGAAAGAACCGTAACTGCACCAAGTAATGCTGAGAGTATAGAAAGTAATAAAGCCGGCAGAAATCCGTAATGCATCCCAAGGTAGCCACCCACCACAGAAGCAAGAACCGTGCTGATGCTGGAGAAGAGACGTCCCCGGCCCAACATACGATCAAAATTCCTCTCGTTCCCCTCGGCTTTCAGAGAATCATAGAGCAATGCCTCTTCTGAACCGGATCGAAAGGTGCCTCCGATTCCCCACAGAATAAAGCCCAATGCATAAAGCCAAAAGCCGTTTGCAAAGATCCAGGTAAGATAACCGGCTGCGCGAAGTATTTGTCCGAGTAGCAGCATATTCCTTCTGCTGTAGTGATCAGCAATCACTCCGGTAGGAATCTCAAGAAGCACTGCCGGTACTGACCAGATTGCCAGCAGCCCGGACATCTGAGTTATACTCATGCCGCCTTTTTCAAACATCAGCATATAGAGCGGATAGATCGGCATCAGTTCATTAAAGATACGATATAAATAATACGTTCTTATATTCATAGATCCCTCCAAATAATATCCTCGAATTATTCATTATTATAATGGCGGGCCTCGGTCTGATTGGAATTACTGACCCGTGTCATACCATTTTCTCATCTTCTCACCTCCGATCGTAGTTATTGTATTACCTATGATTATAAGCATTATAAGTCAATTTCGCCAAAATTTCCACCTGATTTATAAGCACGTTCTACAAAGCATTCATTTTTTTAACAATAGTCATTATTTTTAATAAATATGCAGTTGACATTTATCAAATCAGTGTATATACTAATATCAATTAATAAATATAACAAACCGATGAGTAAGAAGAGTAGATGTCGCCAATTATTTTCAGAGAGCTGCAGAGGGTGCGATTGCAGTAGTAAGGCAATATCGAATGGGCTTACGAGGGTGGGAAGAACGATAGGAAGCTATCCAGTAATGCCCGACGGAATCTTCATCCGTTAACAAGGAAGCATATATAAAGGTATATGGTCAGAGAGGGTGCATTGCACCAAACCGGGTGGTACCGCAGAAGTTTTATCAAGCTTTTGTCCCAGTAGAATTACTGAGGCATGGGCTTTTTTTATACCTATTTTTAAGCTATGGTTCAACCCAATCGTATTATCATTCTCTTCCGGACAGATAACCACGGTACGAAATAACATTGATAGCAACATCTTTGTTCTGCAACGATCTACTATAATCAAAATATGAAGGGAGTTAACGCTATGTCAAAGAAAATTCCACACAGACTCTATCTCACCGAGGATCAGATGCCAACGCAATGGTACAATCTCAGAGCGGATATGAAGGAGCAGCCGGCTCCGATCTTAAATCCTGGTACGATGCAACCGGCTAAGTTGGAAGATTTATATCCTGTATTTTGTGAGAAGCTGGCCGAACAGGAGATGGACAGCACGACAAGATATTTTGATATCCCAGAAGAGGTGCAGGATTTCTATAAGATGTATCGTCCTTCTCCGTTGATTCGTGCTTATCATCTGGAGAAGGCTCTGGGTACTCCAGCAAAAATTTACTTCAAGTTCGAAGGAAATAATACCTCCGGCAGCCATAAGCTGAATTCCGCCATTGCTCAGGCTTATTATGCGAAGGAACAGGGCCTTACAAGTCTGACCACCGAAACCGGTGCGGGACAATGGGGAACTGCTCTGGCGGAAGCCTGTTCCTATTACAATATCCCCCTTACCGTATTCATGGTAAAGGTATCATACGAGCAGAAGCCCTTCCGAAAGTCTGTGATGCAGACCTTCGGTGCCGACATCATACCCAGCCCCAGTGAAACCACACAGGTCGGAAGAATGATTCTATCAAAGAACCCTACTACCGGCGGCAGCCTCGGCTGTGCCATCTCCGAAGCAATCGAGAAGGCGGTTACTACTCCGAACAGCCGCTATGTACTTGGTTCTGTTCTGAATCAGGTATTACTTCATCAGTCCATCATCGGTCTGGAGACGAAGGTTGCGATGGAAATGTTAGACGAATACCCCGATATCGTGATCGGATGTGCCGGTGGCGGCTCCAACCTTGGCGGGCTTATCGCTCCGTTTATGCAGGATAAGCTGCTCGGCAAAGCAAACCCCAGAATCATCGCTGTGGAACCCGCATCCTGTCCTTCCTTCACTCGTGGTAAATATGCTTATGATTTCTGTGATACCGGCAAGGTTACCCCTCTTGCCAAGATGTACACTCTAGGAAGCAGCTTCATGCCCTCTGCCAACCATGCAGGCGGTTTACGATATCACGGAATGTCTCCCATTCTGTCAAAGCTTTATGATGACGGATATATGGAGGCAGTTGCCGTAGAGCAGACAAAGGTATTTGAGGCGGCCGTATTTTTCGCTAAGCAGGAGACGATTCTGCCGGCTCCCGAATCCGCTCATGCGATCCGTGGAGCGATTGACGAGGCTCTAAAATGTAAGGAAACCGGGGAGGCTAAGACTATCCTCTTCGGCTTAACCGGCACCGGGTACTTTGATATGACCGCATATAATGCATATCTGAATGGTAGTATGACGGATTATATCCCTACGGATGAGGATCTTCAGAAGGGCTTTGATGAGCTGCCAAAGATCCCTGGTATCAATTAGCTATATTCTTCTCCATTTTGGATACAAAAAGGACAGGGCCGATCGATTCATCATCGGTCCTGTTCCTTTTTCTTTCTTTATTCCAATCGGGATTTGAGTATTTCATTCATGGAGATACGGTTTATCTTCTTCTTGCTTAAGGCCTTTGACACCTCATAAGTGAGGTAAATAACGAGGAATCCAGCCATCATATAACCGTAGCTAATCGTAATTGGCAGCGAGATACTCATTTCTTTCGTCAGTGATCGAAACATTTCATTCAACGAAACCAACAGCAGCGGTATTCCGAGAAGATACCCCAAAACCACAGAGAAGGAGGAACTGTTTAGGATTAGGGAATATACCTCTCTCTTTCGATAACCAAGGATCTTCATCAGAGAGATATTCTCCTTGTTTTCCTCAATCATCATGGAGGTTACAACATAGATTACCAATAGTCCGATCAGGAAGGATAGAAAAGCCATAATACCAATCATCGATTGAATCGGTGTCATCATTGCCGTAAATGCATTTTTAATCTCGCTCTTGGTCACTACTGTCAGAACATGATCTTCGGGAAGATTTAGCTTCTCATTACTCCATAAGCCCATATAGCTGCCCTTCGGGAGTCCGAATATCTCAGTAAAACGATCGTTCGGAAGATAGATGTAGCTACCGACATAGGATTGTGCGATGCTGTCTACCGTAACATGATATTCTTTACCGTTCAACTTACTCGTGATATCAATACGATCACCAAGACCAATCTCCAACTTATCTGCTAGCGCTTTTGTAATTACCACCTGCGTCAAGTCGATGGGTTTCCCTGCATGATCATGAAAAGTAACATACCTGGAATCGGGTGACACACCATAGACGGTAATACTTACCTGATCATCCGAGCTTAAGGTAAAGGGAATTTCCAGAAAAGGCTCTCCGGCAGTCGGAGTCTCCTGACTTATCCCTTTTAAGATATAGCTGTATTCATATTGAAATGCATCATTGAAGCCTTTCTGCATCACACTATCCAGAGAATTCTTCGCTGCAAAACCCATTAATAATAACATAGTCGCCATGACCACTCCAAGCAGCAGGAAGGAGCTCCTTGCCATACTTCTGAGTTGTTCTCTGATCTTGAATTTGGTTGTAAATCGAAAACGATCCAATCTTAGGTGTTTTTCCAAAATACCGACTTTATTATTATCTGCACCACCTCTCATCAGCTGAAGCGGTGTCAATGCAAGCGCCTTAGAAAGCACCAGCCATCCGGCTGTCGTAAGAAAAGCTATCGGTAACAGCATACTGATAATTACGTATTTTACCTGATAATCCACCTGATCCACCGGCATATTAAAATAAGTCACCATAAAATTTAACATCGGCCGTAAGGTAATTATCCCTAGGATTGTACCGAGAATTCCTCCCATCACGGCGATGGCAACCGGATACCTTAGATAATGATTGCGTATTTCTTTCTTCCTATAACCAAGAGCATACAGAGTGCCGATGATAGCAGCTTCCCTTTTCACGGTTCTCCACATGATAATGCCCGTCAAGATACAGGTTAATAAGAGGATTGCAACCGGAAGCACCGTACTCACCTGGGCTATCCCGCTTTGTTTTGCTGTAACAAAGGAGATCCTGGGATTCACATTTGCATTCATCCAGCTTAATATCGTGATACCCTCTCCCATGAGAGCATCCTTGAATGCCACTGTCCGCTCCTCTATCGTTTGATTGCTTCTTGCATCAGGATCCCCCAGAAATTTCAACTGATAGAATACATTTCCTTGATCCAGAGCAAGAAAATCTTCTTTTGTAATTACTGCCACTCCGAAATGAAGAGGATCCGTCATCAGATCACTGTCATTCTTTACCGGATAGATATAGTTCGGAAGTGACATATATCCGGACACCTTATACTCCTTACCGTAAAGTGTAATCGTATCACCAAGCTGCAGATTTCCGGCCTTGGCAAAGCCGGGGTCAAGCAGTATCTCACCGTTACTCAGCTTCTTTCCTCGGATCAGCGCAGGAACATTTACCTTGGTATTTTCCGAGAATACTCGCAGTGTAATATCTTTATCGTAGGGATAGTCAAAGGTTCTGCCTTCTTCAAGTAAGATGTCACAGGAAGCTTCCAGAGCGTCGATATCCAGTTCCCCATCAGCCATATAATTTGCATCCTCTTGAACATAATCTTTTCCAAAGGAGGCAATGATATGATTCAGGTTGAAGGAAAGAAGGTTAAACATTGTATAGGCAAGGCAGCTTAACAAAATGAGTACTATTGAACCTAGATACTGGGATTTACTCTCCATCATGGTTCTTATAATTTTTTTATGAATTACCATTACCACTCAATCCTTTCTGCAGGCATAATCGTAGTGTTTCGAATACTCTCCACGATTTCTCCGCTCCGTACCCGATATACCCGGTGAGCCATAGCGCTAATGGCACTGTTATGTGTAATCATCAATATGGTAGTCTTATATTCCTGATTAATCTTCTGAAGCAGCTTAAGAATGTCTCTGGACGTAGTAAAGTCAAGTGCTCCGGTAGGTTCATCACATAACAGCAGCTTCGGATTCTTAACTACCGCTCTGGCTATCGATACTCTCTGCTGTTCGCCGCCGCTGAGCTCTTTCGGAAATCGGTGCTTTTTATCAAGCATACCGACTGCCTTAAGTACCTCATCGACAGAAATCGGTGCTTTACTGATGTTGGATACGACCTCTACATTTTCTCCTACCGTCAGATTCGGGATTAGATTATAAAATTGAAAAATAAAGCCCACCATATCTCTGCGATAGTCTGTTAATTTACTATCACTGAGCTTAGTGATCACCATATTATCAATGGTCACTTCTCCGCTGTCGCTGCGGTCAATTCCTCCGATAATATTCAGTAATGTAGTCTTACCCGAACCTGAAGGTCCCAGAATCACTCCGATCTCCCCTAGGTCTAATTCCATTCCTACCTGCTTAAGTACCTGCGTCTTAACCTCACCACTAGTGTAGCTTTTTGTAAGATTGTTTACCTTAAGAAACATTTATCTTCCTCCCATTCCATGCCTCAACAGCTCGATCATATCGTTGATATCCTTCTCAAAAAGTTCATAATCTGCATCCAGGAAATCTTCTCCTTGGTCCCTTGACTTATTCATCATATACTCTTTCAATTTATAGCTAACCCCTATGGTGTATAGAAATATGATATTTGTATCGATATCCTTTCTTACCGATCCGTTTTTTTGTCCTATCTCAATCAGATTAATCATATAATCCTCGGAGAACTTAATCATATATTCCATGGATTCATCCGTCAGATTATGATACTTACCTAAAAACACATTCTGCAAGAAGATTCCCAGTTCTCGCTCTTCCCTAATCTGCAGCATGGAGCTCCTTGAGTTCTCAATTAAAAATTCGAAGATATCCTTCTCTTCATTCTGAGGAGTAAGTTTCGGTACATACTTCTTCATCATCACGTCCAGTGCCCACCTTACGGCAAATAGAAATAGTTCTCTCTTATGATCAAAATACTGATACATACTGCCCTTGGCAACACCGGCATTCTTTGCGATGTCACCAATATTTCCTCTGTCAAATCCAAGCTTGATAAATTCATGAATCGCGGATCTCATCACCTTATCCTGCTTATCACTCGGCAGGTTCAAAAACGTCTCCTTAGGCAAAATAATTACCTCCTAATTCTTATCATTTCTCATATGACTTATCAGTCATATGACTCTATGGTCATATTATATGACCGATGAGTCACATTGTCAATCAGAATCTGAAAAAAGACAGTATTCCATTGATTGTACAAAATGTATCATTGTATCCTCATCAAAAAAAGGAAGAATAATCCCCGCTTATCATCAATAGTAATACCACTTTGTTCATTGATGTCTAACGGGAAGTATTATTCTTCCTTCTATCCTGGATGAAAGAATGCGACTGCTATTTCTATATTATTCTTATGAAGCAGACTTAATCTCTTCTTTATCAAGTAATCTATTTAACCTTTTAAGTTCGATGAGTAGAAAGCTTCCTGTTATTGTGAAGGCAAGAAAATCGGAGATCGGAACCGCCATCAGAATTCCCTTCAATCCCAATAAGTGTGACATAATCAATATGGTAGGGATTAATAACAGCACCTGTCTGGACAAGGTCAGCAAAAGTGAGATTTTCGGTCTTCCAACTGCTTGAAAATACAATGAGCCGATAATTTGCACGCCTAACACGGGAAGCATCAGCATGACAATCTTGATCGCATAAGTTCCGAATTTACGAAACTCCTCTTCTTTACCAAAAGCTCCGATTAAATCTCCTGGAAAGATTCTGGTAGCAAGGAAACCAACCATTGCTACAACGGAAGCAGCAAGAATTGCTTTTCCTAAGGTTTCTTTAATTCTATGATAATTTCCCGCTCCGCGATTGTATCCGATAATGGGCTGTGCACCATGGCTGATACCGATTGTGGGCAAGACAAGCAGAGTCTGAAGGCTGTTAATCGCTCCCATACCGCCAATTGCTACGTCACCGCCGTAATAGCCCAGTCGATTGTTCAAGATTAGGCTGAGTAAGCTGCCGCTAATCTGATTAGCAAACGAAGGCAGTCCTGCCAATACGCTCTTTCCCACGATCGAAGGAACCAGAACCATGTTTTTCAAACGTAGCTTCATATTGCTGCGGCGTGTCAAAAAGTATGAGATGCCCCAAATAGCAGAGAGACCTTGTCCTCCGATGGTAGCCAGAGCTGCTCCTGCCATACCCCAGCCGAAGATAAAGATAAATACATAATCAAACACAATATTGAAGCCGGCTCCGATAAACATAGAAACCATCGCTGATTTCGGACTTCCGTCTGCTCTCATGAAATGATTCATACCCACGGAGGGTCCCTGTAATACCGAAGCATATAGAATTATTTTCATATATTCGATCGCATAAGGCATACTTTCCTTACTCGCTCCGAATAAAGTTAACAGTCCTTCGAGATTCGCAAGTGCAATTACCATGAACAAGAAGGAGGTAATAAAAATCATCATAATGGAATTGCCAAGGATCCGCTCTGCCCCCTCCCTGTCCTTCTCGCCAAGCTTGATGGAAAATAAAGAAGCACCTCCGGCTCCGAACATGAGCGCCAAACCCATCATAATCATCATAATAGGAAAGGATACGGTTAGAGCAGCAAGTCCCAAGGATTGCAGATCCTTCGCATTACCGATAAACATTCGATCAACGATATTATATAGCGCATTTACCAGCATACCGATGGTTGCAGGAATTGAGAATTCCATCAATAATGCTCCGATCTTCTTAGTGCCAAGCCGATCCTGGCTTTGTTTTTTAAGTACCTTCTCTTCTGTCATAGTTTACTTAACCTTTCTAAATTGCATATGTATATTATCGCACCCGTAAAAACAGGCCTATCATATTGTGCCGGTGAAAACACAGGTACAAATTTGTAAAACTGATAAATTGATTTTTAATTTTACATTATTATAATAAACGATTTAAGAAAACTTATCCACTATTATATAAGGTTCGTAAGAATTTCGTAAGTATTTCTTAATTTTGTTTTTTATTTTTGTTTTCTTATTTCAATTTATATGATATAATGTTGGTTATGCTATTTTTTATATATCCTATGGAGGAACCAAAATGAACGATCAAACAACACATGATGTGTTAGAGGACAAGTTTCGAGAACTAATCGCTTTTGCCAATCGTCAAAAAGGCATTATTGAAGCTGAGAAGGTACATACCCTCATAAGCGAATTAAATTTAGATAACAACCAGATTGACAAGATTTATGAAAGACTCGAGGCTTATAATATCGTAGTTCTTAGTAACAGTGATGAGGAAGAGCCTTCCGATGATATTTTACTTGAGCTTGACGAAGATGTTGAGGAAGCTCAGTCAGAGGTAGAAGCTCTTACGAATTCCTCCTATTCTATGTCCGATGACCCGGTACATCTGTATCTGAAGGAAATCGGTAATTACCCGCTTCTTTCCATGGCTGATGAGGTGGAATTGGCAAAGAAGATCACGGACGGGGATGATTATGCAAAGCAGCTTTTAGCCGAATCAAACCTGAGACTTGTAGTAAGTATTGCAAAACGCTATGTAGGAAGAGGCCTTTCCTTCCTTGATTTGATACAAGAGGGTAATCTCGGACTGATCAAAGCTGTTGAGAAGTTCGATTATACCAAGGGTTACAAGTTCAGTACTTATGCGACCTGGTGGATTCGTCAGGCAATCACCAGATCCATAGCCGATCAGTCTCGAACCATCCGTATTCCTGTACATATGTCCGAGGTGATCAATAAAACTTACCGCGTATCACGTAATCTTTTGCAGGATTTAGGCAGAGAACCTACCGAACAGGAACTGGCAGATGCTATGAATCTTCCCATAGAGAAGGTCCGAGAGATTCTGAAGGTCTCAGCCGATCCGATTTCTCTTGACACACCAATCGGAGAAGAAGATGACAGCCATTTGGGTGATTTTATCAGTGACGAATCGATGATGGGTCCGGAAGATGCTGCTTCTTATTCTATTCTCAAGGATCAGATTACTAAATTATTGGATACACTAACAGACAGAGAACAACGCGTTCTTGTTTTACGCTTTGGTTTAAAAGACGGGCGAAGCCGAACTCTCGAAGAAGTTGGTAAGGAATTCAATGTTACTCGTGAGCGTATTCGCCAGATTGAAGCGAAAGCATTACGCAAGCTAAGACATCCAAGCCGTGCTAAGATGCTGAAGGGTTATGATATCATTTAAACCCATATGGAGGGAGTGTTTCAAGATGCGTATTGCATTCATGGTACTTCGCTGTTTGTTCCAATTGCCATACTGGTTTTTTCATATATTCCAGCTATGCAATATTGAAAAATACGATGCCGCGACCCGCTATGCATATCTTCATAAGTTAGTTCCCATCGTAAACCGTAGGGGTAGAGTTAAGATTGATTGTCATGGACTTGAGAATCTCCCTAAGGAGACAGGTTATATCATGTTTCCAAACCATCAGGGATTATTTGATGCCCTTGCTTTTCTGGAAACTCATGAACGCCCCTTTGTTACTGTAATGAAAAAGGAAGTAAAGGATACTATCCTGCTAAAGCAGATTATACAGCTTCTGCAGGCCGAGGTGATTGACCGTGAGGACATCCGTCAATCGATGCAGGTTATCAATAATATGACCAGGCGAGTGAAAACTGGAGAAAACTTTGTGATCTTTGCTGAGGGTACCCGTTCACGTAACGGTAATAACCTGTTGGAATTCAAGGGCGGCAGCTTTAAGAGTGCTATGAATGCAAAATGCCCGATTGTTCCGGTAGCTTTGATTGATTCCTTTAAGCCCTTTGATACACACTCTCTGAAGAAGCTTACTGTTCAGATTCATTATCTGAAACCTCTCTATTATGAGGATTACAAGGACATGAAATCAACTGAGATTGCAGAACTGGTAGCTACTACAATTCAGAATAAGATCAATGATGAGCTAGCAAAAGTAAAATAAATCTTATCGAAAAAATACTCCTTGAACTGGTTACAACTGGTTCTCGGAGTTTTTTTCACCTTATATAGCCATTTCTACGTATAATATTTGTAGATTTATTACATATATTGTTTGTATTTGTAATATTCTTCCAATTAGAAGTCAAAAGAGTTGCTTTTCATTCGGTATTCCTGTATAATAGTTAGAAAACAAGCAGAAGAAGGCTTTTCGAGCTTCATCTAAGATGCAGCATGGAGGTTCATACAAAAAGGAATGAATAGAAGTAAATTAGTCTTAATTTCAACAATCGTTACTTTGTCAATCTTTTGTTTATCCGCGATAATGTATATACCGATCCCTTTAACCACTGCAGATAAAGCTGCCCAGACGGAGACAATGCAAACCGATGAAGCAGAAACCACTACCTATGCAACGAATGATAACGAAATAGAATCTATGTCTTATGAGACCGGATCCTCCATCACCCTCTGGGAGGAAGCGAGTATGGCCTCTGTAATTCCCGCGGAAGCAACCGATATTCAAGAAAACATCACAGCAGCCGGTGCTACCGATACTTTAGTAGATACTGACACGGCAAAGCAAGAAGCTAATCCTCCGGAGAATACGACTGCCTTACTCTCTGTGGACGCTTCTGCTGAGGATAACGCTGTTACACATGCTACTCCCCAAAATGAAGTCAAAGAAGAAGAATCGGAGAAGGCACTTTACTCCAATATTGGAATCTCTGTCGCAAAGGACTTTGTAAATATCAGAAAAGATGCTTCTACCGATAGTGATATTCTCGGAAAGCTTTACAGAGACAGCGCCGCCGAGATCATTAAAACCGACGGTGATTGGTATCTGATCGAGTCGGGCAGTGTGAAGGGCTATGTGAAATCGGAGTTTATCAAAACCGGAATACCCGACGATGAACTCGTAGCAAAGTATGGTGAACTCAGCATTATCGTTACCGTTGATGGTTTGAATGTCCGGGAGAAAACGGATACCGAGTCTTCTAAGCTGGATGTAATTTATAAGAATGAGATTTATCCGGTTATGGATACCAGTGAGAACTGGATCAAGATCAATATTCCGGATGATAAAATCGTTGGTTATATTAAGAAAGAATTCGCTGATATCATTGTTGATTTTAAAGATGCCGTATCCAAGGAGGAAGAAGAAGAGCTGCAGAGGCTCGAAGCCGAGGAACGTGCACGAAAAGAAACTGAAGTCAAGCAGCAGGAGGGTGTCAGCTACTCTGAAGAAGATTTGAAGCTGCTTGCCTGTCTGGTGCATGCAGAAGCCGGATCCCAAAGCTATGAAGGAAAGCTTGCGGTCGCAAATATCGTTCTTAACCGAGTAAAATCTTCAAAATACCCTGATTCTATTAAAGCGGTTATTTATCAGCCCGGACAGTTTTCGGTTGCGAACAGCGGCTCCTTATCGAAGCAATTGTCCAATTATAGTAACTACAACTCATACTCCCAGAAGCTATCCATTAAGGCTGCAAAGGCCGCTCTTGGAGGTGCAAACAATATTGGCTCCAGACTCTACTTTCATTCTTATCGGGCCGCAGTACAAAAGGGTTATGATGAAAAGGAGAACAGTGTTAAACTAGGCGGTCAATTATTCTGGTAATTTAACGATAGAAAGCACACTTCACGAACTTTCTATTATCAAGAATAAAAAGAGGCATCGGATCCACTCACTTGAGTATGGTCCGATGCCTTTTATGAATCCTGGACTAGATGCGATGTGTCTGCTACAGTAATATTCTTATCGCTTCCTGTTTAATAAAGTTTGATCTGAAGCGGAATACCGTTTGCATACTTTACATTTGTCTCACCTTGAATCAAAGGCTTCATATATGCAATCAATTCTGCTGTTACATCATGTCCGTCCGGTGTGATCCAGTTCATGGGAACTATTTTCTCATGATTCGCGACTTCATTCACCGGTACTGAGATAAATTCTACGCGGTATGGTTCATCGCTTAATCTTCGGATCGCTGCCATTCGTCCGGTCTCTCCATCCAGAGCGCAGCTGATTGCTTTCTGTCCAAGCATCAGGGATTCCACAATATCGGTCTCGCTGGCGATATGAGCTGCTGCCCTCTGCATCAAATTCAATTCAATAGAGCGTACCTTGCAACCAATCTCGTTACGAACCAACTGCTCCAGAGCACGTGCCGCTCCAGCGATATACTTATGGCCAAAATTGTCTACAGCACCACTGGAAATCTGATCGGATACATAAGCTCCGCTTGAATCCTTCACACCTTCACTTACTGCAACCAGAACTCCGGGCTTAACCGCCAGCTTCTCTTTTACATCTCTGATGAATCTTGCATTGTCAAAATCCTTCTCACACAAATAAATCAAGTCCGCACCGGATCCACCATTTACTCTGGCGAGTGCTGCCGATGCAGTTAACCAGCCCGCATTCCTTCCCATAATCTCCACAATTGTTACTGCCGGAATATCATAGGCACCAATATCACAGGCCAGCTCCGATATCGTAGTTGCTATATATTTCGCCGCAGAACCAAAGCCGGGGCTGTGGTCCGTCAGATTAAGATCGTTATCGACTGTCTTTGGAGCACCCATGATGATAAAATCATGGTTATTCAGCTTACAATACTCCGATAGCTTATCCACAGTATCCATGGAGTCGTTTCCACCGATATAGATGAAGTACTTAATCTCATATTTATAAAAGGTCTCGATAATTTTCTTATAAGGCTCATCGTCCTTACGCCAATCCTGCATCTTATAACGACAGGTACCAAGGGCAGAGGAAGGAGTATAAGTAAGTGTGTCCATTGCTTTTGTGTCTCTGACAATTTCATTCAGGTCAATCAATTGATCTTTGATAGCGCCTTCAATTCCGTTCTTGGCACCATATACCTTGTCAACTTTTCCGCTTGCGCGCACACCCTGCAATACACCGGCCAGCGTTGCATTAATTGCAGCTGTGGGTCCTCCGGATTGTGCCACCAACAAATTCTTCATTTCGTTTCCTCCTTATAATCTTTCAATCATAATATACCAGTACTTCATATACACATTTTAACATTCTCATCCATAATTAGTCAAGTTTCTAAACTAATGTCCTTATACCGAAACCTTAAAAATGTTACTGTTCACTCCCCATCAGTAACATAGCCGTATGAGTTCAATAAATGATTTTCAAATCGGAGTATTTGCATTCGTCGGTACATAGGTTCTGTCTTTTAGAACCTTATGTACCGCTACGTAATGCAACTAAGCGGGAGCGTCTCCGATTTTGGAAACATTTATTGAACTCATATCAAAACTTTGGCAAGGAGTGAAGAGTAACTTAAAAATTCGTGCCATTCCATCCCCAGTGTTCCAGCTCTTGATAAGCGATAAAGATCCGCTCGGGTGCTACCTGAAGTTCCTCCTTAATTACCTGCGTAATTCGTTCTGTTTCCCGCTGGTAAGCCTCCTCACTTGCACTACCGAATATTTTTACTTCTACAAAAGCCGTCGGCTGGTCCGTATCTCCCTTAAAATAAAGTGTAAGGCCTCCCTCGATCGCAACCATGAGCCACTCCTCGCTCTTACCCGGAATCAGTTCGATCGCTTTACCCAGACTTTGCTTTACCCTTACTTCCTGCTCCTTACTAACCTCTGTATTGGTCTTAACATTAATAAATGGCATATTTTAACTCCTTTCAAATGCTATATGCTAAGATAATTCTCTTTAGAATCTGTACTTTTGTCAAGGTATAATCGTATATTTCCTTATGATTAGTAAAGAATAGCGCAAAAATACCCTGAGTTGTATCTTTGAAATGGGTATTCGGTCAAATTGTCCTCATTTCTTTGATATCACTCAGGGTTTTCTATCATCCTTTATTTACTCTCAATTCTTGCATATTTTCCGGGAAATAGCTTACTTATCACTCCGCTTGCTTCTACGCCTTTGATTACGAAGTATAACATTATCGTCTCTACCGGAAGCATAATGAATGCCTTCAAGGCTCTGATCGGCAGAACTGCCATAAAATTATAGCCATACAGTATGGTCAGCCAATACGTATTCAAAAGAAGATGAATAATTACCAGTTGAAAAAGATTCGCGACAAGGATTCTCTTCATGCTTAAGGGTCTCTTATAAAGAATGATTCCATAGAGAAAGCCTGTGATAATCGCACTTAAGGTGAACCCAAAGAAGAACGGACCGGTTGGTCTCACAATAAAGGTCAGAATATCCAGTGCAGCACCGTAGATCACGCCAACCACAGGGCCGAAAAGGTAATAAACGAACTCATTCGGAAGGAAAGTAAAACCTACCTTAAGAAAGTCACCAACCATAACCACCAGACTGCCTAAAACAATGGAAACCGCCCCAAGCATTGCTGTCAGGGTGATGCACCTTACACTTTTTAATTCCCGGTAAGACGACTTGAATAAACCTGTAAATTTGGTCATAAAAAAATTACCTCCTTTGCAGACCTTTTACTACAAGAAGAGATAAAATCAAACAGAGCATAAGAAAATCGATCACCCGATGATCATTATGCATCTTCTATATTTGATTATCCTGATGTAGCAGCGGGATGCGAACCATGTACCGCAAGATCGTCTTTTCGTCCGAATGACAACTCCCTGTTCACTCAGCACTTAACGCACATGATTCTACTCTGCTTCTTAAATTTTTGTACCCTTAGTATAACATAGTATCGTTATTTTGCAACAGTAATATTCAGATAAATCACATGTTTCAGATCATTCCCGGATACAGGGGATTACCTTATAAACAATCGGTAACAGTAACCCCCTTATCCGAAATACCATACTACTCCCAACAAAAAAGTATATAGAACATCGATTAATTGCCGCATTCGATACTGATTTCATTAAACTTTGCCAGGATAGAATCGATCTCCGTTGCTCTCTTCTCAGCACCTGCCTTATCGATCACAATCTCACCCTGATGCATCATAATCAGTCGATTTCCATATTCCACAGCATAACGAAGATTATGTGTCACCATTATCGTTGTCAGCTTCTTTTCCTTCACGATCTGATCGGTAAGCTTCATGATCAGCTCTGCCGTCTTCGGATCCAGTGCTGCCGTATGCTCATCCAGTATTAAGAATTCGATCGGCGTCATCGTAGCCATTAAGAGTGCCATTGCCTGGCGCTGACCACCGGAGAGGGAACCCACCGGTACCTGTAATTTATCTTCCAGTCCAAGGTTCAGCGAGCGCAAATTTTCCCGATAAGATTCGATTCGCTTGCGATTTGTACCCTTCGATAGGTTGAAGCTCTTACCCTTGTTATCTGCCAGGGACATATTCTCAAGAATCGTCATCGTCGGACAAGTCCCCATGGCAGGATTTTGATAGACACGTCCGATCCTTCTCTGACGCTGGTACTCCGGCATCTTTGTAATATCCTCATCACCGACCAGAATGGTACCGCGGTCGATCGGGATACTGCCGCAGATGATATTCAACATCGAGGTCTTACCGGAGCCGTTACTTCCGACAACGGAGACAAACTCACCTTCTGAGATGCAAAGGTTAAAATCCCGAAAAAGACACATCTCATTCACGGTTCCCGGATTATAATATTTATTGATATTGATCAGCTCAATCATTAGTCTTCACCCTCCTTTTCCGGTCATTACTAATCACAAGGATTATCAGGAATAATACCGCTGTGATAAGCTTCAGGTCAGAGGCTGCCATACCGGCTCCAATTGCCAGAGCGACGCAGGCCTTGTAGATGATAGAGCCGATAATGACTGCTGTTGTTGCTTTCACAAGACTAAAATGCTTGAATATGTTCGTTCCAATAATTACACTGGCTAATCCAATCACAATGGTTCCGGTACCGGAGGAAATCTCAAAAAAACCGCTCTTCTGTGTGTAGATACATCCCGCCAGGGCTACAAAGGCATTGGCGATTGCAAGACCCACAATCTTAACCATGCCCTTATCCTTAGCCAAAGAGGTTACCAGGGTGTCATTATCCCCGACTGCCCGCAATAAATATCCTGATTTAGTCTTCAGATACAGGTCTAGCAACAGCTTCATGACAAGTACGATGACGAAAAGAATGATCAATGTTCCATAGTCCTTCAACCATGCCGGAAGCATTCCCTCCAGAAAAGCATTATCAAAGACGGTCTCCTTGGAGAAGATGGCTACATTTGCTTTACCGGCGATTCGAAGATTCAGTGAATAAAGAGCCGTCATCATGATAATACCGGACAGTAGATCCCGTACCTTTAATTTTACATGGATCAAACCGGTTAAGATGCCTGCCAGTGCCCCCATCGCGAAGGCAATGAAAAGTGTTGCCATCGGAGGTACTCCGGCTATAATTAACACTGCTGTAACAGCACCTCCCAACGGGAAGGTTCCGTCCACACTCAGATCGGGAAAGTCCAAGATCTTATAGGTGATATATACTCCGAGCGCCATAATGGCATATACCAGGCCTTCCTCCAATATTCCGACAAAAATCGATATCACACTTTCCATACTTACCTCCCCAGACGACAGAGACAGATTAGCATTCTCTATGCCACCAAATCCTTATATTTATGAGCCCTTAATCGATCGGATCTATGATCCTATCGCTACGAAACTTACTGAGCAATCTCACTGAACATTTCCTTTGCACTGTCCGTCAGCACCTTCGGGATCGTAATCCCAAGCTGATCTGCAACTGCTGTATTGCCATAGAAGGAAGCCTCCTGAATCACCTCAAAGTTAATCTCACTTGCCTTCTTCTCACCCTTTAATACCTGTGCTGCCATCGCACCGGTCTGCTTTCCAAGATCAAAATAATCAAGTCCAACGGTTGCCAGACATCCGATCTTCACCTGCTCCACTTCACTTCCGAATACCGGAATGTTCTTCGCTGTTGCTTTCTCAAGAATAACCGGCAAAGAACTTACTACTGTATTATCTGTCAGGTTATTGATACAGTCTACCTTCTCCAAAAGATTGTCTGCTGCCAGGGGAATGTCTGCTGTGGTAGCAATACCGCTCTCTACGATCTCAAAGCCGTAATCTGCAGCTGCTGCCTTATATTCCTCGATTGCTGATACCGAATTCACCTCACTGGTGCTGTACATAATACCTATGGTCTTTGCCTCTGGCAAGATCGCACGGATCATCTCCAGCTGCTTTTCTACCGGAAGCTTATCGCTGGTACCGGTGGTATTGCCGTTCGGTGTACCGTCTGCCTTCGCAAGCTCTGCCATGATCGGATCCGTTACCGCGGTAAAGATGACCGGGATATCGGTATCCTTCGCTGCACCAAACGCACTTTGTGCCATAGGGGTTGCAATCGCACAGATCAGATCCACCTTATTCGATACAAAATTAGTTGCGATCTGTCCTGCGGTTCCGGTATCTGCTTGTGCATTTTCAAATGAAACTTCGAGATTCTCGTCTTCCTTAAAACCAGCTTCTGCCAGTCCTGCCAAGAAACCCTCTTTACAGTTATCGAGAGAAGCATGCTCTGCAAACTGTCCTATTCCTATGGTTACCTTATCGTCCTTCTTCGCGGTGCATCCCACCATCAAACTCATCGCTAACACGATCACTGATACTACTGCCACTAATTTCTTCATACGAAGCCTCCATTCTGCCGATCTTTTCGGCAATCAAAATTAATATGAATTGTTCGTTCTCGCCATTCGTGGCTAGTCAAGCAGTGGTTTACATATCCGGAGGGCTTCCTATTTCAAAAAATGATAATTTGATGAAACAAAAAAAGTCCCAAGTATAAAATATACTTGAGACGAAGGTTATCCGCGGTACCACTCAAATTGACTTAAGAAGAAGCTGTTTTGCTTTTTCCTTATGCCCACTTACTTTCATATACGAACTATATATGCCATGTTGATAACGGTTATGGTTTCCGTCAACGCCTACTGTAATTTCGGGTTGCCCTCAAAAGCCCATTCAGCTAAAAACTCCATATCGCATCCCACCAACTGCGACTCTCTGTGATGTCGTACTAAAGCTTACTCTTCTTTCTCAACGGTTTCACTTATTAATGACTAAATATTAATACCAGGTACTTAATTTGTCAATAGGTTATTTTTTTATAATTCAGTTTAGTTTCTTAAAATGTTCTACCTTTCGGTATAAATACTGCCTTTTGGCAGACACTATAAAAAAAGCGAAAGGGGTATGAATCCATGAACGACAGCAAAGATACGACTTCAAAGAAGCAAGGAAAAAGCAGTGTGCAGGATGACTACAAGTACAGTCCCAGAGTAGAAAATCCCAATCCCAAATCCACAACCGATAAAAGGCCCTCCTCCGGAAACATCAGAGGAGTATAGCATCTCGCAGGACGCTTAGTAAAAATACCCCCGATCAGAAAAGACGGGGGTATTCTTATGTTTCAACTATCTACGATTCTATTTTCCATTCAGATCAATTTTCATAACATATCCTATAATATGTAGTCCTTATTACTGCGTTTCATATATAATAATAAGCTTTGACTAACATTTTTTCATCATGATATAAATATTATAGATTACAAGCATGGTTAGGAATGCTGCTAATGCTATTCTGCTATAATTTGGTATCACAGCTCCAGGAATATGAGCTTCCCCCAAGCTAACGTGTTTACCATTAATATAAACATAGTTTGTACAACAGCAGCGACCAGATTATTATAGGTAGGTATAATAATAGATCTCAAAAATAGTAGTCATAATCTCTAAAATACCCCGGTCAATTGGACCGGGGTATAATTCATGATGTCACAATTCCCGCGTAGTGTGAAGTTGCGTAGAATAATTATTAAGGCAATTAATTGTCTTAATGATTTTATAATATCACTTCTTAGCACTTATTATTGAAGTCCGCCGGAAATGCCGGATTGATTGCATAGAAGTTCCTGGAGTCAAGTTCATCCTGGATGATGCGGAGCGCTTCGCCGAATCTCTGGAAATGAACAATTTCTCTCTCTCTTAAGAACTTGATCGGGTCACATACTTCCTGATCATGCACAAGGCGAAGAATGTTGTCGTAGGTCGTTCTTGCTTTTTGTTCTGCTGCCATATCCTCAACGAGATCGGTAATCGGATCGCCCTTGCTCTGGAAGAAGGTAGAGGTAAAGGGTACACCGCCTGCAGATTGCGGCCATAAACCCAAGGTGTGATCAACATAATATTTCTCGAAGCCACCCTCCATAATCTCTGCAGGAGTAAGATCCTTAGTCAGCTGATGCACAATTGCACTTACCATTTCCATATGTGCCAGCTCTTCTGTTCCGATATCAGTTAAGATACCGACTACCTTTCGGTTCGGCATCGCATAACGCTGAGACAGATAACGCATCGATGCTGCCAGTTCGCCGTCCGGACCACCAAATTGGCTCATGATAACCTGTGCTAATCTCGGATTTCTCTCTGTAATATTGACTGGATGTTGTAATCTCTTCTCATAACTCCACATACATTAGCACCTTCCTTCCCAAGGCCAAGGCTCATCAACCCAGGTCCAACGATTATCTACCTCTACATGATAGGATTCAATCGGTCCGTAACATTTGGTATATTCATGAACTGCTTCATTTCTAACCTTTGATACCTTAGTCCAATAATCTAAAGCGGCTCTGTCAGTCGGATGTGTATCCAGGAATAATCGGAGTTCATCGCAGACAAAGCTGGTAGCTTCTATACATGCAAATAATTTTTCTCTGCTATTTCCATCCATCCTATTTACATCCCCTTCCATACCAGTCTAAATCAAGCTCCTTAAACAAGGTCCCGTTTGCCAAAGCTTGAAACTCATTTTCATACAAATTACGGAAACGCTGCCAGGGTACATAGCACATACCAATTGGGAATCGCTCCATATTATCGTCGAAACAGTCTCTTTCGTATGCTTCCTCCGGTGCATATCCGCTCACGACATCACCACAAACAGGTTCCATCGGTTTATAAGCATTTTGGTTCCGGTTATAGCCGCCGTTGTTCCCTGTCATGCCGCGATACATCCGTCTATCCATAAAGCCAGACTCTCCTTTCAAAATTCTTGCATAATTTGCGAGCAACATGCATATTATTTTTGTTGCTCTATACATAGTATGAAGAAAGGACAATTCTGTGCCTGTATTGAATTCGATAACAAACTGAATGTATTACATAAGAAGAAAAATAGGTTGTCACAAGATAGAATATCCGGAGGCAGAAGGAAAATCCAATCTTTTCTTTCTACCTCTAATCTCTTTCTTGCAACAGCCCTTAAGAGTTTATGTTAATTATTTATAGCTTTATGTTGGGTCAAAAGCAGCCATCATTGTAAATAAATGAATATTATTGCTTCAATATATTCAATTAATTAGCTCATGCTGAGCTTTGACCTAAGCCTCAGGGTATTAATTTAATGATATCAAACTGGCTATTAATCGAGGTCCACAATTGGGGATAGTAGAACATAATATTCCATATACCGCTGCCTCCAAGATTATATTCTTTTACTAATTCATTGATAGCGTTGATACTTCTTACATCAATAAACCATACAATATGTTCAACCGGAATTCCAATCAGCTGATTATAATAAAAATATGGAGTCAAGGATTCCTCATCATATTGAATCACCGCATTGGTCTCATAAGCCAGTTCATAGACCGAATTGATCGTCATCGAAGTTGCTACGGTCCGCTCAGGAATATAAGGCAGTTTCCAGTCATAGCCGAGAATTGGATTACCGATCATTATTTTTTCCGGTGGGACACTTTGTATCAAATATTCTATCATCTTCCTCACATAATTGATGTTACTGACCGGAGCGGGGGGATCTTCATTTGCACCCCATACAAATTTTAAAAGAATTAATCCATCTACATAAGAGCTAATGGTCGAATAATCCACCTGCTCGATCCGATAATCACCATTTGCTTTTTCAATCTTAATATTAATGGTAATATAGAATAACATACCCTCCAGCTTTATCCGCTGCGATATCTTGCGGACAAAATTGATGTAGAGCGGCTGGCTGCTGATATTCAGATAATTAAATACCATATTAATGCCATGGTACCCTTTTCTTTTCAGGATCTCCAGGATATTTTCTATACTCCGGTTCTGGTACTCTTCACTCATTAAGATACTATAAGCTACTTCAATATTTGGCTCTCCCATAGCGGACAAGGTCGATATCATTAAAAGAGGTGATACTCCATATTCCAACGCGGTCTTTATTATTTCTTCATCATCACGGAATTGAATGATTTCCCCTCGCTCTGAAGAACGATAATTTAGGACGGATAGAAAGGTCAAGTTAGGTAATATTTTGATCAAAGCATCCTTTTTGATAAATGCATATACATACCCGTTTGTATAAATGTTTCCGGATGTATAGTAGCTGATAACTAATGTCTCACCCGGATAAAGAACATTTCTTTCCGATAGGAAGGAATTATTTCGAAGTATCTGCATGACAGGAACCTGATATTGTTCTGCAATCGATTGAAGAGTATCTCCGATCTGAACGATATGGACCTCCCTCGGGAATGCAATGATGAGCGCCTGACCAATCAATAAAGTATATGGATAATTTATACCATTATCCTGCGCTAATCTATCAACGGCAACGCCGAAGCTTTCTGCTATGGTATAAAGGGTATCTCCTTCTTGTACAATGTAAATCTCCATTCATATCTCCGTACGTTACTGTCATAATAGTATATGAGTCGTGCCGCGAAAAATTTAACATTTATCCAAATAATGTAACCTTCGGTAAATGCATATAGAATGAAATCATCTAGTGTGTATACAACATATACAGTTCCGGTGCGAAATTCAAGCGGAAAGTTGTAGAAATAGTCAACCAGTAGCACTTTTTACTATCTGCTGTGTAAAATTGACATACTTAGGACCCTGGAACATTGACAATGATACTATTTTACTATATATTTTAGATATAACCAGCTAAATGGGGGACATTACAAGGGAGAATATAACATGTATCATTTTATTATTAATCCAAAATCCAGCTCCGGAAGAGGCATCCGCTTCTGGTGGATCGTGAAGGATGAACTGGATAAGCAGAAGATTGAATATAATGCCTTATTCACAAAACATATGGGGCATGCTACTGAACTTGCTAGACAGATCTGTACCGGATATTCCGGTATTAAAAATATCGTCATCTTAGGAGGTGACGGAACCGTAAATGAAGTGATTAACGGTATCGAGAATTTTGACGAGGTACTTCTCGGATATATCCCTTCCGGTTCCAGTAATGATTTGGCAAGAAGCTTACAGATACCGAAGGATCCTCTGGAAGCGTTGTCTCATATACTAAAGCCAACCAAATTTAAATATTTGGACCACGGTGTGATTACCTTTCTTGACAAAGAGCATGCTCCGCGTCGATTTACCTGCTCCAGCGGTATGGGCTACGATGCCTCAGTATGCCTCGAGGTACAGGAATCACCGTTAAAAAAGAGTCTTAACCGGTTTGGTGCAGGTAAGTTCGTCTATATTGCTATCGCTATCAAACAGGTGCTGGCCGCATCCCAGATGAGTGCTACGGTAATTGTAGATGGCGTAGAAAAAGGCCCTTACAAGAAGGTCCTTCTGGTGTCCAATATGATTCATAAGTATGAGGGCGGCGGGCTTCTCATGGCACCCGGAGCCGATCCGACGGATGGTCTTCTTACCGTGACTCTGGTTCATGGACTGAGTAAGGCTAAGGTATTCGTACTCCTGCCAACGATCTTCACCGGTACACATATAAAACATAAAGGAGTGGAAACTTTTCACTGCTCCGAAATAGAGATTAAGACAGACATAAACTGTGCTGTACATACCGACGGAGAGGTCCCCACAGTATGCTCCCACATTAAGGTAAGAAATATACACGAACAAATACGAATGATTCTATAATGAAAGAAGGCGTTAAGATGCAACGAAGAACCAATGTCCAAGTTTCATCCTTAATTATTCTCTTAAGTATTATTACGATATGTATTCAATTTGTAATCTATTATTTTTTTGCTGCTGCAGTTGTCATCTGGGGGATTGCAGCCCTGATTACGCTGATCAGCTGCCACATATTGTTGGAGCAGACCTCAACCTATGAAGTCTGTTTTAATTATTCTTCACTGATTTTATTCATCAGCGCAGTTATCCTACTGCTTTCCTTCTTAAATGAGGATCAGGCTTACCTGCCTTTTACCGGTTCCATGTTAGGGATTGCAGCCATCAATTGGCTTATCCCCTGTCTCTATTGCTTTATACGAAATATGCTGGATTATGGTACTCACATCGAAGATTATGATCTTTTCTATCGTAATCACAGCGTTCTTTTCTTCGTAATCTATCTTGGAATCCTATGCTATGGACTCTTCGGTGTAGATGCTTTTCCATTCGCATATCAAGGCACATTGAATTCACCTAATATCATTCCATTTGAGACTATAACAATACAAATTGAGGATTATCTGTACAGCATCATCCCCTTAAGTGACATTGTAATTTATCTGCTGGTACGGATTCTTGTATTTTTGCCTTACGGCTTCCAGATGACCTTGGTTCTTCGCAGGCAGCCTCGGCTCATCAGAGCCTTAGGCCTGTTTGTTCTCCCTGTAATACTTGAGCTTACTCAGCTCTTCCTTATCCCGAAGCGTTTTGATATAGATGATATAATCTATGCCATCCTCGGAGGAATCCTGGGCTCTCTCCTGTATTATTTATGCAACATGGTCTTTCGTGCCTTTACCGGAAAGAATTTTCTTTCCAAGGAAACGGATTATCCTTTTTCCAACAGCGGACTGCATTTTTAATCAACTATCCCCTGCCAGAATTTATGAAGCATTTCCTTCATAGTGCTCTGATTTACCGATACATTAGGAAACCATTCTCTGGGAAACAGATTATAGTATTGCTTCTGTGTAAAGCGTTCATCAAGCAATAGAATGGCGCCCCGGTCCTCCTTGGTTCGAATTACCCTTCCAGCCGACTGCAATACCTTATTCATTCCAGAATATAGATAGGCATAATCGAAGCCCGAGCCGTTCTTCTCATCAAAATATCCTCGGAACAGCTCCCTCTCATTACATACCATCGGAAGACCTGTTCCTACAATAATTGCTCCGATCAGGCGGTTACTCTTTAAATCGATTCCTTCACTGAAGATTCCACCCATAACGCAGAAGCCGATTCGACTGCTTTGCGGATTCTCCACGAATTCCTCTAAAAACAGTTCCTTTTCTGCTTCTGTCATATTACTGCTCTGGGTAACCACCCCTTCCAGTTCATCCCCTGCAAGCTCAGCGATTGTCTGCAGCAGCTGATAGGAGGGAAAGAATACCATATAATTTCCTACCTTCGCTTCTGTAAAATCTTTAATATAATTGAGTATTCTACGGTACTCCGTCTCATTTCTCCTGGTATACTTGGTGCTTACATCGGTACCGATCATGATGAGACGGTTCTCTGTCAGGAAAGAGGAGGGAGCATAAACCGCATAGTCATCCGGCTTGCCTCCGAGCTGTTCCATATAATAATTGATGGGCAATAATGTCGCAGAGAATAATATCGCACTTCTTCCCCTCTCCATACAGGTCTGCAGATTCTTCGAGGGATCCATACATTGGAGCTTCAGCCGGAAGCGATCCTCCTCATAATCCGTATAAATCGTATATTTATCATCATGGAGTTCATACATACTCAGAAAATGGCGGATATCCATGTACAAACCTAGAATCTCTTCCTTACCCTCTGTAATAAAACCCTCCTGCAAAAAAATCTCATACTCTGCCATCAGACTGATCAGATGCATAACAAAGCTGTCCACATTATCTAATACCTCAAAGTCATCACAGTCCCTCCGAAGCTTCAGAAGATCATTGTTGCAATGATCGATCAGTTTAGACAGCTTGGCACTTTTATCCTTGATCAGACGCTTCACCTCAAGGAAATCATCTTTATACAATATGGCACTATACATCTCTCTGGCTCGGTCAACCAGATTATGTGCCTCATCGATCAGGAAAACGTAATCCGAAGGTTTGTCGTTCATGAAAAACCGCCTGAGATAGACATTGGGATCAAAGGCATAATTATAATCGCAAATGATCGCATCTGACCACAGCGTAACATCCAGCCCCATCTCAAAAGGGCAGACACAGTGTTTCTCTGCATAAGAAGCGATATCCTCTCTGGTGATATCATTGACATTCGTAAGTAAGTCATAAACCGCATCATTGACACGGTCGAAATGTCCTTTTGCTCTTGGGCAGGCTCCCGGATTACAATCCGGCTTCTCTAAGATACACATCTTATCCTTGGCTGTAATCGTTACCACCTTAAGTGGAAGTCCGTTATCACTTAATATTTTAAATGTATCCTCTGCTACGGTTCTGGTGATTGTCTTAGCCGTGAGATAGAATATCTTCTCCACTATCCCCTCACCCATGGCTTTTACTGTTGGAAATACTGTGGATATCGTCTTGCCGACTCCGGTGGGTGCTTCTATAAATAGTTTTTTCTTCCTTAATATTGTCTTATAAACGCCTGTCACCAGCTCCTTCTGTCCCTCTCGATACAGAAATGGAAAGTCTAAGGCTTTAATTGAAGTGCATCTTTTCTGAGTCCATTTGATCTGCCAGGCAGCCCACTTAGCATATTCCTCAACCAAATGGGTAAACCAATCGTTCAATTTCTCATAGGTGAAAGTCTCCTCAAAATATCGGATGTTCTCTGTCTCAAGATTGCAATAGGTCATACGGATTCCGATACGGCTATGCTCATACTTATTTGCATAGATATAGGCATAACACATCGCCTGAGCACGATGTACCCCTACTGGCTCAGACATATGGGACAGTTCCATATAGACCCCTTTTATCTCATCAATGATGATCTCCGGTGGATTCGCTTCTTCCTCCTCAAATATAAGTACAGAGAAATCCTCCATAATCGAATTGCTGTTATCTATGATTCCGTCTGCTCTTCCTTCGACGGTTAATTCAAAGGTTATATCCTCCCTGGTCACCGGCATAGTAATACTGAGCGGGACCTCGGCTGTATAATTCGCTCCCATCTGCTTCTGGATCTTACGATGTATTCTTGTGCCAGCCTGCATGGCGTCGATTTCGTTTCTTCCTCTGGTATTATCAAGATCTCCGGAGCAAAGGATGAATTCTACAAGATTACGTACCGATATTTTGATGTTTCTTACCTCTTCCATCCTCTCACCGTTCCTTTTTTGTTATGTTTTACTGACTTTCACTTGCAAGTGGTATCCGCTTTAATCATGCACAGCACTAATAAGTCTGAATACCGCCGTAAAAAAAGCACCTTAAAGGATACTCTCAATTAAGATGCTTACCATAGTAATATTATAACATACAGGCTACCTACTGCCAAGTACAACCTGCCACTCTTCCTGATGTGTGAAACTGCTATGGTGTTATCTTTCAAATTCTATTTTTCTGCTTGCATTTTTTACCTCAATCTGGTACATTCTACTTATATTCCTATACTTATTTTTGTCGGGAATACACAAATGATAGAAGCGATTCTTTCGTTAGCCAATAATTAAAAAAGCGAGGTAGTATTATGGGTGAGCATAATCACGGAAGCGGCTGCGGCTGCGGTCACGATCACGAACACGAGCATGATTCAATCACATTATCTTTAGATGACGGTACGGAGATTAATTGCATCGTATTAGAGATTTTTACGGTAGATGATAAGGAATATATTGCTTTACAGCCGGAGGAAGGCGAGGAAGAGGACGATAATGTCTTCTTATACCGTTTTATCCAAGAAGGCGATGATGAGCCTCAGCTCCTCAACATCGATGATGATGATGAGTTTGAAGCAGTAGCAGATGCTTTTGAAGAATTATTAGATTCTGCTGAATATGATGAGATGTTTGACGACGAGTTAGAAGATATGGAAGACTCTGAGGAAGAAGAATAATTTCATTATCGATAGGATAAGAGGCTGTTGAAGAAGTAATCACCTGTTTTGTAAGGAATAGGGTGATTCATCTTCAGCAGCCTCTCTTAATGAGAAAGTATATTGATTTACCTATAGGAAAGCACTCGCATAGTAAGCTTGCTTGTATCTATGCAAGTGCTTTTCATCTTACTGTTTCTTTTTCGCATTTTTATTCAGATTCTTACTCTGCTTCTCTTCAGGCTCCTGTATCTCATCAATAAACCTTGATCTTTGGGAAGTCTTGTTATAACGTTCCTTTGCACTATAGATAAAAAGGCGTTCCTTTGCTCTGGTCATAGCCACATAGAAGAGGCGTCTTTCCTCTTCAATGTCCTCCTCCAGTACCGCTTTCTTATGAGGTGTGATACCTTCATTCGCATCCAGAATGAAAACCACTTGAAACTCCAGTCCCTTAGAGCTATGCATCGTAGCTATAGTAATGCTGTCCGTCCTCTGTTCTCTGCTTTGTAACGCCTGCTTTTTCAATTCCTCCCGATATGCATCCATATGAGCAAACCATTGTTCATAATTCTTGAAGCCCCGGGCACTCTCCTGCAATTCATCCAGAATGTCATAAAGCTCATCTTCTTTTATCTTGCGATACTGTGCATATTCCTTCAGATAGTCCTCATAACCGATTCCCCGACGGATATAATTCACTGCGGCATATGGATTCATACCATCCAAAATTCCCAGGTCATATTCAAACTGGGTTAGTCGCTCTAGCATCCAATTCTTATCCTCATAATATTCCTTCACCGTCTCAAAATCCACCTCCGGAGTATCAAAGCATTCCCGGTTTACATAGCGCTTCGGACGATTAATGATCTGAAGATACAGGTTTCGTTCCGTTTGGCCCATCGCGAGCTTGATATAAGCTACAATATCCGACGTAATCCAATGATCGAACAAGTTTGGCAAACTGTCCCGCATCGTGAAGGGAATATTATATTCCATCAATTTATGAACCAGAGGGCCTGAACCAAGACTTGTCCGTAGTAATACTGCCATTCGGTTCAGACTGACCCCGTCCTGGTTAAGCCTAAGAATCTCTTGTGCAAGACTTTGATTTTGCTCGGCTAGTGAAGCAAAATGACTCACAACAACTTCTGGTCCTACCGTCTTAACTGGGCGTATCTGCTTGGCATAGCGATGCTCATTGTGATCTATGAGTCTGCCTGCTGCGTGAAGAATGGCGGGAGCACTCCGATAGTTCATATCCAGATAGACTCTCTTACAGTCGGGATAATCCAGCGGAAAATTCAACATAATTTCAGGCTTCGCTCCGCGGAAGCGGTAGATGGATTGATCATCGTCCCCTACGATAAACAGGTTGTTATGAGGTAATGCTAACAACCGCATAATATCATACTGAACCAGATTGATATCCTGAAATTCATCAATCAGAATGTAGCGGAATTTATCCTGCCAAAGCTTCAGGATGTCATCACGCTGTGATAACAGCTCATTGCATAAGAGCAGCATATCGTCAAAATCAATCAGCTTGGCTTTCTTCAGGAAGCTTTGATAATCAGAATAAATGCTACGAAAGACCTCATTCGCACAACTAAGGGAATAATAGTTCGCCAAATCAATTCTGCTTCCCTTCACCAAACTGATCTCAGAGAAAAGTTCTGAGATAAAATCCTTCTCATCATCATATTCTAATCCATAATGATGAATGATCTCCTTCATAAACTGATATCTGACATCCTCTTTTGCAATATTACCCGCATTCAAGTGATACGCATGTTTAAGAATGGTAAAAAATATAGCATGAAAGGTTCCGAAATTCACCTTCGTCTGGGACATACCTCTTCTCAGCAGAAAACGCTCTCTCATCTCATTTGCTGCCGCCTTCGTGAAGGTTATCACCAGAATCTGTTCCTCCGGTATTCTCTCTTCTTCAATCATGCGTTTGGTGCGCTCAGTGATGACCAGTGTCTTACCTGAGCCAGGACCTGCAAGGACTAGCATTGGTCCATCCCTATGAAGCACCGCCTGCTGCTGTGCCTGATTCATCTGAATATTCATATTTTTTGCCTTTCTAAAACGGAATAGTTCGATTGTTCGGAAGGATAGAAGGTGAAAACATAGATATCAACAGAACATTACTCGATTCATAATCATAGTGAAGGGCAACTGCAAAATATATACCTAATATAGCTTAGAAGCGAATCTAATTCATCTTCCTTCTGAAGTACGTTTCATTTTGCAGTAGCTCCTACCCTATGATTCATGACAATAAAAAGTCGCGAAGCATGCTTTTTATTGTTTATATTAATCGTTTATATTTATAGTTTATATTTATCGTTTATAATTATCCTTTATAGTCTAGTCTAATTGGCACTCAGAAGTTCAATTGCTTTTCTAATTCGATATAAGCTCTCTTCTTTGCCAAGAATACTCATAATCTCATAAGCGCCGCCAGGAGTGGACTGCTTACCGGAGACTGCGGTTCTGACCGGCCATAAGCCCTGACCATTCTTGATTCCCTGCTCTGCAATATAAGACATAATTACATTCTCAATCTGGCTCTCGTTGTAATCTGCAAGGGCTTCGAATCTCGGCAGTAGATCCTTTAATACGGTAAGAGAGCTTTGTGCGTCCGTCTTCATCTTCTTGTGAGTATACATCTCCAGATCATATTCCGGGAGCTCCTCAAAGAAATCAATGATTCCCTTGATATCAACCAGAGTCTCAATACGGGTCTTCACAAGGGCTGCAATTTTTCTGTAATCAAGATCTTTTTTCACAGCTTCCTTGATATAGGGAAGTGCAAGCTCATAGAACTTCTCAAAGTCCATATTCTTCAAATATTCACCGTTCATCCAGCGAAGCTTCACGATATCAAATACTGCAGGAGCTTTGTTGATATGAGTATAGTCGAACTCCTTGATCAGCTCTTCTAAGGACATGATCTCGGTATTATTCGAGGAGCTCCAGCCCAGAAGTGCAACGAAATTAATAATTGCTTCCGATACAAAGCCTTGCTCAAGAAGATCCTCATAGGAGGAATGTCCGCTTCGCTTACTCAATTTCTTATGCTCTTCATTGGTAATCAAAGGAAGGTGAACATATACCGGTTCCTCCCAACCAAAATCCTGATATAATCTGGTATATTTCGGAGTCGAAGACAGGTATTCATTTCCTCTGACTACATGAGTGATTTTCATCATATGATCATCGATAACATTAGCAAAGTTGTAGGTAGGGAAGCCATCCGATTTGATTAAAATCATATCATCCAGCTCTTCATTATCTACTGTGATGTCACCGAAGATGGCATCATGGAAGGTCGTAGAACCCTCTGTCGGATTATTCTGACGAATTACATAGGGGATACCTGCTGCCAGATTTGCTTCGATCTCCTCTTTGGATAAATGAAGGCAATGCTTATCATACTTGATAATTTCCTTCACTTCCTTTGTCTCTTCGTCCTCATCCTCACCGCTGCCTACTGCGGTCTTTAAGGTTGCGAGTCGCTCCTTGGTACAGAAGCAATAATATGCCGCACCTTTCTCTATCAGCTGCTTCGCATACTCAAGATAGATGCCGCTTGCCTGGCGCTCACTCTGTACATAAGGACCATAACCACCATCCTTGTCCGGACCCTCATCGTGAATCAATCCGGTTCCCTGAATGGTACGATATATAATATCTACAGCGCCTTCTACAAGACGCTCCTGATCAGTATCCTCAATACGCAGGATGAAGGTTCCCCCCTCATGCTTTGCTATCAAATACTCGTAAAGTGCTGTTCTTAAGTTACCCACATGCATCCTGCCGGTCGGGCTGGGTGCAAATCTGGTTCTGATCGTGCTCATTTCATTCTTCCTCTCATCTATTATTATTTTAACCCATTCAGCATACTCTCATAATAGCTGTTGAAATCAAACGTACCATTCGCAATCTGCGGATAATACATACTAAAAAACGCAGCAAATATCACTACTACGAAAATCATAATAATTCCGACAAAGATCAAGGTAACTCTCGCCCAGTTCTTCTTGGTTGCCGGTGTCTTATTACTGAATGCCCAGAATAATAGCATTGCAATTATTCCGATCCATCCAAGATATGGTATGAATAGTAATGCTCCAAGCAAGGAATAGGTCCCAAGCCAGCTAAGGAAGCTGATGGGTCGTTCCGCACTCCCCGGGTGTCCGATTCCTTCCATCGGATTTGCCATATTCACTGGAGCAGCACCGGGCTGCATCATCGGTCTACTATAAAACGGTTGTCCTTCCTCAGGCCTTGCCGCCTGCGTCTGTTCTCGGAAGGAAGCCCCGCAATATTCACAAAAATTAGCTGATTCATTTTGAATCTGCCTTCCACAGGTCTTACATATCATTGGTTTTCACCTCTTTTTGCATTGTCTTACTATTATAACATATTTATCTTAAAAATCAATAAAATCAGGTGCCAAGATGATCTTAGCATCCCGGCACCCTTTTTCTACCATATAACAATATTAACCCTCTGTCTTCATCGCTTCAATTGCACTGATCTTAGTTGCACGTCTTGCAGGGAAATATCCGGAAACAAGACCGACTGCTATAGAAATCCCCAATGCTGCAATAGGTAAATAAATCGGTATGATTGAAAACTTTGTATTAGCCATATCATACATGTAGTTACCTGACATCAAGGCGCCAAAGACCGGCGCTCCAAACTTATTAATACCCCAGGACGAGATATAGCCTAAAGCTATTCCAATGATTCCACCAAACAAGCCAATGATGGCAGCTTCAAGGAGAAAAAGCTTTCGAATATCAGTAACAACGCAACCAAGTACCTTCATGATACCGATCTCCTTGGTTCTTTCATAAATGGACATGACCATGGTGTTAGCGATACTGATAGCAGAAACCACCATAGCAACAGCCCCCAATGCGCCGAGGACCATCTGAAGTGTTTTGGATGCATCCTGCAGAGGCTTTAGAAACTGCATCATACTGTAGGACTGGAAGCCCAGCTTCTCAATTGCATCCTGTACCTCAATTACATTATCGATATTATCCACATTAAGCTTGATCTGCTGATATTCTTCAATGGTCTTCATCGCTTTTTTTCGGTCTTCCAAGGAAAGGGTATTGCAATACTTACGATAAAGCTCTTTGAAATATTTAATGTCCATATAGGTATTGTAATCATACTCTCCGTCGGTTTTTTCCATCTTTGCAATATTCTTAAGTGGAAGGCTGAAGGCTTTCTTCTTATCGTTTACCTGATACTCCTCGAATTTGAGAATGACCTTATCCTTCTGCAGATCGACCTTAATCTGACTATTGCCTCTGGAGGTCGGATCATAGAAATTAAATGGTGATTCTGATCCGAAGACAATCGGCGTCCTGTCTTCCTCCGAAGGATAAGAACCGTAAACCAGTGCAGGAAAATCAAAAGCCTCAAAGGTATCCAGCTCCATTGCGGTGATATTGATCCATCCCATGTATTTACCACAATACAAGGAGGCACTCTTCTGGATAACCGGTGATACAGCTTTGACATGCTCAATCTGTCTTATCTGCTTCACCAGATTATCATCCAGCTTCTGTTGCTTCGAATCAAGCCAGTTGCCCTCTTCATCAATGATATCCGCATAGGTGTTTACCGTAATCGTTGTGAGACCACCCTGTTGCATAACCTGAGATTCAAAATTATTCTCCATACCATAACCGATCGACCTCATGATGATGATAGAAAGAGAGCCGATGACAACACCCAGTACGGTCAATATCGTTCTTGCTTTTCTACGGGAAAGATTCCTCAGACCCATTTTAAACAAATCACTAATCTTCATACAACTCAATTCCTTTTTTTATCTTTCTCTTCGCTAAGAGAACGCCAAGGGCTACACTGACTGCAAGCACTGCAGCAGAGATACCTATCACAAACGGCCAGGAGGAAAGCAGGGGATCCTTTACTGCACCCATGGGATCAACCATGGTACCCTCTCCCGTCTCCATTCCATCAATGGGAACCGCACCATCACTCGTCACAGTCTGACTGACGGCAACCTCCGCTGTTGCTAATAACATACCATTATTTAAATAGATTTCCATAAAAATCCTCCATCCTCCTCATATCCTACCCGGATTAATTTTCCGACTGCTCTTGTTTGCGAAGCTTTGCTTTATAGGCAGTAATGATTACCTTCCTTGTCACCGGAATGAAAACTGCTGCAATTACCAGCTGCAGTATTACAAATAACCATACAGGTAAAATTGCTGCTTTAGCCATCGGTGCCTCAGGATTAAACACGCCTATGTCTCCACCATTTTCTGTTCCGGGAGCAACCGTAGAAGCCGGCATAACCTCGGCAGTAAAATCTTTGGTAAATTCTATCTTATCTCCATTACTATCTTCAAAAGAAACCTTTAACACACCGCTTGCGGTTCCTTCCATGTTCGGTATAACATCAAACTCTGCATAAGAGGAGCTGCCCTCGGCAACATTGCCTAAGAAGTACATATTACCATCTGCCTTTGCAAAATCCCCTTCTACGGTTGCAATAACATTATTTAACGGTGACCTTCCCATGTTATAGAATTCAAAGGATAAGGTTGCTGTATTTCCTACTACAACATTGCCATCCCAAGAATAGACATTTACATAATCAACCACCGGTCTTGAGTTCTCAACTGCCTGCAGGTTTAATTCTTCCGTTCTCTTCTCTCCTACCTCACCTGTCTCCGGGTTTGGCTGCATACCTTCATATTCATATTCAATCGTAAGCTTTAAGGGATATGCCTTAGTAGCTGCATCTGATTTAACTTTAAGCTCCACTGATTGTGAAACCGTCTCACCGGGGCCAATCTTACTGATAAAGAAGCTGTTGCTGCCCTGTGTCACCGTGAAGATATTGTCTGCTTGAGTGATGGTCACTGTGATATTCTTTGCAGCAATCGAGGAATGTGTATTGTGAAGATCAAATGAAAAATTAAAGGTGGAACCTGCACGTAATTCCTCCGAATCGGCAACATATTTGCTTATAATCAGCTTCGGTTTACTGTTCTTACCCAGATCATTCTGAACATCACGGATCGGTATCGTGATCGGGTCAACGGAAGTATTACCGGCATAGCTGTATTTTATCGTCAGGTTATTCAGCCCTGCGGGAGTTGTTCCTGCCAGATTCAGCGGGATCGTTACCTTCTTTGTCTTTCCTGCCGCAATCTTATCAACTAAGATAAAGGGATCGGAATTCGTGGGAATAAATGTAGTTCCATCGAGTCCCGGAAGGGATATCTTAATATCAGTAATGTCGGATTGACTCTTATTCTGAAGGTCAAAGCTTACCTGCATGCTATCACCTGCCACCGGCTGATCCGGATACTGCTTCACATTGTCCAAAACCAGTCCGGAGCTAGATGCACCTCCTACAATCTCAGGATATACCGCTATGGTAGAGGTATACTTATTACCGTTAGCATCTTCATAACTCAACACCAGGTTAAGCTTTTTATTGCCTCCCGTTGCCTGGCTGGATACCTTGATTGGAATCTTTGCTTCAATTTTGGCATCGGCCTTAATTCCACCGACATAAATGCTGTCCGTGAAATAATTCTTGTAAAAACTGTCGGAGCCTGTGGTAGCGTCATCAATTTTAACCGTGATATTCTCTGCTTTCTCACTGCCATAATTCCTTAAGATCGCTTTCACTGTAACATCCGCTCCCGGCTTGAGCTCACCGGTATAGGATACACTATCTATCATAATCTCCGGAGCATTCTCATCCTTCTTTACATCCACAAAAATCTGACGGGAATCAGTTCCTTTATTTCCATCGGCATCCTTATAATCAAAGGTGGCTGTCAGTGTTTTTAATCCTGCCTCCGCTGTAGTCAGTATTTCGATGGGGAGTGAGATATATTTGGTCTGTCCCGGAGCCAGATCACCTATCTTGATATTAGGAGTTTCGTATTTCGGCACGATTTTTGTATCGCCGTATTCGATTTTATAATATGTATTTTTTGCAGTGACTTCACCATCATTCTTTGCTGTGAAGGTGATCTCTGTCTGACCTCCGATGACAGCTGTTCCAACCTTAACGTCGTTGATGACAATCTGCGCCGGAGTTAATTCATTCACCACATGAAAATTAATCGGTGTTTCCAGAGTTAACGTAACCATTCCATCCGGTCCTGGACTAGACACCTTAATTGTTACAGGATAAGTACCTAACTTTGCTGTATCTTTTACATTGATATCGAAATCCACATAGGTAATACCATAATCCGAAAGATATGCTACCGGTGATTGATCACTCAATGTTAATTTGGGCTGTGACATCGTAAATGGTGCACTTCCTGCAGATACGGATACCGTAGCACTGTCCATCGGTCCGCCAAGAGCTTTCACCGGTATCCTGACATGTTTCACTTGACCGGGTGTAAGCACAAGTTCTGAATCAGCCATCTTATCTGCCAAGATGATTGAATTTGCTACTGAAGCATATGCTTTGGGTATACCACCGAAAAGATTCAACATAATCATTACCAGTGCTATCATAATTACCTGTATTTTTTTTAACTTTCCTTTCATTCCCTTTCCCTCTACTTCCTTTAATGATGTAATGCTTCTCCACACTGAAACTCATTCTTCTATGCCGTAACCGGCCGGCTTTCAGCCGTAGGATCCGTGTCCGTAATAACCGGATCATGCTCCTTCAATTCAATATTCTCTACCTTACCGTCAAAGATGTGGATAATCTTATCGGCATATTCCGCTAACCTTCGATCATGTGTAACCATGACAATAGTCTGATGATTTGTCTTAGCCATCTCCTTAATCAGGTCCATGACCTCCTTGGAGGTCTTGGAATCGAGATTGCCGGTGGGTTCATCGGCAAAAACGATCTCCGGGTTGCTTACAAAGGCTCGTGCGATACCCACTCTTTGCTGCTGGCCACCGCTCATTTCCTTGGGTTTGTGCTTTAATCTTGAACCAAGCCCTACCTTAACGAGCATATCCTTTGCCATCTTTCTTCTTTTTTTACCCGGGATACGCTTAAATACCAGCGGCATCTCCACATTCTCCAGAGCAGTCATGGCATTCATCAAGTTATAGGACTGAAATACAAAACCCAGATTATCCTGTCGGAACTTGGCAAGTCCTTTTTCCCCCATTTTATGTATGTTTTTACCCTTGATAATGATCTGACCTGAAGTGAGCTTCTCAATACCGGCCATTAGGTTAAGTAAGGTAGATTTACCGGAACCGGATACACCATACAAACAGCAGAATTCACCGCGCTTAATTGTAAAGCTGACGTCCTCCACAGCGCTAATTCGTTCCTTGCCCATCCGGTAAATCTTCTTAACGCCTTTTACTTCTATAATATTATCGTCTTTGTTGTTGTTCATTTCACACCTTCCCACTCTATCGTTAACACAAACTATAAATGAATATTATCTTTTATTGCCATCCGCTTCAAAGAATAGAAGCACGTCATAAGGTACCTCTTTTTTTACAGCTCTTATCGTGCAGCCTATGTCTAAATTTTGTCAAATTAATAATACACTATATTTCTTAAAGAATGCCTACCAAATTTCTTAAATTTTCCTTACAATTATTTTAATCTTCTTAAGTTTTTGTTACAGCTCCCGTTCTTCCTTCTTTTTCAACCTGTGATCGATAAAGCGGGCAAATATCAATTTTAAATATGCACCAATAGGAACCGCTAACAGCATCCCGAGGAAACCACCGAGTGCACTTCCAAAGATGATCGAAACAATTATGATCAACGGATGTATCTTGATGGAGCTGCTCAAAAGCTTTGGACCGATCAAATTACCATCGATGGCTTGTATCAAAAATAGCATCGCCATAGAGATCAGCCAGGTTCGCAGATCTTGATTCAATAAGCATACCAGAGAGGTGCTGACATAGGCGACAATTGGACCAAAATATGGTATCAGATTACCGATGCCCGCTAAGATACCGATGACTATCGCAAATTTCACACCGGTGATCGACAGAACAATACTGATCAAAAACATCATAACAAAAGCATCAATCAGCTGGCCTCGAATATATCCGGAAAATACCCGGTCCAGATCTCCCGCCATCTTCTTCAGCCCGTCATTCAGCTTATCGGGAAATAATGCAATGCATATTTTACGAATGTAGGACATGAACATCCTGCCGTCAATCATGAAATAAAAACCGATGATAAAGCTAAAAATAAAGGTAGTAAGATATTTTGATATATTCGTAAAGGAGGTTAAGGTTCCCTCAACGAAGTTAAAAATAGCTCCAATGAGATAAGTAGCCGTATTGGTGACATACTGCTCCAGCTCCTTTGATTGGATGTCCAGTCTCCGCATGCCTGCAAGTACCGATTGATAGAGAGCATCGAGATTTGCCCTGTAATCCTGAGCAAGCTTGATTACATCGTCCAGAGTCACCAGCCTGATCTGGTTTGTGATCGTAAAAACGAGCACAGAAATCAGACCCAGTACTGCAATTACCAGTAAAAGTACCGAGGTAACTGCTGCCCAGGTTCGAGGCATAACAATTTTTTTAAAAAGCCTGGATGATTTTAATTTACGATATCTACGCTCAAACAAACTGACCACAGGATCCATAAGATAAGCAAATACAAACCCCAGAATAACTGGCTTACTCACTTGAAGCAGCCATTTAATACTGTCCATGATCTCCTTAAGTAGTAAATGAGAATTCTTGACGATCAAAATTAAGGCGTAGATGATTACCACCGTAATTATGACATACAGAGATATCTGCAGATACTGCTTATTCAGCTTATCCTTCCACTTCATCCGATTGTTCCCTGCTCCCTTTCCCCATACTGAAGATAATTCATTATGCACTCAACGGTGTTATCAACACCGATATAATCGCTGCGAAGTGACAGGTGATAGTTTTCCGCCTTACCCCATTTTTCACTGGCATGATAATTATAATAATTTGCTCTCCTGCGGTCCGTCCTTAATATTTCCTCTTCTGCCTTATTTTCTTTCAGGTGGTATTGCTCAATTGCTCGTTTTTTACGTGCCTCCAGAACGGCCCAGATGAAAATATTCACTACTTGGCTGTAGTCGCGAAGTACATAATCCGCACATCTTCCGACGATTACGCAGGGGCCTTCCTCTGCCACTTTTCGAATCACATTGGACTGTGCAAGATACAGCTGATCATCCAAAGACAAATGAGTGAATCCAATATCCTGATTACCGTATGCATTCATTCCCATTGCGAGGGAATAAAGAAGGCTGTTGGAGGCCTTTTTCTCAGCATTTTCGAAGGCTGCCTCAGCAAATCCGCTCTCTTTGGCTGCCCTGGATATAATCTCATTATCATAAAATGGAATTCCTAATCTCTTTGCCAGCTTTGCCCCTATTTCACGTCCGCCGCTGCCAAACTGCCTGCTAATCGTAATTATCTTATTCATAAAGGTCACTCCCATTCTATTTGTTATTATGTCTAACCGTTTCAAAGCTATTACCGTACTTTATTATACCATATTTGCCCTATCCTTAGAAGCTGTTTCTTCCGATATTTCATATCAGAAGTATTAATTTCAGGTAAATTCTTCTACAAATTGACGAATTCTCTGTAATTAATGTATATAGGTTTTCCCGATAGCTCTGAACTTTCTTAAGCTCAAGCTCAGTGATCATTCCGCCGCCAAAACGTGCTTTTCGGGTGATCTCCATCATTTCCTCGAGATGTTCTCTGTCAACATATGCAACATGCTCCTTCACATAAGTCTCGCTTTCTTCCAGTAATGCTCTCTTATCCGGTAATCCCTGACATGCCCGGAGCATCTTTTCTACCTCTTCAAAGTGAAAGATAGCTCTGCGATTTAGGTTATCTGAGAATCTCGCCTGATTATTTTTATGAATTCGATAAAGTAATAAGGAGGCAATCATCAGAATGGGAACAGCGAAAACCACCCACAGATACAGTAGTTCCGCCTGTTTTGCAGCGGAAGCGGTCCTATCCTGCTTATCATTATCACTAGATTGCTCTTCCTGCTGTTGTGCTATCGGGAGATTCGGAGCTGAGGAAGGGATAGCATCGCTATTCTCAAGGGACTTCTTGATATTTCCATCCTCTATATTACTGCTGAACTCCTCCATATCGGCTACCACAGAATTATTATAATCTACGGTGGAGCCCGGAGTGAATTCTACCGGAACCCAACCACAATTATCAAAATATACCTCCACCCAGGCGTGCGCATTGTAATCCATGACATTTACCTCGGACTGAGTAACCATCGTCGATTTCTTACCGAGATTCGTGTATCTGGTCGTCTCCTGGGAGCCGGAGTTTCGATAGATTGACTCCTTTCCTACTGCATATCCCTCCACATATCTTGCGGGGATTCCAAGGCAACGAAGCATTAAGGTCGCTGCCGACGCATAATGAGCGCAATAACCTACCTTATTCGTATATAAAAAGTATTCAACAAAGTCCTCTCCCTCCGGCAGTCTGCCAGGAGTCAGGGAATACTGGGTATTCTGTTCCAGGTACTTTTTGATATAGGCAATCTTCTCTGTAACACTTCCGGTCTTCGTCTTTACCCGTTCCGGTGAGAAATCTCGCTTTACATTAACTAAACCTTCCGCAGGCAGCTGGGTGTAGGCCTGGTGAACATATTCCCGGTAAAGCTTTTCATATTCCGTATAATCGCTTAGCTTATCCAACAGCTTCTCATAAAGGTCTGGCGCTTCAAGCAATGATACATCATAGAAATATTGATATTCATAGTTGTTCTTACGAACCGCGGGAGATGCATAGAGATCCTGCTCATACACAATATCCCTCATCTCACTATAATCCGTGAAATAGGGAGCATATATGAATTTATTGTTAGCTCCCCGATATTCAATCTTCATGCTGCCCCGGTCAAGACTATACTCATACCAGCCGGAGGAGGTCTGTGCCGGAACTTCAGAATCAACGATAAAATGCTTTAAAAATATGCTAGTTTGATTCACCGGGGGAAAGAGTTTCTGGGGAAGCCGCAGTAGAAGCTTCTCATATTCCTTCTGCATCTCCTGAGAATGAGTTTCCCATCGGTCGCCGGTATAAACGCTTCCGACATAACCCTTCAGATAGATACCTTCTTCAATCGATTGGATCGGTGCAACAATAGTAAGATGTCTGACATTCTCATATTGCACCTGTCCGGTCCTTCCCAACTCTCCGCCGTTCAAGCCGGTAGAGGATACCTTGCGCGTAAACAACTCAATCTCCGATAATTTTCTGGAGAAGTCCTTTATAGAGAAGTCATTCATCGCAGTCTGAATCTCAGACTTCATCTCCTTAATTTCTGTCATACTGTCATAGTCATCCTTGGTGATAACAAGCTTCATCAGAAAGAACAGCAGCAGACTGAGCATACTGAACCAGATTGCCGAACGGCTGCTGACCATATGCCAGAGCTTACGCTGCTTGCGGTCCGCATCGTGATCACCATTATTTCCGGATTTTAAGAGATAAAGAATACTTAACAAATTCGGTATCATATAGCGCTCTGATGGGATTAATCCCAGGGCAAAGCAAGCTGTAACCGGGAGGAGCTGCAATAGCGTAATTACACCGATGAATCGGTTACATACCACTGCCACTGCTAATAACCCGATGGTAAGAAATAAAAGCATTATCATAAATAATGTAGTATCTGCTTCTGCAGTGGTGTAATCAGCAACGAACTTCAAGTCTTTTGTTCCATAATATATTGAGATCCGCTTCAATACTAGATTCTCAATAGTATAAAAGCCATTCAGTATTCGGGGCAGCCTGCTGTAAAAGAACAGACCATAAATCAATATACTGAAAAAAAGCTTAACCAGACCAAAGGACGGGTGCAGACACAGGAGGTAGAATAGAGCACTAAATATCAGAATCGCGCTATTTACCCGGAGCATATTACAGGGAATTCCTGCACATTCCACAAGCATAGAGATACCACCCCAGCTTCCAAGGGCTATCACCAGAAACTGAAAGATTCTGGTGGTGACAGGAAAGCTGGTTTGCTTCTCTTCTATCATCATGACGGTATCGTCCATAATGACGCCATCTTCATAATCGTGGAACATATACTCCCTACCTTTCTAATCCATTCTTAGCTGCTCCAAATCACGGCGGACGTGATGGGTATCCACCGAAGCTAAGGATACTTCAGCATCCGTGAAGCGCCTGATTACCTCGTTCGGAAGATACTTCGTTCCGGGCTGGGTATCAATTTCGGCAAGATAGATAATCTGTTTGCTCACAGCCTTTATTAAGGATATGCTCTCCGTCCGTTTTCTTGGCTGCTCACCGGTAATAAAGATTAAGTTTGAATATTGCTCCTTGGGATGCTGCGCTTCATAGGCCGCCAGTGCATCTGTACGGGAGGAATAGGGCAGCACATGCAGCAAACCATCCACTGCCTCAAAAAGATCCTTTTCCTGTGTGATTCTAATTCTTGTGCAGGAACCTTGCTTATCATCATACCAGGTAAAATAATGCATTTGACCGGACAGAAGAAAAATATAGGACAGGGACAAAGCACATTCTAAAATAGAATCCATAAACAGCATTCGATTAAGCTCCTCCGGTGTATATATATCAACAAACAGAAGGATGGAGCAATTCAAGGGTTCACTGAATTCCTTGATCATCAGCTGATCCAGTTTTCTGCTCAGTTTCCAGTGAATTCTCTGCTGTCTGTCACCTTCCCGATATTCCCGGATGGCAAACACTTCCGAGGGGTCATCCCCGCTCTTATATGCTGAATAATAATCACTTTCCACCAGTTTCGAATGAAGACTGATAAATTGCTGCTGCTCCAATTCATAATAAACCGGAAGGACAGCAACCGTAAGCTGAGACTTCTTTCTTTTTTTCATTGAGAAAAGCTTTAGATAATCATAGATTCGAATGTAATTTAAGGTTACCTCCAGATTACCGGCATATTCCGAATAAAGATTGCAGAGAAAGGAGGTCTTCGTCTTTGCGTCGACGCAGACCATAAAATTTTTCTTATAGCGCATGTCTGAAAATGCATTCTTATAATTTAAAGACACCTTAATATGTGATACCGGAAAAATCGTCGGATTATCCAGCCAAATTGAGATAGGAACTACCTCCCCCTTCTTAGCCACATGGATTACGGATACCAGTTCGATCTTAAGCTTTCCGTAAAGATAGCTCAACAGTGCAAACATAAGAAAGGGAATCGCTGCCATTGAGAGAAAAATAATCCCCATATAATAAGTGTTATATAAGATTGACAATAATCCGACTGCTGCCAGAGCGATCAAATATTTTATTATATTGCGAAGCATGTTATCACCGAGGCCTTTCTACTGGGAAAATTGCTGTTTGCTTCACCGTAGTGTATTTATTTATGCATCCTTCGTGATGATCCTGGGGGCTTTGACGATTCGCAGAATATCCTCCAACAGGTTGTCCACGGTTACATTATTGACACGTGCCTTCGGTTTCAATATCATACGGTGAGCGGATACATCTTTAAATACTGCCTGAACATCCGCGGGAATGACATAATCTCTTCGATTTAGAAAGGCCAACGCTTTCACCATGTTCATAATTGCAAGGGATCCTCGCGGGCTTACGCCAAGCTCAATAAGAGGGTTTTCTCTGGTCTGGGCTACCAGCAATGTAATATATTCATAAATAGAATCGTGAATGAATACCTCCTCCACCAGATTCTGCATCGTTATTATGTCTTCCTTCTCTACTACCTTGACTACCTTCTCAAGTGGATTGGTATTCTGGCGTTCCTTCAGGATACCGATCTCACTTTCCTTATCCGGATATCCCATCGAAAGGCGAATCATAAAGCGATCCAGTTGGGATTCCGGAAGCATCTGGGTTCCGATGGATCCGATGGGATTCTGGGTTGCCATAACTACAAAGGGTTTGGGAACCTCTCTGGTAACACTGTCCACCGTTACTTTTCCCTCCTCCATTACCTCAAGCAGAGCAGACTGAGTCTTTGAGGAGGTTCGATTAATCTCATCGGCAAGAAATAAATTGCACATAATTGCTCCCGGCTTATACTGATAGCCATCCCCCTCCTTATTCAGCAGGTGGAAGCCGACTACATCCGTGGGAAGCACGTCCGGAGTAAATTGCAGACGATGGTGTTCCAAAGCCATCGCTTTCGAGAATGCCAGTGCTAAAGTGGTCTTTCCTACACCCGGAAAATCCTCTAAAAGAATATGACCCTTAGCCAAAATAGCAGTAAGAACCTTCTCTATAATCATGCGTTTTCCGATTACAACCTTATTTACCTCATCCATAATTTGTATTGTTTTTCCATTATAAGGGGCCATATTTACTCCTCCCAATCCAGTGCATACTTTGCTTTTATTTTCAGTAATGTGGTAATATCTCGTTAATTATAACATATATTTACAAGATTTCAATGAAGGAACACAATAATCACTGACATTATTAAAGCAAAAGGATTATCTCGTAATATTTTGTGAACTATTGGCTTTTGTATTGACTTATCCCGCAAATCGTATAAAATTATCTTCATGAGAATACTATGGAGGTAGCAAAAGGTGAACAAATCAAAAAGGATCAAAAAAGTTGAAGTAGACGCCGGAGTACATGACAAAACCAAAGAAAGAATTGTCAGTGCAAAGGTATTGAGCATCGCATCAGCCGTATTTGTATTTATACTTGTCGGGGCCTTAATTTTCGATCAGTTTTACACAAGTACACTGTTAAAGGTGGATGGAAAGAATTATAGTCTCAGAGATTTATCGTATTATTTCTACACAGTGGAATATCAGTATAGCTATTATGATCAGATGTTCGGCGGTAACGGTACTTATTGGGATATGTCCGCGGATGAGAGCGGCAAGACAGTTCGTGATATGGCAAAGCAGGAGGCAATCGATACTGCTGTCTATACCGAGGTGCTCTATAACGAGGCTGTAAAAGATGGCTATTCTCTGACCGACGAAGAGAAAACCAAAATGGAGGAAAATGCAAACAATTTAATGGCAAACCTGACTGAGGGAACCATTAGAAAAGGACATTTCACCAAAGATAGTCTCGCCAAGGTCCTCGGCAAAGCTGCTTTGGTAGAGCGTTATCGTAAGGATAAGATTGAAGCACTGGATATTGATGATGCGGGTATTACCGCCGGTGTCTCCCGTGAAGAATATAGACAGTACGACATTCAGTATCTGTTCGCTTCCAAGAAAACGACAGATGCGGAAGGTAAGTCCATCGATAAGACGGAGGATGAGAAAGCTGCTGCCAAGGATGCAATCACCAGCTACTACGAAAAGGCAAAGACTACTGAAGATTGGTCCAAGCTTCTTCCTGAGGATGAAAAGCTGGTATCCTATACCGCGGACAATTTCATCAAATCCGATACTACCTTTGATGATACCTTCGAGGCTAAGATTATGGCGATGGCAGATGGTGACATCTTAGATATCTATGAGACCGAGAACGGATATTATGTAGTTAAGATGATAAATAATGATTCTTCTGAAAGCTATGATAAGGCCGTGAAGGATGCCATCACAGCAGCGGAGAGCGAAGGTTTTGATAAGGTTTATGATGAGATTCTTGCAAAGCATAAGTATAAAGTGAACCAGGCTGCCCTGAAGCCCTTATCCATGGGAAGCATTACTTTAGCACAATAGTAAAAACTTCTATTTCCTATGTATAAAAATTTCCTTTCTAGCAATAATATAGTTGAAAAATCTAGAAAGGAGATAGCTATGGCAAAGAACAAGAATAACAATTACAAAAACAGCACTTCCAATTCAAGCAAAGACACTGCCAGCAATACCAGCAATAATAAGTCCGGCGGCTCCATGAAGGATACCAATACTCAAATGCCGGACAACCGTCCTGCACGAAGTGGTCCCGGAGGCGCATAAACTTAAGAATACGTTCGGTTAAGGCGTATATGCAGTAACAGCACCTGTTGATCCCCAAAGGATTGACAGGTGCCGTTTTTTTATATTAGGTAGCCTTTTATTTTATTTGTGTTATAATGGATATATTCTATAATGCAAAGGAGTATTATATAAAACCATGAGAATACTTATTATCGGCTGCGGTAAGGTAGGTGCTGCCTTAGCGGAACAGCTGGATCATGAGGGACATGATATCGTCGTGATTGATAACAAGGTATCTGCGATTCATAATGTAATTGACACCCTCGATGTTATGGGTGTCGTCGGAAACGGAGCAAGCTACCATGTGTTACAAGAGGCTGGAATTGGCACTACTGATATTGTGATTGCCGTAACAAATTCGGACGAGTTAAATATGCTATGCTGTCTGATTGCCAAGAAGGCAGGCCGATGCCATACGATCGCCCGGGTACGTAATCCTCAGTACAATGAGGAAATAGATTTTATCAAAGAAGATCTCGGTATATCCATGACAATCAATCCAGAGTTAGAATCCGCTATGGAGATGGCAAGATTAATCCGTCTGCCTTCTGCAATTAAAATAGAAACCTTTGCTAAGGGAAAGGTAGAATTGTTAAAATGTCAAATTCCGGTAAACTCTATTCTTCATAATATGCAGATAAAGAACATCCCTGCTGCAACTCATTGTAAGGTATTGGTCTGTGCTATAGAACGCGGAAGTGATATTTTTATCCCCTCCGGTGATTTTGTACTGCAGTCCTTTGATAAGATCTCCATCATCTCTCTGTCAAGAAGCACGCCGGAATTCTTCACGAAGATCGGCCTGCCCCCTTCCCACATCAAGGATATTATGATCGTAGGTGGGGGTATGATTGCCAGCTACATCGGGAAAAGGCTCGAAGGTACCGATGTGAAGGTAAAAATTATTGAGCAAAACAAAGAACGATGCGAGGAGCTAAGCGCTCAATTACCGGGCTGTTTGATCATTCATGCAAACGGCTCCGATAATAATGTACTGATTGAAGAAGGAATCGATACTACGGATGCCTTTGCCTCATTGACTAATCTGGATGAAGAGAATATCCTTCTTTCTCTTTATGCTCAGAAAAGATGCAAAGCAAAAATCTTCACAAAGATAACCCGTTTAACCTTTGATGATATTATCCGGGATATGAATCTCGGTGTTATATTGAACCCGAAGCTGTTAACAGCGGATAGTATCGTTCAATATGTCAGAGCAAAACAGAATTCCTTGGGTAGTAACGTGGAGACATTATATAAGTTGGTTGGAGACAAGGTCGAGGCGATGGAATTCAGAGTCAAGAATAATGATTCCTACGTCGGGATTCCTCTCGAGCAGCTAAATACGAAAGATAATACTCTTGTAGGCTGTATCAATCGTAAGGGTAAAATCATAATTCCGGATGGCAGAGCCACGATCCAGGTTGATGATACTGTTATCATAGTTACCACTTCCTTCGGACTGGATGATTTGCGGGAAGTTTTTGAATAGAGGAGAAATCAAATGAATAAATCTATTATTTTGCATGTCATCGGATGGATACTTACAATAGAAGCATTGTTCATGGCTCTGCCTGTTATTGTCGCAGTAATATATCAGGAAAAGAGCGGATATTCCTTTTTAATTGCGATGCTGATCTGTCTGGTAATTGGTCTCCCCTTTGTTATAAAAAAGCCAAAAAGTCATATTTTTTTCGCTAAGGAAGGTTTTATCAGTGTCGCTTTAGGATGGATTGTTCTCAGTATTATGGGGGCCCTGCCCTTCTTTATCAGCGGCGAGATCCCCAGCTATATTGATGCACTGTTTGAGGTCATCTCTGGTTTCACCACGACAGGTTCCAGTATCTTATCCGATGTAGAGGCGCTCTCCTATTGTATGCTGTTCTGGAGAAGTTTTACTCATTGGATCGGAGGAATGGGTATTCTTGTATTCATTCTAGCTATCATGCCAATGGCAGGTGGTGAGACCATGCATATCATGCGTGCGGAAAGTCCGGGACCGGCTGTCGAGAAATTCGTTCCAAGAATGAGAACTTCCGCTTCTCTTCTTTACCTGATCTATCTGGTTATGACCATAATTCAGATTCTTCTGCTGTATCTCGGTGGTATGCCATTGTTTGATTCCTTGACCATATCCTTCGGATCTGCCGGTACCGGTGGTTTTGCTATTAAGAACTCCAGTCTGGCGGACTATACACCATATCAGCAGAATGTTACAACAATATTCATGTTTTTATTTGGGGTTAATTTCAATATCTATTACCTGATTTTATTTAAAAAATTCAGAGCAGCCATCAAAAGTGAGGAGTTAAGGGCGTATTTCCTCATTGTAATAACAGCCATAGGTCTCATTGCTTTGAATCTGGGTGGGCTTAAGAATTTTCTACCATCCATACACCATGCTGCTTTTCAAGTGTCTTCCATTATAACGACGACCGGATATGCTACGGTAGATTTTAATCAGTGGCCTACCTTCTCAAAAATGATTCTGGTATGGCTTATGTTTATCGGTGCCTGCGCCGGCAGTACCGGTGGAGGTCTTAAGGTCTCCCGTATATTAATTCTATTTAAAACAATACGTAAAGAGATGTCTTATCTGATACATAAAAGAAGTATTAAAGTCTTGAAGTTTGACGGTAAAATAATAGAACACGAGACCATGCGTTCCATCAATGTATTCTTCGTATCTTATATTTTGATATTTATTACCTCGGTCCTGTGTGTCAGCCTGGATGATTTTGATTTCACTACCAGTTTTACTGCAGTTGCCGCAACCTTAAATAATGTTGGTCCCGGTCTCGAGGTGGTTGGCCCCATCGGTAACTTTGGAAAGTTTTCTGCATTCTCAAAATTTGTTATGATGTTTGATATGCTTTGCGGCCGTTTGGAGGTATTTCCTATGCTTTTATTATTCAATCCCAAGAACTGGAAGGTATAATCCTGTTCCAACCAAGATAAAATGGCCTAAACTCATAGAAAAAGGATCTTCCATCATCCCACCATAGGTCAATCGCTATTGCGATGTCTTATGGTGAGATAAAGAAGATCCTTTTTCTTACTTAGTCATTCTGCCTCTAACACTTTGGCGGTATCGCCCCGCCCGGTCCATAAGGAATAACAAAGGTGGGTAAGCCTGCTGCATAAGGAGCAATATCATATTGCTGAAAGAATATTACAAGTCCTTCCTTGCTTAAGTAAAAATTATTCGCCTTAAAATTCTCCCGAACCAACTTCTCATAATCTTCAAAATACATTGCATCCTTCTTCTCTATCTCTTCCTTAATCTGTTGATTAATCGTCTGGATAATGTATTCCTTATAGTTGCTGCGATGTATAAAAAAGTCGCCTAATTCCATACGTCTGCTCTTTGTCAAGTTCCAGGTGTCGGCATAGCGTACCGTTAATCCGTGGGCACCTCCGGCATATTCGTATTGGTCGAAGTACAGGCTGATCATACAATTCTGATTGTAAGTTACTACATAATCTACGAAGGCTTCAAATTGACGAATGGGAAATTGATTCGCAACAGAATACTCATACTCAACCATTGCCATCTGGTATAAATTCATCACGTTTGATCTTTCATACATTACTGCCTTTGTTCTATATAATGAATTTAGCTTATTCAGCAGCGTCTGAAACGTATCCGAAATAAATTTAGGATATTTAATCGTATACCGCATGATATCCGTATTTTTATAATACATGTCCTGCTGTAAAAGCTTCTCTCTGACCAGGACCCGATATCCCTCTGTCAAACAGATCCCCTCCTTACTAGAATACCCTTTAGCACATCATATGCGGCAGGAGGGGATGATATTCTTGTCTTAGTGCAGGAGTTAATCCTGGTAAACCTTTGCTCGATCAAATTCCTCCTGTAAATCGGCGCTCGGTTCCTTCGATAGCAAGGACACGACGACAATGACGATGCAGGAGAAAAGAAAGGCCGGAAGCAGCTCATAGATATTCCATACACCACCCATGGGTCTCATCACATACTTCCAGAAAAATACCATCAGACCCCCGGCAAGCATACCGCCAATCGCGCCTTCTCTAGTGGTCCTTTTCCAAAACAGTGAGAACAGCATGATCGGACCGAAGGTGGCACCAAAACCGGCCCACGCAAAGGCAACCACGGTAAATATGATGCTGTCCTTATCAAGTGCAATCAAGATACCGACCAGCGCGATGGCTAATAAGACGATTCTGGATATTCTCATAACCTGCTTATCAGTTGCATTCTTCTTAAATAAGCCCTGATAAATGTTCTTTGATATAGAGGAGGAAGCAATCAGCAGGTACGAATCAGAGGAGCTGATCGTAGCCGCCAAAATTCCTGCCATGGCAAGCCCGGCAAGCACGGTCGGAAGCAAATTGGTGGACATCGTTATAAATATTTTCTCCGCATCCCCGGCAGTCAGATACTCCGCCGGAAAGGCTGCGCGACCGATGATGCCAATAAATACTGCAGCAATCAAGGAAATTGCACACCATACGGTAGCGATACGTCTTGATTTGGTGATCTCACGATGGGAACGGATCGCCATGAAACGAAGCAGAACCTGGGGCATACCAAAATATCCGAGACCCCAGGATAAGGTTGATATAATCGTTAAAAAGCCGTAAGCACCTGCTTTACCAAATAACGGTGCACCGCTTTCTGATAATTGCTGCACCCCGTCCTTTATCTGTGGTGTAGCGATCCCAAAGAAATCTAAAAAGCCCGGTACATTCTTCAGATTATCCCAAACAGCTACCGGCCCGCCGGCATATACCACACCGGTTACCAGAATGACAATTAATGCAACAATCATAACAATCGCCTGCATGAAGTCCGAGGTACTCTCTGCCAAGAATCCTCCCAGGAAGGTATAAATGATTACAAAAACAGCACCTGCAATCATCATATACTGGTAGGGGATTCCAAACAGGGTGGTAAACAGCTTACCAACACTGACAAAGCAGCTGGATGCATATACAGTAAAGAATACCATAATGAATAAGGCCGCTATGGTCATGATGATCTTAGATTTTTCCTTAAAACGATAGCTGAAAAAGTCAGGTATCGTAATTGAGTCATTTGCAATAATTGAATAAGCATGTAATCTCTTTGCCACCACACGCCAGTTGATGTAAGTTCCCGCCAATAAACCGATCGCGGTCCAGGCTGCATCGCTGAAGCCATAAAAATAAGCCACACCCGGAAGTCCCATGAGCAACCAACCACTCATGTCGGAGGCTTCTGCGCTCATTGCTGCGATCCATGGGCCCAGAGAGCGTCCCCCCAGGAAATAATTATCCGAGCTTTCATTTGCCCGTTTTGCAAAGAATAAACCAATACCGATTACGATCGCCATATAGATACACATAACGATAAGAATTTGCAAATTATCCATAAACACCCTCCCATTAATATTTAATACAAATTTACGTATAATTATACCAGATGGTATCCAATTATACAAGTAGTAACAATAAACAGGAGGGTATAATAAAACAGAACCTATACTAAATCGAATATTTATATATCAAGCAGTACTATCGTATCGGGCATACACCGGTGTCGCATTCCTTATCGATGATTTCCCTCTCTTCAGAATCGTCTAACTCAGCCAAAAGTTCATAATCAATCGGTTTTACTTTCTTCATACGGTCTTCATAATCCTCTTTGGTGGTACATTCGTAAGGAAGAAGCGGATAAGTCTCCTCCATTAGGGGAAGAAAGGTAATCCCGACGGTGTATTCAAAGTTATTATATAACCACTCTGCAACCTCCTCCCATTCATGCTCTCTGACATGTACGGTAATCGATGTATTATGATCGGACCAGTAAAGCATGGACAGTTTGTACAATTCCAGCTGTTCTATTGCCCCCACTTCATATTTCGTCCTTCCCTCCGGCGCTTTAATCGGGAACTCGATGACCTTGATGGAGCAATCCTCCTCGGTCTGCCCATTCTCATTGTGAATCTGGTAGCTGCCTTGCTTTGCTATCATCTTATAGAGTGGGTCAGAGGCTGAGATACGAATTCTGCGGATGTAATAGTTGGAGTGCGCAAAATGGATTCCGTTGCTTACACAAGGAAGCATGGACAGACTTCCCTCCGGTTTGATCGTGGTCATGAGCTTCGGTACGGAAATATGCAATTCTTCACAGTAACGCCTTCCCTCGGCATGGACCGTCTTCCGTAATTCATCCAGAAGTCTGCCGAGTCTATCATAACTCATTCCCGTCTTATTCACCATATCCATCATTCCGGTCAGTGAGATGCCTATAATTCGATCCTCCTGCATCACATGATTCCACTTGGGGAGTTCAACATCGATCAGAGTCATACGTATTGCCACTCTTGTAGACAGCTTAAGAATCTCCTTAAGCGCGGCAACATTTAACTGTTTTCCCTCTACAAACGCCATCAAATTATTCGTAGTCAGATTACAGCACTGCTTTGATTGAAGAAGTATCTCACCGCAGGGATTCGTTCCCTCAAAGGCAGGCTTTCTCCTTCGCGCTTCAGATGTATTGATGAAGCCTGGCTCACCGTTGATCTTTATGGAATTGATAATTTCTCTAATTCTCGTAAGGGAAGGTCGGTGACTGTACAGTATGGAATTGTTACTCATCTTCCGATGGGATATCTTGGGGTCTTCCAGCCATTTACCCTCTTCCACCCGGTAGATATTACGCTTAGCCTGGATAACCTCTTCATCCTCTTCTTCACAGATCACCATCATTGCACTGCGTCTTACACCGCCGGATACCACATTTTCACTTATGATTGTTGCGATATCCAGAATATCTATTGTCTGAAGTCTGTGATCTTCTCGGTTTAAAAATACTTGATTCATTTTTTCGAACATTCTCTGAATCGATTTGTGTCCGGAGGCTCTGCCACCGAAGCGCCGTAACCGCTCTCCCTCCGGCCGAACGTAGCTGTAGTCAATAATCAGCTTATTAATCTGTTGATACCCGTCCGCCGTGACCAATTTGAAGAAGGTTTCCAAGGCTTCACACCATCCCTCCTTGCTGTCACCTACCTTTAGGACTGCCGTGTCCGCAGTGCTTAAGTCGATGAGCACACTGGAATGCTCCATCTCATCTTTTGTTATCAGAAAACGCACATCTGGATCATAATGGCTCTCCAGTTCGATTGCACGTACCTTTGGCAGTCTGTCTACATGGGATTTATCGATTCTGATCCCGACTCCGCTTCCAACCATCAGAAGATAGAAAACATCCACAAGATCCTGCAATGTTTCAATTTTGGTAAAGGCACAATTATAGTTTGACAGTGGATACTTTTTCACGACCTCGGTTCCGCCCATGTAGAGGGTTCTTCCTGAAGTAAAGGTACGCAGATGAAACAAATTGTCATACAACAGCCTGGCTTCCTGTCTCTCTACCTCCTCATCAATCGTTATGCCATGTTTTTTCTTATATTCAACTCCAAGCTCGACATTATACTGAGTTGTCCTGTATACCGTCTCGTACCAGTTCTCTCTTCTCTTCTTATCCTCCAGGTATCTGGAATAGGTTCGAAGATATACGAACTCTCCAATATGACTGAGAGGTGTAACCTGATCTTTATAATGATGAATGAAATCCTGTGATAATAATTCCTCCATATTAATCACCATGCCTTTCTATAAAAAAATCCGAAAATTCGATCGTTTTTCAATCTATCCTTCTTAGTACCTCAATAATGGCTTTACCCATTTCTTATAAGGCTTTATCAGCGAATGCAACAAGCTAACGTTAAGGTCCTGACAGCAGATCGCTATTCACGCTATATGTACAATATATTGTAGTCACATTATAATTCTATACCACATATATGTCAATTGCCCTATTCGACCTACTTATCCTTTTTCCTATTTTTTCCTTTGTTTTACCTTCTGTAATAATATTATACCTCTTATTTTGTCACTCATGTAAGTATGTTGGCATATATAAATAGTGAATAATATGTAAAGGAGTGTCTTATTTTGAAAGAAATTGTCAGCCTTTTCAATTGTTTGCCTTTTACTACGTTAAGTGCATCGATATTACCCATAACAAGTACGAATTTTTACCTTTTCTTTATTGCATTCATTGTTGTCTTTTTCTTACTTGGAATCATCATCGGATATATCCTGAATCCTCGCAGAAGGCTGCGCAGGAATAAAGAAAAACCACTGGCCGAAGAAATCAAAGATAAACCGGAGGAACCACTAGAGCTCGGACAAGATATTGCGGCAAAAACCCCTGAGATAGATCGAAGAAATAACAATAGAGAGCAAGGATACGGAAACTATAATAATTATTGGGATTACTCCAATCGTCCGAGACGATATTAGTTATTTGTCTACTTTACCTTTGATGTAGTCAAATGAATCCGGAATATACCTAGGATAACGAGGACGGTGGCTACAAGATATATCAACGGAAGATGGATAGGCAACCTGTGTATGCAGGAGCCTATCCATCTTCTTTTCATCAATCTCTTCTTTTTGCAACCCGATACATGCGTGCGATATAGTACAATACTGTTCCAAATACGACAACCAGTACAATTCCTAAAAAGCTGCCAGACAAATTTTTCATCTGCGTGGAGTGATATTCCAGATAGCCGAATATCACAATTACCTCTAGCTTCATAAGCACAAGAAGACTTTTCGCGGTTTGATAAACTCTTTTTCTATTCTCTTTGGTTACAGTCACAGGGATATTCCAAGCCGATGGAAAAAGCGACACCAGTGACATCAAGCCATAAAGAAACACCCCACCGATAGGTAATACAAATAGTTCAGATCTGGTGCCCCAGCGGTCAATCTCACCGAGCGCATTATAGTGCGCAGGGATCTTTGACGGCAGAGTATTCCACATAACAAAGGGATATATAATCATGATAATCAGGATGAATAACGTAATAATTTCGATCAGCTTATGAAACCATGTACTTGGTACTCGTTCTTTCTTTTCATGAAAATGCTCTTCATTGTCCATCATAGCAAAACTCCATTCTGATATAGTATAATAAATAAATCAGCCTTTCTTTCGATCTAAAAGCAATCTTAGCACAACCGTCATAGCAATGACAGAGACTTAGGTGAAAATTAATATATATTTAATCTGCCTATAAATTAGACTCCATATCTGTTATACTTGTTCTAAATTGTCATCACGAATAGGGGGAATCATTGCATGTTACAAATACACGAACAACATAGTATCCGTATCCTCGAATATATCACACCGGAGCTTTATACTTCATTGAATAATCTGATGGAGCTATGTTGCAGCCATGATAGAATAAATCTGAAGCTGGAGCTTAGTTATAAGCTTCATCTTTACAATCTTGCCGAAAAAAATAGTGTAAAGTCTGCGGGAAAGAAAAACGAGTTCCTATATTATATTGGTGAGGAGCTTGTCTCCTATCTTGGAATTTCCTGTTTTGACGGGGTAACCGGGGAGCTCTGCGGTATGACACATCCTGATTATCGGAATCAGGGAATCTTCCACCGTCTTCTTGCTCTCGCGTCAAATGAATGTCATCATTCCGATTATAGAAAATTCTTGTTGTTGGCCGATGGCAATTCCAAGGATGGAATGCGCTTTTTAGAGCATAATGCCGCAAGCTATGCTCACTCGGAATATCGTATGAAGCGATTGATTACTGCCACCGCGGATAAAAAACAGCCCTCACTACAGAGTGATAGTGATGGACCTACAGAAGCAGAAAAAGCTACAGCACATGTCATCATCCGTCCTGCAGAAAAAAAGGACGAAGGAGAAATCGCAAGGCAGAACACGATCCTCTTCAACGATAAGGAACCAGATGAAGAGAAAAATGAACAGGAGATCTCAGCATTAGAGAATCAGCCCGAGAATGAGAAGACTTATATGGTTGATCTACAGGGCATCACCATCGGTAAAATCAATGTCGAATACGGAGATTCCTATGCTTTTATCTTCGGTTTTGGCATCTTACCCGAATATCGACGTATGGGATATGGTCGCCAGGCTTTGTCAGAGACCCTCAGACTAATCGAATCCCAAGGTACAAAAGTCACCGAGCTGGATGTCGTTTGCACAAATAATAAGGCACTGAGCCTATATCAATCCTGTGGCTTCGAGGAACAATCCGTGATGAATTATTATCATCTTGGCATATAGAGTATTGATATTATAGATGTCACTTTTCAAATCAATAATCGAAGAAAGAGCTTTGTAAGTATAGCCAGCCCAATCGGGTGGTTGAAATCTTACAAAGCTCTTGTTACATTTATCCTTTATTATTTAAATTCATTTGCAGATCCGCTAAATTACGAACCTTTTATACCTCGATTCCAGCAACGGTTACATTTTTAAGAAGTATCATGGAAGGTCCGTCGAAATTATTATCCTTCCTTCGCTCTTTGGACAGATACATCTCATTTTGCAGCTCATTAATATTGCCGGTGATGGAGCCGCCTGCTACCGGGATAGTAGTCGTACCGTCAAAATACCAAGCCAAACGGATCTCGCCGCAAAAATCACCGGTCATCGTATCTACCGTAAAATCCGAGAAAGCTGTAGCCATAAGATATGGCTCCTTCTTAAGCTCCTCTTCGCTTTTACTTCCGCTCTTAACGATGATATTTCCGATCTTACCTGTAGGTTCAACACCCAGATAATAAGCATAACGGGTATCTGCAATATATCTTTTTAGTTCACCATTTTCGATTAAGCTTACCGGCGATAAAGCATAGCCATCTTCATCAAAGCTCTCAGAATGAGTTGAGTTTTTCATAAAAGGATCCAAGGATACAGTAATCAGGTCTCCCTTTACTTGTGTTCCCTGCACTTGATCTCCCACTTTCCATATAGAGGATTGGTTATAAACCGAAGCCGCATCGCTCTTCGAATAATAGAAGGAGAAGAAATCCATCACCGCTTCTCTGGTCAATATGACACTGGCGGTCTTCAATGCAGGCGTAGGAGAGGCAATTGCTCTTTCTCGGCAGATAGCGATCATATTGCTGACTTCCTTCACCAACAACTCTTCATCAAAATCAGAGCAATCAATGCGGCGGTAAAGCTCAATCTCATCCCCCTCTTCCTTCCAGGTGGTGATAAATTCTACCATACTTCGGTAAGAGACCTCCGTAACATCAACGCCCTCGGAATTCACGATTCTTGTCTCGATTCTATCCAAGAATATCTCACAGGAATTGATTCCGCCCTTCTCATAGATATCATTCTTGTAGATCGCTTTTGTAAGCTTATTCATCCAGTAAGGAAGGCTTTCTCCGGCAAAGGCGCTGTCAGACAGCATCTGATGAGATGTAGCCGGCTTTACCAAAGGGTAATAGGGGTTCTTTACAAACTTCGCAGCAAATGCTGCCTCACGGATTGCAATATCAATCTCGGTATCGTTCATTGTGGGATGGATACTGGTTACCGAGGAGCCTTTGTATTCCACTCCCCCTTCCGTAAAATCCACATAAACCGTCAGAAGAAAATGATGTACACTTTTTGCCCGGTCCATATCAACATTCTTTTTAATAAAAAACAATTCATTGGATTGGATCTTTGTTTCGCAAATTTTATATCCTGAAATTTCTTTATGATTGTGAAGAATTTCCTTAATTCTATCCAGCATTAGCCTAACCTCACTTTCGCCTTGATGTAGGGACCGCCGTTGGCCGTCTTGACATATTCCTTGTAGCCTTTACCGCAGTAGCCGCCGCCTTCCAGCTCAACCGTCCCAGATACCATAGAGATCGATTGAAGAAGCTCCGGTACAAAGCCGGTCATCACCACAGGTGAGATAAGGTTACCTGTCAGTTTACCGTCCACGATCTCTCTTCCAAGCAGAGCGATACACTGAATTCCCCAGTTTTTCGGATCCTCCATACCGCTGTAGAGGCCTTCGATCTGATAACCGTATTTGATTGATGCAAGCATATCCTCATACTTATCTGTGCCCGGTGCAAAGAAGGTATTGGTCATACGGGTATAAGCCTTACGTTCAAACGACTGTCTCTTGCCGTTTCCTGTCGGAGTAGTTCCAAGCTTCATCGCTGATAAGAGGTCGGAGATTCCATTCTTAAGGATTCCGTCCTGAATGATTGTCGTATCGCTGCCGAGTGTGCCTTCATCATCAAACAAATAGGAGGATACCTGTTTGGCAGCCGAAGCTCCGTCATGCATCGTGGTAATCAGCGAAGATACCTGTTTACCCATATACTCTGCTCCTTTTGCTCTTCCTTTCACGAACATATCCATCTCCACGCCGTGACCAAAGGCTTCATGAGCAATCAGACCGGTAATATCGGGTGCACAGATTACATCATATTCTCCAGGCTTCGCTGTCCCCGCATCCAACAGGCTGATACATTGATTCACGATTCTCGGACAATTTTCCTTCATGTCCTTCATGACCTCATAGCCCTTCATACCGGTGAAGCCGTCAAAATAGTATTTCATTCGATCTTCTCTTCTGGCTACGCAGAACATAGATGCTTCACTATAGGTATAGGATTGCTCCAGGTCCTTGTTAGCAGACAGGAAAATCTTCGAAACATGAGTAAAGCTGAAAGCAGCTCGGAAATTCGCAACCAACTCTGATAAAGAGCAGCCTAAGTCCTTAATCTCCGTCAAGCTCCGGATAATTTCCTCCGAGCTGATGCTCTCCGGACTTACCTCCTCTTCACTGAAGAATTGACGTACCAGCTCCTCTTCATCAATAACAGCATACTCATTCAATTTAATTTCTGAAGAAACCTTATGTAGTTTTGCCTTGATATCCGATACGATATCCGAAATCTTGTCTTCATCTATCTCATTGAAGGAATACTCGGAATAATTCACTCCATTGTGCAGTCTTACCACAAAACCGCGCTCCGCAAGCATGGCATCGTATACCTCGGTACCCGTCTTGCTGACACGGTAGACCTTCCCTTTGGTATCAGTACCGAGTACGGATACATATTTATAATCCTCGGATAGTAAATCGATGAGCTTACGCACATACGGTTTACTCCTTGTTAAGAATTCAGATCCTACTGTTTTCACTAATAAACCTCCTGTCATACTATTTTTTGCTAAATTGCTTTCAAGCAAGCTTGAAGCATGTTCACTACGCTCTATTATATTATAAAAAGTGGAAATGGTAAATGTTTATTATGGTAAAGTCGACCAGAATCAAAACGAGGATGTAACAGAACATAATCGCCTCTCTGCCACTACTTCATATCCGATGCAGTGAAGTTTTATGTTTTGTCACATCCTCGTTATCATAGATAAAAAAATTAAGGAGCGAAATTATTATATCTTATTCAAAGCTGTAAAGTCGTTCACCAATGCATCCCAGACCGGCTTATCATATTCTTCATGCTCCAGAACAAAATGTGTGGCATATACCGCCGCATCTTTGATCTGCTTCATATCAATGATTCCGTCCGGAATATCTACATTGGCTTTCTTGTCATCAATCTGTTTAATATGGATCAGTTCGACTCTCTTGCCCCATTTCTTTATGTATTCCACCGGATCAACTCCGGCATAGGCAACCCAGAACACATCCAGCTCCAGAACCACATTATCATTTGTCATACGAGCAAGGATATCCAGTGCATATTCACCGTCAATCTGAATAAATTCATGATCATGATTATGATAGCCAACCTTAATCCCGACCTTTGCTGCCTTCTCCGCTGCTTCATTCAGCACTTTAGCCAGATATTCGATCTCTTCCAATGAATCTAGTCTGGCATAAGGACAGATAATATACTTTGAGCCGATTTCCTTGCTATATTGTAATTCTTCGTCAAAGCTATCTGTAAACACCTGAAGTCCGCAATGGGTACCGACGGAGTAGAGTCCGCTCTCTGCCAAAAGCTGCTTTTGCTCCGCGGGAGAAAGATCGCCATAGCCTGCAAATTCAACACCTTGAAATCCGATCTGACCGACCTTTTTCACAGAGCCTGCAAAATCCTTCTTTGTCTCTTCATGGATGGAGTAGAGCTGTAATGATATTTCCATTCTTCTTCCCCCTATACCGTCTCTTTTTGTCCGTTATGATAGGAACGATATGCAGCTTCCATCATTCGTGTCAGCATTACTGCATCTTCAATACCGAAGGTTGCATCTTCACTTGCCTGCTCACCCTTTGCCCACTGAACAAGGGGGGACGGGAGCGCTTGGGGTAGCTCATTACAGGTTACCCATTTCCCTTCTGTTTCCTGTGTTGCATACATAACACTGTCGCGAATTAATAGGGTTCCCTTTGTTCCGCTGATCTCTAATGTAGCAGGAGTATAGCAGGATACAAAGCCCGTCTCAGAAACGCCAATTGCTCCCTGTTCAAACTCAATTACCGAAACAGCGTTGTCTTCCACCTCATGTCCGGTAATATTGGTAAATACTGATTGAATATTCTTTGGCTCACCAAGAAGCCAGTTTAACAAATACATCGGATGCGCACCAAGATCGATCATTGCACCACCGCCGCATTGTTCTAAGCTGTAAAAATGTGCAGGCAACCAATCAGCGATGCTGCCGTTATGTACATTACGCATTCTTGCATAGGTAATACGCCCTAAGGCACCACTCTTTACCATCTGTTTTGCAAACAAGAACTGCGGCTCACATTTCTTCGGTAAAGAAAGAGTAATCGTTGCCCCTGTTCTCTCAAGAGCTTCTTTCATCTTTAAACAATCTTCTGTGGTAAGTGCCAGTACCTTCTCAGAGAATATCTTCTTTCCTGCTTCGATTGCTTTGAGGATTAACTCGGGATGCTCTGAGGTTGCGGAAGTAATCACAACACCGTCGATACTTTTATCACGGAGCAGCTCATCATAGCTCTCATAGAAGGTTGCACCAAATTGCTTTGCATAATTTTGCCCGCGCTCGGGATTCTCATCCCATATTGCTGTCACCTTGCTGTCTGTCTTTTCCAGGATCTCTTTTGTATAGCCCTCTGCGTGGACATGCCAATAGCTAATAATTGCTACATTCATAGGATCTATCCCTTCTTTAATCAAAATATACCGGCTGACCGGAAGCTGCGGATTTATAAATTGCTTCCAATATCTCGGATACTACACATGCCTGCTCAGGTAATACTACCGGATCAGTATCATTCTTAACAGCGTCGATCCAACGTCTTGCCTCTACATCAGCAGGACTCATGGAATTGCCATCATAGAAAGCTACACCGCCGCTTGCCATATCAGGCTTAATATCTACAAGGCGATTAAACTCAGCCTTATTGATGGTTACACCGTTCTTAATCTGTGCCCCTGCATCGGTTCCGCAGAGAACGGTACTTCCCTCTTGGATCGGTTCGCAGGTATTGAGTGCCCAGCTGGACTCAAGAATAATGGTTGCACCATTCTTCATAACAATGAAACCAAAAGCGGAATCTTCCATAGTGTGCTGATCTTTATCCCAGCCGCCCCAAGGGTTGCCACAATCAGCATTATTAACCTTCTTATATTTTGTACCAACTACCATCTTCGGCTCATAGTTGTTCATCAGGTAGAGGGTAACATCCAGAGAGTGGGTACCGATATCAATTAACGGACCTCCGCCCTGTTCATATTCATTCAAAAATACACCCCAGTTCGGTGTTCCTCTTCTACGAACTGCAAATGCTTTTGCAAAATAAATATCACCTAAATCACCGCGCTCAATAACGCTCTTAAGATAGAGGGATTCCGGTTTATGTCTGTGCTGATAACCGATGGTAAGCTTCTTGCCTGTCTCTTTTGCGGCCTCAACCATCTTTCTTGCATCCTCAGCGGTCTTTGCCATGGGCTTCTCGCACATAACGTGCTTGCCAGCATGAAGAGCATCAATGGATATCGGTGCATGGGAACGGTTCGGAGTACAAACATGGATAACTTCGATCTCCTTATCCTTTAAAAGTTCCTGATAATCGGTGTACACCTTTGCATCCGGTGTTCCGTATTGTTCCTTTGCTTTCTCTGCTCTTTCGACAACGAGGTCACAGAATGCGACTATCTCTACATCGTCTAACTTACTAAGTGAGGGCATATGCTTTCCATTTGCAATACCTCCACAACCAATAATACCGATTTTAATCTTTTTGTCCATTGTCTTTAACTCCTTTTTATTATGTAGTTTTTTACTCTCTTTTGAGATTAAGTAACAAGTCTCATTGAATAAAACATAGCATAAATTCGCATCTCATGATATAATTTATTTACAAAAAAATATTAATATTTTGTCATTGGAGGAAACAAGCTTGGAGAGTACGTATTATGTGGAAACCAGGGATATGAATGGCGATACGCCGTTGCAATTTAGCTCTCATATACAGGAATCGAACGGTGCGCAGCTAATGGTTCATGCCCATATCCACAACTATATTGAGATCATCTACGCCCTTTCTGGAAAATATCAGATTTTATTAAATAACAAGGATTATAGTTTTTGTGAAGGAGATATGGTATTAATCAATTCTAATGAGATCCATAATATCTTCTCCCTCTCTCACGGGCTCAATCGTTATATTGTAGTGAAGTTCGAGCCGGAGATGCTCTATACTACAGCACAATCACTCTTTGAGATGAAATATGTCATGCCCTTTATCCTAAATGAGTCCACCCATCAAAAGATATTTTGCAAAGAAGAGATCGAGAAGACAGTCGTTCCAGACATCATCCACGGAATCAACCGGGAATATCATGATAAACGTTACGGATATGAGCTGGCCATCCGCGCAAATATCTATAATCTTTTTCTTTTCATCCTTCGAAGATGGAACGAGCAGAATGTGGACCTGAATATTGATGAGGAGATTAATAAGGATATGGTGAAGCGTATCCAGAATGTCTTCGATTATATCGAGAATAATTACCAAAATGATATCACTGCCCTGGAGATGGCACAGCATTGTAACCTAAGCTATAGCTATTTCTCAAGGCTTTTCACCCGAATTATGAAGAGAAGCTTTCGGGAATACTTAAACTATGTAAGAATTACCAAAGCAGAACGGCTGCTGACTAGTACTGACCTTAATATCACGGAGATTGCGATGCAGGTTGGTTTCTCCACTTCAAGCTATTTTATTCAGCAATTCAAGCTTTATAAGGATATATCGCCGAAGCAGTATCAGCTAAAATATAAGCTGTAGCAAACCAATCGTAGATTCGGGGACTAACTCGAATCAATAGTTACAAATGATATAATCGAATAGAAAAAGGAAGTGCTCCTATCTCTCCCCCCGGTAAATTTACCCGGAGATGTATGGAAGCTCTTCCTTTTTATTCTTAACATTTTCTATAATAATTTCTTCTATGGTTCTTGTCTTTGTATGAACCCGTATATCAGTTATCCTTCGGTATTGTAAGTATTATTATTGTATTTCTTACTATCGTTGCTATCCTTCGCTTTGTCGGTAACGGAACTGGTGCTGCCATCCTTCTTTAACTGTTCCTTTTCCTTCTCCTTACGGTATCTTTGATTTGACTGCTTACTCAAGTTGTCACTTCCTTTCCTTCGATAGTAGTATTTCTGTATCCCGAAAATACTATACCATCAAAAGAAACCCAGTTTTTTTGCTTAAGTCAATAAATATGATGCTGAAAAATATCTATAAACAATCCTTCTTACGAAGTGATCATGGTAAAATTAGAATCATCGCGAGTTAAACTTGTTATAACAAGTATTCACTCATAAGAAATATTTGACACAACCTGTTATATTCATTTTTCTTTATGTAAGACAGCTTTTTTTACTTAAGCAAAGTCACAGAAAACTGATACTGATCCCCGCGATAAGTGGATTCAACATACTCATAAGCTGCCCCGTCCTGCTCATAGGTAGTGCGGTTGATATGCAAAACCGCACAACCGGGAGTAATCTTCAACAGCTTCGCTTCCTGCTCGGAGGCAAGTCCTGCATGTATCTCCTGGATACCCTTATAGCTTTCACAGCCGAACTGATAATTCAGTATCTCATACAAAGATCCCTTCAGATTTGCAGTCTGCAACGTAGGAAAACGGTAAAAGGGAAGATGTACTCTCTCAATAGCAATCGGCATATGATCTGCCAGACGTAAACGTTCCAGAAGATAGATCTTCTGGCTTTTGTCAATGCCTAACACCTGGGCTGCCTTATCGTCCGGAGTTACGATATCAAAGAAGATAATCTCACTGGAGGGCTCCTTCCCTAATGCTCTCATCTCCTCGGTAAACCCCTTCAGATGATTTAGCTGAAAGCCCGTTTTTTTGCAACTGACAAAGCTGCCCCTACCCTGCTGCTTATAGATATATCCGCTTTGCTGCAAACCGTCAAGTGCGCGGCGGACTGTAATTCTGCTTATATTAAATAGCTCGCAGATCTCCTCCTCCGTCGGCATCTTTTCACCTTCCTTGAGCTTACCAGACTTAATCAGAGGAATATAATAATTCATAACCTGCATGTAGCGGGGAAGCGCTTTCATAATTCTCTCCATTCCTGCGCTGTTTTTGCGCATCTTATACAAAGGTTAAGGTGTAAACAGGTGTTTGACACTCTTCCTTATATAATATATTGCTATGCAAGCAAGTTTGCAATAGCAATACATTATATTCGACATTTTAACCACTTTAATATCTATCGATACTTCGAAAAATTTCATTTACATTTTACTTAATTTGTGGTATTTTTATATCAAGTAGTTATGTTGTTATAACAAGTTTATCATAACACACATTACGTGTCAATCCTTTACAATACAGAATGGAGAAAGCTATGAAAATCATTAAAACAAGAGATTATGCGGATATGAGCAGAAAATCCGCCAATATTATTTCAGCACAGGTTATATTAAAGCCGGACAGTGTTCTCGGCCTTGCAACCGGATCCTCTCCGGTAGGTACCTACGAGAAGCTGATTGATTGGTGCAACAAAGGTGATATCGATTTTTCCCATGTAAGGACCGTGAATCTGGACGAATATGTAGGTCTGACAAAAGAAAATCCCTGCAGCTATTATTACTTCATGTATGAGAATCTTTTTAAGCACGTTAATATCGATCTGAACAACACCAATATCCCCAACGGAATGGCTCAGGATGTCGAGATGGAATGTAAACGTTATGATCAATTGATTGCATCCCTTGGACAGATTGACCTGCAGCTTCTGGGATTAGGTAACAACGGGCATATCGGCTTTAACGAGCCCAGTGATATCTACCGCAAATCCACCTTCTGTGTGGATCTTGCTCCCAGTACCATCGAGGCAAATTCCCGTTTCTTTAATTCCGTAGATGAGACTCCCCGTCGCGCTTTTACCATGGGTATCGGCAGCATCATGTCTGCGAAGAAGATCCTCTTAGTTGTACACGGCGAAGCAAAAGCCGAGATACTGAAGGAAGCAATTGAAGGACCGATTACTCCGGCAGTTCCCGCTTCCGTACTTCAGCTTCATAATGATGTGACGATTGTTGCAGACGAAGGAGCTTTGTCAAGATTAAGCCTATAATACGATGGCATCAGGATCAAAGGTAATCTAGTGAAGTTGCTTTCTTCACAAAACCGATTTGCTCCTGCCGCCTTAAGCAGAAGGCTATAAGAAAGGTGAGGTTTTAGTATGAAGATAAAAAATGCAATGGTTTATTCCGAAGATGGAAGCTTTATAAAAAAAGATATCATCATTAAAGGTGAATTTATTACAGATAAAACAGAGCAGTCTCAGGATCCAGAAACTGCAACTATAGATGCGGAAGGTCTCTATTTAATACCGGGACTTACTGATCTTCATTTTCATGGCTGTGTTGGCTATGATTTTTGTGACGGAACCGAAGAAGCAGTTCGAGCTATGGCAGAATATCAGGCAAGAAACGGTATCACTACCATCGCACCTGCTACCATGACACTGGGGGATGAGGATCTGATCAATATCTTTAGGAATGCTGCTGCCTATCCCAGTGAGAGCGGAGCAACCTTGGTGGGAATAAAAATGGAAGGACCTTATCTGTCCTTAGCGAAGAAGGGTGCACAGAATCCCGCTTATCTGAAGCGTCCAAGCGCAGAACATTTTCACAAAATGCAGGCGCTGTCCGGCGGTCTGATCAAAATTCTTGCCATTGCTCCCGAAGAAGAGGGTGCTATGGAGTGCATCGATGAGCTGAAGGATGAGGTTGTAATTTCAGTAGCTCATACTACTGCAGATTATGAGACTGCCTTGAAGGCGTTCAAACGAGGCGCTTCCCATGTTACACATCTCTACAATGCGATGCCGGCGTTCACTCATCGCAGTCCCGGAGTCATCGGTGCTGCCTTTGACTGTGAGCATGTCCATGCTGAGTTGATCTGTGATGGTGTTCATATCGAACCCAGTGTCATCCGGGCTACCTTTAAGATGTTTGGAGATGACCGCATCATTTTAATCAGTGACAGCATGATGGCAACCGGTCTCCATGACGGCAAATACACACTGGGCGGCCAGGATGTTACAGTAGTCGGTAATAAAGCAACCTTAGCTGACGGTACTATCGCCGGCTCAGCAACTAATCTGATGAAATGTATGAGAACGGCTGTAAGCTTCGGAATTCCATTGGCCTCGGCTGTAAAATGCGCCGCAGTAAATCCCGCAAAGGAAATCGGTATCTATGATCGCTACGGCAGCATCACCCCCGGCAAGTACGCTAATCTGGTACTTCTGGATCAGGATCTGAAGCTAGTAAAGGTATTACTGAAGGGAAAAGAAATCAGCTTATAATACAGAAATAGAGTGTCAAAAGGATCACCGGTACTATATTGATAAGATAACTTGCTGTGCAGGCATACTTGTAACAGTAAGTTATCTTATCAATAATAAGTGTGCAGCACCTTTTGACACTTTTTATTTCATCCTTTTATCATGCATTTTACTTCTACAAGTCCATCCCGGAGGAAGGATGGCGTAATTCTTAATTCCTCCTCCGTAATTTTCTCACCATTCACCAGCCAGTAATCGAACCGGGCTCCCTCAGGAAGAGTCGCGGTTACTATTGTCTCAAAATCCTTGTAATAACTCCCTTCAAAATATTCTTTTGTAGAAAAGGAATTTACTTGAATTGTACCCCCCACTGCCGGAGTAGCCTTTAGCTGATAAATTTCACCCAGCTTAAAGTAATCCTTATATTTCGTGAGTATATGGGATGCCCTCTGCTGTGCATAGAGCTTCAGTGCTCCGAGACGATAGTTCAGCTGCTCCGGCTGCACCCAATCGTCCAATAATCCCTTACCATAGGTATTACTAAGCTCATTCATTCTGGAAGCATTCATGCGATCCAATACCAGGTTCAAATTCTTAGAAGCAAAGGCTCCGTTTATCAGGTCCAGTGTCTGCTTGAGGAACAGCTCCCGGCAGTCTTCCCGCTTCATAAGCTGTCCAAACAGGGGACAGGTCTCCCTTACCTCCCCATTCGGTCCTATATAATTATCGATATTATCAATCAGCGCACCCTTATCATAGATACCGGTGCTAAAATCCAGATCATGGAGCAGGTAACGCCATTTACCGTCAAAGGGTGCTTCCCTATAGGTTTCCTTCTCTGCTGCATAATAACGGTAGGTTCGATAATTGTTATGAGGCCAATCCTCATTACCGATATAGATCTGAAGGGCATAATAAGCCAGATAATTCTCAACATCAATCTGCTTACAAAGCTCCCTATAATTATCCTCCACTGTCAGATCCATTCCGGAGAATTTGTCATACATATTAGTATATTCTGTAACAACAGCTTCGTTCTCCTTGTCCTCATCGATGTCCTTAAAGGTTTCACCACCTTCGAGAATCGAAAAGCTGCCATCATACTTTCCATAATGTGCTTCAAAGTAATCATCACCGTACACCTCATGAAGCCAGAAGAAGCCCCGGTAATCACCATTTACATACATCGCTGCCGGGCGCACAGCCTCATAATCCTGATATCCGGCCTGTGCCGCAAGAGTCTGAAAAAGCTCATCCCGTATGAAAGCAAAGCCATTATCATTACCGCAGTTACGAAGCACCAATTGCTTGAAGCTGTCAAGTACTGTATTGTCCTTACCGATTCGTTCGGGGAAAAAGGCATAACGAAATTTGTTATCCTCCTCATCATATTCTTTTCGCGCATACATTTTTATTGATTTTTGTATTCTTGCTCTGGACCATCCGCCATACGTCCTGATCCCCGCTTTCTGGCCAATCACCGGTGTTCCGTCCGGCTCTATCACTTCCAAAAACACCTCACGTTCACTATCCCTGCCGCGCATATTGAAATTCGCCGGATCATTCGGCTCAATCTTGTCATAAGGATTCTTCTTGATATAATCCTCTCTCAGTTTTCCTTCCACAAAGATACCATATTCATCATCAAATAAGTTATACGGATCCGTCGTTACCGAGAATACTAGGGTATCAAACCTTTTCTTCACCGTTCCTCCGATAAAAAAAGTATGTACGATCGTCTTCGATTCCGTTCCGTCATCAAAATATGCCTTTGCTTTCACCGAAACGGCTTTGACATTCTGATCGGCAGACAGTGTAATTGGCGTCGTATACTGCTTCGACTTCTGATCCGGATCCTTCCCATCCAGAGTATAATAAATCTGCCCGGGCTTTTCGCTATCGATCTGAAGTTCCAGATCATTCTCAAAAAAATAATCCGTCTCGCTAAAAGCGATCTCGTTCTCACTTAAATGGTCACTTGTTGATGTCCTATCCTTCTGAAGCTCTTCGCTATCCGCCACCTGGTTATCTGTATTTGGACTACTATGCTCTGATTTAGGTTCACCACTGCAGCCAACCAATCCCAACAGGAAGAACAGCCATATCAATTTTCTCACTTTCTTCATCCTATATCCCCCTTTTGAACCGTGATCATACCCTCCCCGGATGATTATGGTTAATTAGCTAAATCATAGCATGCGTACTAAAAAATGCAAACGCAAATTACATTATTTTCTTATCGATTATTGCTAAAAACGTGACCGGATGCCTTTACGATAATACAGTTATGCAAGAATATACAGTAACCGTATAGCGTCATCCATTTTTCATGTATACTTCACATAATATTCACATTATTATATAGTGGAGTTAGTGGAGGATGATAATCAACAACTATATATTGGCTATCTTCTTCTAACGTAAAAGCAGATATAGTGTTTCAGTTACTCCTTTGGGTATAAAAAATACACTGTTTCATCGTGATTTAGCGATAAAACAATGTATTATTAATTGGAGAATCTTCTAAGATTTAATTAAATTCATTTTTAATGTTATAAGTATAGATTTAGGAAGGAGTTTGTTTCCCTCCCTTGCTACACAATTGTAAAATAGTGCGTACTACCATATCAACTAATGGAATTACTATATAATTGGAGAGGAATGCGAGATAACTCACCCCTAAAAATGGAATTTATTATTCTCCCAAAATATAAAACCCATTGTATTTCTTTACATTATATAACCAATTCAATAAAGTCTGATAATCTAATAATTTCTCTTTCATTACTTTCTCTATAATGAGATTGGATTGCTCTAACGGGTAATAATTTATTCCAAATACATCTACAATACCACTTTTTTCGTTATTATAAATTCCACCATTGAAGATTTTACCATAGTGTGACAAAAACTCATTTATATCGTTGCCAAAGACATATAATGAATCGTTTTTCCAATTCTCAATAGCATTAACCGACACAATCTTTTTGATTTTAGAACCCTGCTCTAATCTACAGTATTGCAATTCTATAAAATCCGAACCACCAAATTTTCTTCGTTCCTCTTGTGTATTAAAACTATGAAACAGCAAGGTATCACCTCCACAAACTTAAATTATCAAAAAAGTCTTTTATTCGTAATTTCTAACAATTGCAGACCAAATACATGGTAATATTATGATTGCTTAAAATCAATGTATTTGTCATTCACATCTAAATTGGAGTAAACTGCGTTTTGCAAAGCTTGCATTTATATCGCTGGGTATGGTTACGAGTACCGTTTTTAACATAATGCTTTATCTTGCAGACAGGACAAAGAACATTTACCTCAACAGCCTCTAAACGTTTTTGAAAGTCGGTCATGATTAAATGGTTCAGTTCATCTTCAAAAGATACGTTATGTTTTTTGGCATCGTTGTCCATTATTACTCGGACAGAATCAAGTGACAACTTCTCTATGTATGAAACTACCTCATTGAATTTCAATGATTTTGTTGAACCCAATAACATAACCTCCTTTCGAATACGTGTTCTCATTGCATAAGTCTATTATAATACGATAGTTAAAGATTTTCAATCTGAAAAAGAACGAATGTTTGCTGACTCGTTTGGAAGTGCTTATAGATACTGGTGTTGATGCCATCATCCGATTTCACCACTATATAATCACATTAAAAGAATATTGAAATATCCTATACTTTTTAGTATGACGGAATCCATTCTATCTCTGAGAAGACAACTGTTTTAAATAACTCAAGGAATAAGACAGTGAACATCGTTGATAATCTGACTGCCATTGCTGAGGAAAATGCTGCAGGAGCCGAGGAAGCTGCTGCTTCTGTCGAAGAAGTAGATCCTCTGGTAAAAGAGGTAGCGGAGCATGCAGACAGCCTGAGCAGTATCGCCGAAGGTCTGAAGCACAGCATTGACGTATTTAAACTATAAATAGATTATCAGGCTGTTGTAAAAATGAAATATCCTTTCGAAGGAAGATAAACAGGCTGGGTAAAACACCCAGCCTGTTTGTATGCTAAAAGCTGATTCGCGATCTTAATATTAATATTTAATCTTGAGTTGGGCCCCGACTTTCCCTGCGAATACGATGAAGCCTTCCTTCGGCAGGGTGAATGTCTTTGAACTAGTAGTCAACGAGCTGTAGATACACTTAAAATCCTTATCATATACAGCAAGAGTAGAATTCTTATCGAATGCTGCCTTTAGCTTCTTTCCTCCACTCTTCTCACCGATCTTATACCAATTTGCATAGCCATCCTTTGATATCTTACCTTCAAAGCTCTTTGCAGGCATTACTTTTGCAACTGACTCTGAGGCATACAAAGCTCCGGCGCTCTTTAAATATTCCACCTTATCCTTGGTATAGAAGGTAATATCAAATAGATCTCTTCCATATAATCCAGGGATCTCAAGTAACGTCCTTGCATTATTCTCATCGATAATCTTAGCACAGGCGAAATAGCCCTCCGGTCCATCTCCTAACGTAATCTTAGTCACCGGTGCTCCAATCGCATATACTACAGAGCTATATTTTTCATTCAGAAGGAGATATACCTTATCTTTACGCTTATCCCAGGCTGCCTTTACCTTCTTCGATATCGGATTTGCATCAAGCTTTTGTCCCTGATAATTGGCATCCGCCATCTGCCCCAGATAAGGAAGCGTGCTATAGCCAGCTACATATAGATAAGTATTACCCTCCTGCTCAACAAAGGATACAAAGGTACTGCCATCTGCATAATAAAATCTGCCATCTCCTGTATAGACAAACTGCTGCTTTTGCGCTGCGCCGGTATATAGGCTGAGTACTCCTGCATCGCTTATTTCTGCTTTTATGACTCCGCCAAAGTAGGCATAATCCCCTGCATACTTCTTTTCTTCCTTTGGCATATCCGCCTTAACCGGTGCTGTAAAGGTCTTATTTGCAATAATCTCTTTGATTTCGCCCTTCGCAAGCAGAACCTTTAGTAAGATTTCCTGAGCAAATACCTGATTATAGGAGCTGGCGCCACCGCTTGACAGTACCGCCATTGCAAGTCCTTTCTCCGGAAGCACAATCAGACTTCCATGATACAGTGTGGTATCACCACCCTTTACAACCGCTTTTATTCCATATTGACTAAACGGATAGGTTTCAACACTGTCCCAGCCAAGACCATAAGTCAGCATTGCATCTGCCTGCGGATGCCACTGACCGGATTTGTATTCGCCTTTTGCCATCGCTTTGGCAGAAGAGTCCGATAACAGCTTATCCTCTGTCCCGTACTGGAAGATCTCTGAGAATCGACATAAATCCTCGGCACTGGAATAGATACCGCCGGCACCGATTGCATTCACTCGCTCTGTCGGTAAAGCTACATTGGATCCTACCTGATAGGTCTTAACTAGCTTCGCTGTATCAAAATCATCCTTCGGTGTTCCGGTGTTCTCCATAGCTAAAGGAGCGGAAAAATTCTTATTGATATATTCGGTAAAGCTAACCTTGCTTACCTTTTCTACCACCAGCTGTGCAAGACTGAAGCCATCATTACAATATACACTGAAGGCACCGGGATCTGCCTTCAAGCGCTGACCCTTCAGATTCATAAGTAAGGAATCCATGCATAAGGTATCATTATCCTCAAACAGCATGGCATTGCTGAAGGTACTTCCCGGCAATCCGGAGGAGTGATTTAAGAGCATTCTCACCGTAATATCCTTGTAGCGCTTATCCGTCATCTTAAAATCAGGCAGATAGGTGGTCACCGGGGTATCCAGTTTTACCTTCCCTGCTTCAACTAACTGCATAATCGCTGCTGCCGTAAACACCTTGCTGACAGAGCCAATTCCATACATATTCTCTTTGGTAACCGGTTTCTTGTCTTCCTTGCTATAGACACCGGACTGGCCTGAGATTACGATATCGCCATGATCGATGAGTGCATATTGAACACTCGTAACACCGTAAACTGAAGTCAGCATACCTGCTGCTGATTGTGCCTGTTTCGCTGCATCGTCATAGATTGATGCAGCAGCTGCATTCTTTGGTATGCTCGGTACGAGCAATAAAATTACCGCTAAGATAACCGAGATACCGGATCTGAACCATTTTCTCATTTTAAATCCTCCCTTTTGATATCAGTAAATACTGCTATATATAAACGTCATTATAACACTCTGGTAAATTCTTTCAATCCGATTAATCTTTTTCTAATCAATGTCACACAATTTTAATTCCAGGAATGTGACATCCCATTAAAACACGGATAAATATATATCCTCGTAATATATATAATTTTTAAATATACCTTGACAGGCGAGGTATGTGTGAATATAATGTAGCATATAAAAGGAGGTATTTACCATGTCAATTACATCGGACGTAATACGTGGCCATACAGAACCAATCATTCTGGCTCATCTGATTGACGGAGACAGCTATGGTTATCAGATTAATAAGGAAATCATGGAAAAAACGAATAACCTGTATGAGCTTAAGGAGGCCACCCTGTATTCGGCGTTCCGGAGACTGGAGGAAGCCGGACTGATTCTCTCCTATTGGGGTGATGAGAATGTCGGTGCAAGGCGAAGATACTATTCTATCACAGACAAAGGACGCGATGCATATCTGGAATATAAGAAGGACTGGGAAAACGCAAAGAACATTATCAATAGTTTATTAAAGTAGACGGAGGGGTTATCAAATGAATGAAAGAATGAGAAGTCATATTGAAAAGCTTTTCGAAGACGCTCCCAAGACAAGAAAAGCTTTTGAACTAAGAGAAGAATTATTAGTTAATTCCGAAGAACGATATCAAGACCTGATTGCAACCGGAGTATCCGATGATGATGCCTTTCGTCATGTGATCAGCTCCATTGGCAATGTAAATGAACTGTTTCAAGGCTTAGCGCAAGTGAAATCAGAGGATAAGGCAGAGCTGGAGGCCAGAGCAAAGAAGGTTGCAATCATTAAAACTGCCGCCGTCGGGTTATATATCTTCAGTGTGGCATTGTTCCTGTCCTTCTCTTTATTTGATATATACAGCAGCTTAGAGCTATCCACCATCGGTCTGATCCTTATGGTGTTTATCGACATCATACCAACCTGCATGCTGGTCTATGTAGCCAATCTTTATCCGAAATATCAGAGGAAGGAGGATACGATCGTTGAGGATTTTAAGGAATGGAAGAGCGATAACAAGAAAGCAAAGTCCATAAGAGGAGCCGTATCCATGATCATCTGGTCAGCAACCTTTTTACTCTACTTTGCCATCAGCTTTGCGACCTACGCCTGGTATGCAACCTGGATCATATTTATTGCTGCCGGATGCGTCCAGGCAATCGCCGAATTAATATTCCGTATAAAGGAGATGAAATAATGCGAAAATTCGTCTTTTCTATGATTGCCGTATTCGGTGTGATTGCCGTCGGCTTAATTCTTCTTATGGTATCAGTAATCAGCTCCGGCGGGAGAAGCTTCTCCATACACACCTTTTCTGATGCCGATCTGGTCAAGACCACCAATCTCAGCATAGAAGGAATCTCTTCCTTAAGCTTGGAATATTCCAGTGATGATATCTTCTTCTATGAAAGTGATACAGATGAGTTGATATTGAAGGAGTATATGAATATCGAGCCGGAGGAGGAAGTACTGACCAAGATAAGACAGACTTCTTCTGAGATACGCCTCGTAGGAGGCGAAAGAAATAAGTTTCGTTGGGGTATTCAAAATTATAAAGGATACGTTGAACTATATCTTCCCGCAGATTATCATGGCAGTATCTCAGCTTCCACCTCCAGCGGTAATATCGAGTCAGAGCTTGTACTTCGTCTGTCTGAGCTGAATGCCTCCTGTACCAGCGGTGATATCTGCCTGAATGAAGTATATGCCGAGGATATCCGTTCATCCTCCTCCAGTGGTAATATCCAATTCAATATTGCGGAAGGCAACCGAACCTTTGTCTCCACCAGTGGTGATATCGAAGTGAAGGGCGGTAACGGAGACAGCGAAGCCTCCAGTACCTCCGGTAATATAACCATTGAAAATGGCAGCGGAGCGCTGAGAGCAAGCGCCTCCAGCGGTGATATCACAATCGAAGCAATCGATGGTGAGAAAGTGATTGAAACCACCTCAGGTGTGATACGCATGTATGATTGCTCCGGATATACCTCAGCCACAGCTTCCAGTGGTGATATCGAGATTCAGGAGCTTACAAGTGCCGGCGATTTCGAATCAACCTCCGGTAATATTGATGTTTCCTTTACGAAGGATATGTCCGCGAACGGAGAAAATATTGAAGCAAATGCCTCCAGCGGTAACATATCTCTTGAGCTTCCTTCCGGACTGAGCTTTGAGTTTAATGCTCGTACCTCCAGCGGTGATATCGATACCTTCTTTGATGACAGCTTAAGCTTTCAAAAGGATGGAGATCATGCTGATGGAACAATCGGTTCAGTACCGGACTTCGACATGGAGTTATCAACCACCAGCGGTAATATCACAGTGGATGAAAGATAAGCATCACTGCCGGCTTACATCCCCTTCAACAGCTGAGAAAGCTCTGCAAACATCTCTTTGTCTGACTGAGTAACCTTTACATTTGTACTGAGATTCTTTCCTTCTGCTGTAGTAACATTGATCTCAATCACTGCACCTTCATTGATACCGTTACTCTGTACTGCGTTTATAAACTGTGGGAATCTGGGATGATTTTGAACAAAGCCCTCCCACAAGCCCTTCATCTTAAATAATTTAGCCGGACTAATCATAGGTATACCTCCAATAATGATTTTAAATAGTGGTTATTTGTTTCCTTAATCAGTCGTGTCTCAGTTAATCAGACAGTAACCGCAAGCAGCACAGTGATGATTATGATGCTGACAATTGTACTCAGGGAGGTCATAAAGACGGAGGTGGTGACATCTCCGTCTATTTCCTGTGTAAAACCAGATGTCATCGCTGCAATCGGTGAAAATAGTACGATACTGAATATCCTTTTTCCCTCCGCGGATACCGGCAGAAAGAGACTGATTAAAATCACTGCTGCTATCGTAATCAGATAGCGTGAAGCAAGTATCGTAATGGCTTTACGAAGCTTACTTTTATCTAGCTGTATCTCAAAGCCTATTCCAATCATCAGCATAGCAAGAAACGTATTAGCCTGTCCGACGATCCCTGTAAATGTGATCAGAGGAGCAGGAAGGGTAATATGCGCTATACGAAGAAGAAACATCCCCAGATAGGTGCAGAAGATCACTGAGGTCAGCATATTTCTTACTATCCCGAAGAGCGTGATCTTCTTTGTGTCATCCGCCAGGGATTTCGCAATACTATAATTGATGCCTGCTGCTCCGATGGAATTGCCTACATCAAAAAGACTGGTCCGAACGACACCCTCTGCCCCAAGAAAAGTGGAAATATAGGGAAGCGTAAAGGCACCGATGTTAAAGCTACCGGTATTTAGAATACGAAATGCCTGCTCCTTTCTTCCCTTCGCTCTTCCGGTAAAGTATCCCACGATGGCAGCGAGGATATTCACACTGATACCAATCGCTGTAAAGATCAGCAGGGAGGTATCCACCTCCATGGAATTGAAGCTGGTAATAATGGCGCATGGCAGTGTATATCGGAGTACAATCTTTGAAAATATACTAAAATGCTCTTTTCCAACCCAACCTATTTTTTTTATGTAAAAGCCGCTGATCATGATCAGAATCAGGGAAGTCGCGCGAATTATTACCTCAGACATGAGTCTCTCCTTCTACCTCTTCTAGTGTTTTTGTCTTATTATACTATAAAGGATCTCATAAGGGAAATTGTTTTCGTAAATTGATCTCTACTATTTCCTAAGGTTCTGCCTTTCATTGTACCGGATTCACAGAACACTGCAGATTACATAAACTATAGCATAGTAATAAATACTAGGAAAGGAATGAATATGTTAACGGTAAGAGACTATATCAGTCATTCACTTGAACTGCACTTATTCTTCGGCAGAATTATGAAGGAACATTCCTTCTTTCTTGAGATGGGTTTTACACCTAGAGACACAGAATTCACAGGGCAAGCCGATCGATTTCGTAAGGAATTCGATAAACTGCTGAGTGAAGCAGTTGCTTTATCCAATGGTGTAGTCCATCCTGAAGTTCTAGAATCCGGAGAGGTTATTACAAAATACACCCTGGAGGCTGAATCCGCTTCTGCTTATTATACCGGCATTGACATTGCCACAGAGATTACGAGGGGCGAAGCTGGACTAGCAGGCAGTACAACACAGCAGATCAAACCTGCTCTTGAAGAGAAGGTATTCTACCTTAATCAAAGGGCAATAGAACTTACCACGAGATTAATCCAGTTCAAATCTAAGATTCTGACCAATGTACTCTCCTGCAGAATGTTCACTGTAAACTACCCGCTTCTGATAGATCATATCCTTCGTGAGGCAAAGCTTTATCTCCATATGGTACAACGATTACAGAACCGGGACACCATGAATATTCGAAGGGAAATCGTAGATCAGGAGCTCTTTTGGAACAGAATTATGGCAGAGCACTCCAAGTTCATCCGCGGGTTATTGGATCCGGACGAGGAGAAACTATTTGAAACAGCAGATCATTTTGGTCATGAATTCGATCGGTTGGTAGAGGAATCTAAGGAAGCTATGGATCGGTCCCTCTCCGTAGAAAAGGTAACTGAAGACAGCCTCGCAGCAGTAAGAGAAATTCGTGAATTTAAGAGCCAGGCAACTCAGGGACTTCTGGATTGCAAGATAAAGTCAATCATTATTCCTCTGCTGGGTGACCATACTCTGCGTGAAGCAAATCACTTCTTCCGGCTTCTTAAGATGTTTGAACGTTAGGATAGTTAGGCGGCAAACGATAGAAAGCACGCTTCGCGATCTTTCTATTGTCATGAATGCAAAAAGCCTGCTGGTACGAGATATGCCCTCTCGTGGAGCTACCTTGGGATAAACGTAATAGTATCGCAAGGATGCATATCAGACCAACCGGCTTTTTTCTATTTACATTACTTATTCCTGAATTCTTCTAAGTCCTTTATTAATCTCGACAGCAGTTTTGCTGTCGATGAGATAGCGAATGAATAGGGTAAAGGCATTGACCAAGAAAACTCCGACCGCAAAGGCAGCGATGATGCTCCAATTCGTCAAGAGTCCGGAGAAATAGCCGAATGCAATCAGTGTAATCTCCAGTACCACCAGATGTAATGCTTCTCTTATCAGCATGCGGCGAAAACTTAATTCCCGGCGGGAATACATTACAATGGAAGGAAGTACTGCAACCGCTCCGAAGATGAGTGGCGAGAAATATGCCTGGTAGCCAAAGACCCTATCCGGGTCAAACTTCATTCCAAGTATTGCAGTCGCTACATTAACACCCGTAACTATAATAAAGTAGTCAATCAAATTTTTCTTGATAAAGCTAACAAGACTCATTCTTCATCCTTCTTTCCCCATTCCCTAGATCTGCAAAAGCTTTTTGAGCTCAGGTACATATTGTCTGGAGATAATGACCTGTTCCCGGTTCAATAGCATTGCGGTAAATCTGCCGTTAAGCGCCGGCTTTACACATTCTATTTTTAGTAGATTCACAAGAATGGATTTGGAGCATCGGAAAAACTTTCTGTCCCGAAAGCTTTCCTCCAACTCGTACAGTTTATTTTTAACTTCATAGACATTATTCTTAAGGTAGGCATAGACCTTATTATCAACACCTTCAAAGTAGTAGACATCCCGCAGAGCGATCTGAAATATCTGAGAATCGTTATACCCCGAGATCATACCCTCTCTTGCTCGTATAAATTCGGTAATTTCACGTACCTCTTCATTTACCTTATAGCAACGGATCAGTACATTCTCCTCTTCGTTTTTGCCTATATTTTCTATGCGTACCTTCATGTCTTCTCCAAATCGAATATAATTAATATTGTGATGAGAGCTCGATGTCTTGGACATCCTTTAAGTAATGATTGAAATAGGTTAATATGACATGGTTCATTGTCTCAACGCAGTAACGACTGTCTACCTCACCGGTTCCGAGCATCGCCGCCAGAGTCGGAGAGAATAAGGGTAGATCGGTAAAATTTAAATGACCTGCTCCGAGGATCACGATATCTCTTGCATCCTTGGCATGTTTTGATGCATAAGTGTTGGCATAGTCCATACCCTGCTGATTCGCCCCTTCATAATGCTCTTCATTATAAAGGTTCAACAGAGGAACCGGATAAGGAGTCTCATCAAGGACCGTCTTACCATCTTTAAAACCGATCTCTTCACCAAGCATGGTTCCATCGACCACGATGACTGCATCCACATCCTTGCGGTCTCTTCCTAATTTCGCTGCTGTCGCACCGCCAAGAGAATGACCAAAGAGTCCTATTCTTTCCTGATCAATCCGGTGATAAACCTCATCGGAAGAAGGTTGATTTACCTGTGATATAATTTCGTCCAGAACAAAATTCATATCCTGCGTTCTTAGGGTAAGCCACTGTCCGGTTAATTCATATGTCGTCTTCTCATCATAGTCATCGTTAGTAACTGCAATTGCATCATTCATAAATTTTGTATTGACTAGAATCATCTTTCCATCGGTCTGCTTGGTAAAAAATGCATGATAAGTATGATCGATGCTGCATACTACATAGCCGTTGCTTGCAAGTTCTTCAAAGGTAGAGGCATTGCTGCCTCGAAAGCCGAAAGAACCATGGGAGAATACCGTCAAAGGGAAGGTCTCATCTTCTGTATCGGGATACCAGAACTGAACCGTTACTCTTCTATTCTCTTCCTGATCGGAAAAAGACTCTCTTCTGCTTGTATCCTCCAGTGTATAACTTACCGTCTTAACCTCATAAGTACCGGTGGTCTCTACCGGTTGAAACTGTGGAAATATCACTGCCGGCAGGATCGCAAAGCCAAGCAAAAAGATGTTTCGTACTCCTGATAGAATAACATATTTGGGCCTGAAATTCGAGACCTTTCGATCATTTAATTTTCTGAAATACATTACAGCCCATACTGCCTTGATCAGTAATATCACACCCAGCATAAACCAACGAAATCCCCACGATAACACTCCAAGAAGAGATAGCAAAACAAAAACGGCCAATGCACTGAGGACCAGAATCGATCTAGCTTTCTTCTGATACGACCGTGTAATAAGACAGTAGGTCGCAAATCCAATCTCCGCCATTAACATAATAATGATAACAAACATTCCTAACATAACTAAAAACTCCCTTTCATTTATGATTGATTGCCTTAGCAACCTCGTTGAATGGAGTATATCGCGAATACTTCCAGCTTACAATAAAATCGAAGGTGAAATGCATTATGTTAGGGCAAGTTGCAAATGTGGTCCGGTTACATCGTGTCCTCGCTTATCCCGGTAACATTGATATTCTTCGTCGTTCTTGCATCCAGACTGTCTGCCATGACGATATTCTTCATATCGATTCCAACTGCACTCTGCACGGTGTCGAAAACCTTGGCGAGGACGGTAGGAACATTATCCGATACATTCTCGATTCCACCACCATAGATTTTGATGTCCGAGATCTGTCCGAGGGGCTCTGCGATAGCTTTAGCAATCTCCGGCAGCTTCTCGATCAGCTTATCAGCCATCGCTGCTCCGGTGTACTTCTTATAAGCCTCTGCTTTCTTCTCCATCGCTTCTGCTTCCGCAAGTCCCTTTGCTTTAATTGCTTCTGCCTCTGCGATACCGACTGCACTGATCGCCTTCGCTCTTGCTTCACCATTGATTGCTTCGGCATCCGCCTGAGCCTTTGCTTTTACTCTGATCGCTTCTGCTTCCGCACTTGCTTCTGCCTTCTTCGCTTCTGCTCTTGCTTCTGCTGCGGCAATCTGTGTATACTTCTCCGCATCTGCCTCTGCCTTCTTCTGCTCACGATCCGCGTTGGCAGGCTCAACTACCTTCGTCTTAAGCTCTTCCCGAGTCTTCTCTGCACGGCGCTGTTCCAGCTCTGTCTGTTTTTGCTCACGTGCGATTTCCACCTGCAGCTGTGCTTCCTGAAGTTCCTTCTGTTTCTGCTGTCTGAGTATATCCGCTTCCATCTGAGCCGAAATAATATCCTTATAAGTGATACTCTTCTGAATCTCGTAAGCGGCATCTGCCTTTGCCTTTGCTGATTCCTGCTCAATACGATACTGAGCCTCCTGTACTTCTTTCTCCTTCATCGCAGCACTGACTTCCGTCTGTGCCTCCAGTCGAGCTTTCTCACCCTCCTTGGTTGCCTCGGATTTCTTGATGGACTCTTCCTTTAAAGCATAGGCCTGCGCGATTTCCGCATCCTTTTTCTTCTCCGCGATCTGTTTTGCACCAAGCGCTTTAATGTAGCCATTGGTATCATTGACATCCTTGATGGAGAAGTCCTTTAATTCGAGACCCATCTCACCGATCTTGGTACCGACTACCTCCTGCACCTTGGCAGAGAATGCTTCCCTGTCGTTATAGATCTGCTCTACGGTCATGGAAGCTACGATCTCTCGAAGCTTACCTTCTAAAATGAGAGTAACCTGCTCGGAGATGGAGTTCTGAATCTGATTCTCATTCAATCCGGTAAATTGCTCAATTGCAAGATAGATACTTTCCTGTGTATTACGAACCTTAATCACTGCGGTACCTGCTACGTCGATGGGAACCCCCTGCGATGACATGGTCTGTGAAGTGTTTACATTAAGCTGAATGTTACCTAAGGAGATGGTATCCGTCCGTTCCAATATCGGAATAACCACTCCACCTCCACCGGTGATAATTCTCTTTTTCATACCGGTCACTACCATCGCCTTATCCTGGGGAACCTTCTTCCACATACTGAAGATGCTGACCAGAACGAAAATAACTGCTGCTACCGCGATTACTGTGATAATGATTGGGCCAAATTCTATGGCCGCTGATGCTAATAATACCATTTTTACTCCTCCATCATAATTATTAATTGCTTCCCATAGTTACTCATACTTGTTTTTTGGTTCTACGATACAAATACCGTTACTGACTTCCAGTGCCTTAACGATTCTTCCTGTTTCCAACCGAAGCTTGGTATCGGCGCATCTGGCCGGATAACTTACATGCACTTCCTTCAGTGTGTGAAAGCTTACGGTTCCCAGCTGTCCTGGAAGTATCGTATCAACTACCTTTCCGTCATACATTAATAGTTCATTCTCGTTGATCCCATAGTTCCTTTTCTGTATCCTCTTAAGAGTCTTTATTATGGTCTGAACAACCACACCGGTGAGATAGCCTGCGATTGCTGCGACCACAAAAGTAAGGATCGAATTACTGTCAAGCAACTCCATAACTGAGCCTACCGCCCCAAAGGTAATCGCCATTGCAGATAATGCCATGAGGGAGGTAGGAAGAAAACCAATGCTGAGTACGGATCCGGCATCAATATCCTGCCCTGAGAAATCAATATCCATATCGGCTCCAGTATCAGGCGAAACGTCCACATCAATATCTGCATCAATATCAATGTCTGTATCCACATCCACCTCTGAGCCTGAGCCAAGTGAACCGAGTAATACGCTGAGAAGCGGCAGTACCGCTCCACCTGCCAGAAAACATAGATAGACTGTTATCAAAATATCTGCCCCCTTAATGTAACATCTTAGATCAGTGAGAAACGCGATAGCATTGGCTAATGCGTATCCATCTTTAACAGCAACTCTGTTCCACAAGGATCTGGTTACAACCTGGTTGTAGTATACCAAACTTTTACTAATTATGGTAGTTTTTTAATCGTTTTTTTATAATAATACAAATAATTATTAATATTTTACACCGTTTTCTAATCATCCGACCTCAATTATCTATTCTTAATAAATCTGTTATATTAATGACTCAATTTTGCCATGGGATAGCATTAGGATGGCTTGGTATAAAAGCTGGTTGGAAAATAAATAAGAAAATAAAGATAACAAAAAAAGGAAGTTAGAAAAATGGACCAAAGAAAACGAGTTCTATCTATAGTGATAACCCTATGTGCAGGCTTACTTCTCACCGCCTGTTCAAATGCAAAAACGCAGATAAGCAGCATCAAGACTACCGTCACCCCGACGATAGGGGCTGAAGCTGAGACTACTTATGCACCTCTGCCAACAAAGGAAGTGGCTGCGACGCTCCCGCCGAGTAAAGCCCCAACGAGTACCTCCACACAATCTCCTACGGTACTCCCGGTTCAGGAAGCATACGACCCGGTTCCACACAGCAATACGGTGATTAAGGACGGTTCCTTTTTATATTATAAAGATGGAGTCTATACCCACGGAGACCATAACAGCACCTGCCAGCTAATCGCCGAAAACACGGTGAACGGTGACAAGAAGGTTCTCACTTCCTTTGCTGCCGAGGAATTTTATCTGTATGATGGTTACCTCTATTATGCGGACCGGAGTGATATCTACCGGATCGGGACAGATGGACGTAATAAAATCAGACTCTACAACGGCAATGCTGCCGATGCTTCCATTCTCGGAATCTCGGGGGACTATCTCTACTTTTATTTTCCCATGGAAGGACAGGTCTTCCGAGTAAGTGTTAAGGGGAATCAGAGAAAATTGCTGGCTCAGAACGTCGCCGAGGCTAAGCTGTTTGGAGCACGGATCTATTATACCGTGAAAGGGATTAACGATATGGCGGACCTGGATTCCACTGATCGCTTATTCTCTATGGCGATGGATGGAACCGGCAAGAAGGAGTTGCACGCGAGCTACGATCTCTATGATCTTGTCTCAAACGCGGACGGTATTTATTTTATAGATTTGCCACAAGAGAATGCTGCTGAAGCTTATCTTTGTAAGCTTGATTCCACCGATGCGGTATCAAGACTTTGTACAGTAAGTCATAAGGAGCTCGGTAAAAAAGGGTCTGTTGCCCTGAATAGCCATACCCTTCGTCTTTATTTCGCGACAAATCGGACACTCTATTATAGTGTTGCTTATCTGGCTGTTCCAAATACAGAGCTGTACTCCATCGATTGCAACGGAGATAATCATATGCTTCTGCTTAACATTAATGATCTAAAGGGTATCAACGGAACCGGATATCTAAGTAAGGTACGCTTTGATGAAAATCATCTTCTTATGACCATTGACTGTGATGATACTGTTTCCCAGGTCTATCTTGTAGCATTAAGCAACAGTCACATCTCGAGTTTGGATAGCAAATTATATCTTAATTCCTCTCTGGATATCCTTGGGGATGAGATGTTCGCCGCCAAGCGCAACTCCCCTGCATCCTCCAATGCTTACGGTGACTATACCTATCTGAGGCTGCCACTTTCCGACTTTCTGGAGCAAGAATAAAGAAGAGGCGGTGCAATCTGGCAAGCAAAAAATTTACCAATGGTCTCATTAGGTTCAACGAATTCACAGGCATATAAAAACCCGGAACCATTCGAACACGAGGAGAAGCCATATCTTATTTAGGCAATAAATAGCAAATCCAAAAGGATTCCATACTTCCTTTTACAGGGGAAGTATGGAATCCTTTCTTACATTCAAACAATTAAATATTCAAAATTATAACACGGACGGTCATTCCCAAAGTTAATCATTCGAGAATCTGGATAAGAATAAGATTGCAAAATAGCCTAGGACGAAGGTTAGGATCGAGATCAATACCGAAGGTACCCACCAGGATAAGCCTGCGCTGTCCGGTATTACCGGGATGATTTTATCACGGAAGATTTCCGAAGTTGATCCAAGTACAAATCCAATAATCATACAATAGGTCTGATGAGGATATTTATTCATAGTCCACTCGATCGGTTTCGTTATTAAGAAGATCCCAACCAACGTTGAGATACCGATGATTCCAATGTACACCAGATTGAATTCCGTAATTGCCGCCAGCATTGTATCATACATTCCCAGTACCAACAGCATGTGTGAGGTACTGATCCCCGGAAGTACAAGTGCCAGAGCGATGATAATACCGGTTGCAAGCACAAGCAGATAATGAGTAAATCCGGACCCTGAGCTGATATCAAAATTACCGACAGGAATAAAACCGATGGCTATTACCACAACAAGTCCGATCAAAAAGTAGATTACAGAAGAAAACTTGATGCTCGCTTCCTTTGTCTTCTGGTATAGGGCCGGAATTCCTCCGATAACCGCTCCTAAAAAGAAGAAGGATACAGGTAACGGAAACATCTCAAGAAGCCATTTAATCACAAAGGCCAATGACCCAATTCCTGCTGCAGCTCCGATACAGAATTTCATTAAAAATATTATATTACCCTTTAGATCCTTTAAAAAATTGCTGATCGCACCGATCAGTTTATCATATATACCAAGTAAAATAGCCATTGTACCGCCGCTTACTCCAGGAACACTCATGGACGAGCCGATAACGAAGCCTTTCAAAATAATTGCTAAATTGCTTTTTAATTTGCTGTTCATGCCTACTAAGATATAACCATAGTGCAGCGCTATATCTTTCCCCTTTCTTATGATTTCTAATTATTACCAATTCAACGCAATATAAGAAGTATACTATGATAAATCAGTATTGTAAAGTAGCCCTGATTATTACTCTTAATTAGCCCTATGCACAAGCTGTATGTCATTCTTCGCGCTGCGCTTCACATGATACATTGATATATCTGCTGCATAGTAATAATCCCAAATCTTATTTCCGTAGGTCGGAACCGAATTACGAATTCCCTGGGAGATGGTGATCACCGATCCGACCGTCGAATTCTTATGTTTTATATTGAGATTCATAACATCCTCTCGCAATCTATGTGCGATCTTCAAAATCTCCGAATCAGTCATGTTCTCATAGATAATAATAAATTCATCCCCGCCATAGCGTGCACAGAATATCCCCTGATCCATCAAGGCCTGCAATAACTGGGCAATCTTCTTCAGACATTTATCCCCGGCCTGATGTCCATAGGTATCATTGTATTGTTTAAAGCAATCAATATCAAAAATCTCTACACCAAGACTTGTCTTATTCCGAAATGCTTTCTCAAAGGCAATCTCCGAATACTCATTGAGTCTGTCCCTGTTAGGCAGCCTAGTAAGCGGGTCCCGCTGAGACTTCTCCAGAAGACGCTTGTTCTCCTCTTGCATCAACCGCTGTTTTTCTTTGACAGCTTCAAGATCAATCCGGAGTTCAATCGCTCTCTTTGCATTGGTTTGCTTCTCCGCCTCCAATTGCTCCGACAGTAGAAAATAATCCGCACAGGCCTGCATATATTCAGCTTTCTCCCCGATTGCTTTATAATAACCGAGCTTAATCTTTAATGCCCGCAGCTGCATATTTGTGATTCCAGCCTGTCCGGTTAAGCGTTCAATTCTGGTCAGCACCTTAACAAGATCCTGATAACGACCTACTTCCATCAAAAACTCACAGAGTAAAAAGGCTTCATCATACATATCCATGATCGAAGGAATCTCCTCCATGATCTGTATCAATTTATCAATCAATTCATCCCGCTTCTGATATTCTTCGAGCTTATCATAAAAGAGTACCTCAAAGCAATAGAGTACGATCGGAAATCTTGTTTCATTAATATATTGTTCCCTCTGTTCTTCTATCCTATGGAACCAGTTGAATGCAATCTTCGTTTCTCCCAGACGCAGATAACTGATCGCTATCGTCGTCTCGGTAATGATTCGGTTTCTGATATCATTTTTATGATCTGTTGCTTTGTCAAAATAGGCGATTGCCTTTTCAAGATAGGCGATTGCTGTCAGATATTCCTTTAGTGTGGCATAAATCTGCCCGATATTCGAATTCACGAGCCCCGCTTCATAATTCAGCGCATTTTCCTTACTATAGGACAGGGCAGTAAGATAATAATCGATGGCGGCAGGGATGTTTCCCTGATTATCCGCATTGATGCCAAGCATGTTATAGGATCTGGCTAAAAGACTTGCTTCGGAAACATCATGCTGATATTCCAGTCCTTTCACCAGATTCTTATAGAATTTATCATAATTGTTATCATCAAAGTAAGCCTCTGCCAGATAATAGTGAGCAAAGCCCAGTAATTTACTATCACTGCGCTGCTTTCCGATATCTATCAACTGTCTGCATATTCTTCTCGTCTCTTCCGGCTGCTCGACACGTATATTCAATACTTCATTGATAGATTCTCTTATGCTATTCTCATACTGATCAAATCTCATAGGCTTTTCTCCGTTGTTATCTTAGGTCCGAACTATGCGAACAGTATCGATAATTCATCATTTCTTTATTCTAGTAAATCATATCACAGCATACCAGGGGATGCAACCTTTATCAATGTGCCCAAGGCCTTCTCCCTCTCCATAATACAATAGCATGATACCCTGATTAACCAACCTCTTATTTTATCAATTTGCCGTATCGGTTAAATCGTAATTCAAACTCTTTGCAATAGCTGTTGATTTTCTTCAGAATTCGAATCTTCTCCTTACCGGTACTGGGAGTCGGTTGATAATTATTTTTATAATTGACTGAAGATACAGAGCATGGAATGATCTTGATATTATCATCCGTTACTAATTGATCATTATGGAAGGTAAAGGTCTGCTGATAGATCATAGTATCCTTATCCGGCGGATTTGTATTTCCTCCGAAGCAGAAATTCCCCAGACTATATATAATATAGGCATCTTTATACTTTTCAATCGGCTGAAGTACGTGGGGGTGATGTCCCAGTACCAGGTCGGCACCACCTTCATCAATGGCAATCCGGCTTAATGCCTTCTGTGATGCTGTGATCTTACTGGTTCTTTCAATTCCCCAGTGAAAGCTGACGATTAAGAGATCCGGCTGCTTCTTTTTCATTGTTTTCAAAGCACTGCGCAGTGTCTTTGCAGCATCACTTATGCCTACTTCCTGAATCGATATCATACCAATTTTAATCCCTTTTGTCTCGTAGATTTCTACCTGCGAATAAGATGAGTAAGCAATCTTTGCTTTTTCAAAGCTTTTGATCGTATCCGTGTAGCTGACTTCGCCGTAATCTTTAACATGATTATTGGCAAATGCAACAGCCTCAATTGATCCCTTCGTCAAGATATTGATATAGGAAGGCTTTCCACGGAACGCCCATTGTTTTTCCACACGCTTTCCCCGGCTACTAAGGGTACCTTCAAAGTTCACAATGGTCATATCATCCTTTTCAAAAACAGACTTAACATTCTGAAAGAAATACTCATCATTCTTCTGCTTATTATAAACCGCAAAAAAACTACGGTCCGCATATTGCTTGATATCACTGGATAAGGTACAATCACCGGCTGCACTAACTGTAATCGTAATATCTTTAGAAACCGTAACACTGCACACTGCACGAGCCGTTCCGAGCGTTACCGTGACCTTTGCTGTTCCATAATGAATGCCTTTCATGATCCCTTTTTTAGATACTGTGACAATCTTTTTATTGCTGCTTTCAAACTGAAGATCCTTTCCACTCAGGTTCTCTTTGGTTAAAGCTGCTTCCAGTTGATATGTATTGCCCTGCTGTAGATTTATTTTATTCTCCTTCAGGAGAATCCTACCGGTATACTCCGTACTTGTCTCCTCCTGAGGGTTGGTTACTTCTGCATTTGTGTTTCCCTTGTTTGTTATGGCTGATCCTGTCGTAGCCTCCACAGCTTGTGCACTCTGTTTTACCGTAGCTTCCCGGGATGCTGCGAAGACTACATCCGAACCAGAAAGAACCCGATCAGATAATATAAGGGTTGCAATCATATAGATCACTAATAATATTCTGGCTAAATTATCACGTCTCATCATTATTCTCCTCCCCTATACTGTTATATTTCCTGTTATCTGGAACATGAAAATGCTCCTCCTATGATAACAGTTTTCACCTACTAACTGTCTGCCATAAGTGGAGCAAATCAAAATTAATGAATCGAGGCATTTTGCAGACAACTTTACCCAATTATTTGAACTCCATTTTTCGTTTGCACTTCAGCTTCCTTTTCTATCTTTTCCAGCAGTTCAAATATATGCTTGGAATGCTTTTCTGCTTCCTCATAATAATTCAGACCTTCAGATATTTGAGAATTTTTTATTGCATCAATAACATTGTGGCCACAGGCATGGAACATATTATGTACCTGTTCAATTGCATCCCAATCCTCTTTAATCGAAGGATGTTCGACAGAAATAGTATGATAGAAATGTCCAAAGGCACACTTTGAACTATTGGTTTGAAGCGGATATGCTTTTCCTTCCTCTACCATGGCTCTTAATGTAGTCATCCAATTCTCATGAGCTATTCTGGCTTTTTTAATGTTGGTCATAAATTCCTCATTCGTAATGTTATGAGCCCCACCATTCAAGGAAGCAAATAAATTCTTTGTAATATCAGATAAGCTATCATCCATCAGTGTTATCTGATTTGCCAGTTCCGCGCTTTTCTCTGAGTCTTTAAAAATCGTCTGTGTCATTAAATTAAGCTTTTCCGCATCTGCACTAGATGTTTCCATAGCAATACTAATCTCATTTGTAGAGGTTTTTACCTGGGACATTGTTTTGTTTACGCTTCGTACATCCTCGATCGTCTTGTTTAATAATTCCATATTACTTTGCATAGTTGAAAAAACATCATCTATTTTACTGCTCATTTCGGTGGAAGATTCAATCGTATTTACCATACTCTCCCTTCCATTAACTGCCGCTTCTTTTATATTGGCCATAAAAGAGCTCATACCCTCCAAGCTTTTCTTCGTATTATCAGAAAGCTTTCTTATTTCAGAAGCTACAACCGCAAAGCCTTTGCCATTTTCTCCGGCTCTTGCTGCTTCAATGGATGCATTCAAGGATAGCAAATTCGTCTGCTCAGCAATGGCGCCAACACTATTTACAATTTCATTCACCTTATTGGTTAGTTCAACCAATTCATCAATCTTGGCACTCATGATTGTTGAATTTTCCATTACATTTTCTTTCAGTTTATTAATTTCAGATAACTTGTGGATACTTTCATAATTTTTCTCAAGCAACTTCTCCGATGACTCGGCAAGTTTCTCCAATGTGGAGGAGGAATTATTTACCGATTCTGATACGACAAACATACTTGCTGTTGTCTCTTCTACAATTGCAAGATTTGATTCACTCAATTCTGCAATTTCTTTTGAAAAATCCTTAAGATCATAGGATATTTGGGACATATTTACATCATAGCTGCTCATCTGAGTAACCAATCCAAGTAATTCCTTTGCAGATATCGAAATCATTTCTTCATTTTTAAAAAAACGGTCAAATAAATCATATACTGTTTGATGTAAACCATAGTTAATCTCGGGTGGTGTAGTTTTTTCTCCCTGCATTTTGCTATTGACATAGTTAACAATACATCGTGCTTCTTCACAGTCACCTCTTTGTTTCATAAAAAACATAGCATTTCTCCTATCTTTAGTAAAATATAAAAGTTAATAAATTCGAGCTTACAGGTAGCATGCAAACACTAGGTACTAACCTGTTTCTTCTAATATTATCACAAAAACGCAAGTAGTTCTATATCATTAACAGATTTTGTATTATCTGACAAGCATTCTCGGCTCCAGAATCAATAAAAATCTCCCTTGTGAATGCTTTTTCATAACCGGATGTGCTAAAGCCCTCTTCGTTGTTCATAATCTCATAAAATTATAATGCTATAAATGAATTTTTAAATAAAATAACCACCTGTGAAATTTGGCAGATGGTTTTCTTTCATCCGGGATATAATGAAAGGGAGCTGTCACATTACCTATAACCATCGGAAGTCGATTTCTATACTTCCATGGTTAATCCTTAACGTGACAGCTCCTTATTAATTATATTTCATAAGTTGCATTTCTGGTTTACATTATCCAAATCCCACCTACGAGGTGAAATTGCTCATCAGCCCTTTGCAGCAAACTGTTGGCCTAAGGAGATTCCCCACCCCGTTGCTAATTCCACCACTCTGGATGCCAGATAGCCTACGGTTGCGGAAGCTGTCTTTCCATCCTTTATCTGAATTCGGCCCTGTCCATAAGGATCACTATAATCTTTACCTACTACACCCTTCAGATATTTCTGAATATAGCTGATTAATACCTGATTATCCAATAATACAGGCTGTACCACAACCTCGTTATCGCGGAACATATTAATTCCGTCTCCGCCATTGAGCAGCATATAATTATGTGATGCCAAGGTATAGGTTTTGCTAAGGTCAAGAGCTGCATCACCAACTTTAACATCCTTAACACGGTAAGCACCAGCTACCTTGACAAAATTCTTCTTGTCATCGACTACTACGGTTGATGCTACAGAAGTATCAATCGTATAGGTTAATCCGGAAACCTGCAAGAAGCCGCCATTCTCCTTTGGAGCCATGCTTGCCGCCATTTCCAATGCATCCAGGATCTCCTGACCGGTTGCTTTTACAACACAGCCGACATTGTTGAAGGGATGTACTGCGATGACTTCACCGAAGGTTATGTCACCCGCATTAATATCAGCTCTGATACCACCGCCATTTACAAAAGCGATATCAGCCGGACCGCTCTCTGCGCCTGACTTACCATTGCCCAAAACATAACGATAAGCGTCAGCACACAGATCTCCGAGGTTCGTCTCCCTGCTTCTTACCATACGTTTATTGGTTGCCGGGTCATTAACTGTCAGTGCAACCTCAGTATTTCCTACCTTTGCTGCCAGATCATCTGCGAAATTCTTTTCGATATCAGCAATAAAGGTGCTAGTAGCTGAATTAAGCTTTGAATAACCCTTGACCAGACTAGTGGTAATACCGCCATTACTATTGATCACCAGGCGTCCTATGGAAGCCAGCTTTGTTCCGGTCTGAGTAAGAACAACATCTTTACCATCTTTATTTTGTACCAGATCACCCACAACACTGCTGTGTGAATGTCCATCAATAAAAGCGTCAATTCCGGTGGTATTCTTGATCACATCGGTAGAACGCCAGGGAGCGGATTGTTCATCAATGCCCAAATGCCCTACCGCTATAACATAATCTGCACCTTTCTTTTTTGCAGCGTCAACTGCACTCTGAACTGCCTGATACAGATCCTTTCCACTATTTCCTTCCTTGAAGCCATAGATAAAGTTTCCTTTGGCATCCTGGAAGTATGCAGGAGTGGATTTAGTAAAGGCTTCCGGTGTTGTAACGCCGACAAAAGCTACTTTTGTTGCGCTTGCACCTTTTCCATAGGTAACCATGGTATAAGGTTTGTAAACAAGTTTTTTGGTTCTTAAATCAGTAAAGTTACTGGAAATCACTTTTGCATCAAGCTTCTTCATCAACTCCAACATACGATCCATGCCATAGTCAAACTCATGGTTTCCAGGTACAACGATGTCATAGCCGACCTGATTCATTATGTCGACCAGATACTGTCCCTGCGAAAGCGTACCAATCGCATCCCCCTGTATTGAGTCGCCGGCATCAACTAATGTAACATAATTCTTACCATACTCTTTTTCCATTTTGTCCTTATAGGCTGCAACACCTGCATAACCGATGTTTGTGACAGTCCCATCCTGGCCTTTGACTTGATTTACACCATTGTGTGCGTCATTTGTGTAGAGAATGACGATATTATGACTGTTTGTCCCAGTAGCGGCGAGTGCTACAAAATCCCCCGGTAGCAAGCCAAATATCATAACAAGGACCAGTGACAATGAAATAAACAATTTACCAATTCTTTTCATAAATAGAACCTCCTTAAATAAAATAGTTTACTTCCTAATTATATCACTCGTCCTTATATATAACAAGAATGTTTGGTAAATATTACATATTCTTTGGGTAAATATTACATATACTATTCGATCGATACTATAGTTACTGTTCTTATAATTTCATAAATTAATTCGCAAGAAATTAATATTTTTTCTAATATCTTTGATATATTTAAGAATGGTCATATAAGCTATTTCGTTGTATAATTTAGGAAATGCATTTTATATAATTATATAAATTAAAGAGGAAAGTGAGTGATATTTTGTACTTTGATGTAGAACGAACGGAAAAGCTTCTGAAAGATCTTCAGACACTGATCTATAGCAAAAGAACAAAGGTAGATAACGTATACTATAAAGAAGGCGATTTTAAAGATCTCAAGGAAGCAGAGGCTTCCTGCGAGCCTTGGATTAAAATTGGGCAATATGATGTTTGGGGAGACAAGTATAAAAGGTTCTGGTTTAAAACTGAATTTACTATTCCTTCCGAGTTAAACGGCAACTATGTCGTTCTAGAATTGGTTACCGGAAAAGAGGATCAGTGGGATGCCATAAATCCTCAGTTTTTAAGTTATTTAAACGGGAAGTTAGTTCAAGGGCTGGACACAAATCACAGAGAAATCATCATCAGTAAAGAAGCGATCGCAGGAGAAAACTTTCGTGCTGATTTTCATGGCTATGGCGGCATGAATGAGAGCAAGGCGAATTTTAATGTTTTTATCAAAGCGTTTGATGCAATAACCGAACAATTATACTATGATATCAAAGTTCCTCTGGACGTTGCAAAATTATTAAAGCCAGAAGACAAAAAAAGAATCGATATCATTAACCACCTGATACATATCTGTGAAATAATCGATTTAAGAAAGCCATATTCCGAAAGCTATTATAAATCAATAAGGGAATCGATCGCTTATTTAAGAGATCATTTTTATGAAAGAGAATGTGGAAAAGTAGATGAGGGTACTGTCGTTTGTTTAGGTCATACGCATATCGATGTTGCCTGGCTTTGGGATCTAAAGCAAACCAGAGAAAAAGCGGTAAGAAGCTTTTCAACCGCTTTAAGCTTGATGAAGGAGTATCCGAGCTATACTTTTATGGCATCACAACCGGTTTTATATAAGTTTGTAAAGGAAGAAGCGCCAGAGGTTTATGCAGAAATAAAAGCAAGAGTGAAGGAAGGCAGATGGGAAACAGAAGGTGCCATGTATCTTGAAGCAGATTGCAACCTCACCTCCGGAGAGTCCTTAGTTCGCCAGCTTCTCCATGGTAAAAAGTTTTTTAGAGATGAGTTTGGTACGGAAAGTAAAATTTTATGGCTTCCTGATGTATTTGGATACTCAGCAGCATTACCGCAAATTTTAAAAGGCTTTGGAATAGACTATTTCATAACCTCAAAAATCAGCTGGAATGAATATAACCGGCTTCCCTTTGATACCTTTTTATGGGAGGGCTTGGATGGAACAGAAATATTATCTTACTTTATCACCACAAATGATTATGATCAGGTGATCAATGGCAGCCATAGAACGATATATGAAGCACAGATCAATCCATCCCAAATAAAAGGCTCCTATGAAAGATATCAGCCAAAGCAAATGAATGATGAAGTATTTATTTGCTATGGATACGGAGATGGTGGCGGCGGACCAACAAAGGATGTTTTAGAAAATTACACCAGGCTGAACAAGGGCATACCCGGTTGTCCGAAAACCGAAACCAAATTTGCGATTAATTATTTCAAGGCTTTAGAACAAAGAGTCAAGGATTATAAGAGGCTTCCAAAATGGAAGGGTGAGTTATATCTGGAATTCCATAGAGGGACTTATACTACTATGGCTAAAAATAAAAAGTATAACAGAATGAGCGAATATTTATATGAAGATTTAGAGCTATTTAGTTCTTTGGCTAAATATGTGGACAAGGAATTTAAATATGATAAAAAGAGAATCAATGATAATTGGGAACTGATTTTATTAAATCAATTCCACGATATTATTCCGGGAACTTCCATCAAAGAGGTTTATGAGCAATCCTGGTTACAATACGAGAATGTGCTTCAGAATGGTAAGGATTTATTAAATACAGCCTTAAAATCAATAAGCAGCAATATTACTTTGAAAGAAAACGCAGTGATCGTGTTTAACCAATTGTCCTTTGTAAGAGATGAGTATATTGTATTTGAAATTACAGAGGAGTTAAAAGGAAAGGCCTTCGTTGATGCAGATGGCAGAGAATTATTCGTTCAGCCTATCAAGGATAATAAAGCGGTTGCTTATGTTACTGATCTTCCTCCGAAAGGTTATAAGGTACTTTATATTAAGGAAAAATCAGAAATAAATGTACCTCAGGAGGCTACCGTGCAGGTAGAAAGCAGAGAGGGCAAGGAATTTGTTGTAGAAAACAAATTCCTAAGAGTAATGATTGATTCGAGAGGTGAACTCACCTCCATCTTTGATAAACGAGTGAATAGAGAAGTTGTGAAGGACGGGTCCAAGGCAAACTCCTTATTTGTTTACGAAGACCGACCGCATAATCCATGGGAGGCTTGGGATACTGATATCTATTGCACAGAAAAACAGTATGACATTACAGAGATATCTGCGCTTGAAGTGCTAAGTACCGGTCCATTAAAGGCTACCATAAGAGTGGAAAAGAAATATGAGGATTCGACGCTAGAACAGTTAATCCACATATACCATGACAGTGCACGAATCGACTTTGAAACTAAGGTGAATTGGCAAGAAGCTCATGTGCTTTTGAAGGTTAACTTCCCTGTAAGCATTAAAGGAAACAGGGCTACCTATGATATACAATATGGTAACCTCGAAAGAGACTCGAACACAAACACCAGCTGGGATATCGCTAAATTCGAAGTTTGTGCACATAAGTGGGCTGATATAAGCGAATATGGCTATGGAGTTGCATTACTCAACGATTGTAAGTATGGTTACAGCGTAAAGGAAGGTGTTTTAAGCTTATCTCTGTTAAAAGCACCGAAATATCCCAACCCGACTGCAGATATGGGTTATCATGAATTTACCTACTCCTTGCTTCCCCACGAGGGACAATGGCAAAGGGGTAATGTTCAGGAGGAAGCCTATAAGTTAAATTGCAGACCACATATTACATTGGAAGAAGCTCATAGTGGTATCTTAGAAGATAAATTATCCTTGATCAGTGTGAATGCCGAAAATGTAATCGTTGAGGTTGTGAAAGAGCAGGAAGAAGGAAATGATACTATCGTAAGATTATTTGAAAGCTTTAATCAGAGAACAAAGGTAAGACTTTCCACTCATTTTAGACCAAAGAAAATTTGGGAAGTAGATCTGGAAGAAAAAGAGTTAAAGGAATTATCCTTTAGTGAGAATGTGTTAGAGTTTACAATAAACCCTTATGAAATTAAAACCTTCAAAATAGAATATTAGGACTTTGCGTGTTCGCATTATTAACATTACGCGCAAATAAAGAGAGGGGGAGCACACCAAAATGATATGCTCCCTTTTACATTAGTGATGTTTATCACATATTAGATTTACATGAATAGCGTATGACTATCAATCCAACAGAGACGCGTTCTCACTCGGTTACCGCTATCGGTCTCTTTATGGACTGATAGTCACACGATTTCCTTATTAAAATAATTTCTTAATGGTTCTTGAAATCTTTGTTTGGCATATCGCCATCCCATCTTTGACTTTACTTTTAGCTATTCTGGCGAAAGTACTTGGGGATTGCTTCCAGCATATCCTACACTCTTCCCCATTCATTTTATATTGAACATCTGCATATTTTTTATGGACTTCCATACGACAATTTTCAGAATCCCTAGTCGAATATTTCTGAATAATTGCATAAAGTCTTGTATCGTCCAGCAAGTACTCTCCAGCATATAACTTTTCTTCTCTTGCCTTTATGATAAAATCGAGGATCATCTCTGAATATTTACTCAGGCAACTATATTTATTAAGCCTGGTATATGTATCAAGTTTCATTTTCTAAAGAATCACTGCAATATGTTTTATACGTTTCCTTTGATAAATTGTCCATTGCCTGAACTTCTTTTATGAAAGTGTCTGTTAACAAGTTACAATCTTGACTTCTTGCATATATGTTCATGGGAATCTTCTCTATATTTTTTAAATGCCACTTTGCATTTACTGGATACAATTGTCTTTCTATTAATGAATTCATTGTAAGTATATCACTAACTTTTTCGGCTTTTTCTTCCATATAATGTTTGTAAATCCATACATATAGTTTCGGATGAAAATTAGCCATTACACCACAGTATCCATCTGCTCCATCTCGAAGTGATTCCAAAAGTGTAGACGTATTAGCATTAAAGAGCTGAATACTGCTACCTTTAATCTGTTCTATTTTTCGCCGAATAGTTTTTATATCACAACATGTATCTTTGAAAAAATAGAATCTATTTGTATCGAGCATCGCCTGAAGTTCTTTATCATTCACTACCCTTTTATAAGGATAAGGACATTCATATATACCAAGCTTCATATCTGGATCAAGCAGATCAAGCAATTTTTTTAGATTAGCAATCCATACTTCACTAGATTCATCTTGTGCCGCCAGACGATTTGATAATATTATTACCGCATCAACCCCCAGCTTCCAAACAGCATTTAATTCTTTTGCCTGATCTTCAATACTATCGGATATATTAGCACTTGCAATCACCGGTACTCGACCATGTGCTGTCCGAAGCGTTGTCTCAACTATTCTTAATCGTTCCTCTAAATTTAAATAGAATATCTCGCTTGATTGACAGGCTGCGAACAGTCCATTTACGCCATTTTCAATATACCAGTCAGTAAGTCTGGACAGCGCCTGTTCATCAATCTTGTTATCGTCTGTATATGGTGTAAGCATTACTGGCCAAATACCACCAGGGAATTTTTTATTAAGTTTCATCACAGTCCTCACATCTCTATTATTTTTGTAAAATCCATAATTCGCTTACAGCAAAAGCTTCCAAGTTCCATAAACTTGCCATTTCAATTTTAGAACTCCGTCTTTATAGCTTTGTTTTGGCAAATCATCTTCACATGCTTCCTCCCTCTTCATTTCCAACCTCGGAATTGAATCTGCAAGTAGCTCATTACCTGAAGTTCTCTCTCCTATTCAATGCTAACAGTTTTTCCACTTTAACTTTCCATAATCTTCTGCCGTGTCTCTTCTGCCACATAACCCGTATTATTTAGTGCCCGAGAGACTGTCCCCGTACCTACACCGGCCTTTCTGGCAACTTCTCTGATGTTTGACATACTCACCCTCCCCTATACATATATCTGACTTTAGTTATTTGCCCTGACTTTACAGGAAACAACATTTCGATTATCAAATGTTGTTTCCTGTAAGTAATTACAGAATAACCGTATGATTGATCTTATGATAAAGGAAAAACGGGTATCTTTCAATATGTTATAAGAAGAATTTTCTTCTCGAAAATTCTTCTCGAAACTTCTTCTCAAAACTTCTTCTACATATAATGGATCTGGTCCTTATATTTTTCAAATATTTTCTTATTAAATTCTGCGCCACCGTCGACATTTGCACTATGGAAAACCGGCGGCTCTTCTCCCATCTCCAGGAGATATTCCACCGTCCGGATTAATATCATGTTAACAATACTACATCCGACGACACTTGAGGTAGGTGCAATCTTTTGCTGCATCCCCTCCAGCAGCATACTGGAATCCTCAAAATCTCCACAATTATCGATTATAATATCACATACCTCACAGAGCTTCTTTCCGCTCTTGTGGCGGGAGGTTACCCCATTCGTATAAGTCATATTGGTGATACCAATCGTGAAAATACCGCGATTTTTTGCTTCGATTGCCATCTCAATGGCGGCCGTATTCCGGCCGGAAACGGAATGAACGATTAATATATCCCCTTTCCGGATCGGCGTGTTATTCAGAATTACGGTTGGATATCCGTCGAGCTTTTCCATATCACTGGTCTGTACGACCGGACGGGTATTCAGCATGAACTCCGAAGGGAGGATCGGATTAATAACCGCAAGACCACCGGTTCGGTAAAACATCTCCTGTGCAAGGATTCCTGCATGGGAAGCCCCAAAGACAAAGATGGAACTTTTATCTTTGATCGCTTCCGCTATTTTCCTACTGCCTCCGTCAATGTTGCCCCACTGAGTTTCCTCTACCTGATGCATAATGTCAATTACATGATTTAAGTATTCAAAGCATTTTGTATCTTTCATTCTGATGATCCTCCATATTTTATTAGATGACTATAAAAGCTTTCGATTTCTTTGTCTGAAGCAAGTTGTAGCTGTAGGTCCGGTGAACTGATCATGTTCATCAGCTTTAATATCAGCTTTGTATCCTCAGGAGCTTCCGTAGAGCCAAAGCAAATAATGTACTGTACAGGATCATTGTTCTTATGTCCGAAGCATACCGGATCCCGAAGGCGTATCATTGAGATATCAAACCGCACTACTCCGTCACCTGGTCCGGCGTGTGCCAATGCAATTCCCGGGCAAAAGACAAAATATGCCCCATTTGATATGACGGATTCTTCAATTGCCTGAATATATTGCGGTTTAATGCTTCCGCTTTTTAACAAAATTCCTGCCGCAGACCGTATGGCTTCCCTCCAATCCCGACAACATACCTCCAGTTGGATGTGTTCCGACGTAAGCACCTGCTCCAGCCTTTGGATGTCTCTTACAGAAACGATTTCCTTCTTCTTTCCGGTCTGCATTTTAGACAAGATATCTTTTCTCTTATCTCTTTTTATACTGAAAAGAATTCGCTGCAGGGCAAGGATATCATTGTCTTCCAGCATAGGCGTTACCTTAATCCAGCTTCCCACTGTATTGGGGAGGCTGATTGTCGATATGATCAAGTCATAATCAAACTGCTTCATGGTATCCGCTAGTTTATGGGAGGATGTCGCAGTCAAGACCTTGATATTAAAATTAGATTTTAGCTCCTCTACCAGAAAATTCGCTGTTCCAATTCCGGTATGACAGACCACAATTACCCTTGGTATGGTATCCTCTTCAAAATACCGCTCAATACTGACTACAATGTACAGGATGATATAGGCGATATCATCCTCGCAAAAGCGATAGCCGAAATGCTCCTCGAGCAGGCTGCAGTATTTTTGAATTAGCTGGCTATAAGTATCATATTCCTTCACTATCTGATCCTTAAAATCATTTTGAACGAAGGAACCTATGCTATGTGCCTTTTTCATATTGCTCAGATGGGTGCTCAGCTGTTCGATCAGTTGGTTATCCTCGGCGAGAGGAAGCATCAGCTCTCTTCCGATTTTATCAAGAAAGCTCGTCAGCACCATGTGGGTCTGCATGCACCTGGTATCTTCAATGACCTTTGCGTTGTAAAAATGATTTTCATACAGCTTATACGCAAAATATACCGTCTCACTCTCCGAAAATCTAATTTCCTGCTGCCTGCTTACTTCCTTTAAAATAAATTCCGCAACCTGGCAGGCATTCAGTTTCTTCATGGGAAAGATTTCATCTTCTCCCTGGACCAAGGAAAATCCCTTTTTAACCCGGCTAGTCATAAGCTTTAGTTCAAATAATATTTTCTCAAAATAAGCATCGGAAACGGATATTTTGTAACGATCCTCTGCTTGATTCAGAATTTCTTTTAATTCACTGTAAAATGGTTCTTTAAAGCACTCTTCATTCATATAAAACTCATATAGATTAATTTTACTGTTATAAATATGATACGCATCTGTGCTGCTTAATACAATTCTTGATATTAATTCTCTTCGGTCCTTCTCCTGCGCTACCAGCAGATACCCGTGATTTGTAGAAGCATCAAACGTCATATTATAGCGGGTGATCAGCAAACGCACCTGCTCCATATCTTTAATAATCGTGACCCGGCTGGCGTTAAACTGCTCAGTTAAGGCGGATAGGGTACAGGGCTCAGCAGACAGCAAAAGCTTTAATGTAATAATTCCGGCTCTTTCCTCAGAGGATAACCGGTAGAAATAGAACTCCGTATCGATCAGATGGCTGGCAAGCCATTCTCCCTCACTGGTATCTCCAATAAAGGTAATGCCCTTATTTGTCATGTTCACTACGCGTGTGATATTCTGATCGGTCAGGAAATAAGAAATGTCCTGAACATAATTACGAATAGAGCGTGTGCTAACACTTAATAGACGTGCAAGCTCCTCGTATCTAAAATGCTGATTCGGTGAATTGATTAGTATGGTCAATAATTCGCAGATCTTTTTGTTCATACGTATCACCACGCCTCTTTCCATGAATTTGTGAAGCTTGAGAACAGTATCCTCTGATCATTCTATATAAGAATACAGCATCCAAAATTCTCGTATTTTTACCTGCACTAGTACTTTCAACACGTGCCGTTACAAGGGAAGCACACTTATTCAGTATTCATTTAAGTATAATACTATCGGTATCAGGACATAAAGTAAAGTTTAATTTGTTTCCGGATTTTAGGAAAGAAACTATACTATGACAGCTTAATAAAACGTGTTATGGTGATATTATCATTATTTCAGACTTGGGAAGGGAGGTTTATTTATTGGAGGAAATCATTCAAAGAGCTCACATACGAGTCAGAGAATCCGCAAGCTCCTGGGAAGATGCCATTCGTAAAGCCGGACGTATCTTACTGGAAGCCGGAAGCATAACACAGGAATACATTGACAGCATGATCGAAGCCGTCCGGGAATATGGTCCCTATATAGTCATATCTCCCAATCTGGCTCTTGCGCATGCTGCACCCGGTAAATCGGTGCTTCATACGGATATCTCTCTGATTACCTTGTCAGCTCCGGTAAGCTTTGGCTCGGTTAATGATCCTGTTTCTATCATCTTATGTATGGGCTGCACCGATCAGACTTCCCATTTGGATAGGCTGTCTAAAATTGCAGAATTGTTTTCAAAGGAAACAAGAATCAATGAACTGGCAGCAGCCGAAACAGTAGATGATATCATTTCCGTTCTGAAGGGCCAATGAACCAGTAAGTCATAGCCTAGATGCGATGAAAGGAGGTTAGCGATGAGCGTAAAGAAAATTCAGGCAGTATGCGGTTTTGGATGTGGTTCCTCCCTTTTTCTCAAGATGAAAATACAGGATATTCTCAAGGATCAGCATTTGGAAGCCGACGTATTTTGCGGTGATATCGGAACCTGTACTTCAGTACAATGCGATGTCATTTTTACTTCAACGGAGCTTGCAGAGCGAATAACCAGCCGGACAGCTATCCCGGTGGTTGCCATCTCGAATTTTATGAACAAGGCAGAGATAAGTGAGAAGCTATTAACATTATTTAAGTAAGATGCCGTTTATGCGGCTAAGGGAGGTTAGTATGGGTGTGTTAAACTTTATTATTAATGAAATTTTTGGGCAGGGTGCAATTTTCTTGGCATTAATCGCATTAATCGGACTTATTCTCCAAAAGAAACCTTTCAGTGAAGTTGTACGTGGAACGATGATGACAGCCATCGGCTTCTTTGTTCTTTCTCAAGGTACCGGCATAATTACCGGAAATTCTATCAATGGATTGGCTGCAGCGTTCAATACGATGATGCCTACGGCGAACGGCTCCGCAGATATTGATATGTCCGTCTATGGGACCCAGATCGGTATTGTAATGCTGGTTGCTTTTACCTTTAACCTGCTGTTTGCACGATTTACAAAATGGAAATCCGTGTTTCTGACCGGACATATGCTGTACTGGTTCCCTTACGTTTTTATTGCAGCAGGAGTAGATGCCGGTCTAACCGGAGGCAAGCTGATTATTCTGGCAGCTGTATTTACCTCCATCTATATGGTGGTATCTCCTAACCTGATGAAACCTCTGGTGAAAGAGGTTACAGGGGACGACAGCTTTACCATCGGTCATCCGACTACAATTCTGTCTTTAATATCCGGTTATTTAGGTAAGCTGATCGGAAATAAGGAGAAATCCACAGAAGATATTAAATTCCCCAAGAGTCTTGGCTTTTTCCGTGAAGTATCCATCACTGGCTCGGTAGTCATCTGTCTTACCTACATTGTAATGTATTTTATTCTTCGGGCAAATGGTTTTGTACCTGGTGAGGTTTGGGGTTATGCCGGCGGTTCGACCGGAATTTTCACCTATATCTTTACAAAATCCATTTATTTTGGTGTTGGTGTAACCGTTATGCTGCTCGGTGTTCGTATGTTGATCGCAGAAATCGTTCCCGCCTTCAAGGGTATCGCAGAAAAGGTAGTACCCGGTGCGATTCCGGCACTGGACTGCCCGGTTATCTTCAGTTATGCACCAAACTCTCTTATTATCGGTTTTATCACTGCTATGATTACTTCCACGATCACAATCATACTTACCGCAGGTATGTTCCCGACGGTTATTATTCCTCTTACCTTTACTTGCTTCTTTGAAATAGGATGTGCCTCCATTATCGGCAATGCTACCGGTGGCGTCAGAGGCTCGATTGTAGGCGCCGCATTAAGCGGTATCATCATGGTATTCCTGGTTGGTATCGGTGCCAATTTCTTCGGACATACGATCAATAACTGGATGCTTGTTTACGGCGGCCAGGATTTCTCCTTATGGGGCATCTTTGAGGGTCTGATCGCAAGATTGCTCGGGTAGCAATACATAGTTACAGGAACGGGGAAAGCGGATGAAAGAATTGAATTACACCATCAGGGACGAAATTGGCCTTCATGCAAGACCCGCAGGCTTACTGGCAAAAAAAGCTGCTGGCTTCAAAAGCACCATTTCCATCAGTAACGGAAGTAAGAGGGTTGATGCCAAAAGCATTCTCTCCATCATGCAGCTGGCAGCAAAGTCAAAGCAAACTATATATATCACGATCGAGGGTGAAGATGAAGAAACTGCTCTGCAGGAAATCAGCACCCTCCTGCAGGAAAATCTATAGTATCATTATTTTATGCAAATAACTTCTCTATCCAGAAAGGGCTGCTGTACAAAAATCGGTACAGCAGCCCTTGTTTATATGTGCAAAACTACGTTGTCGAGTATTTTCCTCGCAATATGTAGTCGAGGAGTTTCAAATTTCTCCTCATATCAGACTTTCATCAATTATTATATGATGTTCTATAATAAATGTAGAGAGTCCAAAGACCCCCTTCATCAACTTGTATATGAATCAAAAAAAGCCTTGAAAACCAAGGCTTTTCGTTATGCAGTCGAGGGGACTTGAACCCCTACCCAGAAACCCGGACTAGATCCTTAGTCTAGCGCGTATGCCAATTCCGCCACGACTGCAAAACACCCTTTATTTCTCTATGTTTTTTTGTGATACGCACAAGATTAATCTATTTATGCGAAGGAGATTATTAATCTATAACATATTATAATTGAAGGTAAATTAATAGTCAATCACTTCCTTGTTCAATCAACCTGACCGTTTTCTAGTCCGTTGTGGATAATTAAAAAGGCATCGGATAATTTCCGACACCCTTTATATAAACGTGTAATGGGGAATACTATTCAAAATCTTGCCTTGCAATTTCTACATATTCGTTCAACTTTGTTAGTTAGCAACCCTGTAAGTGGACTCCATTTTCTTGTAACCATTTCAAAATCAGATAAACCACATTTTGGACAGGTAGA
>JAEZLZ010000129.1 GCA_023415055.1 Bacillota bacterium | reverse complement strand
TTAGTTTTTTGGGGTGGCGTATCTGGAAAAAAGAGCAGATAACACTAATCCATGATTATCACTATACTAAAGTGATTGAAAAGGATAAGAAACCATACACAGAAAAAATGGGTAAAGCATGTATTGTAATGGGATGCGGAATGATATTGACAGGTACAGTCGATTTTATAACAAATACGTTTTATGGATGGATATTCTTTGGAGTCTGCTTCATTAGTGGCTTAATTATTATGATTTTTGCTCAATTAAAGTATAATGGTGGGCTATTCTAATAATATAGTTTAAGCAGAGTGGTAAGCTCTGCTCAAATAATGCTATATAGCAACAATATGTTGTGACAGAGCCAATTGATATTGATGGGAGAAATTCATGTTAATTGAATCAGAACGATTAATAATTACAGATTTAACTAAAGATATGTGTGATGTATTCCAAAAAAATTCAGTAGACGAAGATAATCGACGTTTTGTACCAGATGAAGTATTTGAAACATTAGAAGATGCACATAGAACTATTGAATGGTTAATTAAGTCATATCAATGCGAAAAAGGTCCTTTATTATATCCGGTTCTTTTAAAAGATAAAACTAATATTGGTTATGTTCAAGCATGTTCCATCGAAGAGGGATGGGAGCTAGGATATCACATTGCTAAAGAGTATATCGGACATGGATATGCAACAGAAGCGGTTAGTGCTTTTATACCCATTATCATGAAGCAATTAGGAATTAATATTATCTATGGAATTGTGTTAGAAGAAAACATAGCTTCTCATAAAGTATTGGAAAAGTGCGATTTTAAATTGGACTATATCGGGATTGGCAACTACCAAGGGGTTGATAGAGCATTGCGTCGTTATATTCTTAACTCATAACTTACACACTGAAAAGCCCCTACTTTTTCTAGAAAGTAGGGGTTTTACATATGATTATACAATCAAAAATCTTCCAAGCTCATTGTCCGGGCAGAAAACTATCCGTAGTATTACGAATGGCTGCGGCATTACTATGATAAATGAAATGATTTCCTTTCATAGTTATCCATTGTGCATTTGCACCCAATCTGTTTATGTGGGCATTTTGGTATTCTTCACCGGTCTGTTTTCCCTTCGCAGTTTCAGAAGCGACAATCTTTAAGACAGGTACTTCACATGGAAAACTCATATTCATCACTTGTTCAATATTTTCATTAAGCCGTGATAGCTGGTCGATAACCGTGTCATTGTATAAATGGTTATAAAATTTTGTATAATCATCAGCTTCTTTCTTTGTATAGCCATTTTCTTCATTCATTGAAAGCACCGATGACACAATAAAAGGATTATATAATCGAGCAAGTCCAATCGTCTGTTGCACCTTACCCAGACTATAAACAAACTTAGGGACATTAGCTTCCGTTTTTGCTGATGAAGTAGTGTCAAGCATAATAATTGCAGACACTTCATCAGTATACTTTGTAGCATAGTATTCACTATATATTCCGGATCCAGAGTGCGGCATTAGGATATAAGGGGCATTGAATCCGGCCAACTTTAATGCCATTCTGATTTCTTCTACATAATTAGCATTTGTACGGGGGACTTTTGTTTCATCGCTGAATCCAATTCCAAAATATTCTATACAAACGACGGTATATTCCTTTGATAACTCTCTCATTAGTGGGGCAAAATCAGCACTAGGCAATGGCACGCCAAAACCGGGCAATAATACAATCGTTTTTTTACCATTGCCCATAGAATAAAGGTGCATTTTTTGTCCATTAACATCTACCAACTCGCCATATGGCGAAATATTGTCGAGCTCATGTGTAAAGAATACTTGGTTTATTGTTAAACTAATTATATTAATTAAGACTATTATGCTTATTATTATCGCAAAGACCGTCAATTTTTTTCTACCTCTTTTCTTTTTCGCATCTCTATTAATCATATTCATTCTCCAATGGAGGCGCTGATATTATTGATATATCCCTTGGTTTTCGCCCACTTGTTACTTCATAATGGTATTTTATTAGTAATGATTGTAGTTCAGAAAGAAAGAGTTCAAACTCTTGGTCATCCATCATCATTACTGTATTATTAAAAAATATTTTGTTATTGCCCTGTGTAAAATTATTTCTATTAAAATACTTTTCAAACTTTGAGTAAGTGTTCATTAAAAAACTAAATGCCTGTTGCGGAATATTGTCCATTGTATTTTGCTCGTTGATTTTGCTTGCATTGAGTGCAAGAATCCTCTCGACACTTCCACGGATTTTATTTTCTTCGATAACCGTTAAGATATCGGCTTCAATCAAAATATTGATATGTCTATATAACGTAGTCCGTGGAACATCATAAATTATTTCACATATTTTATTCGCAGTCATAGTTTGGTTAGATGCAAAAATTTGTACAATTCTCATCCGTGTCGGGTTAAGCATAACATCATATATGTCTTTGGTCATGATACACCTCCATTGTTTCTATTTATTATATTAATACCAATTATGGAATTAGTCAAGAGTTCATTACTGATAAACCTCTCTCCGAGTATATCCGACGCAGAAGAATGACAATACTAGACATACCAAAAGCAACTTAGGTAGTTTTTTGTACAAATTGCAATGTAGATGAAGAGCTTGATACCATCCCAATATTTGGAAGCGTCTCCCTGAATAGTTTCACTAACACTTCTTCAATTTGGATTGACTTTCCATTACTATAAAAGTATAATTTAAGAACTTGATACAGAGAGCATTTCGCAATGGTAGCATCATGTATTGATAAAGACAACTGCTGGAGGATAGATAATGATTATTGAACCTAAAAGTATATCCGGAAAAGAATTGACATGGACACTACGATGTCCAACAATACAAGATGCAGTTCAATTATCTGATTTAAGGGTTAAAATAGATGGTGAAACAGAAAATCTTGATAGAGAACCCGGGGAACATTTTTTATCTGCAGAAGATTTCGAACAGATTATTGCTGATGATTCAAAAGCAGAAAGGAGTTTATTTCTAGTTGCTGAAGTTGACGGTAAAATTGTAGGATTTGCTCGTTGTGCAGGGAATGAGTTAAAAAGATTTAAGCATAAAGCAGATTTTGGTATATGCATATCAAAGGAATATTGGGGACATGGGATTGGCAGACTGATGTTAGAAAGCATTCTTATATGGGCGGATTCTACTGGTATTGAAAAGATAGCTCTGTCAGTAGTTGAAACAAATGAAAAAGCGATTAAATTATATAAGAGCTTTGGTTTTATAGAAGAAGGACGATTAATAAAGGACAGAATGCATCAAGATGGTAACTTTTATAATACAGTAATAATGAGCAGATTGAAAACGAAGTGATTTATTTCGATGTCATGAAAAGTATCGCTGATCCCTACTAATTAAGGGTCAGTTGTTTGCTTTAAAGTAAAGGAGTATTCATAGTGCAGATATCAAGTAGATTAACTATGGCAATTCATGTTTTGATGTGTATTGACATATTTAAAGATGATTATAAAATTACAAGTGATTTCTTGGCAGGAAGTGTAAATGTGAATCCTGTTATTATTCGTAGGCTCTTACAGCAGTTAAAAGCTGCTGATCTTATAGAAGTCGCCAGAGGAACAGGGGGCACACAGATTACAAAGGACCTTGAAGAAATTACTATGCTTGACATATATAACGCCGTTGAATGTATAGATGATGGGGAATTGTTTCATTTTCATGAAAATCCGAATCAACGATGCCCGGTTGGAAGAAATATTCATAATTCATTGGACGATAAGTTATTACAGGTACAGAAGGTAATGGAAGTTGAGATGTCTAAAATTACAATGGCAGATATTAAAAATGATACTAAGAAGTGGATAGAAACTGAGTAGAGGAAAATCCGTGCCTAAATAGGCACGTTTTTTTATTATTTCCGATGTAACCATTGACATTACAACAAAATAATGTTATCTTAGTTGTTGTAATAATAATTGTTACATCGTATCAATATTATATTCGGGAGGGTATCCATAATGAGTAACTTTAGTAAAATCAGTGTGCCAAATGAGGCACGAGTAGAACTTCATGACCAAATTGGTTTAACCGGAGCAGAAATAAGTATCAATAATTTACCTGCCGGAGAATGTGTCCCTTTTATTCATTCTCATAAGCAAAATGAAGAAATTTATGCAATATTATCGGGAAGAGGAAAGGCTATTGTGGATGGTGAAGAAATAGATCTTAAAACCGGTGATTGGGTGCGTATATCACCAAACGGCAAGAGACAGTTTTTCGCTGCCAGCGATAGCGCTATCTGTTATGCCTGTATTCAAGTAAAAGCAGGTTCTCTTGAAGGGTATACTATGACAGATGGAATAGTATAAATCCCAGTTTAAGGAGTGAAAGAACAGACAAACGACGCGGCTTGGAGCTTCTTAGCTTCGCGGAGCGCAGAGCACAGGTTCACCGGACCTCGTACTTCTCCGCTCCGCTTTTCTAATATTCCCAAAAAATTTCGAACCAGCTCTTATTTTTCAGCAATAGTATAATATCTATGTTTGAGTTTACTGTTCATCTGAGTTTGTGGCACTCTTATTAGTTGCTGATGCAGGGAATGGTTCGAATGTCTCCGCTATTCTAATTTCCCCAAAAATTTCATTTATTAACTCCTCTCATCCATGCTATGAATGGTTTCATCATGGCACAGTAGTTTTGCTGCTGTAATAAGTCTACTAATATAATGATACTTCAGAGACGAAAATATCTCCAGTTCTGCATCACATTACTGATTTTTTGTATTATACTAACTTATTATGGAAGTACTTAATAGGTCATTCATACAAAGGATTTTACTACCTTTACTTTCATAATAACGCAGCATTTCGTCAATTTTCTTTTTATCATAGCTGGTAATACAATCTGAAAGGACATTAACGTCATAATTTTCTTTGCGTAAGTTATAACAGGTTGATTTAACACAAGCAACAGCATCTGCACCTGCTATATAAAAATCACATATTTCATTTTTACTGATAAAGGCTGTAAAATCTTCACAGCTTAATGCGTTTCCTTTGTATTTTGTAAAAATATTTTCTGAAGCTATATTCAAATCTGAAGCTAATTCAGCTCCATAGGTATTGGGTTTAAAAGTCCTCGTGCCGTCTGATAAATTTTCATGCCTTATATAAACAACTTGAACATGATTATTGACTGCCCAATCAATAGCTTTATTGATATTGCCGATAACTTCCTTGTAATTCTTTGTTATGTCATTTTGAATATCGATTATTACTAAAGCTTTTTTCTGCATAGTATTTCCTCTCTATACTTTCTTATATATTTTTCACAAAAAAGCCTTTATTTTAGCTCCTTTGTGAAATTTGTTTAAAAGTTGTAACAATGACTTCGCATTAATTTATGGGCGAAAACAACATCTTTTCTGTTGCAAAGTGTCTGTTTTCCAGGTTGAAGGGTGCACAAATTAAAACGTCATCCTTTTTATGAAGGCGAATAGTGTCCCATTCTTCCCTATGGC
>JAEZLZ010000109.1 GCA_023415055.1 Bacillota bacterium | reverse complement strand
GTGTTGCAGGATTTGAGTTTGCAATGACAGTATCCGCACTTGATTGTATGGGCTGCGGTTCCTGTGCAAATGTATGTCCCGGTAAGAAGGGTGCTAAGGCACTCGTTATGAAACCTCTTGAGACTCAGTTGGCTGAGCAGAAGGTATTTGAGTATGGTCTTACCTTAGATACCAAGCCTGAGGTTGTTGAGAAATTTAAGGATATTACCGTTAAGGGCAGCCAGTTCAACCAGCCTCTGCTTGAATTCTCCGGTGCTTGTGCAGGTTGTGGTGAGACACCTTACGCTAAATTAGTAACACAGTTATTTGGTGACAGAATGTTCATCTCCAATGCAACAGGCTGTTCCTCCATCTGGGGTGGATCCTATCCTTCCACACCTTATACAGTAAATAAAGAAGGACATGGACCGGCTTGGGCTAACTCCTTATTCGAAGATAATGCAGAGTACGGTTACGGTATGTTCCTTGCACAGCAGGCTTTAAGAGCAAGAGTTAAAGATAAGGTAGAAGCATTAGCATCCTCAGCAAGTAAGGATGAGGTGAAAGCTGCTGCTGCAAGATATCTTGAAACCTATAATAGCGGTCGTGAGAATGCAGGTGCTACCAGAGCACTCGTAAGAGTACTGGAAGCTTGCGAATGTGCAGAAGGCAAGGATATCTTAAAGGATAAGGAATTTTTATCCAAAAAGTCACAGTGGATCTTCGGTGGTGACGGCTGGGCATATGATATCGGCTTCGGCGGTTTAGATCATGTAATTGCAAGTGGTCAGGATGTTAACATCTTAGTATTCGATACTGAGATTTACTCCAATACAGGCGGTCAGTCCTCCAAATCTACTCCTACCGGTGCAATCGCTCAGTTTGCGGCTGCAGGTAAGGAAGTAAAGAAGAAGGATCTGGCGGCAATTGCAATGAGCTATGGTTATGTATATGTTGCTCAGATCGCAATGGGTGCTGATTACAACCAGACTATTAAGGCTTTAGTTGAAGCTGAGAGCTATCCTGGTCCTTCCATCGTTATTGCATATGCTCCTTGTATTAACCATGGTATCAAGGGTGGTATGGGCGTATCTCAGACCGAAGAGAAGAATGCGGTTGCATCCGGTTACTGGAATATGTTCCGCTTCGATCCTCGTATGGCTGAAGAAGGAAAGAATCCTTTCACCTTAGACAGCAAGGCTCCTAGTGCAAGCTATCAGGATTTCATCAAGAATGAGGTACGTTACAGCTCCTTAATTCGCCAGAACCCTGAAAGAGCTGAGCAATTATTTGCAAATGCTGAGAAGAATGCAGCTGCAAAATATGAGCATTTGGTGAAACTCTCCAAGCTTTATGGAACAGATGCTGAATAGTTTTAATAATATTAAAATATTATAAATTGAATAGCAGGTCTGCTTATATGAGAGTTCATATAGGCAGACCTGCTTATGTAAGTGCACCCGGCCGGCGCACGTCCCTATGCTTAACACATGGTATCCTGTATGCCAGGTTAGAATGATTATTAACAAAAATAATAATAGTAATTATTATTAAAAAATACTTGAAATTTTATTTTCTTAGGTATAAGATAGGACTAGATTTATTTATACATAAGGAGGAACAATATGAAAGGAACCGTTGTATCATCTTGGGTTCAGTCTTGCAGAACGCTGTTTGGCAAAGATGTGGTAAGCAAAGCATTGCAAAAGTATCAATTGCCGTCAGATGTTATTTTTTCACCTCTTCAGGATGTGGAAGATCATATTGCAACAGGAATCGTAGATCAGGTAGGAGAATATGTTGGAAAGAATCATATGGAGATCTGGGGAATCATGGGGGAACAGAACATTCAGACCTTCAGTAAGGCTTACCCTGGATTCTTTCGACATGAGTCAGCATATCAATTTTTAAAATCCATGAATGATGTACATATTATCGTTATGAAACGTTTCAAGGGAGCAGTACCGCCGATCCTTGACGTAACCCTTCTGTCGACACATGATATTCTTTTTACCTACCGTTCAAAACGCGGGATGCAGCATTATCTGTATGGCTTGATTAAAGGTGTTGCTCATTATTTTAAAGAGGAAATCAAGGTCGAAACTCTTAGTGAGCGACAAGGTGAAGTGCAGCTGAAATTAACCTTTGAGAAGGAGATCAGATCTACAAAACGTTATCGGTTCAATGAAATCTTTTCCTTTGGTCTGATCAAAAATACAACCATAAAAACAGCTCTGCTAAATGCTCTCCTGCTTATGATAGCAGGTGTCGTTTTGCTACCGGATAAATTATATGCACTGCCGCTGGGAATCGTATCCTTTGCTACTTCAGCGCTTTCCTCCTATCTCTTCCATCGTCCGCAGAAGATGCTTAAGGCGGAGCTTAAGAAGCTCGGTGATTGTGATTTCGTGGAATACACCTCACTTCAGACGAAGGATGAATATGAGGATATTATGATTTTTGTAAATGAATTAAAGAAGCGTGTGCAGAAGGATTTCATCGGTTTCAATGCAATTGTTGATGAGATGTATACCTTCAATGGCTCCGTGGCAGAAATTGCACAAACGATGCAATCCACCTCCAATGACATTACAGCAGTTTTGGATGAAGTTGCAACCGCAGCAATTACTCAGGCGGAGGATACAGAAAATTCGGTAAGTATTTTGAGTGAAAGTATCCGTAATGTAACCAAAATATCTGCAGACAGCCAAAAGAATGAGGTTAAGATTGAGACGGCGATGGATAATTTGGAAAACAGCTTCCGGAATGTGGACCATACCACCTTGGAGATTCAGAATGTTTTGAATAAATTTAATACCATTAGAAGCAACAGTGATGAGCTTCGTGTGAATGCGGAAGGAATGATGCGGATTGTATCGATTGTATCAACGATAGCGAAGCAGACAAATCTCTTGGCGTTGAATGCCTCTATAGAAGCTGCCAGAGCAGGAGAGGCAGGAAAAGGCTTTGCTGTTGTGGCAGATGAAGTAAGAAACCTGTCGGAACAGACAAATAAAGCAGTAAACCAGATAAACCAGAGTTTATCGGAATTTGTGGAAAGTATCGATGGAGTTGTCGGAGACATTGATGTACAATATCAGATTCTGGAATCGGAGAGTTACAAACTAGGTGAGGCAGTGAAGACCTCGGGCGATGCAAATAGTAATCTGAAGGTAATATCGAATCAGATGATACAGACATCACAGGAGTTGAAGACTGAGGCGGATCATATATCGTCCCTATTTGATAATATGCATAGTCTTGCTGCGATTGCAGAGGAGAATTCGGCTGCCACCCAGGAAGCCAGCTCCAATGTAGCAGTCTATGTTGATCAGATCAATGAGCTTACGAATCAGATTGCTGTGTTTGACCAGATGATTAAAAATTTCCAGGAAGATATCAGCCATTATAAAATTTAGCAATAAAAGCGAGGGGCACAATACAGATCTTTGTAAGTGTCCCTTTATATTGACATATTACGACGTTGTGTAACATATGATATTCTTCTTCCGAGAAATATAGATTAATTGCTGTTATCAGATAGTATGAGTGTATCAGAAGGATTAATGTCAGGAGCTACATCATTCGAGAATTTCGAATCCTCAGCCTCCAGTATGGTAGCAAGAGTTGCTGTCAGCTGTGATAAAACAGCAATGAGCAGAGGAAGCTCTTCTTTTGGATAGCATTTTGCAATTCCACAGGACAGTGCAGTAACAAATGATACAAGTTCACACGATTGCATGCAATTCACCTCAATAATGTATATGTATCCTGACTCGTCATGTTTCCTCCTAATATCAGGAAGCGATTGATTATAAATCTAAAGGAGCTGTCACACTAAGGCATATCTTCCAAAGATAAACCTTAACGCGACAGCTCCTTTTCCGTTACTGAAAGCATTTACTTTCAAATGATATGCACCTGACTGGATTCGAACCAGCGGCCTTTCGCTCCGGAGGCGAACGCTCTATCCACTGAGCTACAGATGCTTATTTAGTCCGAGAAAGCCGTCGGCTTGCTCGGACTATGTTATTATATACTATTTGAATTTCAAAGTAAAGTAAGTTTTCATGAAATTCCCGATTGAAAAGGATACATAATTATCTCACAGCAATAATATGATATATGGAGACAAGCCTATATTATACTTTCTTAAGCAGGTATCGTTTCTTATATTTGATACGGGCATATTTTGCAACTCGGTTTAAAATGCTGTAATTTACGGCGCCTCCGACGATACCGACGATCGGAATACCCTGCAGGAATTTTGCAGTTAATAAAGCTTGTGAGAGGGCACTGGAAGTCTCCTTCATCCTGGTATCAAGCTCTGACTTCACATCAAGATCGTTGTCAATGGCATTGCTGAGTGCTTCCAGCTTCATATCCAGATCCTTACATTCCTCGCCCTTTGCTATGGCGGTGTGGATAAGCAATAGAAGATAGGCTTTCTCTTCCTCTGTAGAATAAGAAAAACCGTAACTTAATGCAATCTCATAAATAGTTCGTACAAGCATTGCCAGGAAGAGCGGTATATCGGGAAGGCCAATCCCTAATACTCCGAGTACACTGCCTTCTACTACAGAGATAGAGGAATTAACCAGCTTTGATTGTTTTGAATAACGGTCCAGTTTATTGATATGCTTTTTATTGATACGTTTATCAAGGGCATAATTATTTATATCATATTCCAGCTCAATCTTATCCTTGTTATATGTTTTTTCCAGTAGACCGCTCCCTTTTTCGAATACCAGCTGGAACCCTTTATAAAATGCAATATTAAGTGTTTCGGTAAGCTTTGAAGGAATTTTATCCTGTATTTTATCCATCATTGGTGTCAAGGTTGTATCCAGAAAGGTCTGATTCACCGGATTCAACATTTTCTTCTCCTGTAGTTTGATTTGATTTAACTGTTGACTAAGTAACTGATTCATGTTTTTCCCTTCTTACTCTTTTTTAAAACTCAAAAAGCCTTGATTTTACAGCGATTGATCTATTTTGACGATGGTTGACAGAATATAACTTTGACTTTTTTGGTTACTTATGTTTTAATTATATATTCTTACCAAACTGTTGTAAAATTATTTTAAGATAAAAAAAGGAGTGATTTTGAAGCCAAATGTTACAAAAATGTTAAATAGTGTTACAAAAAAATGAAATATATAGGTTGATTTTTTATTTATTATCTGGTAAAATAGGAAAAGTAAATTGGAAAGAATGGAAATGTTACATAGCTTTATTAAGGAGATAATAATGAAACTTAAATATAAAAAAATAATACTTTTGACAACGATGAGTACCATGGGAATTGGCATCCTGACCTTGTCTGTCAGCCAGGATAGACCTAAGGCACAGGAGAAGACTGCAGAAACGATGTTAAGCTCTGAGCTGCTAACCGAGGATAAAAGCGGTGACAATGAGACCTTAATGGCAGCTGAGAATGCTTTGGCAACACCCACGACCGCGGCAACCCCTACACTGATACCGACTCCGACAGAGGTACCGATCCATCCGATTGAGAAGTCAGGGACTTATCCTGAGATTGATGCACTGTTTGATTCTTATTATAATGCTAAGAACAACAGGGATGTTGAGACACTGAAGAGTATTCTGAGTGATCCGAGCAAAGTGGAATCAGAGGAGCAGCTTCAGACGAAGACTGAGTATATTGAAGATTACCGTAATATTAAGACCTATACCAAAAAAGCAATAATAGAAGGCACCTATATCGTATATGTTTATCACGAGATTAAATTTACCAGTATCAATACACCGGCACCCGGACTGGCTAAATTTTATGTTATAACCGGTGAAGATAATAAATTGAAGATCTATTCCGGTGACATGGAAGCGGATATTAAAGCTTATTACGATGAAAGAAACAATGACGAAGATGTCATCGCTCTGATCGAGATGACCGATGAGAAGAGTAAAAAAGCGGTAGAGCAGGACGAAGATTTGAAGAATTTCTGGGAAAGTATCGATGCTATGACCGGAAAGGACAGTAATAAAGCAGAAGGCGATGCTGCTGAATAAATATTTTACAACTTCTTATACTATAAACGACATATGGTCAATTGCGAAGCAATGATATTACAACTAATGTATACACCTTAGATGATATCATGGAGCTTCGCAATTGCCGATCAACAGCTTATAGGATAAGGAGTGTTTTTATGATTGGTAATGTAGACCTTGACCTGCTGGAAAAAACCTATCAGAATGCATCGATGGGTATTACAGCAATTGAAGCAGTATTAGATAAGGTGACAGATCAGCAATTCAGCAATGATCTTCATAAACAATTAAGGGATTATCAGGAGATTGCTGATAAATCAAAACGACAGCTGCACAAAGGCGGAGCGAAAGCGAAGGATGTATCTCTATATAATAAAGCAATGCTAAAAGGAAATGTTAAAATGAATATGCTGATGAATTCATCCGACAGTCAAATCGCTCAGATGGTAATAAAGGGAAGTACTATGGGTGTTACTCAGATGACGAAGCTGCTTCATGCGAAACCGAATGCTGAGGGTACCAGTACCCAGATTGCAGAGGATTTTGTGAAGAAGGAAGAGAAAAACATCGAAGTGATGAAGAATTATCTATGATTACCAAAAAGTGCAATTACTCAATTATAAAGTCGAGTAATTGCACTTATCTTATGTTAGCTCATCTATGATCCGTAGCTCACCCTTTCCTATGGGGAAAAAGGTGGACGAACATTATGAAATCAAGTATAATTAATTATTAATATGGATGAAAATGGTGCATCCTTGATCGATTGAAAGGGAAAGGTATGTTATGGCAAAAAGGACAAAGAGATTAACCTCACAAGTGGATGATAATGAGGCTGTAAGAATAAATAAATATCTTAGTGACGCTGGTATTTGCTCCAGAAGAGAGGCAGACCGTTATATTGAAGAAGGCAAGGTAAAGATTGACGGTGTCACAGCACAGATGGGATCCAAGGTAACCGGGAACAATGTGGTAACCTTTTGTGGTAAACCGGTGAAGAAGGAAGAGAAACTGGTACTGATTGCTTTTCATAAACCGGTTGGTATTGTATGTACTACAGATCATAGTGAACCGGATAATATTATTGATTATATTGGCTATAATATGAGAATCTATCCCATTGGACGCCTGGATAAGGACTCCGAAGGACTAATCCTGCTAACCAATGACGGGAATATCGTCAATAAGATTCTCCGAGCTGAGAATAATCATGAAAAAGAATATATCGTAACAGTGAACAAGGAGATAACACTGGAATTTATCAAGAAGATGTCCTCTGGAATTCCGATCCTGGATACAATAACGAAACCTTGTAAGGTAAATCAGATTGATAAATATAACTTTAATATCGTCCTGACCCAGGGCCTAAACCGACAGATTCGCCGTATGTGTGAGTCACTTGGTTATCGGGTAACCAGTCTGCGGCGTGTTCGAATCATGAATATTCTATTAGGCAGACTAAAAGTGGGAGATTATCGAAATGTGACGGAACGAGAGATTGAAGAGATGAACTCACTTCTGCAGAGGGAAAAGAAAAACCATAGATAAAGCAATTTCATCTTAATGAAGTCATCGGATGACTTGAGGGTGAAGTATCATTGCAATCAGCAGCTAAAATACAGAAAGAAGGTATTCTTGCGATATGGATATAAAATATGAGATAGAGGAATTGAGAAAGCTGATAAAATATCATAACGAGCGTTATTATAATCAGGACGATCCGGAGATTTCCGATTACGAATATGATCAACTGTCCCTTAGACTTCGTCAACTGGAGCAGGAGAATCCACAGTATAAAGATAAGGAATCACCTACTCAGAAAATTGGAGGCACAGCGAAGAGGGAAGCCGGAATTCTCGTAAAGCACAATGTACCAATGCTCAGTCTGCAGGATGTATTTGATAAGGAAGAGGTTATCAGCTTTGTTGATAAAGTCCTGAAGGAACGACCGGGGACTGTGTTTGTAGTAGAAAAGAAAATCGACGGGTTATCTGTGTCCCTGAGATACACGAATGGAATTCTGACCATGGGCGTAACCAGAGGAGATGGAATCAACCAGGGTGAGGATGTAACTGAGAATGTTAAGATGATTCAGGATGTGAAGACCAGACTGAAGGATACAGTTGAGTATGTTGAGATTCGCGGCGAAGTCCATATGAAGAATGAGGATTTCATAGCCGTGAATGAACGTCTGGAGGCTGCAGGGAAGAAATTGTTTGCGAATCCACGCAATTGTTCAGCCGGTACCCTTCGGCAACTGGACCCTGAAGTGGTAAAGGAACGCAAGCTCTCCTTATTTGTATTCAATGTTCAAGAATCCAGAGGCATTCAGTTTAAAACACATTCCGAGAGCCTGGAATGGTTGAAACATCAAGGTATTAAAGTGATTGAAGGCTATAAACTATGCAGAAACGCAGATGAGGTATGGGAAGCGATACAGGAGATCGGTGAATCCCGTGGTAGTCTTGCTTATGATATTGACGGTGCAGTGGTAAAGATTAACAGTCTGGAGGACAGAGAGTATTTTGGTGCTACTTCCAAGGTACCTCGTTGGGCAATTGCCTATAAGTACCCTCCGGAGGAGAAGGAGACTATCGTAAAGGAGATTCGGCTCAGCGTCGGAAGAACCGGACGTATCACGCCTACAGCTATTTTTGAACCCATCCGTCTATGCGGTACGAATGTTGAGAAAGCCACTCTTCACAATCAGGACCGGATTGACGAGCTTGACGTACGTATCGGAGATACGATCGTAGTAAGAAAAGCGGGGGAGATTATTCCTGAGGTTTTATCTGTAAATAAGGCAAAGCGCCCGGAAGGAACCGAACCGTTCACCATTTCAGCCACCTGTCCGAGCTGCGGAGCTCCTACCATTCGGGATATTAATACGGCAGATACCAAATGTACCAATATCAATTGTCCGGCGCAGCTTAGCCAGCATATCATTAACTTTGTTGGCCGAAATGCTATGGATATTAAAGGCTTCGGAGAAGCCTATATAGAGACATTGATACAAGAAGGATATCTGAAAGATATAGCCGATATTTATTTCTTAAAAAACTACAGGGAGGAACTGATTCGAAAAGGATTGATCGGAAAAGAGAAGAACACGGATAAGCTGCTGAAGGCGATAGAAGATAGCAAGGAGAACGACATTGACCGTCTGATCACCGGTCTTGGTATCAAGAATATCGGAAGACAGGCGGGAGCGGAATTAAAGAAGCATTTTGCTTCTCTGCATGAATTGATGAATGCTGCTTATGAAGAGCTGGTGTCTATCAATGATGTTGGTGATATTACTGCCAGATCCATCGTTGAGTTTTTTGCTCAGGAAGAAAACCGCAATATATTAAAACGTCTGGAGGAAGCTGGAATGAATTTTACCTCACTTCAGGGAGGGGTAAACGAAGATCAGCGATTCGCCGGCATGACCTTTGTAATTACAGGAACATTACCGACGATGGGACGCAGTGAGATGGAGGAACTGGTAAAGAGCTATGGTGGGAAGGTATCGGGAAGTGTTTCCAAGAACACAAGATACCTCATTGCCGGTGAGAATGCAGGCAGCAAGCTAACAAAGGCCCAGGAATTGGGGATTACGATTTTAGCGGAGGCTGAAGTTTTAGGTATGCTGCAATAGATGGCCTTGAAATGGTTATTTTAACTCTAGACATATCATGCTGCCATTATCTCCTAAAATTATAAGAGAATGAATCAAATCTTGTAAAATTAGTTATATTCACTAAAAAAACAAGCGATTCTAATTGCATTTTGTACATTGTCATGACACTATTCTTGTGGTAGTATAGTATTAAGGTATTACCTTTGAGAAGGAGTAGTATAAAATGGAACTAATGCCTATGAACAAAGCCAACTTAAGTGATCACGTGAAGCAATTTTTATATTCCTTTATTAAAGACATGGATTCAAATAATGGCGTAAAATTACCATCTGAGAATGAGCTTGCACAAAAATTATCTGTAAGTAGGGTAACTATTCGACGTGCTCTTGACGATCTTGAGCAAGAAGGTACTATATTTAGAATGCATGGAAAAGGAACTTTCATTAATCCGGCAGCCCTTCAAATACAGGTTAACCTTACTCCGGGAATGGAGTTTAGCAAACTGATCGAGGAAAGTGGTTATAAATCACGTTATGAAATAACTCGCTTCGAAATTATACCTGCTGATGAGACGCAAGCTAGCATATTACAGATAAAGATGGGTAAACCTATCTATATTATTGAAAAAGTATATTTTGCTGATGATCATCCAGCGATTATTAGTATTGATCGGTTTTCAAAAGATCTATTCAAAGAAGAGATTGAACTTCAAAACAGTTTAGAACAATCTACCTTTGACATAATACGTAATAAAGGTGGGAGAATAGTTAGCAGAGATAAAATTGAAATCAAAAGTATGACAAAAAAGAGAATGGCAGATTTTAGTGCTAGTGCTAAATATATGGAATGTGAATCCGTTCTTGTTTTTAATGGAATTAATTATGATCAGGATAATATACCAATTATATCTGATACCGAATTTTATAATACAAATTTTATAAAGTTTAATTTGATGAGAATTAAAAGTGTCTTCGATAATTAATAGATTCTTATATTCAATAGGAATCTATTTTTTATAAATAGTATAAAGGTAATACCATATTACCTTCACCAACTAAAGGAGGAAGTGTATGAAACAGCAAGGTGTATCACAAGGCAATTTTTTGGAGAAAATTTTTCATTTGAAGGAAAGAGGAACAACTCCAAAAACTGAAGTATTGGCAGGATTAACCACATTTTTGACATGCGTCTATATTGTTGCTGTTAATCCGGCAATTCTATCTGCAGCGGGGATGGACACAAAAGCGGTATTTTGGGCTACTGCTTTAGCATCTGCCATAGCCTGTATTTGGATTGGGGTATGGGCTAATCTACCCTTTGCACTTGCACCAGCCATGGGTCTGAATGCTTATTTTGCTTATTACGTAGTTAATACCTTAGGCATGTCCTGGCAAAATGCGTTGGCTTGTGTATGTATTTCAGGTACAATATTTATGCTATTAAGTATATTCAAGGTACAGCAGAAGATTGTAGATGCAATGCCCGACTGTATTAAAAAATCAGTTGGTGCCGGAATAGGATTTTTCATTGCTTTTACTGGTTTTAAACAAGCAGGTATTATCCAGGCATCAAAGGATACATTACTAACCTTAGGCGATTTATCCAATCCCGGGGTGCTTATAGCTTTGTTTGGGTTGGCATTAACTGCCGTTCTTGCTATTAAAAGAGTAAAGGGTGGTATTTTAATTGGTATTTTAGTTATGACTGTGATAGCTCTTTTTGTTAAAGATCCAGTCACAGGTTCCACCTATGCACAGCTGCCAAAACAATTTATTCTTTTTGATAATCCAATTACAGCTATGGCACCCACTTTTGGTCAGCTTTCTATCAAAGGAATGTTTACCGGTGCACCAGTTGTTGTATTAGGAGTTATATTTGCGATAATTAGTTTCTTATTTGTTGATTTGTTTGATTCTATTGGGGTTTTATTAGGAGTAGCTGAAAAAGCGAATTTGGTTGATAAAGATGGTAATGTTCCTTCTGCAGGTAAAGCATTATTTGTTTCTGCCGGAGGCGCTGCAATTGGAGCAATCTTGGGTACTAATACAGTTACGATTTATGGAGCGGAGAGTACGACCGGAATTGCCGAAGGTGGTAGAACAGGTATGACTGCCTGTGTTACAGGATTGTTGTTCGTACTTACACTATTCTTTTCTCCAATCTTTTTAATGATTCCGTCTATTGCAACAGCACCTGCATTAATTATGGTAGGAATATTTATGATTGAGCCTTTATGTCAAATGGAATTAGGTAATTTATCAATTGCTCTGCCAGTATTTTTAACTGTAGCATTTATGCCGTTCTCATATAATATTGCATATGGTATCTTGTTTGGTTTATTAGGATATACACTTGGACAAGTTGCCTCAGGTAACGCAAAGAAAATTACTGGGACAGTATGGGCATTAACCGCCATCTTTATTATTTATCTTGTACTAGACATTTTGTTATAAAGGAGGACATTTATGAGAACATTTGAAGAGATAAAAAATACAATTGAAACCGGATTGGGAAAATACCCCTGTGATTTAAAGATAAAAAACATTAAGCTGGTAAATGTTTTTTCGGGGGAGATTTATCCAACTGATATCTATATTAAAGAAAAGCGAATTATATCCATTCATCCCAATGCAAAGCTTGAAGCAAAAGAAGAAATCGATGGAAAGGGACAATACGCTCTTCCGGGGCTTATAGATACTCATATGCATTTTGAATCTACGATGCTTTCTCCGGAAGCATTGGCTAGTGTTGTAGTTCCTCATGGAACCACAACGTTATGCGCAGATTTAATGGAAATCGCTAATGTAGCTGGTGAAGAAGGATTAAAAGCTATGTTACAATCCATTAACCGTTTGCCATATAGAATGCTAATTGAGGTGTCATCAAGAGTTCCAACTGCTCCGGGATTAGAAACAACAGGGGCTATTCTGGGTGCTAAAGAAGTAGAAGAAATCATGTGTTGGGAAGAAAGTATAAGTTTAGGAGAATTGGATCCATCTAAAATTCTATTTGTAAAGGAAGAGTATATACATAAAATAGCAGATACCTTAAGCAAGAGAAAAATAGTGAATGGTCATGCAATCGGCCGCTTAGGGCAAGAGCTAAATATATATGCAAGCTCGGGAATATCAGATGATCACGAATGTGTAAATATAGAGGAATTATTATCGAGATTACAAGTAGGAATGAAAGTTCTTGTTCGCGAAGGAAGTACTGAAAGAAATCTTGATGAATTAATTAAGGGAGTATTAGAAAAGGGATTAGGGTTTGAAAACCTGATGTTTTGTACAGATGATAAACATGCTAGTGAAATTCAGAAAGAAGGTCATATTAACTACAATGTAAGCCGTGCTATTGAGTTAGGTGTCAGTCCTATGGATTCCATTAAGATAGCCACTCTTAATGCCGCAAAACATTTTCGGTTGGAAGATGAAATTGGTAGTATAACTCCAGGTCGACTTGCTGATATTATTTTAGTTGAGAAGATAGAGGATGTGAAACCCACTGTAGTTTTCTTCGAAGGAAAAATGGTAGCTCAAGAAGGTAAACTAATTGAAGAAGTTAAAATTGCAGAGTATCCAGAGTGGATAAAAAATACAGTCATCTTAAAAAAAGCGATAAATAAAGATTCCTTTCATATTACATCCTCCTCAAAGAGTAATGAAACGAAAGCTAATATTATTAAGCTAATTGATAGACAAATAATTAATACTTGTGAGGTTAGCACACTTCCTGTTTTGGACAACAAAATTCAAATGGATTTAGAGCAGGACATTTTAAAACTTGCAGTTGTTGAAAGATATGGAAAAAATGGTGGAGTAGGAGTAGGCTTTGTGCAAGGTTTTAAGCTGAAAAAAGGGGCATTGGCATATTCTATGTCACATGATCACCACAATATCGTAGTAGTAGGAACCAATGAAGAAGATATGGCAGCTGCAGTAAACGGTGTCGCCGAAATGAAGGGAGGTCTTACAGTAGCAGAAAATGGTGAAGTGACACACAAAATGCAGTTACCAATCGGAGGCTTAATGAGCGAGAGAAATGCCGATGAAGTTATGGCCGAACTTAAAATCATGAACGACGCAGCTACAAATCTTGGCTGTCCAATGGATGCACCTTTTATGGCTCTTAGTTTTATTTCATTGCCAACTGTACCCGAGTTAGGTTTAACGGATATTGGATTGATTGATGTATTAAATCACAAATTAATTGATGTGGAAATTTTAGATTAGTAATTGTAACTATGAATAATGCGCTTCAAAAAGCTCGTAGACACATGGTAATTCCGAGAGGATAGCCATGTGTTTTTCGCGTAAAAAAGTGAGCACTAGTAATCTAGCTTGTTTAAAGCAGTAAGAGATGAGAAAAGCATAAGAAGAGGACGTTATAGAGACGCTACGATGATGTTTATTAGTTAAGAAATTAACTTTTAGGAATTATTTGGAGATTTGTGGGTTTGTTTGTTGATTTCTTATTAAAATCATGATATGATAATTTTTGCTATGAAAAATTTTTTGGAAATGGTGATGATTATGCCTATTAGAATTCAAAGTGATTTACCGGCTAAGAAGATTCTGGAAGATGAGAATATCTTCGTTATGGATGATACTCGTGCGATGCATCAGGATATCCGACCGCTGCAAATCGCGATACTCAATCTGATGCCGGTGAAAGAGGATACAGAAGTACAGCTGCTCAGGAGCTTATCCAATACACCGTTGCAGGTGGATATTACCTTCCTGACCACTGGGACCTATGTTGGATCACATACTCCTACCAGCCATCTGGATCAGTTTTACCAGACCTTTGAGGATGTAAAGAACCGAAAGTTTGATGGTTTGATTATTACCGGCGCTCCGGTAGAGCTGATGGAATTTGAAGAGGTAACCTATTGGAATGAGCTGGTACGTATCATGGAATGGTCCAAAACGAATGTAACCTCTACGCTGCATATTTGCTGGGGAGCGCAGGCAGGATTATATTACCATTATAATGTTAAGAAATCCACTTTAAACCAGAAGATGTTCGGTATCTTCGAACATAAGGTGTTGGACAGAAGGGTTCCTTTTGTCAGAGGCTTTGATGACGTCTTTTATGCACCTCATTCAAGATATACTACTGTGACCAGGGAGGATATCGAACCGTGTAAGGAACTTACCATTTTGGCGGAATCAGAGGATGCAGGGGTATTTATCGTGATTGCTGAGGATGGAAAACAGATCTTTGTTATGGGCCATCCGGAGTATGATCGTATCTCCTTAGATAAAGAGTATAAAAGGGATATTGCAAAAGGATTAGACATTGCATTACCTAAAAACTATTATCCCGAGGACAGACCGGGCTCCAGACCTAATCTTGTCTGGAGAGCGCATGCGAATGCCATGTATACGAATTGGCTTAATTATTACGTCTACCAGGTGACACCTTATATTCTGTAAAGCGAAGCTTGGTTATGATGAAAGTGACACCTTACATATAGTAAGTAGAATAAGAGCAGCTCCATATGAATAAGAGTCATATCCGGAAGGCTTAGGATGTGATTTGACATTGGAATTCAGTTCATGACAACCGCATTTCTTATAAATCGGTTGTATTAAATTGGGGGATATTAAGATATGAAACTGATCAATGTGCTACAAAGCAAGCCTGCAATCCTTCTGGCATTAATGATAGTGATTGTATGTATTTGTATCATTGGTGTTGTAGTAGTATTGCTTTTTCGATTGGAAAATGAAAAGCGGGTTACAAAAGCGGCGATAGAACTTAAAAGAATCACTAATAGTATTCGTGCCGGGCTCGTTCATTTTACTTTAGAAGAGGGTGGCAGGATACTATATGCCAGTAATGGTTTTTACGAATTACTTGGATATGAAAAGGGTTCAGCGAGGGTAGAAAAGAAATTAACGATACTTGATTTTATTGATCCCAGAGATGCAAATATTTTTGAGAAACTTAAGAATCAAACAGATAAGGATCTGATTCGATTCGATGTACGGATGGTTACAAAAGAGGGAGAGGTATTGCACTTACTGATGAATGGTAATATCGCAATCGGTAAGGACGGCACACATACATTATCAGTTGTTTTTGTAGATATGACCGAGCAGAAGAGAATGGAAGAACTGATATTATTAGAAGGAGAGCGTTATCGTATCGCAACCGAGCTATCCAACGATGTTCTTTTTGAGTATCATATTCAGACGGACGTGATGCTTTTATCAGACAAATTCCGGGAGTTCTTCGGACGAGGTTCTCAGATTCTGAACTACAGCTCCGACACTATTGACAGAAGAAGCAGCATTCATCCGGATGACTGGGGTATTTACCTTGAACTTTGTGAGGAACTGAGTTCAGGGAAAAGAATGATAGAAAAAGAATTTCGAATCAAAGACCGTCTGGGTGAATTCATCTGGTGCCAGCTTATGGGTAAGACTATCTTTGATGATGATAAAGTGCCGGTTCGAGTGATCGGAAGATTGGTCAATATCGATACCCAGAAGCGGGAGCTGGAAGCGCTGGAGTATAAGGCAACCAGAGATCCGTTGACCGGAGTATATAACAAAGAAATCACCATCAAGAAGATCGATAGATTTATCGCAGGGAATAAAACCGGAATGCATGTGCTGATGTTTATTGATTTTGATGATTTTAAGAGTATTAATGATACATACGGGCATCTGCAGGGAGATAAGGTTCTGACTTATGTGATCGGTCGAATCAAAGAGATTTTCTCAGAAGGAGAAATTGTCGGACGTATCGGTGGAGATGAATTTGTAGTCTTTGTCGGGAACATCACTGATGTGGATGAAGTTCTTGCAAAAGCCAATATTTTAAAGGAAGGCTTGAATACTACTTATGTATGTGAGGACTATAATATCCCGATTTCCGGTAGTATCGGTGTATCGATTTATCCGGAAGCAGGACTGCATTATGAGCAGCTTATGGACCGAGCGGATAAAGCTTTATATCGCGTAAAGGAGCAGGGAAAAAAGAGCTTTATGCTCTATTCTCCCACACTGTTAAAGGAGTACCACAGATAGAATGTCACGGTTGTAAATCACCGGAAATCCTTTCTGGATACAGCCTTGGTAACGAGAAGAAGACCAATGCAAATGACGCACAACAATAAACAGAAGCCAAGTAAAAAGATGACTTCGTTTATATGCGTCATTTTTTTTATGTATTCGTAACTCGCTTTTAGTAAAAAGCCGGCAAGTGCGATGATAATACCTGGCTTTACGACGGTATCTGCCATATTGATGTTAAAGCGGACGTTGCGTACTACGGCAAACGTATCCAGTCCGGTGACAATCAGCTGACCGATCAATAAGGCGATCAGATATCCGGTAATCCCCTTGGAAGGGATCAAATATGCGACTAATGCAATCTTACATAAGGAGCTGATAATCGAGTTGGCGAAGGTGACATGCGCTTTACCGAGGCCGTTGATAATGCTGCTCAAGGTTGTTGTAAGGTAGATTAAGGGACATAACCAGGCAAGAATCAACAGATAGGAACCGGCAAGCTCATTATGGAAGATGGTATTGCCGAGATCCTTCCCGAAGATAATGAATAATCCGGTACTTATGATTCCGACGATTACACTGTATTTGACCGCTACCATAGTAGTTTTACCGATTAGCTTATCATTGCCGGTTGCCTGAGCTTCCGAAATCGTCGGCAATACAAGTACAGCAAAGGCATTAATGAGAGCAGTAGGGAACATAATAAAAGGAATGGACATGCCATTTAAGATACCAAAAGTTTCCAGTGCCTCCTTCGAGCTTAATCCGAAGCGCCGAAGCATAGCAGGAATTAAAATGGCTTCAATACTATGTAATATACTGAGGAGTAGTCGGTTGGCGGATAATGGAACACTAAGTGTAAGCAGATTCTTCGCAATTTGAGTACGGGTATCAACCTTAGCATTCGGATCCGGACCAAAGAGAAACAACTCATTGGGAGGACGACTCACAAGCAGGGAGCATACATTGTAGATACAAGAAGCAACCTCTCCGATGACTAAACCGAATACTGCCAAGGATAGAGTAACCTTAGCTTCCCCACCGCCTGCAAATAGGGCGATCATATATACGATTATAACACGAATCACCTGTTCCAATAACTGTGTAGAAGCCGGCACACCGGCTCTTTTCAGACCATAATAATAACCATTAATACATGCAGTTATTCCGCAGAAGGGAAATACGACAGCAAGTATTTTTAAGGATTCGACACTACGTTCCTCCATTAAGAATCTTACTGCAATCGGTCCGGAAAATTGATACACCAGTAAGGATAGAATGAATGCTAACAAAACGGAGATAAAAAGTCCGATTCGAAGTATTTTTTTTATATTACGAGGATTCTTCCTGCCGACCTCAGCAGCTACCAATCTGGAGATTGAAGTCTGGATACCGGTTGCATAAATGGTAAAACATATCGCATAGACCGGAAAAATCAGCTGGTAGATCCCCAACAGTTCTGCTCCCATGGTATTGGACAGAAAGATCCGATAAAAGAATCCGACGAACCGCGTAATGAATCCGGCAACAGTCAGTATCAAAGTACCCTTTACTATATTATTTCTTTTTATTTGTCTGACCTGTGTAGCGGTCAATGATTTGTTGCTCATAATGGCCTCCATATCGCTGCTTTGCGGCTTGAACACTTCAATGTATTATATTGCGAACTGGCTCAACTTATGTTAATGCCTTACGTAACAACTTTATTAGGGGCAGAACCGGTAGCGTATGGATTAATTTAGATAAAATAATAATTGACAAGATATATAGATGGTGTTATGCTTATAACCGAGTAATTTAATAGGGATTAATTTAATAGGAATTAAAATGATAGGATTTAATTCATAATAGTGGTAATAGAAGAGAATAGGTAAGGTGAGAGACATGAGATTATCCACAAAAGGTAGATATGGTCTTCGGGCGGTGCTGGATCTCGCGGTACACGCGGAGGAAGAAACCGTTGCATTAAGTCAGATCGCGGAACGCCAGGGAATATCCATGAACTATCTGGAGCAATTAATCGCAAAGCTCAAGAAGGCGGGTATCGTCAACGGTGTACGTGGAGCGCAAGGCGGATATATGCTGGCCGTACCGGCAGAACAATTATCAGTTGGTGATATTCTGCGTGCTTTGGAGGGAGATTTGAATCCCGTTGATTGTTCCGAGGTAAACCAGGGAGAAAGTGTCTGTAGTAACTCGGATTCTTGTGTAACAAAATATGTTTGGAAGCGTATTAGTGATAGTATAAATGAAGCGGTTGATGGAATAAAGCTGTCGGAGCTTGTAGCTGAAAGCAGAAGAGTACAAACTGGAACAGGTGCCACCGATACGAAAGCAAAGCAAACATGTGGTAAATAATATTTATATTATATTAGGAGATGACAACATGGATAAGAAGATATATCTTGATAATGCGGCAACAACCAAGACTAGGCCGGAGGTAGTGGAGGCCATGCTTCCATACTTTACAGAGCAGTACGGCAACCCATCCAGCGTGTACGAATTTGCAACTCAGAATAAGAAAGCGGTTGATGAAGCCAGAGGAATTATTGCAAAAGCACTTGGCGCTGAAATCAATGAGATCTATTTTACCGGAAGCGGTACCGAAGCAGATAATTGGGCATTAAAAGCGACGGCAGATGCTTATGCCACAAAAGGAAATCATATCATCACATCTAAGATTGAACATCACGCAATCCTTCATACCTGTGAATATCTGGAGAAACACGGCTTTGAAGTGACCTACATCGATGTCGATGAAAGCGGTATTCTCAAGCTTGACCAGTTGGAGAAAGCAATCCGTCCGACAACTATATTAATCTCTATTATGTTTGCGAATAACGAGATCGGTACGATACAACCGATCAAGGAAATCGGTGCTATCGCCAAAAAGCATAATGTCTTATTTCATACGGATGCAGTACAAGCCTTTGGACAATTAGACATTGATGTTAATGAACTGAACATTGACATGCTGAGCTCCAGTGCTCATAAGCTGAACGGTCCGAAGGGAATCGGCTTTTTGTATATCCGAAAGGGTGTGAAGATTCGCTCTTTGATTCATGGGGGCGGACAGGAGAGACAGAGAAGAGCCGGAACAGAGAATGTTCCCGGTATCGTCGGCTTCGGTAAAGCGGTAGAGATCGCTATGTCAACCAGGAAGGAACGTACCGAAAAGGAGATAGAGCTTCGAAATCTGTTAATGAAACGTGTTATGGAAGAGATTCCATTTGTAAGAGTGAACGGAGATAAGGTGAAGAGATTACCAAACAATGCAAACTTCAGCTTCCAGTTTATCGAAGGTGAATCCCTTCTGATTATGTTGGATATGAACAATATCTGCGGTTCCAGTGGTTCGGCATGTACCTCGGGCTCTTTGGATCCTTCCCATGTATTACTGGCCATCGGCCTACCTCATGAGATTGCTCATGGATCATTAAGGCTGACGGTAAGTGAAGAGATTACGGAAGATGAGATCAATTATACGGTTGATAAGATCAAGGAAATTGTTGAAAAACTTCGCCAGATGTCGCCTTTGTACGAGGATTTTATAAAGAAGAGATAATGGTATCCATGTAGCCATAGTGCAGAAAACGTACTAAGCAAGTTAATTTAAAGAGCAGGCAGGTTAGATAAGTAATGCCGATAAAACATACGATTAAATGGAGGAATTCATATGTATACAGAGAAAGTTATGGATCATTTCACTAATCCCAGAAATGTGGGTGAGATTGAGAATGCAAGCGGTGTAGGTACTGTTGGTAATGCAAAGTGTGGCGATATCATGCGTATCTATCTTGATATCGATGAGGCAGGTATCATTCAGGATGTAAAATTTAAGACCTTCGGCTGCGGTGCAGCAGTAGCTACCAGTAGTATGGCTACAGAGCTTGTAAAGGGTAAATCTGTGCAGGAAGCTTTGCAGATCACAAATAAAGTGGTTATGGAAGCACTTGACGGGCTTCCTCCGGTTAAGATACACTGCTCATTGCTTGCAGAGGAGGCAATTCATGCTGCACTTTGGGATTATGCAGAGAAGAAGGGTATTATCATCGAAGGTTTAACCAGACCCAAGTCAGACATTCATGACGGGGAAGAGGAAGTTGAGTATTAATTCACAATAAAAGAAAGTTTTGATAAGATGCCTGAGTATTTGGGCATTTTGTCTGTTTAAGGAATCAGAAGTGATTTTGCTGATGTGGACAGGCAAGGCTGACAGAAGAAAATGATTATCCGAGTCAGATCAGGCAGTAAAAATGAGTTAACCGTGGCAGATCAGAAAATTAGCAGGATTAAGTTGGAGGAAGGCATGGAGAAAGTAGTGGTTGGAATGTCCGGAGGAGTGGATTCCTCTGTAGCGGCATACCTTTTGCAACAACAAGGATATGAGGTGATCGGAATCACCATGCAGATCTGGCAGGATGAGGATGTATGCTCCATGGAGGAAAACGGTGGCTGCTGCGGACTCAGTGCGGTAGAGGATGCAAGGCGGGTGGCATCATCACTCGGGATTCCTTATTATGTAATGAATTTTAAGCAGGAGTTTAAGGAGAATGTCATAGATTACTTCGTCGGCGAATATCTGATGGCCAGAACACCGAATCCCTGTATTGCTTGCAACCGCTATGTAAAATGGGAGGCATTGCTAAAGCGTTCTTTGGATATCGGAGCCTCTTATATCGCGACCGGACATTATGCAAGCATTGAAAGACTTCCAAACGGGCGATATTCCATCAAGAAATCCGTTACTCAGGCAAAGGATCAGACCTACGCATTATATAATCTTACGCAACACCAACTGGCTCATACTCTAATGCCGGTTGGAGCTTTTGAAAAGGATAAGATCAGAGAGATAGCGAAAAATCTTAATCTTCCGGTTGCCAATAAACCGGATAGCCAGGAGATATGCTTTGTACCGGATAATGATTATGCAGGCTACATTGCTGAATACCTGGAGAAAAAGAAGCAGCAGAGCGACATCTCTGAAGCTGACAGTATCCGGCATTATACAGGTCTCCAACCTGGGAATTATGTCAATACTGCAGGAGAGGTGATCGGAAGACACAAAGGCTTAATTCATTATACAGTCGGACAGAGAAAAGGATTAGGCATAGCGATGGGACAACCGATTTTTGTCGTTGAACTCAGACCTGAGACCAATGAAGTAGTCCTTGGAAATGCAAATGAAGTGTTCTCAGACCGATTGGTTGCAAACCGGCTTAATTTCATGTCCATTGAAAATCTGGATGGTGATATGGTAGTCGATGCGAAGATTAGATACAGCCATAAAGGTGCCCGAGCAACGATAAAACGTACCGGACCGGATGAAATATTATGTATCTTTGACGAGCCACAGCGTGCAATTACGCCCGGACAAGCGGTAGTATTTTATGATGGTGATTATGTGGTAGGTGGAGGAACGATTCTTAAATAGCTCATAAAAAGCCCTGAACCAAAATGATGAAAGAGAATAATTTTGGTTCAGGGCTTTTTCACTCGTTTAAAGCTTCTCAAAAATAGGCTTTCGATGTACAAAGGTGGCATAATATGTATATCCAAGGCTCTTTAAAAGATCAGGTACCAGGTTGAAATCGTAGCAGAGATGCTCTGGCTTATGGGCATCCGAGCCGATGGTGATAAGCTCACCACCCAATTCTTTATAGCGTTTAAGAATTTCAATCTTTGGATGGGCATGGCCCATACCGTATTTGAAACCGGAGGTATTGATTTCAATCCCCTTACCGCATTCCAGAATTGTCCTTAGTACCTCATCCAGGAGATCGGAGTAATCCGCATAGGAATAATCTGCCTTACAACCATCCTTCGTAGGCACATAGCGGATGATATAGTCCAGATGCCCATAGACATTAAAATCCTCACGGAAAAGCTTGCAGTTATCGATGATGGACTGAAAATATGCTCGAAGCCCCTCTTCTTTGGTCCTGTGCTCCCAAAACTCTGGGAAATACGGATCGATAAAATCAAGTACATGTGTAGATCCGATAGCAAAGTCAAAAGGATACTGTTTCATTAGATATTTATAATATTCGGTTACTTGAGGCTGAAGGCCAAGCTCAATTCCGGTCAATATCTCTATTTGCTTCGCGTATTGTTCTTTCAAATCCCGTAATTTCAGTATATATTCCTCCGGATCAAATATAAAACTGATATCGCCTTTATGTGGATAATCATGATCCATGTGATCTGTAAAACATATCTTTTTTAAGCCTAGCTTTATGGCTTGTTCTATCATGACCTCCATCGGTGCTTGTGAATCACCGGAAAAGTCAGAATGCACGTGATAATCTGCTATAATCATAAGAATACTCCTTTGTCAAGCACGAATCTACACCAGGCATCTATTTCTGGTCGGCGGTTTTTATTCCAGAGATGTCTGTCGAAGCAATCATAGAATAATTAGTGTAATACACTACAAAGCCCGGTTTAGAGCCGGCCGGCTTCTTAATGTTCTTTTTCAATGTGTAATCAATCTCTACCTTATCTGCATCCCGTGAACCAGAATAGTAAGCTGCAAGTCTTGCTGCCTCCTCATAGGTACGATCGGGAAGCTCACTGCCGCCTGCTTTGACAATCACATGGGAGCCGGCCTGCTTCTTGGCATGAAACCACCAATCACCGCCTTCCGCAAATTGGAAGGTCAACTCATCGTTCTGATAATTGTTCTTCCCGACATAGATGTGATAACCATCAGAGGAGATGAAATGAAGGGGTTTACTCTTTGCTCCTGATTTCTTGACAGCGGCTTTCTTCTCGAGCTTCTTGCTTCCACTGGTAAAACGGCGTCGGATATAACCATATTCGGTAAGCTCATTCTTTAAAGCCGTTAGATCTTCCTCTTCGGTAGCGATATCAAGAGCTGTCTTGATCGACTCCAGATGGGTTAATTCTTCCTTTGTCTCAGTGATTTGATTTGTGAGCGCATCAAAGGTGCGCTTTAACTTATTATACTTTTCAAAATACTGCTTCGCATTCTCTAACGGTGTAATTGTCGGATCCAAGGGTATACTGATTTCCTCGTTGTTATAATAGTTCAAAGCGTTCAATACTTTAGCACCCGGCTCCAGACCATAGCCATAGGTAGTGATTAATTCGCCATATATCTTAAACTTATCTCTTTTATCGGTATCCTGCAGCTGCTTTAATTGAAGATCATATTTTTTGCTGGTACGGTCAATCGCGTTGGAAAGGACCTTTCGCAGATCCACAGATTTCTGCCTGATTCTGGCAACAGAATTCTTGGTGGCATAAAAGGCTTCCAGTAGATCAGAGATACTTGAGTAGGATATAACCTCATGATCCGAATAACAGGTCAGCGCTACACTTGAAAACTCGATGGGTATTCCATCTTTTGCTACGATATTCGGTGAAAAGGTTGCATTTTTTACGTTCTCAATCAATCGTTCCAGATTCTTATAAAGATGTAGGCCTGCGGCTTCACTGAGTGCTTCGGTATAGTCACTTGCATCCAGAGAGGCACGGCAGCAGATCTCATTGGCCAACAGGGGGCTGATGCCGGTCAGGTTGCTATAGAGCGCCTTAGCTAATGGCATAGACTTTGCCAGTATCACGCTTTTGAAGGTATCATAATCTAGGGTTAGGGGATCAAGCTTCTCAGTAGTGGCAGGTATGAAATAATTTCTTCCCGGTAGCACCTCCCGCACAGAGCTTACAAATTGATTGATACGCTTTATGCTGTCGAGAATTACCATATTATCATCACAGAAGATAATATTACTGTGTTTACCCATCAGTTCGATAATCAGATACTTAACACAAAGGTCTCCCATCTCGTTCAGATGCTCCAGCTTGAAATTGACGATACGCTCCAGACCGGGTTGTGAGATCTCCAGTATTCTGGCGCCATTCAGATGTTTACGAAGCAGCATGCAAAAATTAGGCGCAGTCATAGGACTGGGCTTATTATTCTCGGTCAGATAAATTAATGGAAGTCCGGCACCGGCAGATAATAGCAAGCGGCATTGCCCGCGCTCCCCTCCCTTGATTGTCAGGATTAATTCATCCTTTTCCGGCTGTGCAATCTTGTTAATTCTGCCCCCCAGCAGATTCTTACGCAGTTCATCTATAATATTAGCAATAACAACTCCATCAAATGCCATAAATAATCATACTCCTTTGTTCAGAGATAAAGATTAGTTTATCTTTTCCCATAATCATGAATTATATCATATAAGAATAAAAATGAATACAGTTTTCTGGAAATCCGGGAGCCACCAGACTTAACTCAGGTATGTGTAATGGAAACTGAATAAAATACCAACGAATACGAAAGTATAAAAATAAAAGCACAAGGAAAAATGAAGCATAGGAATGAGTTAAGATAGATACAGAGTGGATGAAGCAATAACGAATGCATTTGATTTAGGATGGTAATATAGATCTGAGCAATAGATGTTATAAAAATAAATTATATGTGGAAAATCATTTGTGATTAATATGCTATTGCATTAAAGCGAAAAAGTGTTATAATAAAACAAGCAAATACAAAGGCGCATTTGTTTATTTTTATGCGCCTTTTTTTGTTTGCCCAGCATGGGCGAACTCTTACAGGTAAAGTAAAGCTATCAAGAGGCTTGTATTTTATAAGGCGTAATAATGACACAGGTATTCGTCCGGAAGTATTGCAGACAATCTAATAAAATTTTAATCAAAGGAGATTAAAACATGGGATACGTTGATGAAGTAATTGAACTGGTGGTTAAGAAGAACCCCGCAGAACCTGAGTTCCATCAGGCAGTAAAAGAAGTTCTGGAATCCTTACGTGCAGTAGTCGATGCAAATGAAGAGAAATTCAGAAGAGAAGGTCTTCTTGAGAGACTTGTTGAGCCCGACAGACAGATCAAGTTCAGAGTACCGTGGGTAGATGACAATGGTAAGGTTCAGGTGAATACCGGTTACCGTGTACAGTTCAACAACAGCATAGGACCTTACAAGGGCGGCTTACGCTTGCACCCTTCTGTAAATCTTGGTATTATTAAGTTCTTAGGTTTTGAGCAGATTTTCAAGAATTCATTAACCGGACTTCCCATCGGTGGTGGTAAAGGCGGTTCTGATTTTGACCCGAAGGGCAAATCAGACAGAGAAGTACTTGCTTTCTGTACCAGCTTCATCACTGAGCTCTATAAATATATCGGAGCTGATGTTGATGTTCCCGCAGGTGACATCGGTACCGGCGGCAGAGAAATCGGCTATATGTATGGTCAGTTCAAGAAGATCACCGGATCCTATGAAGGTGTTTTAACCGGTAAGGGATTAACCTATGGTGGCTCCTTAGCTAGAACAGAAGCAACCGGCTATGGCTTATTATACTTAGTAGAAGAGATGTTAAAATGCAACGGTAAGGACATCAAGGGTAAGGTATGTACCGTATCCGGTTCCGGCAATGTAGCAATCTATGCGATCCAGAAGGCTCATCAATTAGGTGCAAAGTGTGTAACCTGCAGTGATTCCAATGGTTGGGTATATGATCCCGAAGGTATCGATGTAGCAGCTCTGCAGGAGATTAAGGAAGTACAGCGTGCAAGATTAACCGAATACAAGAAATACAGACCCAATTCTGAATACCATGAGGGTAGGGGAGTATGGACTGTAAAATGTGATATAGCTCTTCCCTGTGCAACTCAGAATGAGCTTCTGATTGATGATGCAAAGGCGCTTGTAGCAAACGGCTGCTATGCAGTTGCAGAAGGTGCTAACATGCCTACGACCTTAGAGGCTACCGAATACTTATTGGCTAACAAGGTGTTATTTGCACCCGGTAAAGCAGCAAATGCAGGTGGTGTTGCTACCTCTGCATTGGAGATGACGCAGAACAGCGAGAGATTAAACTGGACCTTTGAAGAGGTTGATGCAAAGCTCAAGCAGATCATGGTTAATATCTTCCATAACATGGATGCAGCTGCCAGGAAGTACAATGCAGCAGGCAATTATGTGGTAGGTGCTAATATCGCTGGCTTTGAGAAGGTAGCAACTGCAATGATGGCTCAGGGCATCTGGTAGAATATTGTGTTTACATTGCAATATAGTAAGGTAAACTTTTGAAACTTATATAAATAAAAAAAGCTGTTATATACGAAGCGCTTTGAAAAGCGTGGAGTGTATGACAGCTTTTTTATTCATGACAAGAGAAAGTTCGTAAAGCGTACTCTCTCTTGTTTTTGGTTTTACTGCCAAATTATGATCCTTAAGCAATGTTAAGACTTCTCCATAATATCTACATAATTACTTGTTATAGTGGTATCAGAAAGAACAATGAAGCTGCGAATGAGTGTAGGTTTTCGCTTCAGATGAACAGTGATAAAGAAGATCCTGAGAGAAGGAGGAGACCAATGTCTTCAAATATCATTACGAAAACGTTATTGATCAAAAATATGACCTGCGTCAATTGCGAAAATATCATTGAGCGGGAATTATCAAGAGTACCCGGTGTGCATCAGGTGAAAGCAAGCTATTCTCTGGGTACGGCTACAGTCACCTATGATGAAAGCGTGATTAGTCTTTCCGAAATAGAGCAGGTGCTTGAACAAGCGGACTATCATATTAACAAAGTGAATGCAGGGGCAAACGTACAAGCGCCTCCAAAGGACTTCAAGAAACCTGAGAGTACAGTGACAAACATTGATAAAACAGATTTTACAAACATCATCGCGGTATTGATTATTATGTTTGCAGTCTATATGCTTGCGAACCGTTTTGGGTTATTGAATGTTTTTAACGCCTTTCCGATTGCTAAGGAGGGAATGGGCTATGGAATGCTGCTTATCATCGGCTTATTGACCTCAGTGCATTGTGTAGCTATGTGTGGTGGAATTTGTCTCTCTCAATGTGTACCGAAATCACAATCGGCAGACTATCAGCCGAGTCGCTTTGAGACAATCCGGCCCAGTTTGCTCTATAACCTCGGAAGAGTCATCTCCTATACGGTCATTGGAGGAATTGTCGGAGGCATTGGGTCATTAGTAAGCTTCTCCGGTACCATCAAGGGTATAGTTCAACTAATAGCCGGTATATTCATGGTTATCATGGGGTTAAATATGTTAAATGTCTTTCCGGGACTCAGAAAATTTAACCCGAGAATGCCAAAAATATTTGCAAAAACCATCTATGCAAAGAGAATGAGCAACAGCCCGTTATATATCGGAATATTGAATGGCTTAATGCCATGTGGCCCGTTGCAGGCGATGCAACTGTATGCTTTATCCACCGGTAGCCCGGTGAAGGGAGCCATATCCATGTTTCTCTTCAGTGCCGGAACCTTCCCTCTGATGTTCCTGTTTGGAGCACTTAGTTCCTTCATGAATAAGAAATTCTCCGGAAAACTGATGAAAGCGAGTGCGGTATTAGTAGTTATTCTCGGAATGTTTATGTTCAGCAATGGTATCAGTTTATCCGGTATCAGCATTCCTTCCTTTCCGATCGGCAGTAGTCAGGCACAAGCAGGAACAGCTAATATTGCAAAGATTGAGAACGGTGTACAGGTAGTGACAACCGGATTATCCTCCGGCCGTTATGAACCGATTCTCGTACAAAAGGGTGTTCCGGTAAAGTGGACCATACAAGCAAAAGACGGTGATATTAACGGCTGTAATAACAGTATTATTATTCCGAAGCTTAATACGAAGAAAGATCTTGCAGTCGGAGACAATGTGATAGAGTTTACCCCGGAGGAAAGTGGTGAGATCCCTTATAGCTGTTGGATGGGAATGATCCGGAGTAAAATCACTGTTGTTGATGATCTTACATCAATCTCAAATGAAGACCTGAAAAACTCCTCTGATTCGAATTCAGGAGCAGCTGCCGGAGGCTGCTGTGGCGCAGGCGGTGCAGGAAGCAGCGCCGGATGCGGAACACAGAATGGCGCCGGAGTGCAAGGCGGAAGCGGAACTATAAATGGCGGTCGTCCCGATTATAATAATGTATTTGATGTAACGATTCCGACCGAAGAGCTTTCCATAGCCAAGGTTGAGGATGGAGCTCAGACAGTAGAGATCACTCTTACGGATACCGGGTTTAGTCCGGCTGTTGTAGTTGTCCAGAAGGGACTTGAGACACAATGGAATATCGAAGGTAAGCAGGTGAAGAAAAACAACGCCATCCTGTTCCCCCGTTATAGTGCCAATCTTGACGTATTGCAAGGAGAGAATAAGATCAGCTTCTATCCGGATCAGGACTTTGATTTCTTTACTGCGGATGGTGTTTATTACGGTTATGTCAAGGTAATAGAGGATATTAACAATGTGGATAAAGAGGCAATTAGGCAGGAGATTTCGAAGTATCGTCCTACCAATAGCCCGGATACCTTTACAAGCGGAGCTCCTTCCTGTCATTAATTATGTTTTATATTATCTAATAGCGAAAGGAAAATGATATGAATAAGAATAACAGCTTTCAGTATAAAAGATTGGCATTTATTGCTATTGTAGCAATCGTCGCAGTACTCGCAGCGTATGGAGTGGATAAACTCACCGGTCAAACAAAAAAAGAAGGAAAACAGGCTTCCACTGAGACTACGGTAGCAAAGGACAGCGACATCGTAATTCCTGTATCGAATGTGACCGAGGAACCGACCTTCTATCCTGCTGTGATTGACGGAACTGATTTGGAAGTTATTGCGGTTAAAGCAAGCGACGGTACAATAAGGACTGCTTTCAATACCTGTCAGGTATGCTACAACTCAGGAAAAGGATATTATAAGCAGGAAGGCAATCAATTGGTTTGTCAGAACTGTGGTAATCGTTTCGGAATGGATGATGTAGAAGTGACAAAAGGTGGTTGTAATCCGGTACCGATAACATCGGAATATAAGACAGTAGATAGCGAAACAATAACAATATCAAAGGATTTCCTGACGCAGGCAATGGTCATTTTTGAAAATTGGAGTAACGGAAAATAATAAAATTCGACAGGGATAAAAAACAAGGAAAGGTTGAGAATATATTATGAACAAGGAAACATTAAAAATTGGTGGCATGACCTGTGCTGCTTGTTCACAAAGAGTTGAGAAAGCGATTGCGAAGCTCGATGGTATCAAAACCGTATCCGTCAATCTAGCTACGGAAAAGGCAACATTAGAATATGATCCTCAGGTGATCCGTATCTCGGCAGTGAAGGACTGTGTTATCAAGACAGGTTATCAGGTGCTGGCCTCCGATCAGAATGCAGCGGATGAGGATAAGATCCGGAAACAGAAGGAGATTAAAACCTTATGGACGAAATTTGTGATCGCAACCGTGTTTGGACTGCCTCTATTATACTTTGCGATGGTTCCTATGGTATCCTGGTGGCCTTTCCCGATTCCGAAGGCACTGAATCCGATGATCTACCCGCTGCGTTTTGCACTTCTTCAGATTTGCCTTGTGACTCCGGTGATCATTGCAGGCTACCGCTTCTATACGGTTGGTTTTAAGGCACTGATCCAAAGAAGTCCGAATATGGATTCACTGGTAGCAATCGGTACCTCCTCCGCAATAATCTTTAGTATCTATAATACCTATCGGATTATTCAGGGTGATTTTGCGGCAGTGGAAAAGCTATATTATGAGACAGCGGGTGTTATTATCGCTTTAATTTTGCTTGGTAAATCTCTGGAAGCAGTATCCAAGGGCAAGACCTCGGAGGCGATAAAGAAGCTGATGGGTCTGGCACCGAAGACAGCGACGGTGATCTCGAACGGAAAAGAGATAGAGCTTCCGATTGAAGATGTGGAAATTGGAGACATCATTCTGGTAAGACCCGGTGAGAAGATCCCGGTAGATGGAGTTGTACTGGAAGGAAATACAAGTATTGACGAAGCAATGCTGACCGGTGAGAGTATGCCGGTGGATAAAAAGATTGGTGATAAGGTATTTGCAGCTAGCATCAATAAGAATGGTATGATTACCTTTCGTGCAACTAAGGTAGGCTCGGATACGGCTTTGGCTCAAATTATTAAACTGGTGGAGGATGCCCAGGGCTCCAAGGCACCGATCGCCAAGATGGCAGACATTGTATCCGGTTATTTTGTACCTGTTGTGTGCGTAATCGCTCTGATTGCATTCTTAGCATGGTTCATATCCGGAGAAACACTGGCTTTCTCCTTGACCATATTTATCTCTGTACTTGTAATTGCATGCCCGTGTGCACTGGGTCTGGCTACACCGACAGCGATTATGGTAGGTACAGGAAAAGGAGCGGAGAACGGCATTCTGATCAAGGGTGGAGAAGCCTTAGAGACAGCGCATAAGATTACTACCATTGTCTTTGATAAGACAGGTACCATAACCGAGGGTAAGCCGGAGGTAACGGACATTATTACAGCCTCCGGAATCAATCGAACCAATTTACTTCGTATCGCTGCCTCCGGTGAGAAGGGTTCGGAACATCCTCTTGGAGAAGCCATCGTAAGAGGAGCCAAAAAGGAGAATCTGGAGTTCCTCCCAGTGGAAGCCTTTGAAGCTATTCCCGGTCATGGAATTGAAGTAACGATTGAGAAATCGCAGATATTGATTGGTAATAAAAAGCTTATGGATCAAAGAAATATCTCCTTGAAAGAGCTTCAGGATAAATCTGACCAGCTTGCAAGAGAAGGCAAGACTCCGATGTATGTCGCCATGGATGGAGGCTTAGCCGGTATCATCGCGGTAGCCGATGTAGTAAAGGAAAGCAGTGACAAAGCGATTAAGAAGCTTCAGAGTATGGGAATAGAAGTAGCCATGATCACAGGTGATAACCGTAAGACAGCAGATGCAATCGCGAAGCAGGTAGGTATTGATCGTGTATTGGCTGAGGTTCTTCCTCAGGATAAATCCAATGAGGTTAAGAAGCTTCAGGCCGAGGGCAAGAAGGTATGTATGGTTGGTGATGGAATCAATGATGCCCCGGCACTTGTACAGGCAGATATCGGTATTGCTATCGGATCAGGTACGGATGTAGCGATGGAATCAGCGGACATTGTATTAATGAGGAGCGATTTGATGGATGTGCCTACGGCGATCCATTTGAGTAAGAGTACCATACGTAATATTAAGCAGAATCTGTTCTGGGCATTTGGATATAATGTTGCCGGTATCCCGATAGCGGCAGGTATCCTTCACCTTTTCGGTGGCCCCTTGCTTAATCCGATTTTTGCAGCAGCAGCCATGGCCTTCAGTTCTGTTTCCGTTGTCAGCAATGCTCTGAGATTAAAGGGATTTAAGGCTTATAAATAATTGAGGAGAGGTAAACTATGAAGAAAAAAATATTATTAGCGCTTTTAACGAGCTTCGCCTTGTTTGGATTAACCGCCTGTGGTAAGCTTGATGTAATAGGAGATCAATCCGAAAAATCCTTTGATGCAGTTCTTACCGCGATGAAAGCAAAGGTAAACGCAGACGATAATTTTGGGGGCTGGTCCATCACCTCCCCGGACAATGAGGCACGCTTCTTATGGAGTAAGGATTTTAGTAAAACAACAACAGATGCTTATCTTGAAGTGGATGTACAGCCCTTCATCGATGCAGGTCTGGATGTATCCAAGCTGCCGGAGGGAATGATGGTCGATAACAAGATTATCGTCGGAACCGAGCTCGGTGATGAGAACATTACCTATATTGGTGAAGCATCCCCGTTAGATTCTTACAAGAAGCTGGTAAAGCATTATCGGGATAATATTTCCTATCATGCAGCTTTGGACCATTATGGAGTGAAGCTTGGTAACGGAAATATGTTCGAATGGGCAAAGGACATGAAGACGAACGATAAGGACATCGTATTCGTGCTTAATCCGCAACCCTTTATCGATGCCGGAGTCGATCCGGCAACTTTGGAAAGCTGGGTATTTGCTAAGGTGGAAACCATGGATGACAACGGAAAGAAAATACAAGTAGATAAATTCTTAAAACCTTTTGATTTGGAGAGCTAATAACCAATGAACAGCTTTGTGAAAAAGTTATTGGTAGTAGAAGACGAAGAAAAAATAGCAGAAGTAGTAAAGTCCTTTCTGGAAAGTAAGGGCTTTACTGTACTTGTTGCGTTTAATGGAAGAAAGGCACTTGAGATCTTTGACCGGGAGGATATCGGCTTGGTGCTCTTAGATCTGATGCTTCCGGAATTATCCGGGGAGGAGGTCTGCAAAAGCCTTCGTAAGAAATCCAAGGTTCCGATTATTATGCTGACCGCCAAGTCGGATGAGGCAGATATGCTTCAAGGGCTGGGTATCGGAGCGGATGATTATATTATGAAACCCTTCAGCTTTAAAGCTCTTCTGGCAAGAATTGAGGCGGTACTGCGCAGATCGATGGATAACCCTTCCACTCTTCTTGTGAAGAAGACCTTCAATGATGGTGCTTTGTTCATTGATTATGAAAGCTACCGCGTCACCAGGGAGGATAAGGAGGTTAAGCTTACTCCGAATGAGTACCGACTTCTTGCAGCACTGAGCAGATATCCGAAAAAAGTGTTTACAAGAGATGAACTGATTGCTTCCGCGTTTGGCGATGGATTTGAGGGCTATGACAGAACGATTGACAGCCACATCAAGAATCTGAGGCAAAAAATTGAAACAGACCCAAGGAATCCATGCTATGTGAAGACAATACACGGAGTGGGCTATAAATTTGGGGGTGAGTAATTGAGGCATACCTTAAAATCACAATTGTCCTCGACCATACTTGTTATTGTCCTGCTTACGATTGGAATTATAAGCTTTTTATCAAATATTTTGATAAATAAGCAATTTATGAATTATATCAGTAAACAGCAGGAGTTGAAGGCTCAGATTATCACCTCAAGCATCAGCCAGCAATATGCACCCTTTACTGACATATGGAATATGGATTATATCCACGCGATTGGCATGTTCTCGTTGTATGAGGGTTATATCATAAAGGTATATGATAAAGACGGTGTGATACTCTGGGATGCACAGGCACATGATATGAACCTGTGCAATCAGATCATGGATGAGATATCGGAGCGGATGAGAATTCAATATCCCAGGTTAAACGGAGACTTTACCTCAGTATCCCATCCACTGTTACAGGATGGGAAGACAGTCGGCAGTGTCAGTATCAGTTATTTTGGACCTTTCTTTTTAAATGAAAACGATTTTCGGTTCCTGCATTCTCTCAATGTTATATTAATCAGTGTTGGAGCTGTCTCGCTTATCGTATCTCTGCTGATCGGAAGCTTGCTTGCGAAGCGTATCAGCCGGCCGATACTAAATACGGTTGAGGTGGCAAAACAAATCTCGGACGGTAGGTATGAGGTCCGTCTGGAGGAAAAGAGTGATACACAGGAGCTGCAGCTGTTGATTGCATCGATTAACCATCTGGCACAGTCGCTGGAGACTCTGGAGAAGCTCAGAAAGCAGCTGACAGAAGATGTAGCGCATGAACTTCGTACACCGATTACTATACTTCAGTCTTATCTGGAGGCTATGACTGAGGGAATCTGGGATGCTACCCCGGATCGATTGCAAAGCTGCTATGACGAGGTGGTACGCATCGGGACCCTGGTGAAGGATCTGGAGAGCCTTGCCAAGCTGGAAAAGGATAATCTTTTGCTGGATAAGCAGAGGATGGACCTGAGAGTAGTCGCAGAACAGGTAGTAAGCACCTTTGAAGCAGAAAGCATGAATAAGAAGTTTACGGTGACGGTGCATGGGGCGCATACGGAGCTTTTGGCTGATGTCAGCAGAATAAAGCAGGTTATGGTAAATCTCCTCAGTAATGCGATCAAGTATTCCGGAGAGAACGCTGTTATCCTTCTGGAGATTTTTGAGACGAAGGACCGTGCCGGATTCATGATCCGTGACAATGGGATAGGAATCCCGAAGGAGGAATTACCTTATATCTTCGAACGCTTTTATCGTGCAGATAAATCTCGTAACCGGATGACCGGAGGAACAGGAATTGGTCTCACAATTGTAAAATCCATCGTTGAAGCACATGGCGGAAGAGTATCGGTAGAAAGCAAACTGGGTAAAGGCAGTACATTTACAGTCACCTTACCGAAAGATTAGCAGAGATAAATGAACATACCATAAAACTTGCGAATGAAACTATAAGACTGTTGCAAAACATACATTATTTACGAGGGAGCGAACAATCTTCCCTGTGGTTCAACGTATGTGCTTTGCAGCAGCCTTTTTGCTTCTGAAAACAGATACGGAATCAGAGGATTTAATCTTATCCTTAACAGAACTTAATGATGGTCAGAGCAACAAGGATTATAATGTAAGTAATTATTGCAGACTTTCGACCAATCGTTGAAAGTTGAAGTAATATGGGAAGCATAACCGTTATATTTTATGAGAAGCGGCAAGATAATTTGCCATACCACTGAACACACCGGAAATACCTGGTAAAAACTTTTGCATTTTCCAAAAATGATTATTGACATATAATATTATATTATGTATAGTATTATCAATTAAACAATATTATTTTATTCATGACAATAGAAAGTTCGCGAAGCGTGCTTTCTATCGTTTGGGAAAATCAGAAAGGAGTTGAGACTATGGTATTTAATACCGGTTCAGCACTTCTCGATGCGATTGTACTAGCAGCTATTTCACAGGAACCGGAAGGAACCTATGGGTACAAGATAACGCAGGATGTAAGGCAGGCGATTGAAGTATCGGAATCAACCTTATACCCGGTGCTAAGAAGACTTCAGAAGGAAGATTGCCTTGAGGTGTATGATCAGGAATTCGCGGGAAGAAATCGAAGGTATTATAAAATCACTGACAAGGGTATGGTACAACTTAAGTTATATAAAGACGAGTGGGAGTCTTATTATAAGAAAATAAATTTTATATTTGAAGGAGTGAAATAAATGATAAAGCTGGAATTCATGAACGAACTCGAAAGCTTATTGTTGGATATCCCTTTGGAAGAGAGAGAAGAGGCACTCAGATATTATAACGGTTATTTTGAAGATGCAGGGGAAGATCACGAGCAGGAAATTATAGCAGAATTAGGTTCACCGAAGCAGGTGGCTGATATTATAAAAACGGATCTTTTATCGAATACGGCAGAACGTGATAACCGGGGATATTTCACCGAGAACGGTTACAAAGAAACAATCACCAGAGACGATCAATTTGAAATCGTTGGAGCGGGAAATACGGGCAAGGAAAGCTCAGGATCCTATGAACAGGCGAAAAATACCAATCAGTCTCAGGCTAATAGCCAAAGCAACAACAATACTTATAACAACACTACTCAGGGTGCGGCATATAAACGAAATACAAATACCGGAACCATTGTCCTGATCCTGATCTTGGCATTCACCATAGGACTTCCGTTTACCTTATCCTTTATCGGAATCGCAATTGGACTTGTTGCAACCGTGATCGGACTTATTTTTGGCTTCGGTGCTGCAGGAATCGCTTTAATCTGTGCAGGAATTGCATTATTTATCGCTGGTCTGGTTCAGATGAGTGCACCATTGATCGGCATGGCATTTGTCGGAGGTGGGCTCGTCGTATTCGGTATAGGAATGCTGCTTACCATGGCTTGCGCAGCTCTTTGCAAGACAGTATTACCTGCTATGGTAAGAGGATTTGTAAATCTTTGCAGACTACCCTTTAAGAACAGGAGCGTGATGGCAGCATGAAAACATTCGTAAAAGTATGGTTAGGAATTGCGCTCATTGCAATTGGTATCGGTGCGGCTCTATTTATTATCGCTGTTGCTTCCGGTGCTTCCTTTCGGGATATCCCCACGATTTCCTATTCGGAAAGCTATACTGAGGCAAAAAGTATTGATATGGAGATAGAGTACGGTGAGGTGAAGGTAGTAGATGGTGATACTTTTGCAATTGATGCAGAGAATCTACCGGAAAATGGACTGGAATCCTATGTAAATGACGAAGGCACCTGGATTATTAAACAAACCGGTGATAATGATCTTAACTTCTGGGGCATGCATTTTTCCGTTGGAAATATCTTTAATTGGAACGGCGAATATACGCCCAGAATAACAATCACGGTTCCGAAGGATTATGTTGCTGATCGTATCTCCATGTTGGTTGAAGCAGGTGAGGTGAAGGCGGATGCTCTCCGAGCTATCTCCGGCAGATTCGAAGTGGCAGCAGGACGACTATCTATACAGCAGCTTGAGGTTTCAGAGGAATCCGATTACATTATCGGAGCAGGTCAGATGAACCTAAATCAAGTCAACATAGCTGATATCTCGGTAGATTGCGGAGTCGGCGACGTATCAATCAATGGTATCGTGACCGGTGACAGCGATATTAGCTGCAATGTCGGCAATGTAGATCTTGAGCTGGAAGGCGAGGATAAGGAATATTCTTACGATATCAGCTCCAGTATAGGAAATGTTAATATAGATAATAATAGTTATCATAGTATCTCGAATCGGATTATTAATAACGAAGGTGCAGAAAATAGTTTAAAATTAAAATGTGAAATAGGTAACATTTCTGTTGATTTTAATTAAAAAAAAGATATGATAAATTATAGAAGGAGGTATTTTTATGGAACAGAAAAGATTATATCGCTCTAACACAAATAAAATGATTTGCGGTGTATGCGGAGGACTTGCAGAATATATCAATATCGATCCTACCGTGGTTCGGTTATTATGGGTGGTATTCTCCCTTGCTGGCGGGTTTGGCATTCTTGCATATATCATCGCAGCGATCATCATGCCGATTCAAGCTTAATGAGTTTTGCAACAATTGAAAAATCGTATGAAAAAAAGGTTACTTGAAGATCGAACCGATCTGCAGGTAACCTTATTTTTATACTGATAATTCATAACCTCAAGCACCTCGAACAGGAGCAACTCAAATACTATATATATCTAAATCTTTCATTTTAAACTAACACCTTGTCAATAATATCTATGATCTGTATTGCATCATAGGGCTTCGTCAGAAATTCACACGCACCGTATTTGACGGCATCAATCATCTTCGTCTTCTGGCCGGCAGCAGTAACCATAATTACTTTGGCATTACCATCAAACTCTCGAATCCTTTGTAAGGCTTCCAGACCATCCATCAACGGCATCGTAATATCCATCGTAATCAGGTCTGGCTGTACTTCTTTAAATTTTATCAGACCGTCCTCTCCATTGACTGCCTCAGCAATTATCTCATGTCCATTCTCCTCTAAGATTGATCTTAGGATTTTTCTCGATGTTTTAGAATCATCCACAATAAGAATTTTTGCCATATCCGTTCCCCTCCTAATTAATACCTACCTCATCATTTACCACAACCACTAAATCTGCCTGCTCCCCATTGATCATCATTGGTACGATACAGATATTTCCCTTACAGACCAAACTGCTATGGGTATAAAACTGCGGGGGAGTCATATCAATGTGAATATCATCATCGCTTAATTTTGATGCAAATAGACCATTGGTACAATTGATAAATTCGCAGACAGAATCATATGCATCCTCATCCATGGTGTTAAATTGTTCCTTGGCAAAGGGTCTTGCTATCTCAAGCAGAGCTTTATCCTCTCCGGCAAAGCCTACAAAGATCGTATGGTCACCTACCATCTTCTGAGAGGCAAGACCGGCAAAGGAATATTCCTTTCTGTGATAAGCCTTCTTCAGTATAACTTCACTACTAATAAAACGGATTACATTGCGGATTGCAAGACTGATGCACTCCCCGATAATAGGAGCATCGACATCGACAAAGATCGGAATGATACGATCGATATCTCCTGATTTGAAAGCTTCGATTTCTATATCGGTAAATTGATTATCTCGTTTGAACTCTTCGAGACATACTTCAATTTCACCGATCGACATGATATTTTGCTCGGTGAACCATTGAACGAACTGCAGATAGGAATTGCCCTGCTGATTAAGGAGATAGGTTACCTCTTCCTTGAGAAGATACCCTTTCTCAATTGCTATGTCACCGAAACGACGATCCATTTTTTTCTGAATTTCATTGATTTCCTCAGACTGCTTCGTAGTAAGCAGCTTTTCCGCTACTGCGATCAGTCCTAATTTCACCCTGGTTTTGTGATGCTGTTGCATTAAGTTGTTAAACTGTGATTGAGATATCTTATTCTTTTCTACCAAGTAATGACCAAAATAAAGCCCGAACATGATATTTCCCCTTTCATCATCCAAAATAAGCTTCGAGCATTCATATGTAGAGAAAATCCGTTACATGTAGCCCCATTACATCATATCCAGAATTCCCATATAAGAATGTGTTCTTTATTAATATACAACAAATATGATAAAAAAAACAGTAGGAAATACATAATTATGTACCATTTCAATAAAATAAAGACATGCAGTTAAAATCAGCTTTATTTTGCCGCCTTGAAAGTGTATAAAAACCCTGATAAAATGGAATAAATGAGTAATTTTTAATCTAACCTAATGACAATCCTTAATAACTATGATAAAGTATTGTAAGATTAATGCGAAGAAATTAAGATGGAAAGGCGCGTATAATTATGAAAACAATTATTGAACTGATAAATAGGGAAGTAAAGGAAGCCTTTGTTCAGAAAGGGTACGAGGAGAAATACGGATCCGTAACTCTATCGAATCGCCCGGATTTATGTCAATACCAGTGCAATGGTGCTTTGGCTGCCGCAAAACAATATAAGACAGCACCGATTAAAATTGCACAGGAGATCTGCGAGGTTCTACAGAGCAAGGATAATATCAAAGAAATTGTTGCCATCATGCCGGGCTTTATCAACATTACGCTCAGTGATGAATTTATTGCTAGATACTTAAACAACATGAAAGCCGAAGAACAGTTCGGCGTGGAGAAAGAAAAGAATCCGAAGACAATCGTCATTGATTTCGGCGGCCCTAACATTGCAAAACCCCTGCATGTAGGCCATATGCGCTCTGCAATTATTGGAGAAAGTATCAAAAGACTGTTCCGTTTTACGGGCAATACAGTTATAGGAGATGCTCATCTCGGCGATTGGGGAACCCAGATGGGACTCATTATCGCAGAGCTTAAGAAACGTCAGCCTAATTTGGTATATTTCGATGACAGCTTCACCGGAGAATATCCGAAGGAGGCACCCTTCACAATAAGTGAACTGGAGGAGATCTATCCGGCTGCCAGCGCATTTTCCAAGAGCAATCCTGATTTTCTGGAGGAAGCAAAGAGCGTTACCTTCCAGCTTCAGAATGGACATCGCGGTTATACCGCACTATGGAATCATATCCTCGAGGTATCCGTATCCGATCTCAAAAAGATCTATGATACCCTGAATGTATCCTTTGATCTGTGGAAAAAGGAGAGTGATGCTCAGCCCTATATTCCGGAGATGATTGAATATTTGAAAAAGAATAATTATGCAAAAATCAGCGAGGGAGCTTTGGTTGTAGAGGTAAAGGAAGAAACTGATACAAAAGAGGTACCTCCCTGTATGATATTAAAATCCGATGGTGCTGCGCTGTATAATACAACCGACCTTGCTACCATCGTTGAACGTATGAAGATGTTCAACCCGGATCGACTCATCTATGTTATCGACAAACGGCAGGATCTGAATTTTGAGATCGTATTTCGTTGTGCAAGAAAGACAAAGCTGGTGAAGGAGGATACCCAGTTGGATTTCATCGGCTTCGGAACGATGAACGGAAAGGACGGCAAGCCCTTCAAGACAAGAGAGGGTGGCGTCATGCGACTGGAATACCTGATTAACAGCGTTGTAGATGAGGTATATCGTAAGATTATGGAAAACAGAAGCATGGACGAGGAAGAGGCAAGAAAGGTAGCTTCTCAGGTTGGGCTTGCAGCTCTCAAGTACGGCGACCTGTCCAATCAGATCTCCAAGGATTATGTCTTTGATGTGGATCGCTTTACCAGCTTCGAAGGAGATACCGGTCCATATATCCTCTACACGATTGTACGAATTAAATCTATCTTGAATAAATATCGGGAATTAAACAGTGTGGCAGCGACCGAGCTGTTACCGGCCACCTCAGCCAGCGAACAGGCCTTGATGCTGGAGCTGACCAAATTCAACGAGATGATTTATACCGCTTATCAAGAGGTTGCACCTCACCGGATTTGTGCTTATATTTATGACCTGGCGAATGCCTTCAATACGTTTTATCATGAAACCAAGATTATTACGGAGGAAGACAAGACAAAACAAGCTTCCTGGATCGCATTAATTACTCTGGTACAGGACATTCTGCTTACCTGTATCGACTTACTCGGTTTTGAAGCACCGGAGCGTATGTAAAGAACAAGGGATACTACAAACAGAGGTGGGTGTATGTTAGTAAAAAGAGCAGCAGAACTCAAGCTACTGGAAGAGCAGTTTGCTTCTTCCGGAAGTAATTTGGTGATTCTTTATGGAAGAAAAGGAATGGGAAAGACCACCCTTCTGACAGAATTCCTACAAGAGAAAAGCAATGCTTTTTATTATGAAGGAATGGAATGTGAGGAACAGCTTCAGCTGCTTCTATTAAACGATCGGTTAAGAAGGAACGATTTATCGGAGCAGGATCCGGATTGTTCTGGCGTGTTTTTCCAATTGTCGTCAGAGAAAGAAAAACTGATCCTGGTTCTGGACGAATTCCATTATATTCTAAAGAATGGTGACGGTATTCTTAAGACATTACAACTGCTCCACCAACCAGAGCGGTCTGTTATGATTGTCCTTTGCAGCTCTTCCATCCGTTGGGTGGAGAATGAGATGCTGGAATGCCTTGACAGCTATGCTCCATACATTACTGCATATATGAAACTGAAGGATTTTACATTTGTGGACTTAGTGAACCGTTTTCCTAAGTCCTCAGTAGAAACCTGCATTTATATTAATTCTATCCTGGGAGGAATCCCACAATATCTGAATGAATGGCGGGAAGAGATAAGTGTCCGGGATAATATAAAAAATCTATTACTGAATAAAAACAGCGGGCTGATTAATGCACCCCAGCAGTTTCTAAAGCTGGAGCTTCGTGAGCCTGCTGTTTATAATACCATTCTTTATTATCTGGCACAGGGGAATCGTAAGCTGAATGATTTACACTCGAGAACCGGCTTTTCCCGTGCGAAGATAAGTGTTTATCTTAAGAATCTGATACAACTTGATATTGTAGAGAAGTTGGTACCGCTTGGAGAAGAGAGCAAAGAAAATGCACAGAAGGGCTTGTACCGTATCCGGGATAATTTTCTGAATTTTTGGTTTCGCTTTATATTTCCAAATCTTTCGGACTTAATGCTAGGAGAGAGTGATTCGGTCTACGAACATAAAATCGTACCTTTTTTCAATGATTACATGGGAGAGTACTTTGCTGATGTCTGTACGGAATTCCTTAAGCTCATGAACCTTCAAAACAGGCTGCCCTCAGGTTTTTTATGGTGGGATCGTTGGTATGGTAAGAACGGTACACTTGATATTATGGCTAAGGGTGAGAATCAGAAGACCTTAGTCGGTAAATGTCTTTGGACAGAGGAAGTAGCCGGACCCAAAGACTATCTTGCGCTGTTAGCTCTCGCTGAGGAAGCCGGAGTAAGACCGGATTATTGTTATCTGTTCTCAAAGAAAGGTTTTTCCGAAGCACTGAAGAATATGACAGAGGACAGAAACGATATTTGGATGATCGGATTAGCCGATCTGTAGACGGGGAGGAATTATATGTATCGTTATATATCAAAGTTGGTAATATATAAGAATTTGGATAAAGACTGTCTGCTGTTTCGCCTGTCAGAACTGATAAAGGAGTTCGACAGCAGTTTAGCTGACCATGGACTTTCGGTATTTGAGAAGGAGAAGATCACCTCGGATATCTACTCCATAATCAATCAACTATTGCAGCTGGCAACAGATTATGGATTTAATACGAATCTATGGCATAACTATCTGGCGTATCTACTGGTAACAACAGAGAATCCGTTCAGTATGACCTGCGAGAAAGTCGGTGCTAAGGACGGCACAGTAAATCTATTTGCGAAGAGTGACTTTAAGATCATTAAGGATCTGTTTGATTACGACTTTTCTTCGCTGGAGCAGGAGCTGGCTATTAATTGCTTCACCGTTATCTCAAATTATCAGGCAATCGAAAAGAGCAGCAATCGCTACAATAAGAGTGTCAGTGATAAGGTTCGAATGCTGAGCCGCCTGATTGAACAGTCTAAGGATGAAAATGATGTTTTTACCTATGTGACGGACTTCTATCGTGACTACGGAGTGGGTATGTTCGGACTGAATAAGGCTTTTCGCATAAGAAAGGATAAGGGAGAGCTAATGCTCGCACCGATCACGAACACTCAGGAGGTCCGGCTGTCCGACCTCGTTGGCTACGAGCTTCAGAAAAAGAAACTGGTGGATAACACACGTGCTTTTATTGAAGGTAAGAAGGCGAATAATGTTCTTCTCTTCGGTGATAGTGGCACCGGCAAGTCAACATCTGTGAAAGCAATTTTAAATGAGTATTATTCGGAGGGCCTCCGGATGATTGAGATCTATAAGCATCAGTTCGAGGATCTCTCCGCGGTAATCGCCCGGGTAAAGAACCGGAATTATAAATTCATCATCTATATGGATGATCTGTCCTTTGAAGAATTTGAGATAGAATACAAATATTTGAAGGCTGTAATCGAAGGCGGTCTTGAGACAAAGCCGGACAATGTTCTTATTTATGCCACCTCGAATCGTAGACATCTGATTCGGGAGACATGGAATGACCGTTCGGATATGGAAACCGGTGAGGAACTTCACCGTTCAGATACGATGCAGGAAAAGCTATCTCTGGTAGCCCGTTTCGGTATCACTATTAATTTCTCGGCTCCGAATAAGAAGGAATTTCAGAAGATTGTGCAAGAGCTGGCAAAGCGACAGGAGAATATATCTCTGACAGAAGAGGAACTATATCTGGAAGCAAACAAATGGGAACTTTCTCATGGTGGTATGTCCGGTCGTACAGCGCAGCAGTTTATTAATTATCTGGCAGGCAGACCAGAGAACAACTAAGCTAGTATAACCTTAAAAGGGAGGAAGAGATATGGATAAATATAGAATATTAGTGAAAGGCATCGTTCAGTATGAGGACAAGTATCTAGTCGTACGCAGATGGTTTGACGATCGTGTACTGGAGCCTTACCAGTGGGGCTTCATTGATGGCACCATAGATTTCAGGGAGCCTCCGGATAAGGCAGTGCTTCGGTGTATCAATGAACAGACCGGTTTATCGGCTACGGTCGAGCGAATTCTGTACACCTGGACATTTTCAACCGGTGAGATATTTAATATCGGAATCAGTTATCTGTGCAGAGTGACTTTTGATGAGGTAGTATTATCGGAGGAACTGACGGAAGCACAATGGATTGCAAAGGAAGAACTGGAGTATTATATTGAACGAAGAATCATGAACGATATCGAAGAAGCTGAACTTTAGAAGGTCAGTATCTTGTATATTGCGAAGCTTTTAGCAGAGCTTAAGAACTAGGAGAAAAGGAGGAATGGAATGCTGACATTAATTAAAAACGGCTATGTGATTGATCCCGCTTCTGCCCTGGAAGGATATTATGATGTATTGATCGACGGCAGTAGGATCAGCAAGGTCGAAGCAAACCTATCCGAGGAAGCATTACGACAGCAGGCGAAAGAGAATAATGCGGCATTTACTGTCATCGATGCTACCGGTCAATATATTATGCCGGGCTTTATCGATCTGCATGTCCATCTTCGAGAACCGGGGTTTGAATACAAGGAAACCATTGCAACCGGGGCAAAGGCGGCAGCAGCAGGGGGCTATACTACAATCTGCCCTATGCCGAATACAAAACCGGTGACCGATTGTGCGGATAGGATTAAACTCATATTAGAGAAGGGAGATCGGGAAGCTGCAGTGAATATCCTGCCGGTCGGAGCAATCACCTTAGGTCAGGACGGCAGTGAGCTGACCGATATCAAAGCAATGAGGAACGCGGGTGCGGTAGCGCTCAGTGAGGATGGAAAATCAGTTATGGACAGCGCTCTCTACATGGAGGCAATGCGTCAAGCCGCCCATTATCAGATACCGATCTTTGCTCATTGTGAAGATAAGCAGCTTGTGGGTAGAGGCGTGATCAATGCCGGTAAGAAAGCAAAGCAACTGGGGCTGCCGGGAATCAGCAATGCAGTTGAGGACATCATCACTGCAAGAGATATTTTGATGGCAAAGGAAAGCGGAGCGAAGCTTCATTTATGCCACATTTCCACAAAGGATAGTGCTAGAATGTTAGCTCTTGCCAAGGAGGAGGGACTTCCTGTGACCGGTGAGGTTTGCCCTCATCATTTTACTTTATCCGAGGACGATATAAAGTCGGATGATGCAAATTACAAAATGAATCCACCACTGCGTAAACCGGAGGATGCGGAAGCACTGAAGAAAGCATTGCAGGATGGTGTAATTGATGTTATTTCTACGGACCACGCACCACATTCTATGGAAGAGAAAGCAAGATCCATGTCAGAGGCGCCGTTTGGCATCGTAGGTTCGGAGACAGCATTTGCATTAGGGATGACGGAGCTTGTAGAAAAGGGGTATCTTACCCCGGCACAGTTGGTAGAGAAAATGAGTGTCAATCCGGCCAGAATTCTTGGAATTGACCGTGGCTGCATCGGTGTTGGGAAGACTGCAGATCTGGTAATTGCGGATCCCATGGAAGAATATACGATAGACAAGAACAGTTTTTACTCGAAAGGGAGGAATACCCCCTTCCATGGTTATAAAGTTAAGGGAAGAGTAATCGCAACCTTTGTGGCAGGAAAAAGGGTATATCAATATTGCAGACAGTAGTTTTATAGATTATATAAGATAAAGAAACAACGGATAACAGTTTGGACGGTTAAAAAGAAAGGAACGGTAGGTAAATGATTAATAAACTCGTAGAAAAGATTGTACAGCTCAGCGCTCCCATTGTAGTCGGGATGGATCCGATGTTAGAGTATGTACCCAATCATATTAGGCAGAAGGCATACCGTGATAAAGGAGAAAACCTTGAGGGTGCGGCAGAAGCAATATGGCAATTTAATAAGGGGATTATTGATGCCACTTATGATCTGATTCCGGCAGTGAAACCTCAGATTGCCATGTATGAGCAATTTGGAATTGAAGGTTTAAAGGTTTTTAAGAAGACAGTGGATTATTGTAAGGAGAAGGGCCTGGTAGTGATTGGTGATATCAAACGCGGTGATATAGGATCAACCTCTGCAGCCTATGCAATAGGTCATCTGGGTAAGGTTACAATTAATGATAAGGTATTTCGGGGCTTTGATGAAGACTTTGTAACCTTAAATCCTTATATGGGTTCGGATGCAGTAAATCCGTTTTTGGAGGTTTGCAAGGAAGAAAAGAAGGGATTATTCATTCTGGTGAAGACCTCCAATCCCTCGAGTGGTGATTTTCAGGATCAGCTGGTCGGTGATAGGCCCCTTTACGAATTGGTTGGTAAGAAGGTGGCTGAATGGGGAGAGCAGTACATGGGTAATTCCTACAGCTATGTCGGTGCAGTGGTAGGAGCAACCTATCCACAGATGGGTAAGATTCTTCGGGAATTAATGCCAAAGGCATATATTCTTGTTCCTGGCTATGGCGCCCAGGGTGGTAAAGCAGAAGACCTGGTTCATTACTTTAATAAAGACGGACTGGGAGCTATCGTAAATTCCTCCCGTGGAATTATTGCAGCATATAAACTGAAGGGCTACGAACGTTTTGGAGAAGAGGCTTATGCGGATGCTTCGAGACAAGCAGTGATAGATATGAGGGAAGATCTGAAGAAGGCATGGAGTGGTAAGTAGATACCATTGAAACAAGAGAAAAAATTGAGCTTATCATCGACCGAATTCCGTAACAGTGATACCATAAACGGGATGTGTTCTATGATAAGCTCATTTTAATCATTAATTATTAGCACTTCTCCGGTTCGGGATATTGTGCTCCGAAGGTTTCCACAGTAAGTTTCTTCATAATCTGAGGCTCAAGGGGAGCATCAGAATAATCTGTCTTAACCTCAGCAATCTTGTTAACCGCATCCATTCCTTCAATCACCTTACCAAAAGCAGCATAAGAACCGTCCAGATGTGGAGAGTCTTTGTGCATGATAAAGAATTGAGAACCAGCAGAATCGGGACGCTGTGATCTTGCCATTGAGATTACACCTGCAGTATGCTTGATATTATTCGAAAAATTATTATATGAAAATTCACCTTTGATTGAGTAGCCCGGGCCGCCCATTCCGGTACCCTCCGGGTCACCGCCTTGGATCATAAAACCGCGGATAATTCTGTGAAATTTAAGTCCATCATAAAAACCTTTATTTACTAATGAGATAAAATTGTTAACTGTGTTAGGAGCAATCTCTGGATATAATTCAATTTTAATGATATCACCATTCTGCAATTCCATTGTTACAATAGGATTCGTATTTGCCATCTTCAATCATTTCCTCTCAACTTTAATATACATACAATTTCTCATACGGTCTCATTTCATTTTTAACCCATGCTGGTAAATATAACATAGTCATGGAATTGTGTCAAGGAGGGATGAGGAAAGTTAATTATTACCCAAAGAAAAAACTTAATATTTTGCCGAAAACCTGTTGAAAAATTTAGAAAATCAAAGATAATAGAAGTGTATCAATTGTTACACTATTTCATCAAGGAGCTACATAACTACCCCCGTATAATTAGTATATTCCGTGGAGGGAGGTCATCAAAATACTCAGCCATTTTTTGGGTGCATCTTTCTGTAAATGCGTTGTCGACATGACGTTTTACTTTAGAGTAGGAAAGAGGTGATATAATGAGCGAAGTTTATACATTTGGCGTGAAAACCGGCCAGCAGACAGCGATGATTGAGATAACTTCAGAGGTGAAAAAGCTGGTAAAGGACAGCGGTGTGAAGAACGGGATATGTGTTATCTATGTACCTCATACCACGGCCGGAATATCAATTAGTGAAAATGCAGATCCGGACGTAATCAGGGATTTTATGATGGAAATGGATAAGTTAATTCCATTATCGGATGGATATCATCACAGAGAGGGTAATTCTGCAGCCCATATAAAATCAAGTATGATGGGATTTTCCCAAACAATCATAGTCGAAGACGGGAAATTACTCATGGGAACCTGGCAGGGTATCTACTTTATGGAATTTGACGGACCGCGTATTCGAAAAATTTATGTGAAAATAATGGAAGGTTAATTAAATCTACTTGAATAAGACTATCCTGGTAATAATAGTCATTATTTAACTTATGATACAGAATTAATGCTAAAAGGTGATGTTAACACTAATCAATATAATAATAAGAAGTACTTATAAACAATATCAATAAAATTAAGTTCAAAATTAAAATATGCCTAAAAAATTCCTTGTAGACGGAAATTATTTAGGTTATACTGTACGAAACAAGAAAAGGAAATTTTAGTGATTATATTCATAGGAGAAATGATATGTCGGTTGCTATAAAACAACAAGCCATTTTGGCAGAACAGATCAAGCTTTCGGAAGAAATCTATAGTATGTGGATTATCGCTAAGGATATCGCTTTGGAAGCTAAGCCAGGCCAATTTGTATCTTTATATTGTAAGGATGGAAGCCGGTTATTACCAAGGCCAATCAGTATTTGCGAAATTGATAAGGTACAGGGAAGAATTCGTCTGGTATATCGAAGTGCAGGTAAGGGAACAGAAGAGTTCACGCAGTTGAAAGCACAGGATTATATTGAGGTAATGGGGCCTTTGGGCAACGGCTTCCACCCGGAAGGAACGAAGGCTTTATTAATAGGCGGAGGTATCGGTATTCCACCGATGCTCGAATTGGCGAAACAACTAAACTGTGAAAAACAGATTGTATTAGGATATCGTGATAATACATTTCTGGAAGAAGAGTTTGCACCCTATGGTATGGTTACTATAGCAACTGAGAATGGAAGTAAAGGAACCAGAGGTAATGTCCTGGATGCAATCAGGGAGAAGAATTTGGAAGCAGGTATAATATATGCCTGCGGACCGACTCCGATGCTGCGGGGTATCCAGGCCTATGCGAGAGAGAAGGGCATCATCTGCCAATTATCTATGGAGGAACGTATGGCTTGCGGTATAGGTGCCTGTCTGGGCTGCGTATGTAAGACAAAGGAAGTGGATGAGCACAGTAATGTGAAGAATAAGCGAATCTGCAAGGATGGCCCTGTCTTTTATGGGGACGAGGTAGAACTATGAATATGAATGTGACCTTAGCCGGTATCACCTTTTCCAATCCGGTGACCACTGCATCCGGAACCTTTGGCTCCGGTATGGAATATAGCGAATATGTGGATCTGTCAAGGCTCGGGGCAGTCACTACAAAAGGGGTATCAAGTATACCCTGGCCGGGGAATCCTACGCCCAGAATAGCAGAGACCTTCGGAGGAATGCTGAATGCAATCGGTCTTCAAAATCCCGGCATGGATGTGTTTATTCAAAGAGATATCCCTTTTTTACGTAAATACAATACAAAGATAATTGTTAATGTTGTTGGAAAAACCATACAAGAATACTGCGAGGTAGTAGAGCGCCTCTCGGATTGCGATATCGATATGCTTGAGATCAATATCTCATGCCCGAATGTGAAGGAGGGAGGAATTGCTTTCGGACAGGATCCATACTTTGTGGAAGCCATTACCTCTGAGCTGAAAAGACGTGCGAAGCAGCCAATCATCATGAAGCTCAGTCCGAATGTCACGGATATAAGCGAGATGGCTAGAGCCGCCGAAGCAGGCGGAGCGGATGCATTGTCCTTAATTAATACCTTGACCGGAATGAAAATTGACATTCATCGCAGAGCATGTCTTCTGGCTAATAAAACCGGTGGCTTATCCGGTCCTGCAATAAAACCGATTGCAGTACGCATGGTATATCAGGTAGCGCATGCAGTGAAGCTGCCAATCATTGGTATGGGTGGTATTACCTGTGCAGAGGACGCCCTGGAGTTTATCATGGCCGGTGCCAGTATGGTAGCGGTAGGAACGGCAAATTTCATTAATCCTGCGGCAACGATAGAGGTCCTCGAGGGAATTGAGGCATATATGAAACAATATAATATAGATGATATACAAACACTGATCGGCTGTGTAAACTAGCGATTGAGTCTCAAAATTTGAATAAATTTCTAATATAGGCTACAATTTATTGTGATTTATGATACAATGAGCGTAGTGAACTTACCACGAATGCATTCAATGGTAAGGGATTGGAAAAATATTATGATGAAACATTATAATCATGATATAATAAAAGCGTAGTGAGTATGCTCCAAGCTTGCTTGAGAGCATACGATCGGAGCTGACGATCATGAATATGATTTTAATTCATGATATAATAAGATGGAGGAAACTTATGGAACAGTATAAGAAGGATTTTATAGAATTCATGGTTGACTGCGGAGTACTGAAGTTCGGTGATTTTACAACAAAAAGCGGAAGAAAGACTCCATTCTTTGTAAATACGGGTTTCTACCGGACAGGTACACAACTGAGAAGACTGGGTGAATATTATGCCAAGGCGATCAATGATAAATACGGACTTGATTTTGACGTATTGTTTGGACCGGCTTACAAGGGCATTCCGCTCAGTGTAGCGTCTACTATGGCAATCAGTGAGTTTTATCAAAAAGAGATCAGATATTGTTCTAACCGTAAAGAAGTCAAAGATCACGGTGATACAGGTATTTTACTGGGATCTCCTCTGAATGACGGAGATAGGGTTATTATTATTGAGGATGTAACTACGGCAGGAACCTCGGTTGGCGAGACTATACCTATCCTGGCAGCGCAGGCACAGGTTAAGGTACTTGGCTTAGTTGTTTCGGTAGACAGGATGGAAAGAGGACAGGGCAGCAAGAGTGCGCTGGCTGAGATAGAAGAAAATTACCAGATAGCAACCACAGCTATTGTGACCATGCAAGAAGTAGTCGAGCATCTGCATAACCGCCCCTATCACGGGAAAATTGTCATTGATGATACATTAAAATCAGCAATTGATGCATATTATGAGCAGTATGGTGTAAAAAATTAAATGGGTAGTATGCCGGAAGATAAAAGGAGGGATTATTTATGATGGAGAAAATCTACCATACAATGAAATCAGTAGGTGTGTGGAATCTTGTTATGGGAATTCTGCTAATCGTTGCAGGAGCAGTATCCGGAATTTTGCTTATTCTAAACGGTGCCAAATTACTTAAGAAAAAATCAGAGCTTCTATTCTAAACTATACAGGATGCCCTAAGCTAATCAAAAGATTAACTTAGGGATTTTTTTATTCATGGCAAGATGAAAGGATTTATCCTTTCATCTTGTTGAAAGCCGTTGCATATTCTGGTAAAATGAAAGATAAACAACTAAAGTGACAACATGGAGGTTTTCGTATGCATGATATGAGCTTATATGAAAAGAAAATAATCAATGATATGGAATTTCCGGTCCAAATGTTCAAACAACATATCAAGGAACGGGGGTTGTACTGTTCTTCCCATTGGCACGAACATATTGAACTGCATTATGTGCTCGAGGGGCAGGGAATTTTTTATTGCAACCATAAGCCATTTAATATGGAAGAAGGCAATCTGCTCATTATTAACAGCAACGAACTTCATGAAGGTTATAGCAGAACAAAGAATTTACAATCTCTGGTCGTAATATTTGAAATGGCTGCCTTCTCAAAGGAGATTGCTAATTATAACGTGATTTTTCAATCCATTATTGCTTCTGACGATAATATAAAACGACTGATGCAGGATATCTATCAAGAGGAATTGAATAAACAAGTCGGATATAAACTGGCACTACGGGGGAAAATATTTGAACTGATTACTTACCTGCTTCGGAATTATGTTGCCGAGAATCTGTCGGATAAGGAAAATATTAAACGTATGCAAAACCTAAAACGTTTGAATATGGTTTTGCAATATATCCACTCGAATTATACCGATCAGATTATGATTCAGACTCTGGCTGAGTTGATCCACCTGAGCGAATATCGTTTCTGCCATCTCTTCAAGGAAAGCCTTGGTCAAAGTCCTCTGAATTATTTAAATAAGGTCAGACTGAAAGAAGCTCACCGTTTACTGGAGCAAAAAGAAATGACCGTATCCGAGGTGGCCACTGCCGTAGGTTTTACGGATTATAATAATTTCGGCAGACTGTTTCGAAATTATTATGGTTATGCACCATCACATGTATGGGATCTGGGTGAGGTCCGAAGTGGGAAATAAAAAGATTTAGCAAAATAATATGTATAAACAGCAAGAAAAACATAGATAAACAAGCTATGGCAATGTATGATATAAATACCATGATTTTAATACAATGAGATATTAGGAGGATAAGCAATGAAATTAGGTACGTTTACAGTTGTTTTAGGAGATATGTCTCTTGATAAGGCTTGTGAATTTTTATCCAAAAACGGTGTTCAAACAGTAGAAATCGGTTGCGGCGGATATCCCGGAAGAGCACATTGTAACCCGGATGTTTTATTAAATGATGAAAAAGAGCTTGACAAATTTAAGAACACGATAAAGGAATATAATCTTGAAATCAGTGCTTTGAGCTGTCATGGCAATATGGTACATCCGGTAAAGGAGATCGCCGATAAATTTGACGAGGATTTGACAAAAGCAATTTTGTTAGCAGAAAAGCTTGGTGTTTCCATCATCAACACCTTCTCCGGCTGCCCTGGCGGAAGCCCGGAAGATAAGATGCCGAACTGGGTAACCTGTTCCTGGCCTGAAGATTATATGGCAGTACTTGATTACCAATGGAACCAGGTTCTGATTCCTTATTGGAAGAAGAAGATTGCATTCGCAAAGGAGCATGGTATTTCCAAATTCGCTCTGGAGATGCATCCCGGTTTTTGCGTATACAACACCAGCACATTGTTAAAGCTTCGTGCAGCGGTAGGACCTGAGATTGGTGCTAACTTTGATCCCAGCCACTTAATCTGGCAGGGTATGGATCCTTGTGCAAGCATCCGTGAGCTTGGAAAAGCAGGTGCATTATTCCATTTCCATGCAAAGGATACCAAGGTTGATAAATACAATACAGCAGTAAATGGTGTATTAGATACCGGACATTACGGTGATGAGAAAAATCGTTCCTGGATCTTTAGATCGGTAGGCTACGGTAACGGGGAAGAATTCTGGAAAGCAATCGTATCAGAGCTTCGTATGGCAGGCTATGATCACGCACTAAGTATTGAACATGAGGACGGCTTAATGTCCGGTAAAGAAGGCTTGGTAAAAGCAATCGATTTCTTGAAGAATGTATTGATTTACGAAGCAAGAGGCGAGATGTTCTGGGCTTAATGATATTTGGTTCACACAATAGGACAGAAACAGAAGATATATTTTAACTATAGGATAAGACTTATATGGAGGCTAATTAGTAATGAAAGGTACAAATTATATGCTCGGTATTGTGGGTTTTGGTGGTATGGGCAATTGGCACAGAGAGACCATCGAGACTATCGACGGATTAGAGGTTGCAGGAATTTATGACATCAGTGACGCACGTAAGGATTACGCCAAAGAGGTTGGTGTTCATAGCTATAACAGCCTTGAGGAATTATTAGGAGACGAACAGATTGACCTGGTGCTGGTTTCCACACCGAATGATTTGCATAAACCAATTGCAATTCAGGCAATGCGTGCCGGCAAGAATGTAGTAAGTGAAAAGCCGGTTACTCTTAGTTCCTCCGATTTACAGGAAATGATGGATGTATCAAAGGAAACAGGAAAGCTCTTTACTGTTCATCAGAATCGTCGTTGGGATGAGGATTATCTTACGATGAAGAAAATATATGACGAGCAAAAGCTAGGTGAGGTATACCGGATTGAATCCAGAGTTCACGGCTCCAGAGGTATCCCCGGAGATTGGAGACAGGAGAAGGAACACGGCGGCGGTATGGTCCTTGACTGGGGCGTTCATTTGTTAGATCAGATTCTTCAGATGATGGGAAGTACGAAACTGAAGACAGTTTATGCTACTGTCACGAACATCACCAATACTATGGTGGATGATGGTTTTACTGTACAGCTTGGTTTTGAGAATGGTGTTGATGTTCTGGTAGAGGTAGGTACAAGCAATTTCATTTCCTTACCCAGATGGTATATGATTGGTCAGAATGGTACAGCGATTATTGAGGACTGGAGCTTGAAGGGACGTATCGTTCGTGCAATCGGCAAGAATGAGGAAGATGTAGTTCCGGTTCGTACCGCTGCAGGTCTGACTAAGACGATGGCACCCCGCAGAGATGACACGATCAGCACAGAGGAGCTTGATATTGTAAAGAGTGACATCAGAGATTTCTACCGTAATGTTATGAAGGCAATCGCAAAAGAAGAAGAACAGAAGATCAAATTGCCTGAGGTAATGAGAGTTATGAAGTTGATGGAAGCAGTATTCGAATCCTCTGAGAAGAAGCAAGTTATCTACTTCGAATAAAGACTGGACTCAATAAGCAGTTGTGAAAGGAGTTCTATATGAATACATTACCGGTTGCACTTCAGGTTTATTCTATCCGTGAAGAGGCAGAGAAGGATTTTGTAAAGGCAATGCAGGAAGTAAAGAAAATGGGCTATGACGGTGTGGAACTGGCAGGGCTTTATGGTCATACTCCCGAAGAGATCAGAGATATTCTTAAGGAAGTTGGTCTGACTCCGATATCAGCACATGTTCCTTATGAGGCATTCCTGGCTGATACACTTAAGACAGCTGAGGACTATGCGATAATCGGGTGTAAATATGTTGCAATTCCTTATCTAATGGATGATCAGCGTTATGGTTCGGAGTATTTTGAGAAATTTATGAAGAATGTACCTGCAATCGCAGAGGCATGTCATAAGTTTGGGATCACTCTTATGTACCATAATCATGATTTTGAGTTCCAGAAGACGGAAGACGGTGAATATATACTGGATTATATGTATCGTATCTATGGCAAGGATATATGGCAGGTGGAATTAGATACTTGCTGGACCAGAGTATCTGGTGAGGATCCTGCCACTTATATGAAGAAGTATGCGAACCGATTACCGGTGGTTCATCTGAAGGATTACAGTGAAGGAACACCTTTTGAGTTCCGTGCAGTTGGCCAGGGTGTCCAGGATATGCCATCCATTCTTGCACAGGCAATTGCCGGTGGCAGTGAGTGGGTAGTCGTAGAACAGGACAGACACACCGAATTTACTGCACTTGAGGATGCACATATCAGCAGAGATTATCTTAGATCACTCGGCTGGTAATAGGTTCATCTTCAGGATTAATTACTAAAGTTTACAATAATGGAGGTTATACAATGAGAAAGGTTAAGATAGGTATCGTTGGTTGCGGCGGTATCGCGAATAACAAGCATTTACCTGCAATACAGAAGAATGGCAATTATGAAATCGTTGCTTTCTGTGATATTGTAAAGCAGAAGGCAGAGGATGCAAAAGAGAAGTATGGCACGGCAGATGCCCGTGTTTATACGGATTATACCGAATTAGTAAAGGAAAATGATTTGGAGGCAGTCTATGTATTGACTCCGAACAAATCCCATGCAGAAATCTCGGTAGCAGCGATGAAAGCAGGAAAGCATGTTATGTGCGAAAAGCCGATGGCAAAATCCTATGCAGATGCTAAGCTGATGTTAGAGACTGCAAAGGAGACAGGAAAATTGCTGACCATCGGTTACCAGAATCGTTATCGTCAGGATTCTAAATATCTCAAGACAGCATGTGATAATGGCGATTTGGGAGATATCTACTATGCTCGTGCACATGCAGTTCGTAGACGTGCGGTTCCGACCTGGGGCGTATTCTTGAATGAAGAGGAACAGGGTGGCGGTCCGTTAATCGATATCGGTACTCATGCTCTTGATTTGACTCTTTGGATGATGAACAACTATGAACCGGAATCCGTTACCGGTTCGGTATATCGTAAGCTGGCTGATCAGACCGATCAAGGAAATGCCTTTGGTGATTGGGATCCGAAGGGATTTACAGTAGAGGATTCAGCATTTGGATTTGTAAAGATGAAGAATGGTGCAACGATTCATCTGGAAGCATCCTGGGCACTAAATACGCTTGAGGTTGATGAAGCAAAGACGAGTCTCTGCGGAACAAAAGCCGGTGCTGATATGAAGGATGGTCTCCGTATCAATCGTATTCAATATAACAAACAGCTTGTAGAGAAACCGGATCTTAATTCCGGTGGAGTAGCATTCTTCACTGGACAGAGCGAGGATGCGCCGGATATCGAGCAGAAAGTATTCTACAATGCTATCACTAAGGGTGAGGAGCTGGTAGTTAAACCGGAGCAGGCGATTGCGGTCACCAGAATTCTGGAAGCTATCTATGAATCAGCTCGTACCGGAAAGACAGTATACTTTGACTAATCGGAATTAAGCATGTGATACAAGTATAATTATCAGAATTATGAGGGATGTATGATTTATATAGCTCTGTTAAGCGAGGAATAAAAGCCTTTGCTTTACAGAGCTTATTTTAGAAGATACGGAACAGGTACTTCTAGGATCGTTTTTCGCATTAAATTTTATTTCTCAATCGCATATATCATCATAAACGAAGTTTTATAGGTGATGGATTCACAGATATAAGATAACGATATCCACAGGAGATAACGAGGTACAGGGTTTGGTGAATTATGTATTGACAAATTGAAAGAATTGTCATATGATGTGGCAAGATACTTTATTTTATATGCATGATATCAATTAGGAATGAATGGAGTTTATATGAACACGACACTTAGATGGATTAGATTTGAAGCTATTATGATCGCAATTTTACCCACCCAAGGGATAAGTGCGCCTATTTTTAATAGTTTTCAAGATAACCCTATAAGTAGTTTGGAGCATTCATTATAGCAGTAAGATAATGATTTGATTTATGAAACCCAAAGCTTATTCGGCTTTGGGTTTTTTTTCGTTTCGGTCAGCCGGATGACCGGTGTGTATAAAGTAAAAGCAATGTCAATAAATGTAAGAAAGTGAGAAATAAAATATGATTGAGTTAAATGTAAATGAATTAGTAAAATATTATGGAGCAAAGAAGCTATTTGAGAATATCTCTTTTGAGATTAAATCCGGAGAGAGAATAGGCCTGATCGGGCAAAATGGTTGTGGTAAAACGACGCTGATGAAGATGTTAATCGGTCTGGAGGAATATCAGGGAGGTGAAATCAGTCTTCGCAAAGGAAATAAGATTGGATATTTAAACCAGATCCCGGTATATGAAGAGGCTATAACAACGGCAGAAGTGCTTAGAATGGCATTTTCTTCTATTGATCAGCTGCGCAGGGAGATGGAAGAATTGGAACACGGAATGGGTTTCTTGGAGGGAGATCAACTAGCGAAAGCGATGGATAGTTACTCCAGACTATTAGAACAATATGAGCTGAAGCATGGCTATGAGCTGGATACGAGAATAGATAAGATTTCCGAGGGTTTACAGATTGATGACAGAATGAAAGAGATGCCCTTTGATCGGTTAAGCGGAGGAGAGAAGACGCGTGTAGTCTTGGCAAAAATTTTGCTCGAAGAACCGGATATCCTTTTACTCGATGAACCGACGAATCATTTGGATCTGATGACAATCGAATGGCTCGAGGATTTTTTAAAGGAGTATAAAGGAGCTGCACTGATTATATCCCATGATCGGTTATTCCTCGATCATGTTGTTGAAAAGATCTATGAACTCGAATATGACCATATGGAACAGTATCATGGAAACTATAGCTATTATGTAGCAGAAAAGGAACGACGCTTCCTGATCGAATACCGCAATTATCAGAATCAACAACGTAAAATTGAACGAATGGAACAACAGATTGAACGCTACCGTATCTGGGGCGTGATGCGAGACAGTGAGACGATGTTTAAGCGTGCGAAAGAGCTGGAGAAACGTCTTGAGAAGATTGAAGTAATGGATCGTCCGGTCTTTGAAAAAAGAAAGATCCGCTTGAATCAGGTATCCGTGGGCAGATCCGGCAAGTTGGTAATGGAACTGTCGGAATTAAGAAAAGCATTCCAGGATCGGGAAGTACTTAAGGAAATATCATTTAGTATATACTATCAGGACAGTGCCTGTATCATCGGGGAGAACGGCAGCGGGAAGACAACACTTCTGAAGCTGATCTTAGGAGAGTTAGAGCCGGATAGAGGCACGATTCGACTTGGTGCAAATGTCATCCTTGGATATCTTCCTCAACAGGTAGAATATCCGGAGGAAGAGCAGACAGTACTTGAATATTTTGCAAGACTTCATAATCTGACGAACGGTGCTGCAAGATCGCAGCTGGCGAAGGCACTATTTTTACAGGAAGATGTGAATAAGAAAATCAAATATCTCTCCGGAGGGGAGAAGAGCCGCCTGCGATTGTGCTCCCTGACCTTTGAAGGTGCTAACCTGCTAATCCTTGACGAACCGACCAATCATCTTGATATGGATTCCAGAGAAGTTCTAGAGGAGACGCTAAAGGAATTTGAGGGGACTTTGCTATTTGTATCTCATGACCGTTACTTCATCAATAAGCTCGCCGATAAGGTTCTGACGCTTGAGGATGGGACGGTGAGAGAATATAACGGTGACTATGCTTATTATCAGGAGGAGCATAAGAAGGAGCAGGAGAGACTATCCTTTAATAAGCAAAAAGCAGGTGAAAATACAGCAAAACTAAAAGGATCATCAGAAAGCACAAGCAAAGCACAGTGGATGGATCAGAATAATTCAGGAAAACGAGGAGTATCCGGGAATAATAATTTGATTAAGTCAAAGAAACCAGAAAAACGGTTGGAAGAATTAGAGACGACTATCAACGAGTTGGAGAAACAACTGGATACCCTGAAGAGCCAGATGGAATTATGTAGTACGGACGGTGTAAGATTAAATGAAATATATCAGGAACAGAAACCGATAGAGAATAGGCTGGAGGCGGCTTATATCGAGTGGGAGCAGCTGCAGTTATAGGAATTAAGGATCTACAAGAAGATGCATGGATTCAATTTTGTGATCCGGTTCATTAGATATAGATATATTGCTGACTTGAAAAAGTAAATTCCGGTGCAGGACTAAATTCTACCACCCTTTAAAAAACGTTGAAAACTTCATATTTTCTAGGGTATGTATGGCTGATTTCTGTTATAATGTAAACAACCACCCACA
>JAEZLZ010000010.1 GCA_023415055.1 Bacillota bacterium | reverse complement strand
TTCTGCACTTTAGAAAATCGCTAGTTGGCTCTTGACCTTTCTCTTTCTTATCTTTCTCATGAAATGCGTGCTATGCATTTCATGAGTCTGCTTTTTCAATGAGCAATTTTCTGCACTTTAGAAAATCGCGAGTTGGCTCTTGACCTTGTTCTTGCTTTTCTTTCCACTCTATTTTTCGTGCTCAGCTTCCCACTCGTCCATATATTTTTGAATATCCTCCGAAAGTGTCTCAGAGTCAATTTTCTCAGCCGGGTAATCATAAAGATAGATGCTTTTCCCGCTGCTTATTGGCTTTTCACCATCCTCAGACGCCTCTTCCATAACCACAGAATAATAATCCATCCGAATCTTGTTCTTCTTCATAATCTTTTTGAGCTCCTGAAGTCTCTCACAAAAAACTTCATATTCAATCTTATCTTGATAAAAATAAATAGTAAGAGTGGTAGGCATAGGAAACGTCTCTGTATCTAAAGGCATATCCAGCGTCAAAGCGCTATAATCATCCATGGACTTATCTAAGTCTGCAAAGAGGATGGAGGTCTCATAAGGAAAATCCCTTCCGATTACTTCTTCAACTTTATTTGATAGTTCCTGTTGTAGTCGTTGATATGTTCTATAATGCTGCAATACATTGATTTCATAAGTGTCGTCGATCTTGCCACTATACCAGCTGACAGAAAACGCGGTATCCATACTGGTTGTTGACTGTACCTGGGATACATAATCCCCACACTTAAAATTATAGACCGCCTTTGTTACCTCTAAATCCATATCCGGGTAATTCTCATCAACATAGCTGCGTATCTGTGCAGTAGCAATCAGCTTCGTAACCGGATTTCCATAAATAGCTGTAATCATACTGAATAAAAATCCCAGAACGATCATAATAAATACTATAAGTACAACCCCGGACCAACTCAACTTTTTCATATAAGCTTCCCCCTGCTTGACAAGCGATACCAACAAAATAATTCCTGTTTTATCCACCCCAAGAATTATACAGTAGAAATTTCATTATTACAATTCCTTCTTATTTGTAATTGCTCATCTGTCGAAAGAAAGTCAGGGGATAACGCATGGGCCTTAAATTCTTTGAGCGTAAATGGAGGAGAAGCTGTCGCGCCTTCTAATTCATTTTGTGCACAGGAAGAAAGTGTTTTCCTTAAATCGCTAGAATAATTGCTAATAACCTCTCTTGCTCTACCTTCTCCACATCGATAAGCAGCTCTTGCAATCATTAATTCTAGATAGGATGAGAAATATAGAGGCGGTTGCTCTAGACTATGACAATAGAAACCACCCCCGATATTCTCTTTATCTAATAACTCAAATAAATAAGGGGCTGCCGTTTTACTGGGCAAATGAACAAAATAATGTGCGAGTATATATAGCCTTTCATAATATGGAACGCATACCATGTCTGCTCTTGACGCATAGTATACATATTTGCTTTTATAGGGTGTTCCGCCCGCATCAGTACGTTTGATCAAGCTGCATAGTTCAGCGATTCGAGTTTGATCCTTAAGTCTTTCGAGCAAAACAATCAATTGATTTAGATCCCAATAATCATTTATTTTCTCATTCGCTACCCCATGACGTACTACATCCATTTGATCGTCTATATCGCTTTTACTGTCAATACATTCGTTAAGAATTAGCTCATCAAATCTTTGGTAAAGAAGTTCAATGCCAAGAGGGTCATTAAACCAAGCCAATGCTTTTGCGATATAGTATTTTCTCTTTTTATTCGTTTCCTGCTCATATGCAGCTCTTAACAATGGTAATACTAACGCTTTTTCCTGCAGCAATACATCAAATAAAGAATAAGGATCATCCGTTGATATTTGTACAACGGCATCCTGAAGTGATTTTATAGAAGGAGTTTCTCTTTCTGCCGTCAGTATATTTAACTGCCTTAATTTATTTTGAAAATACTCAAAATCAACTGTATTTAGATCTCCCTCTTGTGCTAAATCAGCATAAATACCAAGCATAAACCCGGCATTTTGCACGTCAGCGTTCATTCGCAGCATACCAACGGCATCACGATCACCGGAAATCGCTTTACCGCCAACTAATAATCCATCGATACCTTTTGGTATAAAGCAACCAATCGGAACCGCTGCACGATAAACTTTATTTAATGTACCAAATCCCATCAATGCGTAATCCGCTGACATTCTTCCATGATTGTCCAAGGTGGTTTCACCAATCAGAACGACTTGATCCAGTTCACGAAAGGTTAATGCTTTTTCCAGTGTAATATATTCTTTTCCTATAATACGTCTTCCCTCACGAAAGGCGAGTGGGTGTGAGAAGTAGTATGCCGAATTATCGCACTGTGATATCGTTAATGCACGCAACAAATCCTGATAATCGGATGGATCTACCGCATCATAATCACCATGAAATTCATTTTCCCGATAGTTCTCTACGTTTACTTCTGTTCGTCCCCATCTGCTGAAGGTCTGACTATTTCCATCCTGTGGATCACCAAACTCAAAAGTAGCTCCTGATAAAGCAGCCAAATCTCCATTTCCTGTCATATCCAAAAAAATTCTTGAATTAATAAGATAAACTCCTGTATCATTTGCTATAATCGCTCCGACTAACCTTCGATCTTCCAGTTTTGCTCCGCAAACAACCGTATTTAACAGATAAGGAAAATTCATTTGCTCTAACGTTAAAAAATGAAAGTATTCCAGTATAATATATGCGGACGATTTCTCATAGGAAAATTCTATATTATTTGCAATAAATTCTTGAAGCGAATCCTCTAAATCTTTCGTAAAGCCACCTTGATATCCATAATAGTACCCCATGACATGTGCTGTTGTCCTGGTTCCACCTAAGGTACTTTGACTCTCAATACCTAACAGACTTTTTTCAGAGGCTCCAATCCCCATGGCAGCTGACATTCCGGATACCCCCATGCCTGCAATTACTATATCATTATCGATGATCGGTAACCGCTCTGTTATAAGGGAGATTGAATCCAGTTTTACTCCCAGCCACTCACCCGAACCATCAAATCTTATGCATTCAGATCGATTTCTTTTTTTACCGTTCATCCACAAATATCTCTCTGAAATACTTTTATCACCGGGATGTAATTTATCCAATCGATTTTTTAGGAATAGTTCAAGTTGAAGTAAATCAGCCTCTGTAAATTCAAAGTTTAATATCACTTCATTTTCAAGAACATTATTCATATCAATATTAAGCTTTAGATTATTTCTTGTACTGGACGCTTCACTTGATATGTTAATTAATTTAAAATCCTTAAAGCCCTCTACTCCAGCTAATTTATTTAAAACCTGTAAGCTTCGCGTACGAGCTTTTATCTCAGCTTTTGTTCTTGCTGATATACTATTTTCATTAAACGTCAGATTAAAATCCATAGTCACTATTCGGCTATTCGGCGAATGCTTAGAAGGATTCACTTTTAATATTTGTGTATCGTTATCATCCAGATCAACCTCTATATGGGTTCCCTTATAACGACAATTGGTCAGTTCCATTGCGAACTGAATGCTGTGATTGTAATTTATGCTTGTCGGTAACCCTAATATATTTCTTATCATCTGGGTATTACTGCAATCCAAAATGTAATTACAATCAACCGAATACATTCCATAGGGATTGGCAAAATATATTTTATTTATTGAAGTATCTCCACTGACACCGATCAAATGAGAAAGATAAAAACAAGGTATCTCAAGCTCCCTCATTCGTTTTCCAAGTGCCATTTTCAATTCTCCTTGATAAAAGCATCTATTAGAAGCGATTGAAACCCCGCTTACATCAAAGTATTTTTCTAATATCGACTTTTGACTATCTAGTTGTTTGACGAACAATTGATATCTTCCCGTCATTTCATATCCTAAATAGCTTCTTGATTCAATTATAATCGGAGACAGACCTTGATTTTTTGCAATTACTGCCGCAATACACCCGGCAATTCCTCCTCCTAAGATAGCAATCCTCTTTTCCATCATGATATCCTCTCATTCTATTTATTTAGACCGTTTCGGAGTGTCGTTGAGCATTATAAATATCAAATACAAAGGAGTTGTAGCAATTATCTATACCTTAGGACAGAAGATGGATTGGATACCCTTGCGAGGGAATCCCATATACCTTCCTGCCTGAATACAGTTCATTTTGCTGCAACCCCTTTTATTATTAGATCATTAAGATTATTAAGTAATTAAATTATTTTATATAGCCCAATTCCTTTAATGAGGTATTTGCTACATCCAGGTATTCCTGAAGAGATAATGATGTGTATAATTTGTCAATAAAACCATCCCATTTATCCATACTCTGGGTACCAAACATAAATTGTGCAACTTGTTCCAAAACATAGGATTCAATATCCGATACATTAATATCATCCGGTTTTTCTACCATCTGACCATAATGGGTATAAATTGTAACATCCTCCGCACAATGTTTAATATATTCGGAACAATCTGCAAATTTGGTCATACAATAAAGCATGTCGTCACGACCTAAGAATTGAATTCCCCAACCATAGCTTAGCTCGTCCATTTTATCCAGCTTAACAATTGTATTATTTTCAACCTTATAATGTTCGTTCTCAATACCAAAGCTTAACAGATTGTCACATTCTTCCGTTGCGATGTAATCAAAAAGCTTTAATACTGCTTCTAATTTCTCTGGCTCATCTACTAAATCAGCATTAATTGCATAAACTGCATCATTACCTGATGCGGAATTGGATGCTCCCGACACACCATAATCCGTTTTGATCTCTGCTCTGAAGGGTCCCCAGTTAGCTTCCGGGAAAACAGCCTGCAATATTTTTGCTTGTGCCGGTTTGCTATAATTTGCCCATCCTCCATAACAAATTCCTGCTTTACCCATGGACATTTTTTCCGTTATACTATCGTTAGTGTTAGATAAGATTTCCGGATCCACAACTCCTGCTTCTACAAATCTTCGAATTTCTTCTACTGCAAGGCGGAATTCCGGCAGTGTACAAGCCATTACTGCTTTATTATCTTTGATCATAATTGTCTCTGGTCCTGTTACACCATATGCAGTCCAAAATCCATCAAATGCTCCACGACCAAAGGTACTTGCTGTAGCTCCGTATTGTCCGCTGATTGCATAGGTATCATTTTTCCCGTTTCCGTCCAAGTCAGAGGTTGTCATCAGTTTTGCAACTTCGAGTAATTCATCGAAATTCGTAGGGTCAGAAACACCTAATTTATCAAGCCAGTCATAACGCATATACCAGCATCCATAATTACCTTCCATACGACGCGGTATTCCATAAATGCCGCCGTCAAAAGTAACACGTGCCCACTGCTGTTCCGTAAACATATTTTTTACGTTTGGCATTTTATCTAAATAATCCTTCAGGTCTAATAAAACTCCTTCTTTCTTATAAGATGCCAGATTGCTTAAGGTAGTTACTCTGAATACATCAGGGATATCCCCGCCTGCTAATCTAGATACAAGGAGCGATTCATCGCCTTCTGTGCTGGTAATATCCAGATCAACACCGACTCTTTTTTCCAACTCCGGAATAATCATGTCGGAGTCCGGAATAGTAACAGGAATACCATACAGAGAAATGGAAGTGACTTCGGTTGAAGTATCCCCTTGGCTCTCCTTTTCTCCTGTCTCATTGACAGTTTCGCCAACTGAGTCCTTTGTTTCCTGCGTTTCTTTTTTCCCACATCCGATTAAACCAAAAGCCAATACAAATACTAATGAGATTGCTAAAAACTTTTTCATAAACTACCTACCTCCTTGATATCTTTTTATGCGAAAAGGATATGGTTATCCTTTTACAGCCCCAAGCATTATACCCTGTGTAAAGTGTTTTTGCAGAAATGGATAGACAGCAATAATCGGCACAGCAGAGACTACTACACCCGCCATCTGCAACGTTCTCGTTGGAACAGTAATCTCAGCATCCATATTATTTGCTCTGTTCAGCATTTCTCTTAATACTACCTGCAATGTTCGCATTGTTGATTCGTTGTTGTACATCAAACTTGAAAAATATTCATTCCAGTGAGCTACTCCATACATTAAACCGATGGTAGCTATAATTGGCATCGATACAGGCAAAGCAATGGAACAAAGTATTTTGAATTCTCCGGCTCCATCAATTCGTGCTGATTCAAAAAGACTTCCATCGATACTTGAAAAAAAGGATTTTGTAATCAGCAAAGTGTATGGAGCAACTAATGTCGGAATAACCAGTGCAGCCAATGAATTTAAGAGCCCGGTATTTTTTACGATTAAGTAGGTTGGAATCATTCCTCCAGTGATCATTAAGGGTACTAGAGCAAATATAGTAAAAAATTTATTGAATACCAGATCCTTTTTCGATAATGCATATGCCATTAATACTGTTACAATAATATTTAATGCTGTACCAAAGGTTGAAATTAAAACCGTGTTTATAAAACAACGCAGAACATAGGGCTCCATCCAGAATTGCTTATATGCTTCGAGGGTGATTTTTTTCGGCAATAGTACAACTCCGCTTTGCCTTAAATACTCCTCATATGGAGTCAGTGATACAGAGACTACATATATCATCGGGAACAAACATAAAACACCAAGAATGATCAAAACACTTGCTACAACAAACTGATATATTTTTTCACTTCTGCCTTTTACCATAACGATTCTCCTCTGCTACGATTTGAAATTTTATTAACGGTAACGATTAATGCAAATGATATCAATGATTTGAACAGTCCTACCGCACTTGACAAGGATAGGTTAAAATTTTCAAAACCTGTTCGAAATACCCAGGTATCAATAATATCTACGGTCGAATAAACGCCTTCGTTATACATTACATAAATTTGGTCAAAACCAGCATTTAAAACAGTTCCGCAACGGAGAATCAGTGTTATTATGATAATACTGCTGATCGATGGAATGGTAATATAAAAGATCGATTTGAAGTGACTACATCCATCCATATGTGCAGCTTCATATAACTGAGGATCAATGCCAGATATCGCAGCCAAATAGATAATTGCTGACCATCCGGTGGTCTTCCAAATGTCAGTCCCTATAATCATGCTCCGGAACATATTTGGCTCTGTTAATACCGGAATGGCATTACCGGTTAGGGTTCGTATCCAATCATTAACTAGTCCATTCGTCTCTGAAAATAAGATGAAGCACATTCCATATATAACAACCCAGGATAAAAAATGAGGCATATAAGTCAAGGTTTGAACTACTCGCTTAAGTTTTGAAGATTTGCACTCATTCAATAAAATGGCTAAAGCAACGGCTAATGGAATGCCTAAAAATATTTTTGAAAAGCTGATGATAAATGTGTTTCTAATTAGTGGGATAAAAGCTGGCGACTTAAAGAAGAACAGGAAGTTTTTAAACCAAGGATCAGCAAATTCGCTGCCTAGAATACCGGCTTTAATACTATAATCTTTGATACTTACAATCACACCGGTAACTATGGGTGCATATAAGTATACAATATAAAAGATTACCCCCGGAAGCAGCATTAATAATAATGCTCTTTGAGAAATAATCCTTTTAACTAGTCTTTTTTCATTCATTCTATTATTCCTAGATAAATCATTCATTATTTACCCCCCTCATTCATTAGTAACTATATATATATTTTACTAAATAAGAGGGGATAAACAATGTTCTTATCGGCACTTTTGTCATAATATCAGTTATTTCAGTGTCATAATTATAACATTTATACAATACCGATAACCATTTCAACTATAGTTCCTATACCTTCTCTTGAGCTGATAAACATATCACCTTCCTTACCATAAAAATGCTGTATTCTCTCTTTTACGTTCCTAAGTCCTATCGATACCATTCCCTGATGGCTTGGTGCTCCTTCTCTGCCGGTCCATATTGTTTTCAATACATCAGCCGGGATACCTGTTCCATTATCTTCAATAAAAATGTGTAATTCACTGTCGAGACGCTCAAACCTGATTTGAATCTCACCTCTTCTTGAAAGCTTCTGTAAGCCATGATAGATAGCATTTTCAATGACAGGCTGTAATAATAGTTTTGGTACATTCACATCTTTAAATTGCTCATAATTGCCCAAGATCAAGTCAAACGTATCTCCAAGTCGAAATTGCTGCAGCCTGGTGTACTCCTGCACAATCACCATCTCCTCTTCCAGCCTTATGGTCTCGCCGAGATTATAAGTAATTGTCCTTAATAGCGTATCAAAGGAGTACAGCATTTTTTGTGCTTCCTCGATTTTATTCTGCTCCAGAAGCGAATGGATACAGATATGAGTATTGAATAAAAAATGGGGTTGGATCTGGCTCTGCAGAGCTTTATATTCATATTCAAACTGCTTTTTCTGCATCAGACTTTTTTGTTCCGCTGCAGCCTGCAAATCATCCAAAAGATGATTGAAGCTCATTGCCAAATGATTAATTTCCGCAATTTTATTTGTTTCTAATTTAGGTACCGGCAGATCCGGAGTTGTTTCTTTAATCTGTTTATTCAGATTTTTAATAGGCTTCGTAATGAATAAACTGATGACTAACGATATTGGTATGATCAACAGGATGGATAGAATACCAATAATAGAATAGTTTTTAACCATCTGATATAGAGACTTATAATAATAGGTGTAGTCTGTTATAAAGTATAGGCTCCACCGATTATCATACCTAATCCGTCTGACAATCAGCTTCTTATTACCAAGACTTATCTCCGATATACTTGATTTTACTTTCATCAATTTCTTTTTCAGATCATCATCAACATCCAAGTATCCCTTTGTATTGGATAGATTTCCAATCAGATCCGAGTAGTTATCAAAGTAAATACTCTCACCACTTTTATTAAGCACAATTAATGTTTCAGAATTAGATATTTTCTGAGTAAGAGCACTAAATAATGTTTGCGGACGTATCTCCGCAATTAAAAGCAATTCTTGATTTTCATCATCAATAATGGAGCTTATAATCGCAATCGCACGGTTCGCTAATATTGTAGAATAATATGGCATAGTAATTGTTAATCTACTTTTCTGCCTCATTTCATAATATTTAGAGGTTTCAATTTTCCTGTTTATAATCGGCATTTTATTATTAATTGCTATAATTTCATCATTTTTAATTAACATAAGCGAATCTATGTTAGTATACGTAGTAGAATAGTATTGAAATAGATCGTTTATTTTTTCATCATTTGAAGATTGCAGCTTTTTATTCTGTGTCAATTGAGAAATAAAACTTACCTGACGTTCCATAATTATTTTTAAATAGGTTTCAATCATGGAGAGATTTTCTAATGAATTATTTTCGATTTGTGTTTTTATCGTATTCCTCGCTTCTCTATACTGAAAGGTAAATATTATGCTGAAGCTGGCGAAGAAGGTTAAGAAAATAACGATTAATGTTCTTTTAAAAATTGAATATCGCATATTATATTCCTTTATTTTACTTTCTTAGGATTTACACCATAGTAATTTGAAAATGCATTAACAAATGATCTATAATTTTCATAGCCAACCTGCTCTGCGACCTCATAAATTTTTTTACTACTGTTTTTTATTAATTTTAATGCCTGCTCCATTCTAAAATTAATTAATATCTCTTGAAAATTTTTACCGGTTTCTTCTTTTAATTTTTTTGACAAATATCCCGGACTCATTCCAACATGCTGAGCAACCTCAGGCAATTGTAAATTAACTTTCTCATAATTGATACTGATATACTCCAGTGCCGAATTAACAATGTAGCTATAATTATTTGCTTCATTTTGAATGAAGTTAATAATATCAAGCATTTTCTTTTCTAAATCGACGAGAGTCTCAGCATCCATAATCTCTTTATGCATACTATCATGACTGCTGATTGAATATAATGCTTCATATTTATGTAATATCAAGCTAAAGGCATTTTTTACTTCTTGGGGACAATAAAGATTCTTATTGCATTCCTCAGCCATCCTATGAATATATTGATTAAGCTGTGTTTTCGAATTTATACTATCTTTCAAATTATGAGTCCATTCAAATATTGTACTTGAGTATAGAGAAGAAAAATGCTGCTCACAACTAATATTAATGATATTCAGAGGTGTATAAAAATTCTTATAATACATCGTTTCATTTATTTCATGAGCCTGTAGGTATCCTTTTAAAAGGTTATTACATTCTGTAATCGTTATAATTGTATCTTTGCCAATGATTATATTGTCTTTCTGATACAAGTCATCCAGAATTCGCTTTTTTATTTCATCCACGGAATAATCCGTTAGAAATTCAACACAGGATAAGCCTCTAATAATAATTCCGGCTGCGATCTCCATGATCCTCGGTAAGGAATCAATTTTTTTAATGATTTCAATAACATTATTAAACTTATGTGAAAAGTAAGCGGATATCAACGTACTATATTCTTTATCAAAAAAATCCTCCATCTCACTTTTGTAATTATTAATTACCTCTTCCGATTCAATGATTAAGATCCGACCGCCTTTATAGAGTAGATTGTATCTTGAATCTAATAAAATGCTGTTATTAACAAAATACTTTTTTGCTTTTTCTAATGCCAGGATCAGCTGTTCTTGATAATCCATTGTTTTCACTACATAATCGGAGGCTCCGCTCTGCAATGCCATTCTGGCATAATCAAATTTTTGATGCACGGTAAGCAAAATCACTTGAATCTCCGGAAAGATTTCATGCAATTTCGAAAGAAAGGACAGACCGTCCAGTAATGGCATATTAATGTCTGTTATAACGATATGTGGTAAAATCTGCCTGCATTTATTAAATGCTTCCTCCCCATTCGAAGCTTTACCCATACATTCACATTCATGATCCTCCCAAGGAAAAGCCGCCAAGCTTTCTAAAAATGGAATTTCATCATCTACAATCAATACTCGATACATAGTTATAGTCAAGAAAACTCCTGACCTACCTCCTCTCCTATTTCTTCAAAAGCAGACGCATAAGCAGAACTGTATTATTATGCAAAATCAATCGTATCATATTAAAACACTCGACTGAAATCTCCGCCTAACCATTATCATGCAACTCTTTCAAAGCACTTTTCTTCGTCAAAATGACGATTAAATCAAGAAATTCCCTTTGCTTTTAAGTAAACTATACCATATAAAATTGAATAAGTCTACTTGACCATAATCAGGAATTATTTGTATATTAATGCATATTTTCACTTAATTTTGGTTATGTATCAAAAAACTCCCAAATTTACTATGAAATCCGGGAGTCTTGTCACTCTACATTGTCTCATCTTATGAATAAAAGATGCTTTGTGGGAGGCATTATAAATGTTCTTTACCTGAAGTCTTGTCTAGCCAGGCCTTGCAGATATCGGGGTAATTAGTTATAACCCCATCGCATCCCCAGGAATACATCTTTTGCAATTCATCCATGCCATTTATTGTCCACACATTTACCTTAATACCGTTTTCCTTACAATTATCTACGGTCTCCTTGGTAAGGCTGATGATATCCGGATGGTAGCATTCCAATTGATATTCCATGGCAAAGTATCCTGCATTCCAGATTTCCGGCTTTCCGACTAAAATTCCACATTCAATACCAGGAGCCAACTGCTTACATTTGAGTAGAGACATGTGATTGAAGGAAGAGAACATCACCCGGTCCGCTAATCTGTATTTTTTTATCAGCTCCAGCGTCTTTTCCTCCAAACCGGGATAATAATACTTCCGGTTTTTTAATTCAATATTAGTGGTTACATCCTGTTTCCGAACCCAATCCAGATATTCTTCCAGACTTGGTATCGGATTAAAGCCGAATTTATCCCCATACTTCGCATCCACATTAAACTGTCGTAGTTCCTTATAAGTTAAATCCTTAATATATCCTTTTCCATTCGTTATATTCTCCACGTTTTCATCATGGAGCATGACTAGAACTCCGTCTTTTGTCATTTGTACATCAATCTCAATCTCATCACAGCCTGCTTCCACTGCTTTTTCATAAGCAAGCATAGTATTTTCGGGATATTGACCACTATAGCCTCGATGTGCAATTACTTTCATGATTTTCTTCCCTTCTTTATTTAACATTAGCAATCCCTCTGCCTAATTAATATACATAATTAATTCGTTAGAATTAGATTATATATATTTTTAAGCATAACCTTTTCTTCTCAAGCAATATTCTTGGTCGCAATAACATCGATACCCGTCCCGGCAATATCAGCTTTGACCACATCTCCGGTTTTAACTGGCGCTTGCAGCTCTACGGAAGATAATTCCTCTATGCACTGCATCATTTTCTGCTTCGGGATACCATCTCTCGTCTTCACCGATACCAATGGGGTACTACACCCCTTTACCCGTACTGTGGATGTGACAATTCTTCTTGGATCAGTTACCTCAGCTATTGCATAGGAGCTTCCTCTGGGGCAGGAATTTCCCGTCACATCGATTACCCTTTCCTCTTCCATGGTTACGTTAAGTCTGCAGCCCAGTGGGCAGCAAATACAGATCATTTCCTTCTTTTCCATATCAAGCATCCTCCTTTTCAATCACGATGCGTATTTGTTGTAAATCTTTGAATTGAAGCAGATCGGCCTTTTTCAGTCGGATTTCTTCCATCTCGCCCGGTGCCATCACACGCTTTTTCATTGTTTTTACAAGCTTTTCATTATAATACGTGCATAATTTCACCTGAGAGAATGACTCGCTTACACGAAATCGCACCAGTAACTCCTCCGGCATTCGTACCGGATCAATAAAGGACGGCACTGTATAACGAATGCCATAATCCGGTTTGATATCGACCAGCTTCGAATCGCGTTTAAGATTTCCTCTGACATAGGCTGCAGCGTTTTGACCGGCAGTCATAGCCTCCTGGGATACATAATCAACCAGATCATGTACGTGAAGTACATTGCCGCAGGCAAATACACCCGGAATATTTGTCTGCAGACTCTCGTCTACAAACGGACCGGAAGTAACCGGATTCAGTGTGATTCCCAATTTTACAGAAAGTTCATTTTCCGGAATCAAGCCGACCGAGAGCAACAGCGTGTCACATTCAATATATTCCTGAGTGCCGGGAATTGGTTTTAGATTCTCATCTACTTTTGCTATTGTGACTCCCTTTACCCTCTCCTTACCCTCGATGTCAACCACTGTATGACTAAGCTTTAGTGGAATTCCAAAGTCATCAAGACACTGTACAATATTTCGTTTTAAGCCTCCTGAGTATGGCATCACCTCTGCGACCAGCTTTACCTTAGCGCCCTCCAGAGTCATACGCCTTGCCATAATCAGTCCGATATCTCCGGACCCAAGAATTACTACTTCTTTTCCCGGCATTCTGCCTTCGATATTAATAAAATGCTGGGCGGTACCGGCAGAATAGATACCGGCAGGTCGGTATCCGGGGATATTCAAGGCTCCTCTCGGTCGTTCCCGGCATCCCATTGCAAGAATTACGGAAGCTGCCTCAATTTGAAAGAGTCCATCCGTCTTATTCATGAGAGTGATCGTAAACAGTGAAAGCATCCCTTCATTCTCATTCCCTGTCTCACTGTGACTGATGTCAACCGCCATGGTATTAAGAAGATAAAGGATATCCGATTCTTTTACTTTTTTAATATATCTTTCTGCATATTCCGGTCCGGTCAGCTCCTCCTTAAAGGTATGAAGTCCGAAGCCATTATGAATGCACTGATTCAGAATGCCACCCAGCTCCTTATCCCGTTCGATTATTAACACTTTATCCGCTCCGTGCTCCTTTGCAGCAAGTGCCGCTGCAAGTCCAGCCGGGCCGCCCCCGATGATTGCAATATCATATTTCATGATGGAACCCCCCTTCCTTCTCCTGCTTATTATATCCGGTCAAATACTGAGAGTTTTCGCCCGACTTTACGATTGCTTCCACATCCACCTTCCATTCTCTTGCAAGAAGCTCCATTGTTTTTGGCAGGCAGAATCCCGCCTGGCATCTTCCCGAGCCGGCACGGGTACGACGCTTTATGCCGTCAAGGGTTCTGGCACCTAAGGGCCGGTGAATCGCATCCAGGATTTCTCCTTCCGTCACCATTTCGCATCGACAGATAACGTTGGCATAGGCAGGATTTTCACTGATCATTTTCTTCTGTTCCTCCACAGTGGCTGAGGCCATACTTCTGATTCCGGTTCTTCGGCTTATATAGTCCTCCTTCTTTTTCGCAGGCGCTATCTCATTCACCATCTCTGCAACCATTCTGCCAATGGCGGGGGCACTGGATAATCCCGGGGACTCAATGCCTGCGACATCGATAAAGCCCCTTGCGTCTTCCACTTCCTGAATAATGAAATCATCCTTTTCCTCATGTGCACGAAGCCCAGCAAAGGATGTAATAATCTGACGTTTCGGAGGAAGATCGTTCACACTGAGTGCTGCCTTCATTAAAATTTCCTCCAGTCCCCTCTCTGTTGTATTCAGTCCTTCCTTATCCATGATATCCTCTGCGTTAGGCCCGATCAGAAGATTCCCGTGAATGGTAGGCGTGATTAGCACGCCTTTCCCGTACTGCGTCGGAGGTTGGAAAATAGTTCTTGATACAAAGCCTCCTGCTTGTTTGTCATACAAGCAGTATTCTCCCCTTCTTGCGATTAACGTCATTTTATTTTCACTGACCATATTGTGTAATTTATCTGCATAAACACCTGCTGCATTGATCACGATTTGGCTTTCATAATTGCCATTTGATGTGTGAAGAAGATAACCGCCTTCCTGCTTATCGATTGCTGTTACTTCCGATCCGAAGATAAAATCCGCTCCATTCACAGATGCATTCTCAGCCATCGCAATGGTAAGTCCGAAAGGACATACAATCCCCCCTGTAGGAGCATATAGTGCCGCTACGACGGTTTTTGAAAGATTCGGCTCCAGCTTTCTTGCTTCATCTCCGGTCAGAAGCTGCAGCAAAGGAACGCCGTTTTTGATTCCCTTCTCATAAAGCTTCTCTAAGCGATCCTTTTCCTCTTCCCGAAAGCATAGAACAAGAGAACCGTTTCTTCGAAACGAGAAATCAAGCTCCTTTGATAATTCCTCCATCATACTGTTTCCTTCAACGTTCAGCTTCGCTTTCAGACTTCCCGGGGTGGCGTCAAAACCCGCATGAATAATAGCACTGTTTGCCTTTGAGGTCCCTTCACACACATCCAAGCCCTTTTCCAGAACCGCAACCTTTCTGTCACACCGCATCAGCTCATTGGCAATGGCACTTCCGATTACACCTGCACCGATAATGATTACATCATACATGCTAACTCTCCTTTTTTGCACATAAAAAAAGCCAAACAAACAACACCATAATCTATGGTATTTTTCTGCTTGGCTCTAAGTCTCATGCATTCAATATTTAATTAATTTAATGAAGCAGTACTGATATCTCACTGTCTCATCTACTATCTTAATATTACCAGATTTTTCACTCTTTCGCAACAATAATTTATAAACTGTTACATAAACCAGACATTTTGATTCGTAGTGGATATCGACACTGCTCCTCCGGATAAAGCGACGAGCACATCCTCTTTATCTGAGATAAGACCGCCTGCAATGATCGGAACCGAACTTATCTCCTTGATTTTGCTTATAATCTTAGGCATCACACCCGGCAGTATCTCGATATAATCCGGTTTCACCTGCTCACTTTGTTTTCTGATGTTCTCAAATGCCATGGAATCGATGATAAAGAAACGTAAGATAGTATACAAGCCCAATTCCTTCGCTCTTTTGATCAAGCCGACCTTCGTTGATATAATACCATCTGCTTCCGTATTTTTCTTAATAAAATCCACCGATACTTCTTTGGAACTAAGACCGTTAATTAAATCAATATGTACAATGACAATTCTTCCGGTATCCTTGATTGTTTTTACAATATGAGATATCGTACAGACATCTCCGAACAATACAAAGACAATATTGCTATCCGATTCCAAGCATCTGCTCAAGCCATCCATATCTTTAATTGCCGCTATAATCGGACATTCCTCCATTGCACTCACAAACCTTTTATGCATATCATCAAGCCTCCGGGAAGTTTCAGGATAAATACAGTACCAATAGTTAATGCGAAGCATACCGCTTCCATATCCTTTCCCTAATTATAGCTTTCTTACCGAAGTATATCAATATAGTTTGCGGAATTATTCAGGAATTGGAATTTAATCAAATAAAATTTCTAGTCTTAAGAGGGACACTCCCTCTGCTACGAAACAGATCGACAATAACATGAGTCATATCTCGACAATTTCCAGGGGCGTTATTCTATCCTTACTATTGAATTATGATTGTATAGAGTTTTCTCGTTGTATTGTCCTCCGCTATAACATCTATACACATCGCTGCAGTCACAGGATCAGTCTGGTCCTCCGGATAGATATCTGGTGGGATTAAGATGGAACATTCATAATTCACAATGAATGCGGAACGCAGCTGGCGGATTGAGGTCCCACTGACTACTGTCACGGTTGATTCTGTTATTGCCTTCACATATTGCTCTTCGTCGGGTAGAAGCATTAAGGACGTATCCTGCTGATCAAAAAAGAGCTTCGTAACATTTACTGTAATTTCGCTGCCACCAATACTCAATTTTGCAGTAAATTCACCATCAATATAGATAGTATTAACCTCGATCTCCGGATTGATTGCAACAACCGCATTTTTAATTGATGCGCTCATAGCTGCTCTTGCCTTATCTACACTTGTCTTACTCTCCTGTGTTAAGGGCAAAAACGTTGTGCTGTTTACTAATGCAGCTGCTTCTGCGATTATTTGTGAAGCCTCTCTTATATTTACTTCCATATTACCGGTTACCTTATGATACTTATTTGTTTCCTGAGGAGTAAAGGTCCATGCATAGGATTGATTTGATGTAACTATAGTATCCGGCTGATCCCAAGTAATACTTCCAGGAACAATTTGTTGATTTGAATTCTTGAAGCTTCCACTTAGAATAGAGTTATAAAGCTTCTGACCGGCAATGACCGCAGAACCAGTAACAGAAGAGGAGACGTTCGGTGTTTCATTACTTAATGAAGTCAAGGTATTTTGAACCATATTATTTAAATAATCTGTTATGGCGTTAAGGGTAGGCGGAGGGCTTCCACTATTAATCGGAATACGGAATCTCTCCACCTCCATACTAATCAAACTGCCACTCCAATTATGAAGCAATACATTTTCTAACATATCCCGAGTTATCACTGCAACAGATCCCCCTGAGCCAGGTAAAAAATCAATCTCAGCCTTACAAGCTAGCTGAGCTGCAATCGGTACAGAGGTACTGATTTCACTTCCTTCCGCTCCTTTAGATCCGATCAATTTCAATAATGACTGATAAAACCGCCGATTGCTAGTAATTGCAACGTTTGCTTGTTCTATAAGGTCCAATTCCTTTAGTTGATCGGGACCCGATAGTCTAAGCGCAAAATCAATCCCTTGTTCTCTTAATAATACTTTGCCTATTCTAGCACCTTGATCCAAATCGGAACCTTGATCCAAATCGGAACCTGTATACAATTGCATGCTTACTAGCTTCTTACGTGCCTGCTCATACATTTCACTCGTCGTGGCTAAGCTACTGACTTCATTCGCGTCCAATGCATTAGAAGCTTCTTCTGTCAGAGCATCAAGAATTATGTTTTTATCTCGAAAATCACCATCAGGAACTGTGATGTCCTTGAACTTGGCTACATCACAGATAATCTCAGTAATTCCCGGTGCTTTCAGTAATTTCTCCAATTCCTCCTGCGTAGTTGCATAGCCTTGCCCCTTCGAATCTGTTACCCGGATGGTAGCCCATTCGCTTGCGGCAGTGATTCGCGAGGCATACTTGATCTTATTACTCATCCATAATTCGTAGCTACTCTGGTTGATAAAACAGACGGCACGAATTTTGAAAGCTCCGGCCTGAATGGGCAGAAGCTGCCCAAACTCCGTTACTGTCCCGACTCCTGCACTGTCCTCTGCCACTTCCCACCTTGTGATAGCGTTGGATGATGCACTCTTACCTGCTGCTGTATGTAGAATAGTGCGGTTAAAATCCATCGCTCTACCGGCTGCTATGGTTAGATTCGCGGGCAGATTATTAATTGCAACCTCTGTAATTTTATTATAAACTGTTACTTCTGCTTCCGGTCTGGCAATAACTTTATCCTGACGGGTGATCCTACACCGAATATAGGCTGTACCTGCGCTCAATGCTTTGACAACTCCGGTCTTATGATCAATTGTAATGCAATTCGGTGTTCCTTTTCCTGATCTGATATACCAATACGTATCATCCTCCGGTTTCATTTCTTTACTGCTGATATTAAAGTCAAAATTATCTTTCCCTTTTGTTCCAATCTCAAGATATTTGCTGGATACACCGATCCAGTCCGTAGTATTACTTTTTGCGTCCGCTGTCATTACAAACATTGGTATGTAGTTTATGCAGCCAGTTGTAAAAAGGATCAGCGCAAAAACTTTAGCCATAAGTTGCCGTAACTTCTTACTATAAAACATCCCTTTTCCTCCTTGATTATAAGGCACGCATATTTCTGCCATATTTTTCTATCCCAGTTTATTATAGCAAACCATGAAATTATTTCAAATACATTTAACATAAAACCAAGTAAACTAAGTAAAGCGATAATACATGCTTTTCAAACTATTTATGTGCGCTTCTCTGATACCTGTTTACACACGAAAAATTCCCGGAAATTGTAGATTCTAGCATCTGCATTTTCCGGGAAACTATAATTTTACTCACATAAAGCTATTTCATCACTCTGATCCGGTGAAAGCAAGTCCTCTTCCAGCTCTAATTCAAAACGGTTCCTACCTTTGGCTTTCGCTTGATATAGAAGCTTATCCGCTTTATTTATTAAAGCATTGGCTGATTCTCCTGCAGACTGTGCAACTCCGATACTCACCGTCACGACGAGATTTTTCCACCCAAAATCGTAGGATTGAATACTACTACGAATCTTCTCAGCAAATATAGTGGCCGCCTCAATTCCGATACTTGGCATTACAACAAGAAATTCTTCTCCACCATAACGACCGAGATAGTCTTCTTCTCGTATGGCTTTTTCAATAATCTCGCTGATCGTAACCAGGATTCGATCTCCTGCCTGATGCCCATAATTATCATTCACCTTTTTAAAATAATCGATATCAAGCATCATAACACAGATACCATTATGATCCTGAGACCTCTGTTCCAAAAGATTCTCTAATATCATATTGATATATTGATGATTATGAAGGTTCGTCAGACTATCTTTATTTGATTTTTGCAACAGTATACTATTCATCTCAATAAGCTCATGATTCAATTTATTGATATCTTCGTTGTTCTGTTTTAGTATCTCTTCCGTATTAATCAATCTTTCATTTGTCGATTTGTGCTTTTCTATTTCATTGAATAATTCTTTCGTTGCCCTGATGTCTTCACCAAGTACTAGCAGTCCTAATTTAGTACCTGACTTTTTCTTCAAAGGTATTACTGAAACTTTAAACGGAATTGTACCACCATTCTTTGATGAAATATAGATCTCATCAAATCTTACTGTTGCATGAATTGTGTCGCTTGTTTCCATCAGTTTATCTATATTCGAATTATTTATAATTCCAGTAATATGCTTTCCTATCACCTCAACTTCCGAATAATAAAGTAGGGAATAGATTTCTCGATTAGCCTTGATTATATATCCTTGTGTATCCACAAGAAAAGCCAGTCCCGTCAACTCTTGAAATAATTTGTTGGTTATCAACGAAGTCGGGATAGACATAAATTGGTATTGACTAATAGAGTAGAAAACGCCAAAAATCATAACCAGAGAATATAATTGCCCTATATCAGGAATATTCAGTAACCCCATAGCAGGCAGAATGGTCTGCATGATCAGTGTTAAGAGAAATGATATAATACTGCAAATCGAAATAATATACGCTTGCTTTTTTTGAATTCTACTTTTCGATTTTATTCCCCATCGCACAATTAAGATAATACTAAGTAATGTATAGAGTGAATTGTAAGTAAAATTTCCGTTATAAAAAATCTTCTCGATGATTGGCGGTGTATCAATGTTGGGGCCAAAAAGGAAAAGAACCATGAATAGAGAAATACCCGCCGGCAGCAATATCAAAAGCCTATTATACCAATGCCGAATAAGTTTATTTCCCGTCATAGTCAAAACAAAATACAAACAGATTGCTTCAAAGGTACACCATCCAAATGCAGAGATTTTATTCCAGAAGGCATACTCCATCGTATTTTCTGCCAAATATACAAAGCTTCCCGGTAAGGACCAGATTGTCATCGAGAGCGTTAGTACAAAAAACATCTTACATATATCTGACTTTCTATGTAGGCGAATGACATAGAAGCCTACAAAGAAATAGATCACGGAAGCTATTATGGATAATAATGTCAAATAAACCATATATTGTTACTCCTACTAGGACTTTTTATCTATTTTATCACAATACAAAAATAAAAACCAGATAAATGTCGTATTCTCTGTTTTATTTTATAGATTCTGCAAGCAAAAAAATCCTGCTCTTTCGAGCAGGATCCCCTGTCTTTGTTATGCCCAGACTCGCAATTTGCCTTCAGCAGCTTGCTCGTTAAGAATTCGTTGCTTCGCAACCTTTGCTTGAAAGAAGCATTCAAGCAAAAAAATCCTGCTCTTTCGAGCAGGATCCCCTGTCTTTGTTATACCCAGACTCGCAATTTGCCTTCAGCAACTTGCTCGTTAAGAATTCGTTGCTTCGCAACTTTTGCTTGAAAGAAGCATTCAAGCAAAAAAATCCTGCTCTTTCGAGCAGGATTTTGAATTCTTACTTTAATGTTACTTTAGCGCCTTCAGCTTCTAACTTAGCCTTAAGATCATCAGCTTCTGCCTTGTTTGCGCCTTCCTTAACTGTCTTAGGAGCTGCATCTACAAGATCCTTAGCTTCCTTTAAGCCTAAACCGGTTACTTCACGAACAACCTTGATAACCTTAACCTTGTTGGGGCCTGCTTCTGTTAACTCTACGTTGAATTCAGTCTTCTCTTCCTCTTCTACTGCTGCGGGACCAGCTGCTACTACAACGCCTGCTGCTGCGGATACACCAAATTCTTCTTCACATGCTTTTACTAAATCATTTAACTCTAATACTGTAAGGCCTTTAATTGCCTGGATAAAATCCTGAGTTGTCATTTTAACATACCTCCATAATTTATTTTATTTGTTTTCGTATTGATTTTTCAATCGGGTCACTATTATAACTTATGCCTGCTTTTCTGCGATCTGTGAAACAGTCGCTTCGTAACCTACAGTTTTAATTATGCCTGCTTTTCTGCGATCTGTTTAAGTACACGAGCAAAGTTTGTAATAGGAGACTGTAAGCTTCCAAGTAACTTGGAAATAAGAACTTCTCTGGACGGGATAGTTGCGATAACTTGAATTGCCTTTGTATCATAATAAGTTCCTTCAACTACGCCAGCTTTAAACTCTAACTTAGGCATTGTCTTAGTACATTCAAGAATAATTCTTGCCGGAACGGTTGCATCATCCAAGCCGAAAGCTACAGCTGTAGGTCCGTTCAGATCCTTAGCTAATGCTTCGAATTCTGTACCCTTAAATGCAAAGTTAAGCATAGTGTTCTTATAAACCTTATATACAACACCAGCATCTCTTAATTTCTTACGAAGCTCTGTATCCTGAGCAACGGTTAAACCACGATAGTCTACTAATACAGCAGCCTTAGCCTGGCCAACATAACCTTTAATCTCTTCAACTACAGGTTGTTTTAATTCAACTTTTGCAATTACGTACACCTCCTTGTATCATTTTGCGGATTATCGCCAGCAATCATCTTCTACTGCAGTCAATAATCCATTTCTTTGTAAAACATACTACCTATGAGTCGAGGTCAACAAGATGAAACGATAGATCGTTTCACTTGTATAAAAAACCTCTTTCCGCCGAGGCAGAAAGAGGTCAACAAAATCATAATGATTAAATCAACTTTCCCTCGGTAGGCGTTAACACCTTATGCCTTGCGGCACCTACTGTCTTCGGCAGCTTTATAAGTAAATTACATAAAATTCACTTACACGCATTAGGATTATAGCATGGACATTATTATATGTCAACACTAAAATCCAATATCATGTCCGTACACCTCTGTAATCTTCTTAACTTACCTGAAACAAATATCCTGTTTCAAAAATTAGCCTAATTTTGCTGTATTCAGCTTTACGCCAGGACCCATAGTAGAAGCTAAGGTTACGCTCTTCAGATACTGTCCCTTTGCTGCGGAGGGCTTAGCCTTAATTACAGCGCCCATTAAGGTCTGGAAGTTATCATTCAACATTTCTTCGGTAAAGGAAGCCTTGCCGAGCGGAACATGGATGATGTTTGTCTTGTCCAATCTGTATTCGATCTTACCGGCTTTGATATCATTAACTGCCTTGGTAACATCCATAGTTACGGTACCTGCCTTCGGGTTCGGCATTAAGCCCTTAGGTCCAAGGACACGACCTAAACGACCAACAACACCCATCATATCAGGGGTTGCTACAACTACGTCGAATTCGAACCAGTTTTCATTTTGAATCTTGGGTATTAAATCATCTGCACCAACATAATCAGCACCAGCTGCTAAAGCTTCCTCTGCCTTAGGACCCTTTGCGAATACAAGTACACGTACTGTCTTACCGGTTCCGTGAGGTAATACTACCGCACCACGAACCTGCTGATCAGCATGACGTCCATCAACACCGAGTCTGATGTGCGCTTCGATGGTCTCATCGAATTTTGCAACTGCGGACTTCTTAACTAAGCCGATTGCTTCTGCTGCATCATATTGAACTGCTCTGTCGATTAACTTCGCAGAATCTTGATATTTCTTTCCTCTTTTCATTCTATAAACCTCCTAGTGGTTTTATCGGAGAAAACGGAATTCGTCGAATTCCGCAATGTCAATTGCTTAATACAATCGACATTTCCTCCCACGTTATTAGATTCTCAATCGCACAGTCTCTTTCAACCATGCTGTTTTATTCTTCGATTGTTACGCCCATGCTTCTAGCGGTACCTGCGATCATACTCATCGCTGCTTCAACGCTTGCTGCATTTAAATCGGGCATCTTGAGCTCTGCAATTCTTCTAAGCTCTGCCTTTGAAAGCTTTGCTACCTTCGTCTTGTTCGGGGTAGCGGAACCGGACTTAAGATTAAGAGACTTCTTAATCAATACAGCTGCCGGAGGAGTCTTTGTTACGAAGCTGAAGCTTCTGTCAGCATATACGGTAATAACTACGGGTGTAATAATACCATCCTGATCTGCAGTTCTTGCATTAAATTCCTTTGTAAACTGAACAATGTTTACGCCGTGCTGACCAAGTGCGGGTCCTACCGGGGGAGCCGGTGTCGCCTTGCCTGCTGGAATCTGTAATTTGATATAACCTGTTACTTTTTTTGCCATGATAGCATACCTCCTGATAATGTGGTGTTTGCGGGAATTTCCCTCCCACGTAACTAACCTAAGTTACATTTGGCGGATAATATCCGCCTGCGAAAGTAATTCGCTCAGGGAATACTGGTTCCCTTTTTTTACATGCACGGATGTTTTGAACAAGATGAATCAGCTAGCTAACCCTCTTGCATTCGATTATCTGCGAACCTTAACTTCACTGAAACCTATCTCGACAGGGGTCTCACGTCCGAACATATCCACGCTGATTGTAACAATCTGCTTATGGGTATTAATCGCTCTAATCTGTCCTGTTGTATTCTCCCATACGCCGGAAGTAACAGTAACCGTATCGCCGATTTCGAAATCCAAGGAGACTTCATCAGATTTGATTCCCATGCTACGCATCTCAAGATCCGTTAACGGAACGGGTTGCTTTGAGTCCGGGCCAACAAAGCCTGTTACACCTCTGGTATTACGAACTACATACCATACGTCATCGTTCATAACCATATGGAGAAGCACATAACCGGGAAACATCTTCTTTTGAACACGTTTCTTGACACCGTTCTTTACTTCGATTACGTCTTGCATCGGAACAGATACTTCTAAAATCTGATCCTGCAGTTTTCTGTTTTCAATTGTCTTCTCAATGTTCGCTTTTACTTTGTTCTCGTACCCTGAATAGGTGTGAACAACGTACCAATTAGCCTCT
>JAEZLZ010000076.1 GCA_023415055.1 Bacillota bacterium | reverse complement strand
GGTATGTTGAAGAATTGAGTGAAAACATTAAAGCTGTATTTAGAAAGAAGATGGAGGATGGACAATTTCTCGGTAGTTTTGCTTGCTATGGCTATAAGAAAGACCCGGAAGACAGACATAAAATAGTGGTAGATAACGAAGCTGCAAAAGTTGTGAAAAAGATTTTTGATTTGTATTTGCAGGGATACAGCGTAAAGCAGATTACGAACATCCTCACGAACGAAAAGATCCTTACCCCAACGCAGTATAAAAACTCTCTTGGATACAAGTATCAAAACGTTTATGCTTCTAATTTTTCAACGCAATACGGTATCTGGGGTATTTCGACTGTTAAAAGGATTCTGAATAATGAGGCTTATGTAGGTACACTAATACAGGGACGAGAGAAAAAAGTAAGTTACAAGAGTAAAAAAGTAGTAATAGCTCCTGCAGACGAATGGGTCGTAATTAAGAATAATCATGAAGCTATCATCGATTTAAGTACATTCAACCGTGTTCAGCAACTGATGAAATCCAAGCGTACAGTTAGTACTAATTTAAGTAGTGGCAAAAGGAAGGCACACTGTTTAGCTGGTAAGATTAAGTGTAAAGATTGCGGCTCAAGTATGATTAAGACAGGTGGATATACTCCTAACAGACAAACTTACATAAGGTGTCAATTGGCGAATAAAACAAGGAATAAAGAATGTACATCACACACGGTATCGTTAAATAAATTAATTGAATTAGTAAGTAATGAAATTCACAATTTAATTGATAGTGTGCTTAATGATGAAGCTAATAACGACGTGATTGAAAAGATACTAACTGGTCGCATAAGTCTCGAGAAAAAGTTGAATGGGAAACAGCAAGAGTTAAAGAATATAATAGTTAAGATGGATGATATCAAAAGGGCTGTTTCAACGCTGTATATGGATAGGGTTAAGGGTGTCGTCACTGAGACTATGTATATGTCGAACCAACAAAATTTCGAAAATGATTTAAATAAGCTTAAAGCGGAACACGAGAAAATAAAATGTGACATTGAGTCTTTACAAAAAGAAAATGTCACAAGAATTGATGTTGTTGCCATGGCAAAGAAATATGCAAAGTTTGAAGAGCTAACCAATGAAATAGTTGATGATTTTATTGACTATATTGAAATTGGTGAGAAGGACATATATGGAAATAGAGATGTTGAAATTCACTGGAATATATAGTTTTTCAGCTACGCAACGTTGAAATACACTAAAGTAACAAAATGGCAAGAATCACTACTTGCTATTTTGTGTATAATGCACTACAAAATGCGTACTGTTTTTTAGCTACGGAACCCATGTTGCCGGGATAGCTGCAGGCAACGGCAGGGCAAGTAACGGAAGCTTTCGGGGAGTAGCATCAAGCAGCGAGCTGATCGTCGTTAAGCTTGGTAGCTCCGTCGGGGAATCCTTCCCCCGCACCTCTCAGCTGATGATGGGAATTGATTTTGCAATCAAAGCAGCGGTTGCTTTCGGAAGGCCAATATCGATCAACATCAGCTTTGGTAATAATTATGGGTCACACACGGGCCGAACCTTGTTAGAGAGCTTTATCAATGATATCTCTCTTCTATGGACGACTTGTATTGTCATTGGAACGGGTAATGAAGGCGCGACTGGAAATCATGCTCAGGGTATACTTACCATGGGAACCAACCAGGCGGTAGAGATTGCAGTCACCGAGTTTGAATTCTCCCTCAATGTACAGATATGGAAGAATTATTATGATCATTTTGATGTTACACTCACAGCTCCGAACGGAACTCGTGTCGGTCCGATACCACGGATCCTTGGTCTGCAGAGATTTGTCATTGGACAGACACAGATCTTATTGTACTACGGAGATCCAACCCCCTTTAATCCTCAACAGGAAATCTATATTGAGCTAATTCCTACCGGAAGATACATTAATTCGGGAGTATGGCGTATTGAGCTGGTCCCACAGCGGATAGTGACTGGTAATTATGACATGTGGCTCCCGGCAGGAGGGGTGAAGAATCCGGCTACCAGATTCCTACTCCCATCAGAATTTACAACACTTACGGTGCCTTCTACGGCGGATATGGTGATAACTGTCGGGGCTTATAATGCATATACGGACAGCTATGCACCTTTCTCGGGACGCGGTTTTACCAGAGATCTTCGAATCAAACCGGATCTGGTGGCACCGGGAGTAAATATCAATTCCTGTGCTCCGGGCGGAGGTTATGCTGTCCGCTCCGGAACCTCCATGGCAACTCCCTTTGTAACAGGAAGTGCCGCTCTGCTTATGCAATGGGGAATTGTAAACGGAAATGATCCTTATCTCTATGCAGAAAAGGTAAAAGCGTACCTGATTAACGGAGCAAGACAGCTCAGGGTGGAAAATGTATATCCAAATCGTACTCTGGGCTATGGGGCCTTGTGTTTGGAGGATAGTCTGCCAGGGTGATTCGGAGAATAAGGTTGAACTGCTTTTGAGAATGCAAGACAGCCTAAAGGGGTAGTAATTATGAAATAAAAGATTTCTATCCTGAACAATTTAAAAATGAAAAGTAAGTATTACCGTTAACGAAGGGTCTATGCAGGAAATGAGATAGTTGATTTTCTTGCATGGGTACCTTCGTTTTACTATATTGGAGGGAATAAAGTAAGCACGGGATTTCATCAGGGGGAAATTCTTCAAATGATACATCTTCTTCAGTTTAGCAGATTACTGTTGATGTTAAACAGGGTGAAACAGATAAAAATGCTTCTGAGATAACAGTAGAACGAAGTACTGATAAAGACGGACAGAAAACGGATACTGTAACATATCGGGTAAATAGTGCAGAAGAGACAATTAAGCACTTATCAGAGAAGTTAATATCTTCAGAAGTGATTTTATGTAGGAAGATAACAGCCCAAATACATTAACAATTAAGGCACCCTCCTATTTTTGGAGTTTGAATTTAGTCAAAATTAGCTAAAATGGATAACAAATAATTAAATTTGTTATGGTAAACATTGCTGATAAAAAGTAAAATTAATGTAGAATTATAGTGAATATTGAAAGACATGGAGGATAGTAAATGAAAAAGCATTACAAGTTGAAAGAGCAGTTAGTGCTTCAGTCAATGATTATACCAGCGATAATCGTACTCATTATATTTGCATATGTACCTATGTATGGTATTATTATTGCTTTTAAAAACTTTAATATCAGAGATGGAATTTGGGCTTCCGCATGGGTTGGGCTGAAGTATTTTAAAGATTTTGCTAAGGATCCGAACCTTTTGAATGTAATACGCAATACACTTGCATTGAATGTTCTGGGTACTGCAGTTTGTTTCCCTACACCGATTATTTTGGCTTTACTGATTAATGAACTCCCCAACGGACTATTCAAAAAAACATCACAGACAGTATCGTATCTTCCACACTTTCTTTCTTGGGTTATCTACGCAGGTCTGGTGCTTGAGATGTTACGTCCTACCGGTGTACTCAGCGATCTATGCGTTCTGCTGGGGCTTTCGAAGGAATCTATTAATTTTATGGCACATGGGTCCTGGTTTTATGTCATTTATATTTGTGCATCGTTGATTAAAGGACTTGGTTATGGATCGATTATTTATGTAGCAGCCCTTTCAGGAGTAGATCAAGAGATATATGAGGCTGCCACTGTAGATGGATGTTCGCGTCTTCAGCGTATCATGCACATCTCGCTTCCATGTATTAGGGGAACAATCGTGGTAATGCTGATATTGGATATAGGATCTATCCTGAGCACAGGCATTGAATCGGTAATGATGTTTCAGAATGCAATAAATACACCGTTTTCAGAGACGCTGGATACATATGTTTATAAGGTTGGTATTGCGCAGGGAAGAATGTCTTATTCTACCGCCGTTAATTTACTGAAATCAGCTGTATCGGTAATCTTATTAGTGCTTGCTAATTCATGTTCTAAAAAATTAACGGAAAAAGGTTTGTTCTAGGAGGGATGAAATGAAACGTAAAAGAAATAAAGTTACAACCTTTGATGTTATCAATGTACTAATAATGCTTTTAATGATGCTAATCATGTTATACCCCTTTTGGTACTGTCTGGTGGGATCACTTAATAACGGTAACGATTATATTCGTGGCGGTATTTATTTTTGGCCTCGTCAGTTCACTTTTGCAAATTATAAGGCAGTATTTCGTGACAGAACAATACTTGATGCGTTTGCAGTAACGGCTGCCCAGACTATCATCGGAACTGCAGCCAGTCTTTTAGTTACAGCACTTGCAGCTTATGCGATGACGCGTCCTGGCTTAAAGTTCAAAGGCTTTTATGCACCGTTTATGACATTGACAATGTATTTTGGCGGAGGTCTGATACCATATTTCATTGTTATAAAAAATTTAGGGCTTTATGATAACTTCCTGGTATATATCATTCCATCTCTATTCAGTGTATGGAATATGATAATTATGCGGTCCTTCTTTGCAGAATTACCGGCAGGCCTGGTGGAGGCTGCTAAGATTGATGGTGCCGGAGAGTACAGAATCTTCTTTCAGATCGTTATACCTCTTTCTAAAGCAGTGTTTGCAACGATTATCTTGTTTTCACTTGTCGGATATTGGAATTCATATTTTACCTCAATGATGTATACCTCTTCGCAGGAGCTTCAGACGATTCAATTCTACTTGAAAAGGCTGATTACGGAACCGGGGACCACATCCTCACTCGCAAACAGCGCAGCGATTATGGTTTCAAAGCAAGCAAATCAATCATCTCCTCAGACAATCAAACTTGCAGCTATGATAATCACTGCAGCACCGATTATTTGTATCTATCCTTTTTTGCAAAAATATTTTGCGAAGGGTGTTATGATAGGCTCTGTAAAGGGCTAAATACAGATTAGGACTTGAATATTACAGGGATAAGGAAGGACAGAAGTGATCAAACATGGAAAGGTAGTAGTAGATAATACTACTTTTAATAAAAAGGAGGAAAATAAAATGAAAAAGTTTTTAGCAACTGCTCTGGTAGTAATCTTAGTTGTATCTATGTTTTCTGCATGTGGTAAAAAAGCCGATGTAGATACGAAAGATACTACCAGCAGCGAAACAGTAGCTCCTGCGGATAGCAGTGATGCACAAGGTACTACAGAGGGGAGTGACACACCCAGCTGGAAAAAGGATACATCCCCAGTTGAATTGGAATGGTTCATAGCTTATGATTGGGCAGATTTAAACTTCGATCCTACAAATAACGCATTTGATAAATATGTTTTAGACAATACTGGCGTTACGATTAAGTATACGATCGGTTCTCAGGAAAAATTAAACGTTTTAATCGCAACCGACAGTTTACCTGATATTATTACTTATGATGCATATTCTATCGAGCGTAAGACCATGGAAGATAACGAAATGTTATTGCCTTTGGATGAACTGAAGGCAAATTATGCACCAGATATACAAGCTTCAGATGGTATGGTTAAGTGGTATACAAATGAGAAAGATAATCACTGGTATTCATGGGTAAGCTATTTCTATGATCTTCAGGAAACTAACGATAAAGGAATTGTTCTTGAGACCCTTAACATGAACTTTGCACGTCAGGACATTATGAAGCAGCTGAATATTGACCCGGCTTCCATGAATACGAAAGAAGGATTTATTGCCGCATTACAGAAGGTTAAGGATGCAGGAATAACTTATAATGGACAGAAGGTAGTACCTTATATGGGTATAGATGTAAATTATTTAGCAGAGCAGTTCGGTATTGATCGTGAGGATAAGGATGGAAACCTTATGAATGAAAAACGTCAGCCGGAATACCTCGAAGCTATTCTCTTCCTGAATGAAATCTATAACAAAGGTTTGACCACAGATGAAATTTTCACCATGGATAATGCAACGCGTAAAAAGCTTATTTCATCCGGTGGTGTATTTGCCGGCACATCACAAGCGTACCTTTCTGGTTACGATACGTTGTACTATGCAGATAATAATGCATTAATGGAAGCTGTTGGATTGATTAAAGGTGATGGAGGCAAGGAATCTATCATATCACCATCTCCTACAGCCGGTTGGACTGCAACTATGATTTCAAAGAATTGCAAAAATCCTGAGCGCGCAGCAGCATTACTTGCCTTCATGACGCAACCAGAAGTTTCTTACTCCTATTATCTTGGCGGTATTGGTAATTGCGACATAGTTGATGGAAAGGCTGTAATTAAACCGGAATGTGAGAAAGAACGTTCTGAAGATCCGTCTACTTATAATGCTAAATATTGTTCAAGCATTCAGGATTTCATGTGTGATTATTTATGGGTAGAAATGTATCGGCCAAAAGTCAATCAAGATGCTTATGAACAAAATAAAAAAGACTTCTCAAATAAGTGGGCTAAAGGACATATTTTTGACGATAAGATCTTTACCTCTGTAACACCGGAATCAGGTACTGATCTTGCAGCTGTTAATGTTCAGCTGAGTGAATATTGGAATCAGCAGTTCCCGTTAATAGTAATGGCTGGTACCGCACAGGAAGCAACCCAAATGTATAATGATACCATTGCACAGATGGATTCTATGGGAATGAAGGATTTGGATGCTTATCAGAATGAGCGATTCCATGCTAATAAGGAAAAGATGGGCGTTACTTTTGCTTGGCCTCGCAATAATCAATAATATATTATGATTAATAATAAACGGAAAGAAAGATTCTACTATTAAACGTGTCATAATGTGATAAAATATGCTATAATATGATAAAATGTAAGTGGATAAGGAGAACGATATGAAAAAGAAATTATCAAATTCATTATATCGTAAGCTCATTTTAGAAATCGCTGTATTTCTTATTATCCCATTTTTATCTGTTATAGCATTTTTTATTGTTCGATTGGCTACAGAGGGAGATAGAGATTATAAGGCAGGGATTGATCTGATTGTAGAGAAGGGGCGGAGCAATCGTGAATTGCATGTTCAGAATGTGTACAGTATAGCGAATCGAATATGCAGTAATAGCAGTTTGATCGGTTTCTTGGCGGTTAAATATAGTAGTAAGAACCTGACATATTACATGTCTCAAATTAAATCTATTCTTTCCTCTGATAGTGAAGATAATTACGGATATAAATTGCGCCTTTATTACGTTAATGAGACCATTCCCCGTGGTCTTGGTACATTCTACAGACTAGAGAATCTTGGCCAAGATGGAGCAGAAGAGTTTATTAATTCCGACTTATCAGAATTGTGGGTCGCGCCTTGTGATTCGTCGAAGTACCCGAATTCGTATACGCCCTTTCTCAAACATTATACCTATATGCGTAAGGTTTTTCTTAACGATCATCTATTGTATATACTTACAATTTCAGTTCCTGAATCAGTTATGAACTCATTTTTACAAAATAAGCCTATTTCGGATTACGGAATGCCGGCACTTGCTGAAACAATAGAATTTGGTAGTGCTTTGATTATAAATTCTGATTCCAAAGTATCTTTTTCCGAGACAATAGATAAGTCAATTGAAGCCAAGATACAGGAAGCAAAGAAGAATGGGTCGATTGTTTGTGAAGCGAATGTGAATGGATTTCCTCAATCTCTTATTTATATTTATCCGCATAACAAGCAAGAGGTAATGCTGGTTGTGGTAGAAAGTCTTATAGTCTTATTTGCGGTAAGCTTGGTGTTGGTAGTAATGCGGTTCATAAAAAACATTTTCAAGGGAATATATCAATGTCTTGCAGAGTTTGAGAACTCTATATCAAGTGGTTTTACTAAAAAGTTACCAATTAAAGGTGACGATGAAATATCGCAAATTTCAAGCGCTTTCAATGAACAGATTGATAAAATTCAAAATTTACTCGAGATTACGGTAGTGCAGGAAGGGCTTGTAAAGGATAGCCAGCTTAAGGCTTTACAGCAGCAGATTAATCCGCACTTTCTATATAACACGCTGGAGGTGTTTTCATACAAGATGGAATTGTACAAGCATTATGACGAGGCAGATGCGATGGTAGCATTCTCAAATATGCTCCGTTATAATACGAAGGGTGAACAGCGGTTTTCATCGTTACGCTTAGAGCTGGCACAGGTAGATAATTATATGTGTATTCAGCGGCTAAAATTCACAGACATTTCACTGGATGTTAATATACCGGCGGATCAGTATGAGTTGAAGCTTCCGCGCTTTATACTTCAACCACTCATTGAGAATTGCTTTACCAGCGGATATTATGGAAATCCATTGCAGATTGTATTAAATGGCTTTGAGGAAGATGGCTATATCTGTTTTGAGCTAATTGACAATGGTAAGGGTATATCAAATGATGAGATGAATTGTATCAATAAAGAGCTTACTGATAAAAAGAGTTATAATCGATTAGGCATCGGACTTAGCAACATTAATGCTAGATTATGTTTGTATTACTCGGATGTCTGTTCCTTACATATAACGAGTGAAGAAAAAAAGCAGACAACAGTTACCTGGAAGGTTCCGAAGGAAATGTATAAACCAGTAGAACAGAGTTTAGGAGGCATAAGCTAGCATGAAGAATATTGAAATTCTGATTGTTGATGATGAACAGTTTATTTGCGATAGTCTCGTTTTAAAGTTTAATAGGATGGAGAATGGAACAGCCTATAAGCCGATGTGTTGTAATAGTGGAAGTAAAGCGCTTATGTTGATGGAGGAAAACGCTTTCGATGTAATTATTACAGACATCCGAATGCCCTTCATGACAGGAAGCCAGTTTATTAAAAAAGCAAGGGGAAAAGGGTTTTCTGGAAAAATATTTGCATTAAGTGGTTATGAGGATTTTAATAATGTACATGATGCCTTTGTAAGTGGTGCAGATGATTATTTACTCAAACCCATCTCGGTAGCAGAGCTGAAAGAAAAGGTAATAGCATGTGTGGAATCAATGGACCTTGAAACTATATCGAATGAAGAGTGTATGCAAAAGCTGGAGATGAATAGGGATGTCATGTCCTATGTCAAAGAATACATTGCTTCAAATTATATGAACAGCTCATTGTCTATGGATGAGGTAGCAAAGCATGTGTCTATCAGTTATAGTCATTTCAGCTGCCTGTTTCGCAAGATGACCGGTACTACCTTTCCTGACTATCTGCGAAAACTGCGTATAGAGAAAGCGATTAAACTGCTTAGTGATCCTGAAGTGAAGATATCTGAAATATGCTATCGGGTTGGATATAAGTATCCACAACAACTATCAAAAGAATTTAAAAGAGTAACCGGAGTTTATCCTTCGATATATGTAGATAATTGTAAAAAGTTTAAAGCATAAAAAGTTAACAGAAGGAGGTATTTACGATGATTCAGTATGAATTTATGTTAGTAAGTTCATTGGAGAAGGTCTTTCCAAAGAGTACTCCTAAAAATAGAATTAGCTCTGTAGTAAGTGGACTGGCAGGAGAAACGATTTCCTTCCAATTGGCGTACAAGCTGGAAACAGAGGGGTTTAACGATCAGGAAATAGTCCTATGTATGGATACAAAGTTAAAGGATCAGTTTCAGATCCGAAGTGTTGAACTTGTGCCTTCCGAACTGCCGGCTTTTGGATTAAAGGATGATAATTATATAACTACAGATCCCGGTTTATTTCCGGACTTATTGTTGCCAAAGAAGAATACATCATTAAAACTATTTCCGGGGCAATGGAGAGCCATATGGTTCGATATTATAATAACAAAGGATATGGGAACAGAAGCATATCCGGTTGTTATTAAAATAGAAAAAGATGAGAAAATAATATGGGAAGGTAGCTTTACCATTCAGACAATAAATATCGAGCTTCCTCCCCAGGAATTGATACATACCCAGTGGTTTCATGCCGACTGTCTGGCACAATATTATAAAGTTCCTGTATTTTCTGAGCAGCATTGGATGATTATCGGGAATTTTATTGAAACCGCAGTAAAACATGGCATGAATATGTTACTAACTCCAATTTTTACACCACCTCTGGACACAAAAGAAGGAGGGGAAAGAACTACGGTTCAGTTAGTTAAAATTAAGAAGGAAGGGAATCGTTATACCTTTGATTTTGAACAACTGAAGCGTTGGATTTCAATTTGCACAGAAAAAGGTATAAAGTATATTGAAATCTGTCACCTGTTTACACAGTGGGGTGCAAAACATGCACCAAAGATAATGGCAGAGGTAGAGGGAAAGCTTGAAAAGATTTTTGGATGGGAGACCGATGCAACAGGTAAGGAGTATTCTGACTTCCTGCATCAACTTATACCTGAGTTAATAAAGGTATTGAATTCAGAAGGTGTACTTGAGCATACCTATTTTCATATTTCTGATGAACCACATGATTCTCAAAAGGAGACTTATTCAGCAGCCAAGGAAGTTGTAAAAGATCTATTACAGGGATGTAAAGTAATTGATGCATTAAGCAGCTATTCCCTTTATAAGGAAGGAGTGGTGGAAAAACCTATTCCTTGCAATGACCATATTCAGCCCTTCCTAGATGCGGGAATACAAAATCTATGGACCTATTATTGCTGTGCACAGACAGTGGATGTAAGCAATCGCTTTTTCTCCATGCCCTCCGCGCGAAATCGTATCCTTGGAATTCAGCTCTATCTATACAATATCGAAGGATTTTTGCACTGGGGATATAATTTTTATAATACACAGTATTCTATTGCCGCCATCGATCCGTATCGAGTAACCGATGCTGGCGGTGCATTTCCATCGGGTGATCCCTTCATTGTTTATCCGGCAGAAGATGGTACGGCTCATGAATCCATACGTCTTATGGTTTTATCTGAAGCGCTCTATGATTTGCGAGCTTTGAAACTATTAGAATCTTTAACGAATAGGGCTTATGTAGAGTCACTTATTTATGAAGAGTATAATGAGAAGATAACCTTTAAGCAGTATCCTAAGAATCCGGAGTATCTTCTTAGATTAAAAGAGAAAGTGAATCAGGAAATACTAAGATTTTATCGGTAGCTTCACCGGTCTGCACGAACAGTATATGAAGTGATGATTGATATGTAAAAGGTAAAAGTGCGAAGAATATTCACAAAATAAGGAGAATAGTACATGTCAGATATGTTAGTTAATTTATATAATTTAAAAGAAGATACTCAGTTATTTGCAGATTTGGATAAAAAAGGGATTAAGATTAAGCGTGTATTATCACCTGACAGAGAAAAAGTTATTAGTTTCATTCGTGAGACTTTCCATGATGAATGGGCAAATGAGAGTAAAGCTGCATTTGCCAATAATCCAATATCCTGCTATATAGCAGTAAAAAACAAGAAAATTATAGGCTTTGCATGTTATGATGCTACTGCAAAAAATTACTTTGGACCAACAGGTGTATTAGATAATGAGCGGGGACAGGGAGTAGGAAAAGGACTTTTGTTAAAGAGCTTGTTCTCCATGAAAGAAGAAGGTTACGGATATGCCATTATTGGATGGGTAACAAAAGCAGTAGGATTTTATGAAAAAACAGTTTCAGCAACTGTAATTGAAGATTCGTTTCCGGGTGTATATGAACGATTAATTGATGTTGATTAAGCTTCTGACTTTATTTATAATCGAAGGATATATGGTGTGATATGAATATTTATTTTATGGTATTTCAGAAAATGATGGTTGAACACAAATCTGGCTGTTCATATAATTGATAGCGTTGCTGAAAATGAGAGCGTCTGGAGAAGATAAGACTTTAGATATGCTTACGTCATCAGCTAGGGATAATATTAGCTGATATATATAGGTTGTGAGCATCTGGGAATATGTCTTTATATTTTCGAAGGGAATAAGATATTTTCGGTGGAGCAGAGTATCTTCGGGAATCCTATAATCATTTAATTTATTATGTATGTATTTAAGGAAAGTTAAATCCGTTATCGTAGTGTATTTCAAATAATGAGAAAAATTTTTCTATCTGAATCTATTCATTTACGTCACTTGAGAACCATATCATATATTTATTTTCCCTTCTTGTGAGCTAAAACCATATATTGTTGAACGTTTATTGTATTGATATATGCTTTTAAAAAAATAGATTAATATCATAAATGAATTAAAATGTAAAGGAGAATATGTTATGGATGATATAAAAATTGGATATGTAGGATTGGGTAGCAGAGGACAAATACTTCTGAAAGATGTTATATTAGCTCAAGGTGAAAAAATTACAGCAGTGTGCGATATATACAAAGACAGAGCTGAAAATGGTGCAGATATTATATTGGAGGCTAAGAATGTAAGACCTAACGTATATATAGATTATATTGAATTGATAAATGATGAGAATGTAAATACGGTTATAATCGCAACAGCATGGGAAAGTCATGTAGAAATTGCTGTTGCGGCTATGAAAGCTGGAAAAGCTGTTGCCATGGAGGTCGGTGGTGCATATACGCTTGCGCAATGCTATGAATTGGTGAATACATATGAGGAAACCAAAACACCATTTATGTTCATGGAGAATTGTTGCTTTGGCAGACGTGAGATGATGGTGCTTAACATGGTCCAGAAAGGACTTCTTGGCGAGGTCGTTCATTGCAGCGGTGGATATCAGCATGATTTGCGTGAGGAAATTTCATTTGGAAAAGAGAACCGACACTACAGGCTAAGAAATTATTTAACCCGTAACTGTGAGAATTATCCGACGCATGAGCTTGGGCCTATTGCAAAAATTCTCAATATAAACCATGGTAACAGAATGATGACACTTACGTCAACCGCTTCTAAAGCAGCAGGCCTGCATGAATATATTATACAGCACAAGAAAGAGGATGAAATCCTAAAAAATAAGCAGTTTGCTCAAGGAGATATTGTAACGACGGTTATTAAGTGTGCAAATGGTGAAACGATTGTTCTTACCCTTGATACAACCCTTCCGAGATATTACAGCCGTGGTCTTACCGTAAGAGGAACCAAGGGAATGTATGAAGAAACTTCAGACTCAGTATTTATTGATTCAGAAGAAGACAGAAGCCATGACTATGATTGGCGAAAAGAATGTATCAACAATGCCAAAAAGTATGAGGACAAATATGATCATCCGGTATGGAAGCAGTATATCAAAGAGGGCGTGCAGGCATCACACGATGGTATGGACTGGCTGGAGTTTAAAACATTCTTTGAAGCACTGAGAAATAATGCACCAATGCCTATCGATGTTTATGACGCCGCAAGCTGGATGGCAATTACTGTTCTTTCTGAAATGTCTGTTGCAAAAGGCGGTGAAGTTGTAGATATTCCGGATTTTACAAATGGAAAATGGCTTAGGAATATTCTTGATTAAATAAAAATGTGGGTATGATGTTTATTACAGATTAATCCCCCAGCTATACCATGGCAGTGAAATATCATGGGCAGAGAGGTTGTTATTTATTATAGAGATCACTTCTCAGGGAAGGCATACAAAAGGTATGATCGAAAAAATCTAGCGAACCGGATTCTGAAAGTGATGGAGGCTCCGTTTATTGTGAATGATAGTGTGCTGCATATCACAGTAAGTGTCGGAATTACTATATTTCCTGACGGTCTGCGACAGTGAGTTCACAATGAAGATGCGATAACAATTAGAAATGAAATATTGGAAAAATATGGATATTATGATAAAATAGGAGAAGATGCAAATAATGCATACTCTCCTATTTTATTTGTGCGCGTGTGTCCAGCGAAGCTGGACCATGCCTGTCGGTGTAAGTCCGACCACGGTAATCACCAGTGAGCCGTGTAGCTAAATCCGGTGCGTTACAGAAATGTAGGGTGCTAAGCGGATGGATAAAG
>JAEZLZ010000003.1 GCA_023415055.1 Bacillota bacterium | reverse complement strand
GTTCCTTCCCTTCCAAAAGATAGCTGCTGCTCTCCTTACGGGGTCTCAAGACTATGTGAAAGTCATTCATGACACCTATTATCAACGTGGCAAACTATTGGTAGAAGGGTTAAAAGAACTGGGTTGGGAAATCCCACTTCCTCAAGGAAGTATGTTTGTTTGGGCACCTCTTCCTAAAAATTATATGTCTTCCTTAGCTTTTACCTATGATTTGATGAATAAAGCTCATGTCATGGTTGTGCCTGGCATCAGCTTTGGTGAAGAAGGGGAAGGTTTTGTTCGCATTGCTCTTGTTGAAAAGGAAGAAAATATTTTAAAGGCCATTGAGGCTATTAAAGAAAGTGGACTTTTAGTTCTTTAAACTTTCTCATTCGAACAAAAGTGTCCATAGGACACGTATTGGTTCACGAAGTAGTGAAAGTGTAGAATACGAACTTTCCTACAAGATCAAAAAGGACTGCTATTTAACAGTTTCCTTAAGGAAATCCGTTAAATAGCAGTCCTTTAATGAATCCAAACTGTTGTTCCAAGAGGAACATACTTATAAATCCAAGCACTATCTTCTTCAGAAAGGCGTACGCAACCATGAGATGCCCGATAACCTAACTCATAGAGGCCTCTAATCACATATTTTCCTTCTCTATCAAAAAGAATGGAATGGTACATATAGTCTCTAAAAAAGACCATGGCATTTTTACACTGATACCCTTTATCCATTCCTAAATAAGGAATGGAGTACTCTACCTTAAAAAGTCCCCGTGGTGTGGGACTACTATTTTTCCCACTGGAACAAACAAAGCGTTTTTGAAGCTGCCAACTTCCTTTCTCCTTTTTCAATATATAGGTGCGTTGTCGCCTCAAATCTGTCCATATAAGATAAGGGGTTTCACTTTCTATATCTTTAATGGTCACGTAGTCCTCTATTTCTAAATCTGTAGGTTTCCCTCCATAGGTTCCTACATCTCCTTCAATCCTTAAACTATCCCAAGGCAAGACATACTTTTTACTTTGCTGATCTAAAACCACATAGTATTGACGTTTTTCTGTTCGCCAGATGATGACGCTTTCCCCTTCTTTAAAAGAACCTATATTATACTTTAAAGTACCCTTCACATGATAAGGCTTAAAAAGTTCTTCTAAATACCTCCTCCTACTTAAATAGCAACAGGTTTTAAAAAACTTCTCATTATCTTGCCCGTAAAAACTTTGCTCTGATTCGATGTCTACCCCATTAAGTCTCCTCACATAATAATGGACTAAATGGCCTTCTCCTATCTTTCCAAAAGGCTCTCCTGTATAAGTTTGATGCGCTTCTACTACAAAGGGAAGAAGCTGCTTTTTTACAAAGGCCTTACCATCCCAATAAAGTTCTTGTAGCTCTACATATAAAGGATAATCCACTAAGCTCTTAAATCCACTTTCTCTTAGTTCATAGAGGCTTTCCCAACTTGTATAACGAGGCCCTACATGATAAATGCCCCCTGCCTCCTTTATTTCCCATAAGGCCTTTAAAGCAGCTACAGGAACAAGGGTATGTCCTTGCCAAGTTAAACTGTAGGTCTTTACATTTCCTATATAGATTGTCCTTTCGCTAAAAGAGGCGATTCCTCGTTCAAAGGAAAGAGGGGGTAAGGGATGTGCCTCTGCTCCTTTTCCTAAATAAATAGATGTCTCTTTTTCACCTAATGTAAGAATTGCACCCATTGCTTCTAATGTTTCTAATGTGACATAGGTTGTCTCATAAAGTTGGTAAACAGGATAAACTTTTCCTTGATAAAGAATAACCTTAGGGCTTTCTTCTAAAATCTCTAAGGCTATTTCTTTGCATAAGGCCCCCTTAGGTTGTGTCACCGTTTCAGCTCTTAAACCACTTACCGCTAGACTACAAACGATTAAAAATATGCCTACCTTTTTTACCATCTCTCACACTCCATTCTCCTTTAGATTTTCCCAAAATCCTAAAGAGTATGAGACTTTTTTAAATAAATCTTTAAAAATGAGAGACTTAATAAAAGGGCGTTAGTCTTTCAAAAAGTTTTTTGTGCTTTTTAAGCTTCTTGGCATTCCCTATCACACATAAAGCTTCCCCTGTAAGGGCTTCTTGAAAATAAGCGCCATATGCCCTTATTTGCTCACTGGTTAATTCAAGAATTTCTTTTCTCTCCCTTTCTAAGCTTTGAGTTTCTATACCACTTAACCCATAGCTTAGGGCTCTTTCACTTTTTTGTTCTGTTGTTAAGGGAAGGTCCAATGCACCAATGGTACCAATAATAATCTCATCTAGCTCCTCTTGAGTTAATGTTAATGTCCTAAGAAAATCTCCTATTTTTTGAAAGACTTCTAAGGTCTCCGTTAAATGCGGATCAGCATAAGAACAAAGAATGACATTTCCTAGACGGTCCACTAAAAGGTCACAACCATAAGCTCCCCCTTGTAAACGTACCTTTTCCCATAAATAGCCACTTTCTAGTAAGGAACTGATGGCATAAAGTGCCCCATGAAAACCATAGCCTTTTTTCACAAAGTTACCACCTTGGGCCACGGTATATAAAGCATGACTCGTCATATAGCCTTCTCTTTCAGGTTTAGGCCCCAATTGATAGACTTGTTTCTCTATAATAACCTGAGGTAGGGCTTCCTTTAGTTCCAACAAGCAAGCCTTCACTGCCTCATAGCAAGGTTCAAGACATGTCAGGCTAAGCGTTAAAGCTTGTTGGTGAAAGACTCTTTCATAAACAACTTGTAACTTTTGACAAACACCCTCAATTTGTTCCTCAAAATGCCCATCCAATTCTTCCAAGAAAGAATAATAGGCTAGTCCTCCTACCTTATCCTCATAAGCACCTGCCCAAGTCAGTTGACTAAAAAGACGTTTAGTTGCACGGTATTCGGGAGCACTTTCAAAGCTACGTTTCATTTCATAATGCACAAAACGCACCCACTCCCTTATTTTATTTTTCTCTTGAAACTGAGTCGTGGTTATAATTTCTTGCATCAACTCTTTAAAAGCTTCTATCTCTTCTTCCTCTACCTTGGCACTTATTTTTAAATAAGGGGTTTGCTGCTCATACACATCTCCCTTAGTATAAGTATTTAAGCTGCAATTAATCCCTCCTGTTAATCGATTAATGGCATTTTCTAGTGCATCTGCTGAATATTTTTGGGTGCCTACATAAGTAAGCAGCTGAGTAAGGAGTCCTAAATAAGGGAGGTCTTCTTCTAGTACTCCGGTGGTATCAAAGAGTAAATGAATATACACGATACCTTGAAGGCCTGAAGGTTCATAAATGACGGACATGCCTCCCCAGCTTTCCTTTCTAAAGGTTAATTCTTCCCCTTTTTGTGCTAAATCTTCTTTTTTTAGACGAGGAATAAGGCCACTTTCTTCTTCTTGATTCTCTTCTTCTAAAGTCTTTTGTAAGGACCAGATAGCCTGTAGTTCTTCTTTACTAAACTTCTTTCTTTGCTCTTTTAGTTGCCTCTCTTCTTCTTCTAGTTGCTGCTGGGCTAAAGTCTCAGAAGGGGTAAGAACAGTCAAAAGTTGATGAGGATTCTCCAGCAAATAATTTTTGATAAGTCCTTCAAAATAGCCTTTCTTGGCCATCCTTTGAATTCTTTTAAAAGGCCCTTCATAAGTTAGGTGCGTAAAAGGAGCTCCCTCATAGCGCAAACTATTTAAAATAAGTTCATTATAAATAATGCCTTTCGCTTCATAGGCATATTCCCCTTCTTTTAAAGCAAAGCCCACTGTATGCAAAGAAGCTTCTAAAAGGGTTTCATCAATTCCCTTTTCGGCTAACTCTGTTAAGGTCTCCTCAATGCGCTGTTTAAAAAGGTGGGCTTTTTCCTTATGGGTCCCCTTTAAAACTATGGAAAAGGTAGGTTGTCTTCTAAAAGAATCATAGCCACCTTCTTCCAAGCTCTTTCCTAAAGGGTTTTCCCCTATTAGCACTTTGTTTAGAGGTGAAGCAGCACTTTTAAGCAAGAGATGCTCTAGTACCTCAAAGCCTAAGCGAAGCTCTGCATCCTCAGCTTCACCAATTACAAAGCTCCAAGCCAAATAGTCCTCTCCTTCCTTTGGAGAAAGAGCAGGATAGTTAAGCTGCTGCCACCCAGGTACTTCAAAGGGCGTTTGCCATAATGCCACTTCTTCTTTGTCCTCCTCTTTACCTTTTTCTACCTTAGGTGAATGACTAAGGACTTGATTCAAAAAGGCCAATTGACGTTGTAAATCTCCATCTCCATAAAGATAGAGAAGGCTATTTTTACCTTGATAATGTTGCTCATGAAACTTCAAAAAATCTTTTTCACTTAAAGTCACTAGGTCTTGAGGGATTCCACCTGAATCAAAGGTATAACAAGTATCTGGAAAAAGGCCTTGTGAAATACCACGCTGTAAGTAAGCACTTGGATCACTGTATTCACTTAACATTTCATGATAAACCACCCCACTATAACCTAAGTTACCTTGGGGCTTATCCAGTGTATAATGCCACCCTTCTTGTTTGAAAAAAAGACTTTTTTTATAAATAAGGGGATGAAATACTAAATCTGTTAAAACATCCATCATATGCATCAAATCTTCTTCGTGTAAGGTGGCCCCATAATACATTGTCAGATCTGGATAAGTGCAGGCATTAAAACTGGTACAAAGGGATCCTTTTTCAAAGGCCATAAAGGTATCCTTCAACGGATATTTCTCTGAAGAACAACATACGGCATGCTCTAAAATATGGGCCACTCCTGTATCATCAGTAGGTGGCGTCTTAAAGCTTATACTAAAAACTTTGTGAGGATCATTATTACTTATTGCCACTAATGTGGCCCCACTCTCTAGATGTTTAAAGACACGTCCAATACTGGCTATTTCTTTTAACTCCTGTTGCTCCATGAGCTGAAAGCCTTCCTTTATTTTTAAAACTTCCCAAGTCATTATTTAATCCTTTCTTAGTCTCCCGTCCTCTTTATTTTTTATTATAGCATACTTTCCTCAAAGTAAAGGACTTCCTTTATTGTTCAAAAAAGTAGGTTTTTGCTACACAATAGGTTATAATAGACCTATAGTTTTAGATTAACTCATGAAAGGATTCTTTACTTATGACACCTTCTAATCAAGATTTACTTCGCCAACATGGTATTAAATATAGTAAACAACGGGATATTTTGTTATCTCTACTACGTCAATTAACACGTCCTCATTCTGTAGAAGAGCTTTATCAGCAGGCTGTTCTCCTTCATCCTACCCTTAACCTCTCTACGGTTTATCGTATTTTAGAAAATTTTGAGGCCCACCATATTGTGGTAAAAAATACTTTGCCTGAAGACAAAAAAAATGTTTATGAGCTCTATACACCTACTCATAAACATTATATGGTTTGCCTTAAATGTCATCAGTATTTTCCAATACCAGACTGTCCTTGTGCCCTTTTAGATGAAGCGGTTATCAAGGCCACAGATTTTGAAGTCATAGACCACAAGATTGAAATTCTAGGCTATTGTTCTCATTGTCGCACCAACCATTAAGCACCCTTAGAGG
>JAEZLZ010000105.1 GCA_023415055.1 Bacillota bacterium | reverse complement strand
ATATATTACGAATTTGAATTTGGAGGGAACAGAAATGAAGATAACACCAACACTAAATTTTGGTGGAGCTTGCCGAGAGGCTATTCAAATGTACGAAAAAGCATTCAACGGTAAAATTACTTGTTTGACAACCTATCGGGATGCCAATGACCCTGCATATATGCCGCTTCTCAACGAAGCACAAAAAGATTATATTTATCATGCAGAGCTTGTGTTAGATGACCAGAGAATCATCATGAGTGACCATGTAGATATTGAATTTCAAGTTTGCTATTCGAACTTCCTTACCATCATGTACGACACGAAGGAAGAAGTTCAGAGGGCATATGAAATCATGAAAGAAGGAAGCAAAACCATATACAAAATGGAAGGTACGCCTTATAGTTCCTGCCGTGTTGTCTTTGTTGACAAGTTTGGCATTCGCTGGGGCATTATGACCGAACAAACAGAGTGTTAAAATCCAATTTGTCGCATTGGCTTTGAAAAGCGAATGTTTGTCCATAAATAAAAATATGTGCACATAAACCTGAAGTGGACGAATCCCTTTCTTACCTCGTGCACCATTTCGCGCTTACGGGCTATTCATATAACATGCAATATATCATAATGAATCATGGAAGTAGGTAAAAGAAAATGAGTGTAATTAAGTTGATTAAACCATGTGTTGAGTATGCAGAGAAAATTGCAGATTATAGAGCAGAATTTCCGGCTGAACGCGAGAGAGTTACATACGACCCAAACAGAATTCCAGGAATGGATTATCTTGAAAAGTACGATAATGTAATTGACTGGCTTCAGTTTTGCGATAGTATGTCCGACAAATTAACTTGGTATATGGCAATTTGTGAAAGCAGCAGTAAGATTGTCGGTTTCATTGTTTTTCGTCACAAGCTCGAATATGATGATGACGATATAGAATTTGCCTCAAACTTCGGCTATTCAGTTTGTCCGAGCGAACGTGGTAAAGGGTACGCAAAAGAACAGTTACGGCTTGGTTTACAGAAAGCAAAAGAATTCGGGATTGATAAAGTGCGAATTGTTTGTCGTGATATAAACATTGGCAGCAATAAAACAATTCTTTCCAACGGCGGTGTTTATGTTGACACAATTCATGGTGAGAAATCGGGATTAAATATTAATCGTTACGATATCCAGATGGATATGAACCTTAATTGAATTATGAGTGTGGGGAGGTACAAATGACCGATTGGAATTCAAAACAATATTTACAATTTGAAAAAGAACGTACGCAGCCAGCAAAGGATTTAATTCATAGAATTGAAATAGAGAATCCAAAAAATGTACTAGACATTGGATGTGGACCGGGAAATAGTACATATGAGTTAAAAAAGCGATGGCCAAATGCAAAAATACATGGCATAGATAACTCGGAAAACATGATTAAGGCTGCAAAAAGTACGTATAAAGATATTGAATTTACTATTGTAGATGCATCATATCAATTACCCATGATTACCGAGCGGTATGATATTGTATTTTCCAATGCCTGCATTCAATGGTTGCCAAATCATAATAAGCTTTTACGGGAAATGATAGAATTATTAAACGATGACGGCATATTAGCTATTCAGTTACCGATGAACTTTAATGAACCAATCCATCTATTGATTAAAGAAGTTATTCAACATGAAAAATGGAAAGCTTTCATCTCAGATAAAAGAGAGATTGATAGTTTATCCAAAGAAGAATATTTTGAGCTGCTTTCTGATCTATCATCCGATTTTGCAATGTGGGAAACAATCTATATGCACAGAATGCCATCACACGAGTCAATACTTGAATGGTATAAAGGAACCGGATTACGCCCCTATTTGAATCAATTAAGGGATGAATATCATAATGATTTTGAAAATGATATTATTGAACTCATTAAGGATTACTATCCTACTCAAAAGAATGGAGAAATAATTTTTAGATTTCCACGATTTTTCTTTATTGCAAAGAAATAATATTCTAGAAGCTTAGAAATTGAACTTGGCAGGGTGATGTTTATGAATTTAGATGAAAAATTTATCGTTAAGAACGAAGAATATAATAAAAGTATACGATCAAACGGATTCAGCGGATTTGCTTAGTTTTTTCGATGTTTTTATGAGATTGATTCTGGGTTGATACATAGAATGACCATGCGCGCCGTTTCGCGCTTCATTGAAAAGTATCGTTATTCCCTACAACTGCGGGTTACATCTTTTGTTTTTGCATAGGAGGTGGGTTTAGATATCATGGAAAACAGTTTCATGAGTTATGATTTTACTGTCTTGAATAAAGAGCTAAAAAAAGGACAAGTCAAAGCATGTATCATTATGAGAAATGATACAACAGTTTATGAATATTATAAAAATCAAAAAGCGAAAACAGCAACTCATCCGATACATTCCTGTACGAAAAGTATTACCTCAATATTGATTGGAATGTGTCTGGAGGATGGGCTCATTAAAGATATAAATACACCTCTTATCGATTTTTTTCCAGATCTTCTACTGAATCAAAAAGATACCAGAAAGCAGAATTTGACCCTATATCACATACTGACTATGACACCCGGATTTAATTGGCCTGAATTTGGAGAATGGAATTTTGGTACACCGATGGAATTTAGTAAAGATATAATTCGCTTCATATTTGAACGGGAAATCGATACCGAACCAGGCACAAAGATGATTTATAATTCCGGATGTTCTAATATATTAAGTGCCATCATTGGGAAAGTCACAGACAGTAAGGCCGCAGATTTTGCATATAAGCGATTGTTTTCTCCACTTGGTATAAATGACTTCATTTGGAATGAAAAACAGAATATAAGTCTTGGTGCTAACGGTCTAAGAATGAAAGCATCGGATATGTTGAAAATAGGGAGTCTATACCTGCATAATGGAAAAATCGAGAAAACACAATTAATTTCAGCTGACTGGATATCCGAATCAACAAAACCACGTTTCATTACGTATACTGATATAGGGCACTACGGATATCATTGGTGGACTTCTACTCTATCTATAGGAGACAAGCAAGAAATATCGTATTATTTTGCTATGGGCTTGTTTGGACAGTTTATTATTGTAGTTCCATGCTTTGATATAGTAGCCATTTTTATCAGTGAAAACTATGGTGATTCGTTAAAGCCAATGCGCTATTTTCGTGAGCTTGTCGCACCCATTTTTCAAGATGAATAAAGTATCCTCCTACAAAATAAAATCATATGCCATCTTGCACTTCATTGAAAAGCATCGCTAATCCCTACAATCGCGGATTAGCGATTTTTGTAACTTAAAAGATATGTGCGTAGTAGCCTTTTACATACGTCACTTCCAATCGATAAATATTATCCTTATTTTATCTCCATCTGAAGATATTCCTCAGTAGAGATACATGTCGCAAATTTCTGCAGAATACTCAAGGTTACATATTGGATCGTCTCTCTTGGAATCATCTCACCATCCACACCTTTGATATCGAAGGTACGTACACCCTCCTTAATCACTATGGTATGATAGCCTCTGGCAGATGCTTCACGGGTTGTCGTATCACAGCAAAGATGGGTTTGCATACCGGTAATAATTACATTCTCTATCCCTCTGCTCCTTAATAAATCTTCCAGATTCGTTTGATAGAAGGAACCCGGTGTGCGTTTCATAACAATCGGTTCATCCGTAAGCGGCGTTATCTCTTCTCTGATATCGAAAATCGAATCCTCCGGATGGTCCCCCCACACATGCTTTACATGGATTACATATAATTTTCTTCTCCTGGCATCCTCTAGAATCCTCTGCAGGTTTGCTATATACCCCTGATGCGTTTCATTGCTCCAGTAAAAGTTCTGCACATCGATAATAATTAATGCCGTCTTATTTCTGTCTAAGTTTGACATAGCTATTTCTCCTTTTGATTTCCAAATGATATAAATAATGTTATAATCATTTACAAAATAATTCAATTTTGCAGTGTAATAAAAAAGGCCATTATTGTTACAGTATGAAAGGAGTTATCATGATTGATGAAATTGATTTACAAATCCTTCATTTGTTAGAAGAAAATTCCAGACTCCAATGGAAAGAGATCGGTGCGATTATTCATATGACAGGACAGGGTGTAGCCGCGCGCATCCATAAAATGGAGGAACTTGGTATCATCGAAAAATATACACTCAAATTGAATAATGAGAAATTAGGATTGGAACTGACCGGTTTTATTACGATTCATATGACTACAACAGATCATAAGAGTTTTGTTGCTTTTCTCCAATCGCAGGATGGTGTAAAGGAAGCATATCGTACAAGCGGAGGCGGATGCTACTTATTGAAGGTAGCTATGCAGGGAACCGAGCAGTTAAATCGATTTCTTGAGTTACTGCTGAAATATGCTAATTATTCTGTAACTTTATCCATTGATAAGGTAAAGGGCTGATTTTCTTCAGCATAACATTGCCGTTTACTGTATTACATATAAATAAGTTGTGGATCTTTGTTCTCCTGCCGACATTTATCTTAGTCTTCGTCTTGGTCTTTTTGCTTATCCCAGGCTATCATTTTCAAAAAGGATATGGTAGAATAGCACCGAGGTGAAACTATGTATATTTTAGCAAGTGATTATGACGGTACTTTAACACAGCATGGTACGATATCGGACAAGGACAAGGCAGCAATTACAGCATGGCGAAATGCCGGAAATCTCTTTGGAGTGAATACCGGTCGTGGTTATAGTGGTATCAAGAAAGAACTGGAACGCCATCAGGTAGATTATGATTATCTTCTATGTAATAATGGTGGTTTGATTTATGAAAATGAGGCTAAACCGGTTGAGCAGAACACAGCAGATGGTACGGTGCTCCCTCCACTAGTTTCGTTAATTTTGGAAACAGGTGGTTTTCATGCAACAATCGGTCGAATAGAGATGGATCGGGAAGTGTGCTATTGGATAAGTGAAAATACGGCTCCTAAACTCGGTGCTGAGTTCATTCGAATTTCAGCAGATGATTTGAATGAGATTACATATTTTACGCAAATAAGCACCCAGTATGAGCAAGAGGAGCAAGCAAATCAATGCACACAGCAAATCAACGAACTGTTTGGTGACAAGGTAACTGCTTTCCAAAACGGGGTTTGTATAGACATTGTTCCGGTAGGCGTGAATAAAGCTACCGGATTACTTCGATACATGCATTTAAAACAGGTCCCAAAAGACAATGTGTTGGTTATTGGAGATAATTTCAATGATTTAGATATGATTTTGGAATTCAACGGATTCAGTGTTAATTCCGGAAGGCCCGAGGTCATAACCAAAGCGAGAAAATCCTTTGACAGTATCGCCGGACTGATCGGTGAATATATATAAATGTTTTATAAAAGCGCTTCTCCTAACACGAAAAGCGCTTTTAACCTTTTCATAATGCTTAGATACCGGAGGTGGATCTATATGATTGGAAAAATCGTAACCGTAACTGTAGACAGAGCCATGGGCACTTATCATCCAAATCATCCCGACATGCTATATCCCATTAACTATGGGTATATTAAAGGAATTATGGCACCGGATGGAGAAGAACAAGATGCCTACATTTTAGGAGTAAGTGAACCTCTGAAAGAATTTACAGGAAAAGTAATAGCTATTATACACAGAAATGATGACATCGAAGACAAATGGGTCGTTGCTCCGGAAAACATAATGATTTCAAAGGAAATGATCTTGAATGAAACTCATTTTCAAGAGCAATATTTTGATTCGTTTATTGAAATGTAATCTCCTTGTATAGTTTAATTCTTTAAGTCCGCTTGATTATTTTTAATAATACTGGAAAATTTAGTTTATTTATATGGTCTGGTATGATATTATGTAAAAATATAAATCGACAGAAATATGAGGGGGTACTAATTTATGTTACTTAAAGAATTTGATTCCAACAAGAATGCCATTCTGAACCCATTTGATATGATTCAGCCTATCGAAGATTTTCCAAAGATTACTGTTTCGTGTTTCTCCCATGTTACTTTTGACAGACTGATAAAGGAATTACATGCTGTCCCATTTGCATCGACAGGTACTGCAAATATGGATATTCCAGTATATAAAGCTATCTATGAAGGAATTGAAATTGCATTGTTTATGTCATATGTGGGAGCGGCTGGATGTATTGCCGTATTAGAAGATATATTTGCAATGGGAGCAGAGAAAATCGTACTTTTTGGCACCTGCGGAGTGTTGAATCGTGAAATCAAAGACTGTTCGATTATTATTCCAAACGTTGCTATAAGGGATGAGGGGACCAGTTTTCACTATGCCCCTGCAGCCGATGAGATCCAAGTGAATAAGAAATATCAGGATGCATTTATTCGAATTCTGGAACAGCATAATTGTTCTTATACCATAGGAAAGGTTTGGACAATAGATGCTTGTTATCGCGAGACCCGCGATAAAGTAAACCGTCGCAAAGAATCAGGTTGTATTTGTGTAGATATGGAATGCTCTGCCGTTGCCGCTTTGGCTGACTTTCGCGGAAAAGAAGTTTTTCAATTTTTTTATGCTGCAGATAATTTGGATAATGAAGAATGGGATGCACGAAGCCTGGCAAATTCAGCATCTCTTCTGGAAAAAGATAGGATTGCATCATTAGCAATGGAAATGGCAGTAAAGATGGTTTAGATGTCATCTCTCCTTTTAATAAGCTATATTAGTCGCTAACCCTTATAATTGGTTGAAAAACAAATGACTGACATCATAAAGAGGTAGTTATGCAGAAGAAAAGAGACAATAATAAAAGCTTCCTTCGACAAGGCTCCGGACTGGACCGATTTTTAAAGCAGCAATTAGGCAGTACCCTTTTTACCTATCGGCAGATTTTTTCTATTCTGATCCCGTTGATCTTGGATCAGTTTTTCATCAATACCATCTCACTTTTTACAACCGCCATGATCAGCTCCTCCAGTCAGGAATCGGTAACCGCGGTCAGCTTGGTGGCGCCGCTCTCCACCTTACTTTATGCCGTCTTCGGCTCGATCTCGGTAGGAGGTACCGTGGTAGTTGCCCAGTATATGGGACGAGGTGATAAGGAGAAGATCCGCTCCGCTTCCGGTCAGATTTTGCTATCCTCTCTGTTCTTAGCTGCTATCTCCTGCTTTTTCCTCGTGCTTTTCTCGAATCCTTTGATCCGGATTGCCTTTGGTTCGGCAGATCCGATCGTAATCGAGAAGGCCAGCAGCTACCTGATCGGTGTTGCGATCTCCCAGATCTTTCTTTCCGTCTATCTGGGCGCCTTTGCTGTTTTTCGAGGAATGGGCGAAGCAAAAATATGTCTCCGCCTTACCATTATCATCAACCTCATTCATTTATTGGCCAGTATGTTGTTTTTAAATGTAATGAAGCTGGATATTCTGGGAACAGCTTTGTCCTTAAATCTGGCGAGATTCATCGGCAGTATTGCAGCTGTGTTTTTACTTATGAAGCCAAGCAGTATTTTACGAATCCATCCAAAGCATATATTCCAACTTGATTGGAGTATTTTGAAATCAATCTTCCGTCTGGGAATTCCCTTTTCACTGGAACAGATCTTCTTCAATGGCGGCAGCATGCTGGTGCAAGCTTATATTGTCCAACTTGGTACAATGAGCACCGCTGCAAATGCAATTACGAATTCGGCATTCTCGGTGCTATATGCCGCCGGTCTTGCAGTAAGTACCCTGGCTTCCACTGTGGTTGGGCAAAGTGCCGGCTTTGGCGACAAGAAGATGACCCGTAGATACGGTGTTAAAATGATATGGCTGGGGACGATCATCACGGTTCTCTCCATTCTGCTATTCATGCCACTTATGCCTGTAATCTTAAAGCTGTATCATGCACCGGAGGAGACCCTATCCATCATCTATAAACTGCTGATTATTGCGATCATCCCTATGCCCTTTTTCTGGCCTATGTCAAATACCATGCCAAACATCCTCCGCTCTGCAGGAGATTCGGTATTTTGTTCAGTCGTATCATTAACTACCATGTGGGTTGTCCGGGTAGGACTCGGATATCTTCTGTCCATTCGACTGGGACTGGGCGTACAAGGCGTATGGATCAGCATGGGTATAGAATGGGCCGTCAGGACACTCATCTTCTATCTGCGATACCGATCAAATATCTGGCTAAATAAAAAAGTGCTCGGGTGATGAAGACATAGTTATAATTATTTTTTACCTTGCTGTATGAATTTTTACATGTTATTGTTAAGAATGGATGCATTAAATACTGCGTTCGTTATTTCCAGATATGCCATTACACAAAATAAATTTTGAAAGGATGGAACAACATGAGAAAAACATTATATTCCGATAACACAATCATATGGAGGGATAACAATAGATAACCCTCCAACCAATATGGAGGATTTATGCACTCAAAATTTACGAGAGAACGCTTCAGAAAATTTTTATCCTATTATAAGCCGCACAAGAGAATCTTTGTTATTGATCTTTTCTTTGCTATATTAAGTGCGGTAAGTGTATTACTATTCCCGTTGATATCGGGCTATATCACAAAAGAGGTACTAGGCCTATGGTCCGATGATACCATGAAGAAGCTTATGATGGCAGGTTTACTATTACTGGCAATCACTATTGTTAAAATTATCAGTAATATCATCTATGGCTGGTTTGGTCATGCCATGGGAGCAAAAATGGAAGCCACCATGCGAAGCGAATTACTGACGCATTACGAAACCTTATCCTTTAGCTTTCATTCAAAAAACAGCGTCGGTAAGCTTATGACCGTCATCTCAAACGATCTCACCAATATGACGGAGCTTTTTCATCACGCACCCGAGGATTTTTTGATGACTATCATAAAATTCTTTGGTTCCTTTGTCATATTGGCAAACATTAATCTGCAGTTGACGCTGATTGTATTTTGTATGCTTCCGGTTCTTGCCATCGTGACCTATTTTGCAGATAAAAAATTTGAGCATGTCATACTGGTCAACAAAGAAGACTTAAGTAGAATGAATGAGCATCTGGAGGATATCCTGTCCGGTATCCGTACCGTCAAGGCACTGGGCAATGAGAGGTTCGAGGCAGATCGATTTGAGAAGCAAAACAAAGCATATACAGATAGTAAATGCCGATTTTATAAAATTGAATCTTTATTTTATGAAACGCTGGAATCCTATCCTCAGTTTTTAACCATGCTAACGGTCTTCTTTGGCGCATTGCTGATCGGAAACGGTAAGCTCGATATCCCGGTTTTGATTACGTTTCTTCTGTATGTCAGCAGTTTAGCCGAACCGATCCGAATCTCCATGAATTTCATGAAATTATTCGAGAACGGAAAAGCAGCTTTTATCCGCTTTATGGAAATGATTGAGACAATGCCCTCGGTGATCGCAGGTAAAGATGCACTACGGATTGAACATCCAAAAGGTGAAATCATTTTTGATCATGTATCTTTTCAATATGAAGATGGTACAGAAAGGGTCATTGAAGACATCTCACTTAGAATTGCAAGCAGCCAATCTGTAGCTTTCGTTGGTGCTTCCGGAATCGGAAAAACCACCATAGGGGCATTGATCGCCAGGTTTTATGATGCGACCAATGGCAATATTCTGATTGATGGAATAGATATCAGGGACATTACTATGACCTCCTTACGGGAAAACATAGGTATCGTTCAACAGGAGGTATACATCTTCAATGGAACGATCAAGGATAATATTCGAGTCGGTAAACTGAATGCTACTGACGAAGAAATAGAAGAAGCTGCAAAGCTTGCCAATATTCATGATTTTATCTGCTCCCTTCCGGAGCAATACGAAAGTCTGGTAGGAACAAAAGGAATCAAGCTTTCCGGCGGTCAGAGACAACGCATCAGTATCGCACGATTATTCTTAAAGAATCCGAAGATCCTAATCCTCGATGAAGCAACCAGTGCCCTTGACTATGAAAGCGAAGTCATTGTTCAGCAATCGATTGACCGATTAATGGAGGATAGGACCACCATCATGATCGCACATCGCTTTTCAACGATTAAAAATGCAGATACCATCTTCGTTATGGTTGATAAAAAAATCATGGAACAAGGTACTCATGAACAGCTGCTGGCACAAAACGGAGAATATGCCAGATTATGTAGTATTGGCAGCTTAAGCTAAGCCTTGTATATATAGCAAATTCAAATATAACCGTACATACATCCGACTATTCTCATCGGTTTTATGTACGGTCTTTTTATGAAGCTTTGTCAGTTGGAAGATTATGTTTCTCTTAATATATGGTAATATTTTCTTGGTGATAAGTAATTGATGCACTCTCCAGTCTCAGACTTAATTATTCTGAGTCATGAGCTTTGTCTTGATCGTACCTAAGGTAAATAGCTCTCCGAAGACTGCCCCACTAAGAATGAAGACAGCTCCGATTACTTGGATCAATGACATTCCTTCCTTTAGGAACAAAACCGAGAATAAAACAGCCGATAACGGCTCCAGATAACCGCAAATCGCAACTGTCTGCACATCCAGGCGTCCAATCGAGGAAAAATAGAGATAACAGCCGATTCCTGTGTTTAACAGTCCCAGTACCAGTACCGGCAGTACATCCGAGGCTGCGATCGAAATGATCAAGCCTTTTTTGCAGGTAACGAATATGGTTACCGTTATGAAGCTGACCATCAGCTGCAGCATAGAATTCTCTAGCCCAGTGATATCCTTCGCTTTCTTATTAAAGATGACCATTATTGCATACATAACAGCAGACATAGCACCACAGAATAATCCCCATTGATTGGTTCCTGATTCAGTCAACTGACCGTTGACAAGGAATATCCCAAAGAGTACTGCCAAAAAACCAATCACCTTAGTGAACGTCAACCGTTCTTGAAACAGGAGTGGGGCAAGTATCATAACGATGACCGGCCCGCAATAATACGCCAAGGAGGCAAAGCTGACACCGATTTGCTGATAAGCTTCATACAGGAAGATCCAACTGGTACCTAAGGCTAAACCAGAAACTGCCAGAGATAAAAACTGTCGTTTCTTCTTTACGAAGGTAAGCTTTCCCTTGGTAAGTATGAAGATCAGCAGCAATAACAGGCTTCCAATCATTGTACGTAAAAATACGATTTCATAGCTCGAAAGAGATATATAACTGGCGACCACACCGTTCGTGCCAAATAAAAGAAGAGCTGCAATATATTTAAAATATGCCTTTTTCATATCAATAATCTCCTGACGGGTCCTAAGATAATTTAGAAATGTAGCATTATTTGTAACTGCTACTGGTATTTTCCACCGAGTTATCGTATCATAGACCTATAGATTTGAAAAGCGAATGTTTCGCATGATTTGCATTACAATATCAGATATGTGAGGAAATGGAATGGACGGCAATATCCAGAAATACATGGCATTTATCAAGACCGTGGAATATGGAAGCTTTACGAAGGCAGCGGAGGCGCTCTCTTATTCTCAGTCTGGAATCAGTCGTATGATCAATGATCTGGAGCAGGAATGGAACCTATCTCTGTTGGAACGCGGTCGAAGCGGTGTACGATTAACTTCGGATGGTTTAAAGCTCTTATCCTATGTCAAAAACGTATGCAATGAATATCAAAGGCTTCAACTGCAGGTAGATGAACTAAACGGACTTGAGTCCGGACTGATTCGAATCGGAACATTTTCCAGCGTAGCTACACACTGGCTTCCGAATATTATTAAAGCATTCCAAAAGGATTTTCCCCAGATTGAATATGAGCTTCTGCTGGGGGATTATACAGAGATCGAAGACTGGATTGTGAATGGCCGTGTTGACTTCGGATTTTTAAGATTACCAACTCTCCCAGCACTTGAGACCCTTGTTTTGGAACAGGACAAATTATTGGCTATCCTGCCAAAGAAGCACCCGTTGGCGGATTGCGACCGATTTCCTGTTGCTGCGCTCTGTGATGATCCCTTTATCCTATTGGAGAAGGGAGCGAATGCTGAAATCTCTGAGATTTTTGAGCAGAACCACTTATCACCTAAGATACATTTTACAACCTGGGATGATTATGCAATCATGTCCATGGTTGAGAGCGGTCTTGGAATCAGTATCCTGCCGGAATTGATTCTAAAACGCATTCCCTATCACATCGTCTCAAAGGAACTCGACGTACCGGCTCACCGAACGATCGGAATTGCCTTTCGCGATAAGAAAAATCTTTCACTTGCTACGAAGAAATTTCTGGACTATCTGTCTTATCGTTTGTAAATTGTAATCTTTACTTAGCGTACAAATAAATTAGAAATTATAGAAAATATAAACCTGTGTATGAGGAGGAGTGTATGAAAAACATTGTTATTTTTACTATGGGGACCAGAGGAGATGTACAACCATATATTTTTCTGGCTCAAGCACTGATCAAAAAAGGACATAGGGTTACGCAGGGAGATTCGAAACCAGTGAGACAATTTGGGTGAAAAAGGAGGATCTCTCCAAATATGTCGATGCTCCTTATATGGTCAAACGCTTGGATGCATATTTGAATTATAATGGAGAGGTTCAATACCTGGAGTATATTACAAAACCGGAATTTGAGATAAAATTAGAACGCCTGATATAGTCACTGCCTTACTCAAACTTTTCTATAAAAAAGTTTGGGATGGTCACAGAGTTAGAACCATGCTAAAATATTCCTAAAAAACCAAGCATCGTTTTGGAAATTTATATGAGAATGAACGCTGCCCTGATTTGAGAATGAGTGGCAGAATGGAGGATATTATGGAAAGAATGGATCATTTCTTTACGGAACGTGTGGACGGATATGATGAACATATGCTAACCGAAGTGAGTGGTTGTAAAGAAGGTTATATGGAAATGGCGAAGCTTGTTCCTGATAACTGTAAGACTTTACTGGATCTTGGGTGCGGAACCGGACTTGAACTGGATGAAATCTTTAAAGTGAAGCCGGATATCATTGTTACCGGTATTGACTTAACTCAGGCAATGCTTGACAAATTAAAGGTAAAGCATCCGGATAAAGAAATCCGTCTAATCTGCGGAAGCTACTTTGATATTCCATTCGAGGTCTCAAGCTATGATTGTGCCATATCCTTTCAGACCATGCATCATTTTTCACATGAATTAAAAACAAAACTTTATGAAAAAATTCACCGGGCATTAACTTCCGGTAGTGTTTATATTGAGTGTGATTATATGGTTGAACGCCAGGAGGAAGAGGATTTTTATTATTTAGAGAATGCTAGAATTCGTAAAGAATTAGGATTATCATCGGAGGAATTCTATCATTACGATACACCCTGTACGATTGATAATCAGATAGCAATGCTGAAAGATGCAGGTTTTCTTCAAGTTGATAAGGTATTTCGCATCGAGAATACAACTATACTGGTTGCTCATAAATAGAACTGAAATAATAAATATAACGGAGGATGATTTTGATGGTATTATTAGTGGTGGATACGCAGGAAATGATCGTTACTCATGAGCTTTATCGGTATGAGCAATTTATCAGCAATGTCAAGATGCTTCTTAGCTCAGCAAGAGAAAATCACATAGAAGTCATTTATGTCCGGCATGATGACGGTTATGAATTGACAAAGGGAGTGACTGGATTTGATATCTTTCCGGAGTTTGCACCTACCCCCGGTGAGAAAATCTTTGATAAGCACGTCAACAGTGCTTTCAAAGAGACCGGGCTGGTTGAATATCTTGTATCCAAAAATGAAAAACAAGTTATACTCGTCGGGTTACAGACTGATTACTGCATTGACGCAACCGTCAAATGCGGCTTCGAGCATGGTTTTGAGATGATTATTCCCTCCTACTGCAACACTACGGACGATAATGAGTTTATGACCGGAGAACAATCCTATCAATATTACAACGAAATGATGTGGAATAACCGATATGCCAGATGCATTCGTTTGACGGATGCTCTGGATATGTTTCAACACAATATATAATTCATTCGTATATATTAAATCCAAGCTTCATATTAATAAATAAACCACCTATGGAGCTTCCGTATGAATCCGTTCTATATGCTGCTGGCAATATTGGCAGGAATCTTCACCACCATTGAGGCAAGTATCAATTCACAGCTTGGTAAATTCATCACTCCGGGTATAGCTACTCTCCATAGTCTAATGGTTGGGATGAGCTTTATTCTGTTTCTGAATCTGATCAATGGGAAGCTAAGCTACTATGCTAAAATCACGACCGTCCGTCCTCTCTGGTTAATCGGAGGTTTATTCGGTGCATCCATCATCTATCTATCCTCGCGTTCCATCCCACAGCTTGGAATATCCAATACGATCATTCTGGTACTCTCCGGTCAGCTGTTGAGCGGCTTGATCCTGGATGCAGTTGTAAATCAAGTGGAGCTGAATGTTAGAAAAATAGCTGGGCTCCTCCTGTTCCTGGTCGGGGCTATCATGTATCTAAAGGATTAATAAACTCCATCCATTATCTTGCAGTATGTTCCTGTCCGCCATCTATACTTTCTTCTATCCTAGATCGAATGTCATTTCTGATAGAATTCCTTGATTCGATCCATTCTCGCGGTCATTCCCTGAAAAAGATAATCAACCAGAGTAATTGCTACCATGGCTTCTACTACCACGACAGCTCTAGGTACGATGATCGGGTCATGCCGTCCCTCAACCGCCACTTCGATGTTCTCATTATCTTTATTCACCGTATGCTGAGGCCTTGCAATGGAAGCCGTCGGCTTTATTGCAGCACGAAGAATAATCTCTGTTCCATCACTGATGCCGCCGAGAATTCCTCCCGCGTGGTTTGTTCGCTTCGAAATCTTACCGTTACCATCACAGAAGAAGGAATCATTATTCTCAGAGCCGGTGCTTCCTGCTACTGCGAATCCGTCACCGATCTCCACCCCCTTGACAGCACCGATGGACATCACTGCTTTTGCAAGCACACCATCCAGCTTATCAAAGACCGGTTGACCGACTCCCGCAGGCATTCCGGATACGATGCATTCAATCACACCTCCTACAGAATTGTGCTCCTCCTTCTTCTCCAGAATATAAGCTTCCGCTCTCTTAGAGGCCTCCATATCCGGCATATACAGGGGACTTGTATGAAGCTGGTCTGGCTGACAACTGTTATAATCAATTGTAATCGGTCCGATCGATTTCGTATAAGCCCTGACCGATATTCCAAGCTCCGCTAAGATCGCTGCTGCAATTGCTCCTGCCGCAACTCTTCCGGTGGTCTCACGACCGGAGGATCTTCCGCCGCCTCGATAGTCGCGAAAACCGTACTTCTGATCATACGTATAATCCGCATGGCCGGGACGGTAGAATCTGGCAATATCCGAATAGTCGTAGGGACGCTGGTTCTCATTATATACGATCAAAGAGATCGGTGTTCCGGTAGTGCGACCTTCAAAGACGCCTGATAGGATCCTGAGCCGGTCTTCTTCCTTCCTTGGGGTAGAATACCTTGTTTGACCGGGTTTCCTTCGGTCCAGATAAACTTGTATCATCTCTTCGTTCAGACTAAGACCTGCCGGGCATCCATCCACAACGACCCCGATCCCCGCTCCGTGGGACTCTCCCCAGGTTGATATTACGAAGCTGTTTCCATAAACTGATCCGGACATAGCTACCTCCTTATCTGATTACTCATAACATCCATCTAACTCATTTATCCATAGTATATCCGATTCTCCCAGTAATTTCAAATATCCCGGAAAAAGTTTTTATCATTTGCCTGCTATTTATTTCTAAGGCTATCTTCGGATATAGGTGGTAAGCATGTTTCATTTAAAATATGTATTAAATCACTTAATTTGTATTATCCATTAATTTGAGATGCGGATAGATCTGCTTCATTGTAGCATTATCATAATGCTGATCCATGAATTCTTCTATGGAGCTATCATCAGAAATATCCTTCATTCGCTCATTCCAACGATATACCGCTGCAGCGGAACACAGCAGATTCACTGACATAATTACGAACTTTCTATTATCATGAATAAAAAATCCGAAACCAATTACACCAATTTATGTGTAATCAATTTCGGACCTTTCTTTTCTTTGAAGCTATATCAACTTAATTGTTGATTTGATCCAGTGCCTTCATATCCTCCGCCTTGATCTCAAATTCCACCTGAGCATTGGATACAATACGCTCCTCCTTGGTGGATTTCGGAATAACTACCATATTCTTCTGCAGGCAATAGCGGATACACAGCTGAGCAGGTGTAACCTGATAACGCTCTGCCATGGTTACGATTGCTTTGTCACTGATAATTCTGCCGGTAGCCAAGGGCGAATATGCAGTGATCAGAATATCCTTCTTCTCGCAGAAGCTAACCACTGCCTCCTGGCGGTCGCCGATATGGAATCGGATCTGATTCACCATCGGAGCATGCTTACACATCGCAAGAATTGGTTCAATATGTTTTTGTTCAAAGTTTGAGATACCGATTGCTTTCACCTTGCCGCTATCATAGATCTCCTCGAATGCTCTCCAGCTATCCACATTGCCTTCGGTGCAATCAAGCCCGATCTTATCCCAGGGCCATGGTGCATGAATCAGATAGAGATCAATATATTCCAGTCCTAAGGCAGTCAGTGATTTCTGGAAACACTCCTTTGCTATTTCATAACCCTTGAACTGTGCAGGAAGCTTCGTCGTAACAAAGATCTCCTCTCTCGGTATCATCGAATCCTTGATTGCTCTGCCAACACTGGCCTCATTCCCATATGCCATTGCAGTGTCGATATGTCTATACCCATGCTTTAATGCCCAAAGAACAGAATTGTAAGCCTCCTCGCCTTCCGGGATCTGCCAGGTTCCAAGTCCGAGCTTGGGTATCTTAACACCATTCTTTAGTGTAAATGTATCTTGTAAAATCATTCTGTTTACCTCCTTAGATTTTCTATAATAAATTAACAAGTGTTGACAATTATCATTATAAGTATTAGAGTTAACTTTAAGTCAAGGATTTTATATATTTTTAATAATTACCATTAATTCACACTTTTTATAAGGAGAGCTAAATATGAACTATTCCATTCAACAGGTTGCCCAGAAGCTTGGCATGACGCCTTCTGCTTTACGTTATTATGACAAGGAGGGTCTTCTTCCTACTCTTAAGCGGACCGATTCTGGTATCCGTACCTTTCGAGATACAGAAATCGAATGGCTCGGTCTCATCTGCTGCCTTAAGAACAGCGGTATGCCGATCCAGGATATCAAGCATTTTATGAATCTCTGCCTGCAGGGAGAGAATACCTGCGAGGAACGCAAGGTGGTTCTTGAAAAGCATAAGGCAGAAATACTGGCGCAGATGGAGGTTCTGAACAAGAGCCTTAGCACCATCAATTACAAGATAGATCATTATAAAGAAATCGGTATCTTTCATATTGATCAGGAGACTGGAGGTTGTGACAATGCCCAATCAGCTTCTTAAGCTTAGTGAGCGAATCTATTATCTACCCTTCTCACAGGAGACGGACCGGCCGAATCTGGGCTATATTAGAGG
>JAEZLZ010000092.1 GCA_023415055.1 Bacillota bacterium | reverse complement strand
ATTTGAAGCCATTGGATCACAGAAAATAGGGGTCAATCTAGCGGGATTCTGTCTTAAGAAGGATAGAATCCCGCTATTTATTTTCACTGGGTTCATGCTACAATAGATAGTGAAAAGCATCATCAAGGAGGACCTGTCTTTGCTCCTGCACAATTCTCATGATCCCTATTATCGCCAGCCGTTAGGCGCGCTTTCCTGTGGCTCCACCATTTTGCTTCGATGTAAATGTGACATCGCCGTGTCCGTCGATCTGCGCATATGGGATGGTAGAGAAAAAATATATTCCATGACAGAAGAAAGTCAAAATACATATATAGCTGAGCTTACGGTCCCTTTGCAACCCATGCTTTGGTGGTACGACTTTATCATACATACGGAAAGCGGCGAATTGCGTTATGGCAACGCATATGATCAGCTTGGCGGCGAGGGTGCCTTGTATGAATACACACCGGCCAGCTTTCAGGTAACTGTTTATGATCCTGCCTTCAAAACGCCAACATATATGCACGAAGGAGTTATATACCAAATATTTCCTGATCGCTTTTTCCACGCACCCTCATCATCTGTTCATATTCGCTCCGACATACAACTTCACATCAATTGGTATGATTCTCCATATGTAAACATAGACCCCCGCAGCCATGACAACATGGCTCTGGATTTTTTCGGCGGTACCCTCAATGGCATTGCTGAAAAGCTGCCTTACCTGAAGGACCTTGGCATTACCGTTTTGTACCTCAATCCCATTTTTCAAGCCCGAAGCAACCATAAATACGACACAGGCGATTATTCCAAAATTGATCCCATGTTTGGTACGGAAGAGGAATTTCAAAGCTTGTGTGAAAAAGCGGCTTCACTTGGCATTCATATCCTTCTGGACGGCGTATTCAGCCATACAGGCGAAGACAGCGTCTATTTCAACCGCTATGGAACTTATGACAGCGTTGGCGCCTACCAAAGCACCGCTTCCCCCTACTTTTCCTGGTTTACCTTTATGGATTATCCTATCCTATACCGTTGCTGGTGGGATATTCCTACCCTGCCTGAAGTTCGTAAGGACGACCCAACATACCGGCACTTTTTACTTAATCAAAAGGACGGAATCGTTCCAAAATGGCTGAAATCTGGCGCTGACGGCTGGAGGCTGGATGTAGCGGACGAACTTCCGATGGACTTTTTGCGGGAGCTTAGGCAAAGCGCAAAAGCTACAAAGAAAGACGCGCTTGTTTTAGGTGAGGTATGGGAGGACGCCAGCAACAAAGTTGCTTATCATGTTCCACGCAGCTACTGCCTGGGTGATACGCTGGACAGCGTCATGAATTACCCGCTACGGGAAGAAATTATCCGCTTTCTGACATGTGAATCCGACGCATACCAGTTGGCACGCCTGATCCGCCATCAGAAGGAGGTATATCCTGCTCCCTTTTTATACGCATTGATGAATCTGCTGGGCAGCCATGACAGGGCCAGAATCATCAACGTGCTGGCCGGCTGCGAGGGCAAGGATCTCCCTCGTGAAGAAAGGGCGCTGTTACAATTAACACAGGAACAGTATCATACAGGATCACAACGATTTGTGAAGGGGGTAGAAATCCTCTGTGCTCTGCCAGGCGCCCCCACCCTGTATTATGGCGACGAAGCCGGCATGCAGGGCTCTGCAGACCCCTTTAACCGCGGTACATACCCCTGGGGCCAGGAGGATACATCCCTTCAATTCGCTATTCGTGAATTGCTGTACAATCGCAAATCAAGCCCAGTGCTCAAAACAGGATATATTGATGCATGGGCAAAGGACAGCGATACACTGATGATTCGAAGGTACTTTCAAAACGGATTTGACGCCCTTGGCAACCCAGCGTCAGGTGACGAGAAAACCATACAAATCAAACGGTAAGCGGCTGACTGTTAAATATCAGGAAAAAGGTGAAATCTATGGATGCCCTTTCAAAATTGCAAGACATGATAACAAACAGCAGGCGGATTGTGTTCTTCGGCGGCGCCGGCGTTTCCACCGAAAGCGGCATCCCCGATTTTCGAAGCGTGGATGGCTTGTATCATCAATCGTATGACTCTCCCCCGGAGACCATTCTCAGTCACTCTTTTTTTATAAAAAACCCACTTACCTTTTTCCGCTTTTATAAAGAAAAGATGATTTATACCACAGCTAAACCCAACCCTGCTCATATAGCGTTGGCCAGTTGGGAGGCAAAGGGAAAACTATCCGCCATCATCACCCAGAATATCGACGGACTTCATCAGTCAGCCGGCAGCAAAAACGTCGTGGAACTGCACGGCAACGTCCATCAAAACCACTGTCAGCGTTGCAAAAAGGCCTATTCCCTTGATTATATTTTACAATCAGAAAATGTGCCAAAGTGCGTATGTGGGGGTATAATCAAGCCAGATGTGGTATTGTATGAAGAACCGTTGGAACAAAAGATAATGGAAAAAACAGTTCGCGAGATTGCGGATGCCGATATGCTGCTCATAGGGGGTACATCCCTTTCTGTATATCCTGCTGCCGGTTTTGTACAAGCGTTTACAGGAAAATATATGGCAATCATCAATAAAACGCAAACACCAATCGATCAAAAAGTTGATGTTGCCATCAATGCTTGTATTGGCGAGACGCTTCAAAAAGTCATGGTATAAACCATCATTTATCGGGTAAGATACAGTTGATGCTTTGAGGTGGTAGATTTCGTTGCAACCACGCGCCCCAGTGGCTGAAAGAGATGCAGGAGACGCAACGCCTGCCAAGGCATGCAAACAAGGTTTATCTGGTGTTAAAC
>JAEZLZ010000054.1 GCA_023415055.1 Bacillota bacterium | reverse complement strand
TCCGGTTGTCCACGTCGTGGCTGGAGCCGGTCGCGTTGATCCGCTTTACCCATTTGTCAAAGGCTGATCCGGTCAAGTCGTACTCGCGGACAATCTCGCTTCGGGGCTTGCCGTGATTGAACAGCTCGACCAGTTGCTTCTTCTGCTCCTCGCTGTAGGTCCTCCGTGCTCGTCTTTCTGCCATGGTTTTCTCCTTCCTTCTTTCCCTTGGAAGTATACCATGACCTTATCTTTTCTGTACAGTTTAGTGTAGCCAATCCAATATGGTAATAAACTATCATCCCATTTGCAGTGGAGCTTTTCATTGACAGAAATAGATGAGAAGTTTGGCATTTGCGCCATCTCCATTTCCTTGATATTATTTGGGCTGGAAAAATTGGGATAATGAGTGTATAATCCATTCTAATGGCGCTTGTCTGTTTTCGCCCAGATCGGATTTATTCGGTAACTTGCCATACTCACTGAAAACGATGAAAGAGGGCTGTAGGAATGTTTGATCTCAACGTAATTTAGACGAGGTCCGGACCAAGTATTACCGTTCCAGCAATGTAAAGCGGCCCAGGATTGCTTGGTCCGATGAACCTTGGCTTGCTTTTTACGGTAGATATGATCACTATATTAACCAGATTACCGTAAGTAGTGTTCTAAATGATCCTCGGGTTACTCCGGAGATGATTGCTTCGGTGGTGTATCACGAGAGCCTCCATCAGGATTTTGCCGATCATGATGATCGACGGTTTAAAGCAAAGCTGAAACTATTCCCCAAATACGATCAACAGCTTAGGGCTCTTGAAACGCTCTTTGAAGATCTGCAAAACGAGAAGGAGTACAATACCAAATATTCTGATTTTCTAAAGGGAAAATCTAAAGTTCTATATGTATTACTTCCATATTTTGAGGACTATAAGCAAGCATTTACTTACTACGACGAAAAAATTTATGTTGACTTCAGCGCAGATATTCCTGAGAGCGCATGTGGCAATATTGAAGAAATTCTAGTGGTATACCTTGTCAAGAATAAAAAGCAGTACCACATAGTCGGCTGGTGTACACAGGGCGAGATATTCTCAAAAGCTCATAAGGTAGAAACAGGCAGATATGGCGGGATTGATTTTTCTTATCAACTCATAACAGATTACAATAGTTACTGGATAGTTCCTCTGGCATGTTGTAATTATGCAATCGAAAGCACATATATGCCTTCGGATTTTGAAAAAGTCAAATTTTGCTTACCCAAAATTATCGATTCAAACATCTTGTGTGACGTCGAATTTATGGATACATACTCCGATGGGTATGTGAAAACTGGTCTTGATCCATTAGCGATCGATTGCATACCTGAGTATGATAATTTGTCGGTCGGGCAGCTAAAAAAGCTCATAAAACATGAAACTGGCTTTCGTGCGATATGGTTGGCAAACGCTATTTGCTCTAGGGAAGAGAACTTTGAATCGTTGTTCAACAGGGCGGATGCGAAAAGCTTTAACCTCCTCCTATCGGCTGCAGCTCTAGATATGGAACGCGCACATTCTTTAAAGCCTTTAGATCTCATTTGCGTAGCTGAGATGGTGAAACTATACGTTATCTTGGGTAGAGATGAGGAAGCTCGCACTTTGTACGACCGATACCGAGAACACTTTGATTTGGAGCAGGATGAATTCTTGAGAAACAGCGTTCAACATATTTATCCTGAGCTTCAAATACTAGAAGTGAGAAGCGGCACCAGCGAGCCGCTGGAATTGGTAAGTAAAATTGAGGACATCTATGAGAACATATCTACTTTGGAGAACTATATCCAGTCAAGAAAGGATCCCGAGCATGAGTTCGTGCTGAATCTGATCCAGCGGGGTGTATGCTTCTTTCGAGTCAAAAGCGAAGACGGCTATAAGTTTTATCCCAGCCGGTTCATAGGATACAAGTCAAATACATACAGCATTCACGCTTCATCTCAGTTTATCGATGGCCGGGAGACAAACCGAGCGATCACTAAAGTGCTTGGGGTGAAACTGGCTGAGAACGGTGAATATGACAAGCAGTATGAGAAATACTGCCTCTCGATTGGAATTCAGGCGCGAGACAAGGGGTCGTTTGGCGTGTTGCGTAAGTTTTGGATAATTTGACTACTGGCAGAAAATGATTGCTATAATACAAGGATTTATTGACCGAAGCAGTTGGGTCCTGGTAGCGGCTCTGTCGAGGTAAGCGGAGCCGCTATTCCGTGATATCCTCGCTTACATCGCCTATGAAGTTGTAGATAATTCGGACCTTCTGCCGTTGCTGACCGTCTACCTTTTCGGCTTGACCGATGAGGATTTTCTTAATCAGTGTAGTTGCGATTTCGGGGGTCAATTCTGCCAGGTCCGTGAACTGGCGAACCAGTTTGATAAACCGCTCCGCGCTATCAGTTTTTTCTTTGTCCTCGGCAATAGCTACCCGGAGCTGCTCACACCGGGCGCGGGTTTGCGCTTGTTCCGTTTCAAAGCCTTCGAGCATTTTGGCGAACCGCTCCGCGCTAAGGTCCCCGACCACTTTGTCCTCGTAAAGACGGTTGATGATGCGGTCGATTTCGTTCAGTCGGTTTTGCCCCTCAGCGAGATCCTTCTCGTTTTTGCGGAGCGCGTCCTCGCCGTATCGCCTTGTCTTCCGCTCCACCATTTTGACGAACTCGTCCTCATGTGCTTTTGCAAATGCCGTGATCTTGCGAAGTTGGGCGAGCACAACCGCCTCCAAGTCGTCTCTCCGAATGTAATGGATGGAGCAAAGTTTGTAGTGCAAATAGTAGCCGCACATGTAGCACCCGTTGTGGGATTTCAGTCTTGGGGTTGGCTTGAAGCACAGCTTGTTCCCGCAGGTTTCGCAATACAGAAGGCCGTTGAGGGGCCCCTTGTCATGGGCTTCGACCTTCCTGCGGCGCCCGCTTTCCCTGATTCTGTGCGCGGTCTGCCAGGTTTCTTCATCGATGATGGCGTCTTGCGTGTCCCGCGTGATAATCCAATCACTCTCAGGGACCGGTACGCTCTTCTTGTTTAATAGGATACTTTTTCCCTGCGGCAGCTGACGGTGTGCCCGCGTACTCGTATCGATCGATGATCATGATGATCGTGCCAAGATGCCAAAGATCGGGCAACTCGTCAAGTTTCAGGCGCCGGCCGTACTTGTAGAGTCCGAATTTCAACAAATGCTTGGAGGGCGTTTCAATACCGCGTCGGCTCATCTCTTCGGCAATCTGCTTAAACGTCATTCCGCCAATGTACAACTTGAATATCTCGCGCACAACCTCGGCCGCTTCTTCGTCGATGACCCATTTGTTTATTTCAGACCGTTTGTAGCCGTAGGGGACGCTGCCAGTAAGGTGCTCACCTGACGTCGCCCTCGCTCTCATGCCGGCTTTCACCTTCTTGGAGATGTCGCGGCAGTACCACTCGTTGATGATATTGCGAAACGGTGTGAAGTCGTTATCGACCGCGTTTGCGCTGTCTACATTATCGTAGATAGCGATGAACCGTACGCCTGCCTGCGGAAAGGTCATTTCGGTGTAAAGCCCCACATTCAAATAGTCCCTACCGAACCTCGACATGTCTTTGCAGATGACCGTACCTATTAGCCCGCTTTCGATATCAGCGAGCATCGCCTGAAAACCTGGGCGATTGAAATTTGCCCCGGACCAACCATCGTCGATGTAGAACTTCGTTTCGACGAATCCGTGGTCTGCGGCGTACTTCGAAAGAATAGCCTTTTGATTGCTAATGCTGTTGGACTCCGAATCCCCGCCGTCGTCGCGGGAAAGGCGGCAATAAAGCGCGGCGATTTTGCTCTGGTCAGCTTGTTTCCTCTTCATCAGAAATCCTCCCTGTTTCCATTTGCTACTG
>JAEZLZ010000029.1 GCA_023415055.1 Bacillota bacterium | reverse complement strand
CATATATAGTGTGGCAAAAGGTGCGATCAAGTTATACGGAATACCCCATAAAGGTTCCATAAAAATTAAAGTTCTTGCATTTCCTTTGTTATGTCTTAGTAATTCAATTAGTGGGTGCTTTCGCAACGTTTTTTCTTTTTTTACTGTATTCACTGGCCTCTCCATTCTGCTGCTGTTTCTATATTTATAGCTTATCTCTCTTTTTCCTCACATTATACCATGAAAGTACGATAAGGTCCTTATGAAACGGAATTATATTATACATCAATACAATTCGATAACGATAGTGTATATGAGAAATCTTAGAAGTTCGCTTCCTGTATTGCTAACACAAGGTTCCTTCCGTATATTTCCGAGCCAAGGGCATTGGGATGAAGATTGTCTAGAAAATATTCTGATAAATGGGGCACGAGCTTAAAGCCTTCAACTACAGTTATATTAGAATACTTTGAACAAATAGCCTTCGTCTTTTGGCAGAATTTTGCAAGTGTCTCAATTCCATCAGGTGAATCCCCCCTCCAGATTGGTGTGATACAAAGTACCGGTCGATCACCATAAACCTCTGATAATCTTTCATAATACTCCTCAATATCCTTCATACTTTCTGTTCCATATTGATTGGTTCCCATAGAGATAATGATTTTATCAGGAGAATAACCCTCCATATTAATAAGTACGTTTCTATCATATACGTATCCGCCAATTCCCTGATTGATAATATCGTAGTTCAGTAGGCGATTTGCCACATTAACATAGGTATGTGCGGAACGAAACGGACCAAATCCCTGGGTTATGGAATCTCCCATCCATAAAACCTTCTCCTTTTTTTCCACCGGGAACACGTCCGCATTAATCTCAAAATTACGTATCAGAATGGTTGCATCAGCAGGCAAATAAACCATTACTTTCTTTTCCCCGGCAGGTATTTCAAAGGATAGTTTCCCCTCTATATGCAAATCTTTTACGTAATAGATTTTTGTTATTAATCCGTCAACTGCAAGTTCAATAGAGTCCTCTGACCCCACCCAAATAATTTTGTACTCCAAGGAAAATTCAGTTGCTTTTGTACTAAACTCTAATGTTTTTGCGCTGGAAGCTTTACACCGGTCATACCAGAAATCGCTGCTTTCTTTAAAATACTGCATCTGCTGCTGTGAATACTGAAAAGCTTGTAAATATCCCTCCTCAGTTTCGCAAATGCCCAATGCACCGTAATAGATCTTCTTTAACTGTTCATTTGATAGTATCATATAATATCCACCTTTCTTTATCTTCTAATGAACACACCGTTCTCAGGTTCTATACTAATTCTGGATAAAAGCAATCGGTAAATGTCCTTATACGGTTTTCTCCCTTTATTTTGTTTCGGAGACCCGGATTGATTTTGGAAATATATGCTCATAAAGCCTGTCTCCGAAATTAAAAATAAACATTCCGGTTAATATGATAACACCACCTGCAATAGTTGGCAAATCCGGCAGTTCCCCGGCAAGTACAAAGCCAAGCAATGCCGTTAATAGTGGAGTAGCAAACATATAATTACTGACGGAGGAGATTCGATGGCTTGAACCGGGTATAAAAAGAGTGTCCCAAGTCCAAACGGAATAAGGAGCTTACCCCTTCGGTTATCAATAAAACGACGAAGCCCTTTGGATTTAATAACATGATAAGCTCCAATTCCTGACACAAAAAAAGAAGTGACATAAAAAATCACTCAATGTTACTACAATCAACCTATATGGGATAATATCCTTACCCGCTAGGGGTCTCAAAATGTAGGTGATGCCTTGACCTGAAAAAGTCAAAGCTGCATGAAATGGTATTAGGGATAAGATGACTGTTGCAGAAAGCTCATCCATATTCCTTCTCTATGTTTGGAAAATCATCAGTTCTCTACCATAATCTTTATTATTTCACAGTCAGTTTCACGCATACCCTTGCTGGCAATTCGTCCTACATTGGCAATAGTATTATTCACGCCCTTGGTTATAATGCCGTCCCCGCCGCAAAATTCCTGACCGTTTTGATACATGCTGAAACCAATAATTCCGGCATCCACTGCGGATGCAATTTTTGCAGCACAAGACGATTTTGCTCCATCACATATAATACCGGATACAATGGCAAGAGCATTTACAATCGTATGGGCAATTGCGTCATAAGTTCCATTGCAAAGATAAGCAATACCAGCTCCAGCGGCACAACCTGCACTAACAGCTCCACAAAAAGCTGATAGTCTTCCGATACTTGTCTTTTGATGAATTGTAATCAGATCTGCCAGTGCCACTGCTCGAAAAAGTTTATCCTGAGAAACTTTAAGTTCTTTTGCATATTCAATAACTGGCAGCGATGTCGCCAAGCTCTGATTTCCACTTCCGGAAAGGATGATAACCGGTCTTTCACAACCTCCCATTCTCGCATCTGAAGCGGCAGCAGCAATTGCCTTTGCCCGGATCTTCACATCATTTCCATATGTATTTACAAGTACCTTCCCAATATTAGCACCCCAATTATTGTTCATACCGTCAGCTGCAATTGCGCAATTATACTCTATTTGACGTCCGATCATATCTGCGATATCAGCTAAATCAACCATATCGGCAAACGCTACAATTTCTTCCACATTTAAGGCACTTCGATCGGATATATCAATTGTGTTGGATTCTGCTTCCGCTTGGAACAGTGTCTTTCCATCTTTTTCTATACTAACAATATTTGTATGATAATTTTCAATGACCACCTTAGCATAGGAATTTCCTTCGTAAACAGTTACTGAAATATAGAATACAAGATCACCTTCATACGGAATAATGCAAATATCATGCGTCTCCTGATACTCCTTAATACTGGGTTTGTCCTCCTCTCTAATATCTGACAAGACCTCCAGGATCCCTGAAGGGTTTCCGGCTGTAATACCCGCCGACACAGCTGCTTCAATGCCTTTTATGCCACCGGTATTTGGGACAATAACGCTTTTCACGTTTTTGATAATATTACCGCTTACTTCTACCCGGCAACCGGACGGCAAAGTTCCAAGTACCTCTCTCGCCTTTGCCGCAGCATAGGCGAGAGCGATGGGTTCTGTACATCCCATAGCGGGAACCAATTCTTCTTTAAGAATATTAACATAATTCCAATATTTTTTACTCTTCCTTTGCATACATACTGCCTCCCGCTTTTATCTCGATTTCAGCTGTCCTATTTTCCAACCCTCGACATCAACACGACCGTCTCCACATGCACCGTCTGAGGGAACATATCTACAGCACATACCTTGTCCACCTGATAACCCTTTGCTTGTAATACCTCCAGATCTCTTACCAGAGAAGTAGGTTTACATGAGATATACACGATCTTCTCGACCCCAAAGTTAATGATTTTATCCAGTGCTTTTGGGTGGATTCCATCTCTCGGAGGATCGAGCACGATGATGTCCGGCTTATCCTCCAAGGAATCAATCACTTTTAATACATCGCCGACGATGAACTCACAATTGCTAAGGCCGTTCAACGAAGCATTTTCCTTAGCGGCATCCACTGCTTCCTCGACGATCTCTACTCCGGTCACTTTGCCGGCAACCGGTGCGAGCAGCTGTGCAATTGTTCCCGTACCGCTGTATAAGTCAAAAATTCTCTTATTTTTCGTCTCGCCCACATATTCCCTTACCTTAGAATATAACACTTCTGCACCCAGAGAATTGGTCTGGAAGAAGGAGAAGGTAGATATCTTAAAACGCAGTCCGAGAAGTTCCTCATAAATATAATCTCTTCCATAGAGCTGTACCGTACGATCGCTCTTCACCACATCCGCCTGGCTGTCATTGAAGGTATGAAGGATACCGACAATCGTCCCCTGAAGCTTAAGCTCCAGTAGGAGCTTGCGTAATCTTGAGAACACATCCTCATCCGCTGCACCAGGGATAGCTTCTTCCTGAGAGGTGGTAATGATATTTACCAGAATCTCACCGGTCTTCACTGCCTTTCGCACCAGCAGATGGCGCAGATACCCCTTATGTGTCAGCTTATGAAAGTAATCCATGCCTAATTCCACACAGTAATTTAAGACACAGGACAGGATTAGGTTGAAGTCTTTATCCACTATCGCACAGTCATCCGCAGTTATGATATCATGAAAGCTGCCCTTTTTATGAAGTCCAAGTGCAAGGGGACCTTCCTTATATTCATCTCCGAAGGAAAACTCCATCTTATTACGGTAACCCCATTCCGCAGGGCTTCCTAGAATTCCTTCAAAACTATATTCCCGACAAACCTGATCCATCAGTCGTTTCACCTGATTTTTCTTCATCTCCAGCTGATTCTCATAGGACATGGTCTGATAGCTGCAGCCTCCACAGCTGCCAAAGCTTCTGCACGCTCCCTCTCTAGACTCGAGAGGAGAATGACATACAACCTCCTTCAAGATTCCTTCTGACCTGCCGCTTCGAATCTTACTTACCGCAAAATTGATCTTCTGACCGGGCATCGCATTCTTGACCACTACCTTCTCGCCTTCCAGTTCTACGATCCCCTTATTCGGAAAATCAACTCTGGTTACTGTACCTTCATATATCTGACCTTTTTTCATCTATGCTGTTAAGCTGATCCTTGCTCCCATCCATTTTATTGAACCGATTTAATGTATTCCAGACGGTATTCATAAAAAACGGATAAGGTAAAACAATTTGCTACAAGGACCACTCTTCCTCCTTCTAATTAAGAAATGTCTCATTTACCGTATCATATTATAACGGTAAATGAGACAAAAGTCTACCTCAGCTTCGCTAACCCCTTTCTCAATACCTCCGTGGGAAATAGGATAACCTACACTCCATCCTAAGCATTGATAATCAACTCATTAATTTTTCTCTGAAGCTCCTTAATATGATTTTCTTCTGTACTTTTCATACCGCTAAGCTTCACTAATACTGAATCTACCTGTCTTCGCACGTTCAAGATACTCTCTTTTGAGTCAGCGATTCTCGATTGCATGCACCAATCCGCAATTAAGCCGTCAAAGAAGAAATCCGCGAACTTACCAAAGCCATCCGTTTCAAAATGGATATCATTCTGGATGCGTACATCCGCAAGCTCAGTACGAAACTGTGACAGCCTCCTCTGAATCTCATCAGCCTTCGCCTTAGCGTCATCAATATGTGAGTGCTTCATAAGATCACTTACCAATCCACCGCCCAAGAGATCCCAGGTTCCCCAACCTTCCGCACTTTCCAGGCTGTTCAAGGTATCGTCAATCTGAGTGCAGACTGCTTCCCCTGCCCGAATCGCTTCTGTGATTTCCTGCAGATTTAATGCCGCTGCCTTTGCCTGTTCCGTGAGTATAAGAATCTGTTCTCCGGTCTGGGAATGAGAATTTATCATATGCTCTCTCTTCTTCTCGTATAAGCTATCATAGACCCTCTGACAATCACTGTATTGAACAAATTCTTCTCCCAACTCTCTGATTCTTAAGTCAACTTCGGAACGTTCGCTGACGGCCTGATCATATTTTAGTTTTGCTGCCAAAGCCTCTCTTTGTTCCTTCTCCACCTTCTCACCAAGTTTACCAAGCACAGAATAGAATAGATGAGATAGACTTTGTTGCTCAAGCTGTTCCACATCCTCTTGCTCCTTCTTAAGAACTGTACTGTATTCCTCAATTTTATGGTCGAGGTCGGTTCGCTGCCTCCGTAACTCCTCCAGCATCGCATTTAGCTTCTTACGGCGAAATATCTGCTGTTGCGCTTCCTCCATCTGTTGATTGATTTCCTGATACATCTCTTTTCCTCCTAATATCCTTCCCCCGGTAAAGCGGTTATTACTTCAAATATTATGTTATAACAGCCTGACCTGAGAATTCTGCTCATTTTCCGGTTCTTAACCGATCTGTATCCATTATAAACCAAAAGATGAATCAAAGCATTATAGCTTTCTTAAAATTATCTTTCATTTTCTTAAACTTATATTCTCTTAAGTAACTCTACAATCCATCTTACCGGACTCGCAAAACTCAATATTCGAAGCAGACTCGGTATAGCCTCCACTGCTACAAAGGTTCCTCCGAGAATAGATAAAATAACAGCCAGAGAAGAGGCTGTGATATTTGAGGATACCTCACTCCTGCTAATCGAACATATTATACTTCCAAAAGCTGCGCTCAGAATCGCAATGAGATCTGCTCCGTACCCTTACTGGCTTCGATATAGTAATCAAGATTAGCGAGCAGCTCTTCATGCCACCTGATCAGGTAATCCAGATTATCGATGGTCATCCGAAAGCTCAGCCGGTTGAGCACCGGAGCTTCATCATCCACCTTAATATCATGCCATTGTTCCCAATAAGTCTTCTTATCCTTCAGCTTATCAATATGCTTTTTTATAATAATTATCAACTCTTCTATAAGTAAAGCCTAAGCCTCTCTAAACATTCCAGAAAGAATCGAATTCAATATATGTTCTTAACTCGACATATCCAACATTGTTTATATTGTTTATCTAACATTGGATATTGTCAATTCTTTACTGATTCGCTTTTTTAGTCGTATCGAATCGTTCAAATGGACGATCTGATGTCTGGTAATCGGCATCTGAAATATTCCAGCCACCGTCTTTCTGCCCCAGAAGTCCAACAGCCAGATAGCATCGGGATGTTCTGCAACTCCTCCCACCTTAACAATAGCTTCAAGCCCTTCCTTTGTTACTTTTCGCTTCATATCCTCTGGTCGTATCTCTTCTATAATTTCCTTTGTTCGTCTTCCCACAGCACAACGATATTCGTATAATCCTTCGTGATCTACTTCCTTACTGAAGGAAATAATCTCCTCATCCGTCATAGAATTACCGGTATTCATGACCTTGGTATGAAGTCTCTTCTGCCAGCTCTCATCAAGTACCTGCTCCTGCCGGGCGATCAGATAGTTGGCCGTCAGGTCCTCTATTCTCGTGATATGCCAGATATTCCAGGCAATCGTATCATCCTTTACCGTCGGCATGGTGCGAAATGCCTTGTCTGATAGACCGTCCCAGACCTCATCAAAAAAGGTATCCGTACTTCCTCTGTATACCTCCTTACTATGAAGAAGAGAATGCATCCTAAGTAATAGTTTCTGCATCTCTTCAAAATGTTCCCGCTTTGTGATAATCTCTTTTAATCTCGCTTGCAGCGGATTCCAGTCCGTTCCCGGTTGGAACATAATTCCACCTCCCGCTTCATCAATTATATTAAGGTATCCTTTCGTTACAAATACTGACCTTAGAATCAGCTTATACCCAAATATTCCATTTGTAAATCAAATATTTGTCCATCCAGGTACCCATTCCAAACGATCAAGATTTTTTCAATTACCTTCACACAATAAAATGAGGCTATCGCATACTATTTAACGGTTGGAAGTCCGATGAATTCCAAGGATAAATCTTAATGCGAAAACCCCTATTTTATTCTATCTATCAATCCCCAATGTCTCGAAAGGAAATAAAGACATAATTCAGATCATTATGGAAGCTGTCCTTCCGCTTAGCTGCAGATTTGGATCAGGTTTGAGAAGGTATTCAGATTATAAGTTGCTTTGGAATATCCTATGGCATCACCGATGGCTGCACTGTCCATTCCGGCAGCTACCGCTGCATCGATTCCGGCCTTTGCATCTTCTACGACAAGACATTCCTCCGGCTTTCGTTTCAGATACTCTGCAGCCATTAAGAACACTTCCGGATGAGGCTTTGACTTTGTAATATTATTGCCATCGGAGATAGCATCAAAATAATTTCCCAGACCAATCTGCCCCAGAATAAATCTTGCATTTCTGCTTGAGGAACCAATCGCAAGCAACCGCCCTCCTGCTCGCAGCTGTTCCAGTGTCTCCTTTACCTCAAGGCTCAGATCCTTCGTAGACATCTGCTTTAGGAGCTCTTTGTAGATCTCATTTTTCTCGTTCGCCAGGGTTACCTTTTCCTCTTCGGATGGAGGTGTTCCAGTCCAGCGCTCCAGAATTATTGCAAGGCTGTCCATACGGCTGACTCCGCGAAGCCTATTGTTAATCGTTTCATCAAAATATATTCCAAGCTTATCTGCCTGCTGTTTCCATGCCAGATAATGATAATGATCCGTATGACAGATTACTCCGTCCAAGTCAAAGATAATACCTTTATACCGCATCCCTGCCATGCCCTCCTATGATTGTTCTTTTCCTAATATTATCACAACTTATTACACCAGCCATGGTCCCAAGGACCATCCCCATGCCCCAGATTTAATCCTGCCTTTAAAGCTCCGGTGATATCATTTCATGAAGCTCTTTTATCTCCGATGCATTTCCCCTTATCACACGAAAGCGGATCTTACTAAGTAATTGAAGGATCACTTCTCGTCGATAATGCGAAGTTCTGTTTGTCCTACCATCCGTCTTTGCAATATTCCGGCTCTGTTCAGTGATATAAGCAACATTAAAACAGATATTATCAAGTGCCGGCGCAAGAACTTTTGGAATATTAGTTATCGAAGGTGATAAGAACACAAAAAGGGATGCACCACGACAGCGCATCCCATAAATTTATGATCATCCATGTTATTCCCTACGTTGGCATTATCCAAATCAGGTACGGTCGAAACTATTGTTTCCTCTCAGCCTGCACACAAGCTCCCGACAATATTTGTTTATGACAAGTGAATCGGATGATCGACCCGGCTTGTTTTGTTCCATTATATGATTCCTGTTTCAGAATGTCAATCCTTATATTAGCCCATCGGAGTTCACTATTCGATTAAGGCTTCAGGATCACCTTAATGCAATTATCTTCCTTTTTATCAAATATTTCATAAGCATGAGCGCCTTGATCAAGCGTTAGAATATGGGTGATAATATCCGTAGGATCATACTTCTTCTCCTTTATTATCTTGAGAATGGGATCCACATAGAGCTGTGCCGGGCATTGTCCCATCTTCAGAGTAATATTTTTCGCAAAAAAATCTCCGAGAGGAAACATATTATACCTGGTGCCATAGACACCGACTAATACTACCGTACCACCTTTACGTACTGCCTGGGATGCAATTTCAATTGCTGATTTTGAGCCTCCCTGGAGCTTTAATACTGTCTCTATCTTCTCGAACGTTGTCATCTTTCCGTCAACACCGACGCAGTCAAGTACAACATCTGCTCCACCATCGGTTATGTGGTGCAGCAGCTCTCCCGTATCCTCATGTTCTTCCAGATTAACTGTCTCAACTCCGTAGTTCCTTGCATGTGCCAACCGGTATTCGATATAATCTACAGCAATAATTCTCTTCGCTCCGGCCAGAATGGTCCACTTGATTGCAGATAAACCGATGGGACCGCAACCAAGTATGACCACCGTATCACCCTTCTTCACACCACCGATATCGACTCCCCAATAGGAGGTTGGAAGTACATCAGTCAGAAATAGTACCTGCTCATCGGATAACTCCTCCGGAATAACCTTCGGTCCTACATTTGCGAATGGGACTCTCAGGTACTCGGCTTGTCCTCCATCATAACCGCCATAAGTATCACTATAACCAAAGATACCTCCGATTTCCCCATGCTCGTTAGAGTTATCACACTGACTGAAGAGATTGTGTTCACAATACCAACAGTGACCGCAGGCAATCGGAAACGGAACAATCACACGGTCTCCCTTTTTCACTTTCGTAACCTCCGGGCCGGCTTCTTCGACGATTCCCATTGTCTCATGCCCCAGGATAAAGCCCTTCTTCATATTGGGAACCATTCCGTGAATCAGATGCAAATCAGAGCCACAGATTGCAGTTGAGGTAACCTTAATGATAATGTCATCCGCTTTATTGATCATCGGATCCTGAACCTGCGCAACCTGGACATTTTTAATACCTTCATATACCAATGCCTTCATCGTTTTCTTCCTTTCATTACATATAAAAATAGCGTCTCCAAAGGCTTTACAAATATACGAACAGAAAAAAACCCGAAATGCTAACCTGTTTATCGCTTCATAAAAGCAACCGTAATCAACGTTTCGGGATTGTATAATATAATATTTTTTATTATCCTTAATTATTAAGGCCTTCTACAACCGCATAGTACGTAATCTGTGACACAGTCTGATCTTCAATGATAAAGGTCAGCTTCGAGTCCCCAAGAAAATAAACATAAGAGGTACCGTCTACCTTATATCCATTTCCGTAAGCAGCGACGACCTCATCCAATGAGGAACCTAAGCATATCCCTTTGTCTGTAGTTACGGAGTCATCCAGCAGATTCACATAGGATACGTAATCCTTGTCACCGTTCGGATAGGTGCCTAACTCAAATCCACTATAGTAAAAAATTTTATCCAAACCCTGAAAAGCACAGCTGGCTGCTTCAAAGTAATCAACCGGTTCGCCAAGCTTTTCAACAATCGGAGCAGCGTCTACATTCATCGGTATCGTTACCTCCTGATATGCAAAAGTAAAGCCTTCCATCGTTTCTGAGTTCTCCGATGTCTCCTGTACGGGGTTGCCTGTCGTTTGTTCCTTTTCCTGATCCGATGTCCCTTTATTGCTGCAGCCGGATATTGTAAGTACAGCAACTATTATTAATAATAATATTTTTCTCATTTTCATATCCTTACCTTTCATCCCTGTTTAAATTTCTACTGCCGGGCAATTCTTACACTGGTTTTTTGTTCTCAGTTCGTTTCTACTTGGTTATGAATCGGGTTATTCCTCCTCTATGGTCTGCGCAATCGCTCCATAGCTTTTCAGATAACCGTATTCCTTCAATTCATGTTCCTGATCCGACTTCATGGCATAATAAGAATCTGTCTTTACCTGCCAGATCTTTGATAATTGCTGATCGCTTCTGTGATCCGCCAGCGGATACTTCTCAAGAAGAAGCTGTCCCAGATATTTGGTGAATTTCTCTGCTCCTGACAGATTCATATGCAATCCGCCGTCGTAGGTATCGGTACTATAATCTATTCCCATTTTATCCGCCAAAGGCAAAAAATTAATATAGGTAAGTTGATTTTCCTTGGCATACTTTACAATCTGATCATCCCATTCCTCATACCAATAAGGATAGATACTCGGAGATTTGATCAGTACCAGCTCTATATTATTGTCCTTACATAGCTTTGTCATCCGTTCCAGATAAT
>JAEZLZ010000002.1 GCA_023415055.1 Bacillota bacterium | reverse complement strand
ATCAGCTTCCACCAATGTCTTGTATGTAATTGCATCAACTACTGCACAATCCGGAATATCTCCCGATGCCATCGCAACATTCCATTTAGCATTATATTGTTCCGTAGAAGGAGTCCAAAGATATTCTAAATTGATACCTAACTGTTCCTTATAAGCACGCTGCCAGATATTCTCTTTAAGAGAAGCTCGATCCGGATTGCCATCCTCGAACTTTACAGTTGAATCTAAGGTTCGTACACTAGTGACTGTAATTTCATCTTCATACTTTCCAAATGGATCTACTGTGGTATCCACATTCTCTGTTATCTCATTGTTTTCAGTAGTCGCTTTTTCGCTAACAACCGTATCTTGAGTTTTCTTTTGTCCACATGCTCCCAGACTGGATATTACCAATGCACAGACAATAATAACACCTAAAATTCTTTTCATCTTCATTCTCTTAACCTCCAATAAATTTGTAAATATATTTTTTATTACCTGTATCATAAAACTACCCTTCCATAGTTTTATTCAATATTTAAGTTTTCATTTACCTATACCTACCATTAAAAGAAATACTCCTCCAGCATGGCACATAAAGCATGATAAATGATAAGATGTTTCTCTTGAGCAAATGCGGTCTCCTTCTCCGGTACCGAAATGCACACATCTGTAATTTCCTTTAACGCCCCACCGTTAAGACCTGTCATACCGATAACCTTTAAACCACGCTTTTTAGCTACCCGCGATGCATTAATCACATTGGGAGAATTGCCCGAGGTGGTGATTGCCCATAGAACATCTTCACGGTTCCCATAGATGTATACCTGCTGTGCAAATATCATATCAGGATCCATATCATTACTATAAGCAGTAATTAGTGCCGTGTGCTGTGTCAGCGCAATTGCCGGAAGTCCTTCCTGTAAGGCATCCGAAAGGTCTCCATAGATTTCCCTGCTTTCTGCCGATAATTCACGTTTTTTGCAAAATCCCTTCATCAGTTCTCCTACAATATGGTCAGCATCCGCGGCACTACCTCCGTTACCGCAGGTTAATATCTTTCCCTTATTAATGTAAGCATCTTTAAGGATAACAAAACTTTTCCAAATATCATCTTCTATCTGTTTTAATTCCGGATGCCTACGGAACATCTCTAGCAAATATTTTTTCTCTTCCATATTAATCTCTCTCCATACTTATTCCTACGACAATTGCTACTTAGAAGCCCTTATCTTACAACAAAAATATTAGATTTCAATCTCCCCTTCAAAGATTTTATTTGTCACCACTGCCATAGCACCGTATAGAGGAGCATCACCTTGAAAGATGGACTTTTTCACAATTACATTTCGATTCGGAGAGATCAACGCCTTCTCATTTATTTTATTTTGTAATGTAGTTTCCAATATAGTGTTATTCATATTATTATCGTAGCCAAGAATCACCACATTCACATTCAAGATATTAATCATATTGGTCAACGCCACAGAAAGATATTCACTAAACTCTTCAACGGCACTAATGGCACAGATGCTTCCTTCCTCTGCCGCCTCTAGTATTTCCCCAAAATCATAATTTTCTCTGTTTGATTGGACCATCTTGTCGTTTGGGTTGATACTTGCATACATCTTTTTCATGCTCTGAATTTTTGCATTCATATTCTTCAGATTTGCATAAAACTCTAGGCATCCCGAATTGCCACACACGCATTTCGGTCCCCAGGAATTGATCGAGGTATGACCAATCTCTCCGCATTGTCCCAAAACTCCGGTATATACTCTGTTATTTAAAACAAATCCAGAACCGATGCCGTTCATGAAATGCAGATAAATGAAGTTCTTTTCATCCTTTGCCTGCCCATACAACTTCTCAGCAAGTGCTCCGCTGTTTGAATCGTTGATAATATAACATGGTACCTTCGCATATTCCTGCATTTTCATGCAAATCGGAATATTCTTCATACCATAAAAATTAGGTGGATTTAAGATATAACCGTGCTCTGCATCAATCGGTCCCACAGATGAAATACCAATAGCAATAATTTTACGTTCATTCCTAGATTTAATCAGTTCATATTTCTGTAATAGAGTGGCAATCAACCTATCCTCTGTAATATCGGGTTCAAAAATATAATCTTCTTGATCAAATACATTTCCCGCAAAATCTGCTAATACGGTATAAAGCACACCTCTTTTAATTAGTATCCCAAAAATATATGGGGAATGATCACTCAGTTTCAGCCCGATAGGTTTTCTCCCTAAGCCCCCATTATTATCTGATTCGTAATCTGTCTCCTCACAAATCAGCCCTTCCTGGATGAGATCTGCTACAATTTTACCGGATGCAGCTTTCGTTAGATTAAGCCTATTTGCCACCTCTGCTCTGGATATCTCTTTCTGAGTAGATATGATCTTAAGTGCTGTCAAGCGGTTTTTCTGTTTCATTAACTTAGAATTGAATCCTGTCTTATCATCTCTCTCCTTCATCACTTTTCCATCCCTTTCTGTTAAGATTATAATAACATCAAATGATCTATTTGTAAACAGAGTTTATTTTAATTATTATAATTTGTACATTATATATATATGGTGTATATTTTATTCTGTTAATTTGTATTTTCTTTGTTGATATTACCTTATTATAATTTTATATAGTAATCTCAGTTTACTCTCTAGAAGGTATGACCCTGGAATATTACTCGATCCTCCAAATTGATCCGCACTTTGCAATACTGGTTTATTCACAGATTTATACACAACTTAAATACACATAATGAAACAAGATAAATTACAGCCCCAAATATGTCCCTCTCAGGACGTCTAATAACACAAGATGAAACCACATGAAACCTCAACTACATAGTCTCCCCCTTTTTAGTAAAAAAAACCTACCACAATGTGATATGCTCCCTTTATGAGAGACAGTAAAATAAAAAACTGTTAATCATGAAGGGAGTATTTTCTATGCATAAAAGCAAAGTGACACCAGAGCAAAGAATCGCAGCAGTAAAAACTTATTTGGCAGTTGAAGGAAGTTACCGAACCATAGCTGATAGATTTGGTTTGAGCTATGGTTGTTTAGAAGAATGGGTAAACCGATATAAAGAGAACGGAGTTTTGGCTTTCCAAGAGCAGTAACACAATACTGTATACTGTCAGGAATTGAAAACGAAAGCTGTTGAGGATTATCCTTCAGGCGCAGGATCGCAACAAGTGATAGCTGCAAAGTATGGATTGCGTTCAAAAAATCAGCTCCTACAGTGGATAAAGAAGTATAATAGCGGTATAGATTTCGGTCATAAGATGTCTGGAGGAAGCCGCATGAAGAAAGCATGCATAGCAACCTACGAAGAACGCATTGCTATTGTAAAGGAATGCCTAGAGAACGGTAGCATCTATGGTGAAACTGCCATCAAATATAATATCAGTTATCAGCAGGCTTATACCTGGGTAAAAAAGTTTACTGAACTTGGAGTGTCTGGCCTTGAAGACCGCAGGGGAAGACCATAGAGACACAGGAAACCAGAACAGAACTCGAAGAAATGAAGATAAAGATGGCGAAGCTCGAGCACGAATTGTACATAGCCCGAATGGAGCGAGACCTATTAAAAAAAGTGGACGTGATCGAGAGGAGGGATGTTTTTCGGCTGATTACCAAGTGGCAATCAGCCGGAAAAGAATTATTTTATTTCATTGTCCTCTTGACGGAGAGCGGTTCAATGACGTGGCGGGCTTTTTTGCTTGTGAACCTGAATAGGCTGATAAAAATGCTTCAAATCCAGTATTATATTATACTTCCATCTGAACATAAGTATTTTTTATAAAATCAAGACTTCAGATTAATACATTTATATCTTCTTTTACAATGTATTGACAGTATAATCGCTATAATCGGCATGATTATACACCATATAAGAGATTGACAAATACTCCCCAGCATTGATTTTGCTAAAAAAATTGGCAGAAATGATCCCCACAGGTTGGATAATCCATGCAGCACTATTGCATATCTTAATTTTCCTGATTTCACCGTAATATACGACCAAACGCATCCAAGTATAAAAGTATAAAACATCTGTGGTACTCCTTGTGATATTGAATGTGGAAGCGCAAACAAAATCGCACTTAAAATAATTGCAAATGTTTCTCCCTGTGGCAACAGCCTCTCAAGTACATATTTACGAAAGAGTAACTCTTCAAATATTGGATTAAAGATCAATAATATGAATACATAAAGCCAAAAATAATTCTGTAATGCAATAACCTTCTCGCCACCAGTTACAAATCCCAATACAGAACATAAGATGTTAGCTATTACACACACAGGAAAACTAAAGCCTGATTGTATTATGAAAGCCAAGGCCAAATGCCTCATTCTAAAATTACTTTGCTCAAATTTCTTTATCTTCATTTTTTTAGTAATAAGCAGAAATATCGGTAGAGCTATCGCATATGGTACAAGTATACTGGAAATGCAAATGTTGACCACATCCGGAATTACCTTTCCTACTATATCGTATAGAAACCAATCGTAACTCTTTTTAATTATAAACCAAATCAATACCGCTAAGAACATCTGAATTATTATTCTAACCCGATTCCCTCTCATATCTTCTCATCCTCTATTTTCTTTTTATATTTATCTAAAGCCTGAGAATATTCCTCTTTTCTTTTTCTTTCTAATGAATAAGTAATAAAACACGATACTATGAATGCAATTAGAAAAACAATGCTTGTAAAGCAAACTCCCTGCAATTTAAATTTAAAAGGCGCGCCTAAATTAAGTAAAGTAATAAGCGTAATTATTAAATATAATGGTAAAAAGATTATTCTTTTTAAACTATATGACAGCTTTAACATCCATTTTTTAGAATCCAGCTCTTTTCTTAACGCAGTTAACATACCCAGTACGAAAGACATGATAAATAATTTTACCACCTGTAATGGATGAATTAAGTCTCCAACTATATACAAAGCGATCGAGATATCCAACATCAATACCGTAAAAAATGGTGTTATGATCTTTATTGAGTTCTTAATAAATTTCATTATAACCTCCTATCTTATGCCAACCCTATTCTTAAAATCCTTTACATACATTCTTGAAATAAGTACTCTTTCACCATTTACTAATTTCACCTTTAATCTTCTTCCTTCTTCCGGTTCTATCATTTCTACTGCTGATATATTTATAATGATAGATTTAGAAATCCTAATATACTTTATTTGAGGAAGCATATTTTCCAGTTCATATAGTTTTGAATTTATTTCATAAACTGTTTCTGTTTGATAAGCGTATGTCTTTTTATCCACTGACTCAAAATATAAAACATCTTTTAACTTAATAAATTGCGTTCGACCCTCCATGTCTTTTGCCGAAAGTGAATTGTCTCTGTCACTAATAAGCGCTATCAGTTGATCCACCTTTTTATCTCGATGATTACATTTAATATGTACCTCTATGTCTTGAAGTTGCTGCTGTTCTTCTACAATAATTTTCATATTATACCTCCCTCTTTACATATATATCAAATCAGACTTAGATTCAATAAAAAATACCCAAAGCGTACAAATAATTTACTAAGATGTACGCTGGGTATCGTCCCATATAATACAACTCTCATCTATATGCACCAGGTTTGCAAAAGGTGCTTCAAACAGAAAGGTGTTAATAAAGAAAATGTGTTTCAAACAGAAATGTATTCTTGACTTATATGAAAGTAACTTTTAAGTAATAGCAAAAATGCAGATGTGCATCAGAAGCTTCTTTGTATGACATATCTAATTGCACCACTTTTCAGTAGCGTAATTAGTCAACAGAAAAATCAGGAACAAAATGTCTCAGATAAGAATAGTCGAACAGTTATTAAATCAAGGCGTGCTGCTATTCGTAATTATATTAACAAATTTCAGGATTTTTATAATACCAATTTTGTATGCGATTGTTCAAATCCGATAGATCAATTACTTTTTTATTATAAGAAAGAGATGTCATTCCATGGCAAATTCATATATTCATATTTTATAGATGATACTCCTAACAAGAAAAATAGTATTCTTCATACATATAGAAGCATTATTCTTTGTACACCCTCAAATACCTCAGGATATGAAAATAAAATAAAAATACAAAATGAATACTTCGATGATATTTGTTCCCTGCTCAAATTGGGTTTGAATCTTCCAAATGTATTTTCACGTACATTTTTTTGCGTCTTCTTAGTTTCGAACCTGATAGTGACCTGTTTTCTGATTCGCTCTGTGCTTTAGATTACTTATTAAAAGTAATTTTTCCCATTTATGAAAATGCATTTTTTATTTATTTTATTGAGACTATAAAACTGTCATCTTCAGAGAATACTTTAATTCATGCCAAATATTTACTTAGTAATTAACTAGTGAAGTCTATTCTGAAAAGCAGTGCCAAACACTACTGTTTATATGTAAGAGGTACCGGTAGTTATGAGGAAATTGAAAACTGCTCAACAATAAGAGAAATGATGTGGTATACTCTTGAAGACTTTCCTTTAAATTTAAAAATCAAAGTTTTAGATGATTATCTTAATAATGCAAACCATTTAACTGAGGCAAGTTGGATTGTAAGACGTGAAATTGGAAGCTTACTTCGTGATATGTATGAATCTTCTCATAGTGTTAGAGAACTAGTATTAAGATATGTAACTTCAGATAATTGGATGATTACGAGTATTGGAATAATAGCATGCTCCAAAAAGGTTGATGAAGAAATTGCTGTCATACTCAGGAATATTATTATTAATCGAAATAATCCTATGAGCTTAGTATGGTTATCTGATTTGTATTTATCTGACAGAACATATAGACAACGTTATGTACAACCCTGATGTTACCGTTTTCGTAAATAGCCCACCACAATGACGTGGTGGGCTATTTGCTTGTGGCTTCTATGTTATTGGCCAGTGACTTTTACTTTATCACCGCAAATCAGAATTGCCTGGGAATTACTAAAAGGCTCAAGCAATAGAGAAGCTTGATACTTTGAGATAATTTCTTCCACTGTTTCCTCAAACGGAAAACAATTTTTGTGTGGCAAGGGATAAAAATCAACGATATTAAGAGCTTCAAAATCATCCAATTCAGGTGCGAAATTCGGGTCATCCATATCCTTTATGTACTCGATATTGGGAGATAGGATCACAGAACCAGCTGATTCTCCAATATAGAGTTTTCCAGCCATTATTTGCTCCACTATGATTCTGTCGGCTCCGGTTTTCTTTAGCTCTTGAAGCAGGAAGAAAACATTTCCACCTGTAACATAGATAAAGTCGTTGTTTTGCAGCTTACTTACTATTTCAGATGGATCAGCAGTTGATATCTCCAAATCATCCACCAAAAGCCCCAATTCTTCGAGTGCTTTTCTGCCATCTTCGACATAAAAATTTACTTCTTCATGTTTTGCGGCAGTTGGTATAAAAGTGACCTTCCTGCCTTTTAAATCACTATTTGTAAAATCCGGAAGTAAATCTGCAACTTCCTTAAATGAGGATGATAAAAATAACTGTTTCATATTAATCCCTCCCAATCAGTTTAATGTTATTATATCACGATTTGTTGAAATTAACATGTCCTCAAGGTATTAATAGCGCAGTTACTGCCAGATTATATTCCGGCAGATCCGTCGAGCTCCATAACAGCTCTTGTTTAAATAATTCCTTCACCAGCTTTTTGAAATCAAAGCCGAAGGCTGTAAGTGAATATCTCATCTTGTCCGGTTTTTTACAGGGTAACCCTTTCCGTCTCATACATTCCTCACACTGTTGGCAACGACCGGCACCCAGATGCAACGCTCCGGGATTTTGCTTTTCAACGCATAATTATTTTGTCATAATCTATAAATTGAAGTTGATATTCTGTATTACTATTGCCAATAAAGCCAATAACAATGTGAATATTTGACTAATTGTATCTTAAGGTATATTATGTAATTTATTTGCAAGTAAACTTTCTTTTTCAAGCAAAATATTGTAAGGGGGGATGATCAGATGATATTATCCGAAATCGACAGGCAAACTAAGGAATGGATTCGTTCCTTTATGGATAATGGTAAAGATATAAGTACAAATTATACAGAAAGTGCATTACTATTTTCAGAATCGGATGATTATTTACAAGGCCTTACCAATATAACCTCATATTATCAGAGCAAGTTCAAGGGGCTCAACTTGAAAGAGTATAAATCGCTATATCGTGTTCAGCTATCGGAAAATAAAGATATGGTATTTGAAATTGGATTACTCACAACAGAGCAGGAGGTAAGTTATCAATACTTGATTCTTTGGACCAGGACGAATGGGTCATGGCTACGGGACTTGGAGGCTGTTGCAAGAAAGACTGATACTCTGGATGTTGACAGTGGAATTGATGATGCAAGAGAACATTGGGTAAAATTGGCTAATCAGCATTCCGCAATTGCCTTAGCAAAGAGCGCTTATCTTGAGAATTTGTTTTACTATAATCGAGGTGTCCTATATCAAGATTATGAGAGCCTGGCTGATGTTTATTCCTATATGAATGATTTAACCTTTGATATTGATCTTGAAAAGGATTACTGTGTCATGGTTAGTCATAATTTAGCATATGAAATCGGTGTATGGAAATCCTCTGATTATGAAGGACACTACATTATCATCTGGAGGAACTTGGATAACGAATGGAAAATCATGCTTGATTGCAACTGGTAGATACTTAGAACGTGCGCCTGCCGGGCACACTAATCAGCAGCTACAGCTCACTCGTTATGAGTGGGCTGATGGCTGCTTGACTGCTTTTTACTTCTTTTTCATATAAAACATATTAAACAGAATGAGGCCCATACCCCCAACGAAAGGTACTATATAGGAAGGGATATGATTGACAAGTGCTCCGGACAGGATTAAGGAAAACGGCAGTATAATTTTAGCAACGCTGATACCCATACTTAAAACCCTGCCCCTGAATTCATCGGGTATTGTCTTCTGGAGGATATAAATAATCGGAATATCCAAGGAGGCGATTGCTATACCTGACAAAATCATTAATAAAGCAAAATATACAAGGTAAAATACTGCGTCCTGAAGTTGATAAAATAGTATTGCTGCTATACTAATGGCTACCATTGTGGCAGACAGCAAGAAATTAGAGGTTCTAATAATTGCATTGTATTCGTATTTCTCCATAATACGCTTTATGATAAGAGCGCCTAAAATCATTCCAACTGGAAATGCTGCTTGGATCAAGCCATAAAAGTTGGCGTCTAATTTTATTACATTATTAATAATGTAAGGTAGTGGTACATTAATGGAAAAGCCAATAAAGAAGTTCAGGGCAATATACATACCGGTAATCTGAAACATATCCCTGCATTCCATGAGATATCGAAAACCTTCCCTAAAATCGTTCAGAAAATGAATGCCCTTCTTATCAACCTCGTTATTTCGGATGTTATATCTAAATTCCATAAATAATTGCAGCAATGCAGAAAACAGAAAAGAAAGTCCATTGATCAAGATAAATATTTTAATATCCATGAAAGCATAGACAATACCCCCGATGGATGGACCCAGTATCGTTGAAGAGCATTCGATTATTTTGCTGATGGAATTTAAGGACATCAGTTTTTCGTCCGATACCAGATTTGGTTTTGCTACTTCTATGCTTATTCCATCAATTGTTGAGAAGATATTTAGTAATAAGGTTATTAGATAGATTACAACCAGATTCAAGCTGAAGTTAAGAGAAAAAAGATATAATCCTAATAATAAACCTCCGTTTATGATATCCATTGAAACAGCTATAAATTTCTTATTCAGCTTATCTGCTATTATACCGGCAAAAGGATTTATTAGGATAGCCGAAATAATCGCGATTACCATCGTTCCGGCAAAACTCAGCCCTGAACCAGTCATTTTAAGTACATATAGGCCAATCGCAAAATTGTATATGGAGGTTCCGAGCATTGATATACAACTGGCGGCTGACAAAAGTACCATGTTAGATAACTCATTTTTTACTATTATTTTTTTGGATATAACTTGAAATAAAATTAATAAATTACTTGATAAATTCTTAATTGAGCTATTTAATGTTTCCACTTCATTCTACTCCCTTTGATCATTTATTTTTATTGTCTGTATCCATTCTAGATCATGGTCTCCACACCACAGCAATGACCAAAATAAATTATTTTCAGGGATTAAAAAAGCAAAAGATAGGGTTAACCCTACCTTTTGCCAAGTACTAAATAGAAGTATATTTTTTCACCGACTTTAAAAAAGTTTTCATATTTTCCACCCTTATCAATGATATTCGATATGGCCTCATCCAACTTATAGCCCAGCCCTAAAAGTCGCTCCTTGATACTCTTTTCTATAAAATTTTTCCGATATTTTATATCAATAAAACTGTTTGAGACAAAACTTTTAAAGGCAATGTAAGCACCTATTAAATCAGACTGGTCCTTTACATATTTATCGATTTGCTCTAATAAAAAATCGGTAGAATGAAAGCTGTAATTGCTTGTACCTGAGATATCGATTAATACATCTACAGATTTTTGCTTTATGGGTATTTGATTAAAATCAGTACATAGAAAAAGTATATTTTTCTTATAATGAATTGTTTCCAACAGGTTTTTTAGTAGTATGTGCCGGCTTATATCATAATCAACTGCAATATAGATTGTATCATCAGGAATATCTTCATAAATGCTTCTTAAAAAGAATCCCAAACCCGAGCCGAGTTCCAGCATAACCTTATTTTTGTATTCGTTTATCTGCACCTTTTTAAATGACAATTCCATACTGCGATATAATTCGTCGAGATAATCCATATCGGTAGTAGTGATATATTCCATAATATCTTGGTTATTGTCTTTCTGATTATCATAGTTCAGGCTTTCTGTGGACTTAATAATTCCATCCTCAATTCTGTATTCTTCTCCGCAAGAACAGACCAATTTTCCATTCATAATCTGATTATTTGTTATACTTCCTTCACGGAGCTCCAGGTTTTTACCGCATTTTGAACAACATAAGAGATCTAGGGCCTTAATATCTATCCCTATGATGGATTTCCTTTTATTTTCAATCAAGGAAAGTTCCTGTATTTTGGATTCCAGCCTGTCTTTCATTTTACCTAACTCCAGGATCTGATCAGACAGCTGTTGCTTTTTGTTCATAAACAGGCCCAGGAAAGAAGCATTTTCTTGATATCCGGTAAATTGAGCCAATCTTTCCACGATAAGTATGGATTTTATTTCGCTTAATGAAAACCCCATATTCTTAAGGGCTAGTACTCTGTCCAAATCATTCTGGCATCTAGCATCGAAATCATATTGAGAGCCTTGTTTATCAGGAATCACAAGCCCAAGATCCATATAATGCCTTATGGTATCGATGGTAAGATTATTTACTTCAACAAATTTACCAATTTTCATATTAATTCCCCTTAATCGTATGGGGTAGTGTCAAGTTTGACACCCCGTTTTTCTATCAAAACCTTTATTTTTCAAGGGTTACACTATCATTTTTAATAAAAAAACAATGACCCCCTAGTTTTTGATATAATTGAGTTCACCACAAACCAA
>JAEZLZ010000104.1 GCA_023415055.1 Bacillota bacterium | reverse complement strand
AGATAAAACAGCGCCTGGGCATAGGCAGAGGCAAGCTCCTGGCTGTACAGGCCGCCTTGCTGCAGCTCGCGAATAATTCGATCAAATAGCAGGGTGACGCTGCTGTGAAAGCCGGGGCAAAACGCCTGCCGTTCCGGCAGGCCGGTCTTATGCAGCAGCGCCTGGGCCTGCCCGCCGGTAAAGTGCATCCAGTATATATCCGGCTTCTCCCGCAAAAAATACCCATATCGCTGGGGCAGGCCGGGAGGGTAGATAAACGCCTCGCCCTCTTTGAGCGTAAGCTCCCCCTCCTTCAGATAAAAGTGGGCTTTTCCGGCAGCCACGTACAAAAGCTGAAAGTCCAGCCTGCCCTCCCGGCGGATGGTTTCAAACATCTCCTGCCGCACCAATTGATAATGGCCGCTGCTGGAAACAAATATGTCAGATTCCGCACTGGCTTTATCAATATCCTGACCACGGAAATACCCTGCATCCATGCGCATAGCAAGCATCCCCTTTCTGCTGTCGGGGTTCCTGTTGATGCGCATATTGTGCATGTTTTTGCCCTTTTTGTCAATGGACGAAAGCCGCGCTTTGACTACAATAGGAATGGAAGAATTAGACCAGTCAGAAAGGATGTACACGATGCTTACGCGATATTATGAAGACCCCACGGCGCTGCATGTGAATACACAAGCGCCCAGGGCTTATTACCTTCCCTTTGCCGATGAAAAGGCCGCCCTATATGGCGGCGAACCCACTGGGCGCATGATGCTAAACGGCGAATGGACCTTTGCCTATTATGAAAGTGTGGAGGATGTGCCGGAGGAGGTTGGCAGCCCCACCTTCCCCCTTGGCAAAAAGACCATTCACGTGCCCTCCGTATGGCAGAACCATGGGTACGACAGGCACCAATACACCAATGTGCGCTACCCCTTCCCCTATGATCCGCCCTATGTCCCCAGGGAAAACCCCTGCGGCGTGTACCGCAGGCACTTTACCTTGGCTTCGGCAGCCGAACGCGTGTATTTGAACTTTGAGGGCGTCGATTCCTGCCTGTATGTATGGGTCAATGGGCAGTTTGTGGGCTACAGCCAGGTTTCCCACTCCACCAGCGAATTTGAAATCTCCAATTTCGTTCACGAAGGGGAAAATACCCTGACCGTGGCGGTGCTAAAGTGGTGCGACGGCAGCTACCTGGAGGACCAGGACAAGCTGCGCATGTCGGGCATCTTCCGGGATGTGTATCTGCTTGTGCGGCCCAAAAACCACGTTCGGGATATCACCGTTACCGCCCTTCCGGACGTAAGCTTTGTAGGCGCGGACATTGATGTAACGCTGGATTACGTTGGCGAAGCATTCCCTTTAACGTTTACTTTGCTTGATACCAGCGTCAGCGAGCTTGCAAAAGTCCAAGCTGCCTCAAGCGCCCATTTCCATTTGGAGAAAGCCAGCCTGTGGACAGCGGAAACCCCTTCTCTGTATACCCTGCTGATTTCAGGAGGCGGAGAAACCATTGCCTATCCCGTTGGTGTTCGCAAAATCGAAGTCAAAGACGGCATTGTGCTAATCAACGGCAAAAGGGTGCGCTTTAAGGGTGTCAACCGCCACGACAGCGACCCTGTCACCGGCTACACCATTTCCAAGGAACAGGCGATAAAGGATTTGACGCTGATGAAGCGGCATAACATCAATGCCATCCGCACCAGCCACTATCCCAACGCCCCCTGGTTCCCCCAGCTTTGCAGCCAATACGGCTTTTACATGATCGCCGAATCCGACATTGAAAGCCATGGCAGCGTGGAGAAGATCGGCGGAGATTTCAACTACAACTACGGCGCGCTGGCCCGTGACCCACGCTTCAAAGAAGCTATTTTAGACCGCGTACAGCGCAATGTGTATAGGGATAAAAACAACCCCGCGGTGGTTTTCTGGTCCCTGGGCAACGAAGCCGGGTATGGCGTTAACTATGACGAGGCAGCCAAATGGATCAAGCAGTACGATCCCACCCGGCTGACCCACTACGAAAATGCCTTTAATCAGCCCAAGGGCGACCCTGCCGGCCAGGATGCGTTGGATGTGTACAGCCGCATGTACCCCTCCCTTGCGGACATCGACAGCTATTACAGCGATGGCCAGGTCAAAAAGCCCTATATTCTGTGCGAGTACATTCACGCCATGGGCAACGGGCCGGGAGACGCAGAAGACTATTATGAGATCATGGAAAAGCACCCGGGCCTGTGCGGCGGCTTTGTCTGGGAATGGTGCGACCATGCCGTATACATGGGCACCACCAATGAAGGCAAGAAAAAGTACTATTACGGCGGCGATTTCGGTGAGTTCCCCCATGACAGCAACTTCTGCATGGACGGCTTGGTCTATCCCGACCGTACGCCCCATACCGGCCTGAAGGAGTATCAAAACGTGATCAGGCCCGTACGCGCCACAGCCAAAGACCTAAATAAAGGCGAAATCACCTTTAGGAGCACCCTGGACTTTGCAAATACCAGCGATGTGCTGACCGCCATGTACACCGTTACCAAGGATGGCGACGCGGTGGAGACAGGCGAAATCGCGGGCTTTCACATTCCAGCAAGGGGCGAAACGACATTCACCCTTCCCTTTAAAACCCCCGATACCGGCGATTGCTTCCTGAATATCGTGTACAAGGCCAACGGCAGCCATCCCCTGGTACCCGCCGGTACGCTGCTGGGCCGTGACCAGTTTACCCTCAAGCGCCGCAACCGCACCTTTGCAGCCCAGGCCTCCGGCGGCGTGCAGGTTGCGCAGGATCACAGGTACATCACCGTCACCGGCCCGGACTTCCGCTACCGGTTTGATGTGCGGCTGGGCGCTTTTGACCAGCTTGTTACCGGCAACCGCAGCCTTGTAACCGCCCCCCTTACCTTAAACATCTGGCGCGCCCCCACCGATAACGACCGCAACCTGAAAAACGAATGGATCAAGGCGGGGTATGACCGGGCGATTCAAAGGGCGTATGAAGCTAAAGCTGAAGTGAAGGACGGCCTGGCTGTCATCACCTGCCGGCAATCCCTGGCCCCCATTTACCTGCAGCCCATTGTGCA
>JAEZLZ010000042.1 GCA_023415055.1 Bacillota bacterium | reverse complement strand
ATAAGAAAACAGTGTTTAGATATTTAGGGAGGATAAGGAAGAAGGCCTAAAGTTGTAGTCAAAACATACGTTATAGTTTATAATTTTATTATATTCGAAATGTTTAGATTATAACTAAGGGGAGATAGAATGGGAAACTATGGGGAAGAATTACAACACATTTTAGAAGAACAAAAGCGGTGTATAGAACAGTATGAAAAATGGATAGCTTCCTTTAAGTCTGATGAAATGCAGCAGCAAAATGTCCTTCTAGAGCAAAACTTAGCGAAGCTTGAGAAAAAGTATGAAACCTTAAAAAAAGAATACACGCGTATGGAAAAAGAAGCACAAGCTCTTAACTGGGCCCTTCATGAACAAATAGCCAGTGAAAAGCTGGGGTTTATCACACAAGCTTCCAAGCGGGTGGACACTTATTTTAGAGAAGCAGGAAGAGAATTGCAAAATAAGCTGACGTCTTCAGAAACAGAGATGAAAGCAAAGGTCAACAGGTTAAAGGAGATTTTGGCCACAGGCATAGAAGGCGATTCAAAAGGCTTTGAGGAGCAAACGAAGGCGTTGGAAGGGGAGATAAGCCAACGCCTAAAGACGCGTCAAAGGCAATTTGAGGAGCAGAGTCAGGCTCTGAAGGCAGAATGGGCCAATAAGGTAGAGGAACTAAAACAGGAGCCTGTAAACGAAGAGACCTTAAAAAAACCTTTGAAACAAAATAATATAGAGGCAAAGATTGGATTGAACTGGATTAATAAAATAGGAATAATCTTAATCTTAGCGGGTATTATTACTGCCATGAAATATTCTTATACCAATTTATTAACGAATGAATTAAAGGGAGTCTTTGGATTCGTTATTGGACTTTTCTTTTTGGGAGCAGGGGAGCTTTTGCAACGTAAAAGCAAAACTGTGTTTGCCCAAGGCCTTATTGGAGGAGGCATTGGGGCACTCTATCTCACCTTGTTCAGCAGTTACTTTATACTGGATATTCTAGATATGAAGGTAGCCGTTTTTCTAGCCGTTCTTATTAGTTTAGCTACCTTTATCTTGAGCCTTAGATATAAGTCACGAAGCATTGCTGCTCTTGGACTAATAGGGGGATATTTACCTTTTCTAAGCTATAGTTTCATGGAGCAAGGCTTAACAGGAAATTCTGTTTATATTGGTATGTTTTATATTCTTTTGTTAAATGGTATTACACTCCTTCTTTCTCGTTATAAGGATTGGCCAGACTTATATTATCTTAGCTTTTGTACCAATGTGCCTATTACTCTTTATCTCACCCATATTTCACCAGATGCAAGGGTAGGTATGGCTTATAATATAGTGGTCTTTGGCGTTTATTTAGGTATATTATTAGGTTATTCCTTAAAGCATAAAGTTCCTTTAACTCTAGGGAAAATTATGGTACTAGGGTTTAACACCTTTATTAGCTGCGTAGAAATATATAGACTGTTTGTAGAAGCAGGCTGGAAGGATTTTAGAGGACTATTAGCAGTACTCTTTTGCATCATCTATATACTCCTAGCGAAGCACTTGCAAAAGAAGGTACCAGAGGAACGTATAGCACTTATTATTTTTCGAATAACAAGTTTGACCTTTGCTATTTTAATTATTCCTTTTCAATTTGGAAGGGCCTATTTGACCTTGGGCTGGTTAATTGAAGCCTTTCTTCTAATAGGCTACGGTTTAAAATTAAAGGTTAAAAGTGTAGAAAGAGGAGGACTTGTCTTATTTGTGCTCTGTATAATAAGCTTTTACTGGAGTGCCCTAGTAGGACTTTTTTTAAAAGAGCCTATATCTGAGCTGGACTATGGGTTAACTATAGGGGGAATGTGTTTCGTTCTCTTTCTCTATTTAATAAAGTCACAAAAAGAACCTGCCAATCTAACGGAGCAGAGCCTTATACTAGGCTATAAATATTTTACCTTACTTAATCTTTGGATTTATCTGATGCATATAACTGGCAAGGCCATACAATGGCTAGATGGTTACCATATCCCCCTTGTCTCCTTCCCACTAGTAGAGATACTGCTAGTAGTAGGAGTTACAGGTCTTTTGGCTTATGGTATGAGTCATATACCTCTTCTTTATGATGGGGCCATGCCTTATGTATGTGGTACCATTTATGGCATATTAGATTTGATAGGCATTTGGCTTAGTTTTTATAATCAAGGGATAATTAAAGTAGAGGAGCCTGTAGGGCTAGTATTAATTATCATTTATAACCTGCTTATTTTTATACACCTAAGAAGTGTGATGAGAGGGCTTATGGCATCTAAGAGACGCAGCATAGAATTCTATCCCATTGTGCTTTTTCTCTATCTGGTTATAATGATAACGGCTCTCTTAACAAGACAGTTAAAGGTAGATTTTTTTGCTGTAGGTATTAGTTTGTTTTATATTGTAGCGGCCTTTTTACTTATTGCATTTGGCTTTAAGTGGCACTATCGTCTCTCAAGGTATTGGGGGTTAGGCCTTACCATACTGGCCATTGCGAAGCTCTTTTTATTAGATTTTTCACATATTATTGCTATTCAGTACCGCTTGGTTTCTTATTTTGCCTTTGGTATCATTCTTTTAGCTATTTCCTATCTTTATCAGCTGTTTAGTAAGAAACTGGAGTTGGGGGAAGAAGGAACGCATAAGGAGAAGGAGGCTGAGCAATGAGAAAAAGAACCCTAGGT
>JAEZLZ010000145.1 GCA_023415055.1 Bacillota bacterium | reverse complement strand
GCCATAAGCTGTAATAATCCTACCGTTTTTAAGGTTACCGTCTTTCCTCCTGTATTCGGACCGGTGATTACGATTCCATTGATCCCATTCCCTAATTCAAAATTCAATGGGACACATTCCTCAACCTTTAAAAGAGGATGGCGGGCATTCTCGATCCGGATTCTGCGATTAGTGTTCATCATAGGAGGAACAGACTTCATATCTACACTTAGTTTTGCTTTTGCAAAGATGAAATCCAATGCTTCCATTGCCTCCATATTGAGACGAAGCTCATTGGCATTCTCATCAACCATAGCAGAGAGTTCATATAGAATACGGCGTTCCTCATTGCTTTCTGCAATTTCTTCAACAGCTAATTCTTCCTTCAGCTTTGCTACGATTACCGGCTCAATAAAATAAGTGGATCCGCTGGAGGAGATATCTAGCACAGATCCGCTGACCATATGCTTATATTCCTTTTTCACAGGAAGCACAAAGTGGCCATTCCTTGTCGCAACAAATCCTTCAGAAAACCATTCCTTCTTACTGCGCAGCTGGTTCTCCAGCTTTGTCTTCATCTCGGTGCGCAGCTGCTCCATCCTGCGACGGATATCTTTCAATTCCTTGGATGCATTATCATCAATTGAATTATTTCGGATACTGTCTTCGATTGCATGAGACAAGGTATCCAGTTCCATTATGGAACCGCCGTAACCGGCAATCCCAACACCCAGAGACTCGGCACGTTTTAAGAACCCTTTCATTCTCCTGCAGGCATTGATGAATAGACCGATTTGCGTCAGCTGTTCCGGTACCAGCATGGCACCCTTTTTGGCCAGCTCCAGCAGCATAGTCATATCCTTCATTACCGCCAAGGGAGGAGTTCCGATATGATCGAGAATCCTGCGTCCCTCCGTTGTATCATTGATTTTTGCCTTCACCTCACGTTCGCTAAGATAAGGAGTCAGCTCTAAGAGTCTTTGGCGTGCCTGCTCCGACACTGCATACTCGCTCAGTTTATTACGTATTTTATTAAATTCCAATGCATTGATTGATTTTTCTAACATTAATTAATACCTCCTAATAGAAATAGCCCACAGTAAGATCCTACCATTGCAGCGTGATAGAATACTCCCTGTGGGCATGTTGTCTTTTCGGCGGAACTAAATCAACCGATTCTTCATAGAAAAGGCATAACAGGTTAACCCCATTATGCCTTAATAAACGTGGATTCACGCGTAAGCCGGTAGGAATAATCATACCGGTTTCTCTATTACAAGACAGCTTTGAGTATTTACTGTAAAGGTAGAAAGCAGGGCACAACAAAACAAGGTATACAACCAGTGTACCCAACCAGATTCAATTCTGTGCTAGTTTGCACAAACCTCTTTTACAGATAATACCGACATCAAAACCGTCCTTTCCAATACTTTTTTAATAATTAATTCAAGGGTCATAAGTCATCAATAAAGTAAATGATGAATATCGTGCATATGCATGCAGATGGTACAGACCGGCCAAATGCGGATGCCTTGCTCCGCATGAGGGAAAGGCAAACCAGATGTATACATATGCACGATATTCATCTTCATTCACATGCCAGACTTATGATACTTAAATCATAATTCATGACAATAGAAAGTTCGCACAGCGTACTTTCTATCGTTTCAATTGCATTGTAACAAAAGTCCGGCGCGTTGTAAAGGGTTTATTTTGTGGAATCGATGGTCTGCTGTAATGCATTGTCCATCATCTCACGTGTCATCATCGCCGGTGCATAGCCATAGATATTTCCTTCTGTGTCAATAAAGAAGGTGGTGGGGAACGAGGAGATATAGTAGCTTGCTAATACCTCACCCGTCTCATCAAACAGTACGGGGAAGGTGTAATCATTATCATTCAAAAATTTGATAACCTCCTCCTTTGATACATCACTGTTATTAGGATATTCATCACTTACCGGATTGGCAACACCCAATACGATAATATCTTCCTGATTCTTGCCGGTTTCCTGATAAAGGGCTTCAATATCCGGCATTTCCTTCTTACAGGGTGGACACCAGGTAGCCCAAAAGTTGAGAAATACGACCTTTCCTTTGTAATCAGAAAGCTTATGCTCCTGCCCATATTGATCGACGAGTGTAAAATCGGAAGCGGGAATGATTTCTTTTTTACTCTCGGGCAACGGAGTAGGTGTAACAGCCTGTGAAGGCGTTTGTGTCTCCTGACGGTCGGGAGCCGATGTCGGAGCGGTGGTTGTATCCCCGGACTCTGCACTCTGATTTTCGACGGAGGAACCGGGAACAAAACGGTTGATATAAGCGGAGAAGCTGTTCATCCATCCGGTAAAGGTCATAATACCGATGAGAATCAGCAGAATACCGCCTGCTTTTACGGTATATTTTAACAGCTTCTGATGCTTCTTTAAAAAGTTCAGAGCCTGGGTAGTGAATAACCCCAGAACCAGGAAGGGTATAACAAACCCAAGGGTATAAACCAATACCAGAAGGTTACCCTGTACTGTATTCTTGCTGGAGGATGCCATAATAAGCACGGAGGAAAGTGCCGGACCTACGCATGGGGTCCAAGCAAAGCTGAAGGTAAAGCCCATGATAAAAGCCAGAAGGGGATTAATCTTGCGGTCCTCCAGACTAAGGTGCAGCTTGCGTTCTTGCTGAAGGAACTTAAGATCAAGAAAGCCGATCTGTACCAGACCGAATAGTATAATCACGATACCACCGATACGCGTGAAGAGTAATTGGTTGGTCTTAAAAAAGGTTCCGAGAGCGGTAAAGGACATTCCAAGAATAAAGAATGCCGATGAGATACCAAGCACGAAGAAAAAGGTTTGGAAAAAAACTCTTTTACGTTCGAATACAATTGTTCCGTCTTCCAAGGTACGCTTCGCATTTCCTGCGAGGTAACTCATGTAGATAGGAATTAAGGGAATAACACAGGGAGAAAAGAAGGAAAGGATACCTTCCATAAATACAAGCAGAAAACTGACATTTCCAGTTAGAAAATCTATCGACATAGTGCCTCCTTATAGTTTGATATTAAAACATATGCAGTTATTAGTGCCAGAATGATATAGTTTCAATTGATACTAAATATATTCTATATTATAATGCTTTAGTAATATAAATGCAATTTTCTTTCCGCATTATCCTAGCATTTACGAAAACTTTCGTAAATGCTTAAAATAATATTACTAAAAAAGTATGGAATTATGGGAGGTTATTATGAAAACGGCAAATATGGATGAAATAGACAATTGAATTATTCCTATAAAAATAATATGATATAAAAGATAAAACAGAAATAGTACTATTTAATATCAAAACCATTCCGTGCTTCTTGGGAAAAAGCCCTATGGAGAATGGAGCAAAGGCTGATAAAATAGTTCGATACGGATACAGGAATACGGAACGGGGGATGCCATGGAGAGGAAGGCAGGGATGAAAAGGTCCTGAGAATGTTTGACAAAGTAATATAGAGATGATAATATGTACACAAATAATTAAAAAATTTGAAATATTGTTAATATAGGAGATATCAGAATGTTAGAGAAGGAATTTGAAAAATTATACTTTAAGTTTCGAAATAATTACTGTAAAAATCTTTTTTCAAGTGTAAATGATGATCAGGACAGCTTAAGTCCGACGGAATCCTATTGCGTAGAGGCAATCTTCCTGTTGAATCGTCCTACGGTGCACCAATTTGCAAACTATGTAAATATATCTCAACCGAATGCTACCTATCGTATCAGCAATCTGATCAGCAAAGGCTATGTGAGAAAGGTGCTGTCTGAGGATGACAGAAGAGAGTATTTTCTGGAGGTTACTGATAAATTTGCGAAGAATTACGGAATGAATGCTTCGTTTAATTCACGGCTGATGAATAACATACATGAGAAATTTACGCAGGAAGAGATCGCACAGCTGGAGAAGTTCATGAAAAAGCTTAATACAATTATGCCTTAAGGCAGAAAGGATGCATATGGGAGTAAGAATAATAACAGACTCGACCTCAGATATCAGTGCAGTACAGGCGAAGGACCTCAATGTAACTGTAATACCTCTGAAAGTTATTTTTGGAGATAAGGAGTACAAGGAGGGAGTAGATATCTCTATCGAAGGCTTCTATGACAAGCTGGTAAAAGCGGAAAAGCTGCCAACGACCTCCCAACCTTCCCCGGATGAATTTCTTACAAGCTTCCTGCAAGTGAAGGAAGCGAAGGAAAGCGCAATCGTTCTTCTGATTGCCGGAAAGCTGAGCGGAACGTTACAGAGCGCGATGATTGCAAAGGAATTGGCGGAATATGAGGATATTCATATCATAGACAGTCAGACTACCATTACCGGCTTGCGTTTCCTGGTTGAGCATGCCGTGAAGTTAAGTAGCGAAGGAATGAGTGCAAAGGATATCGTTCCGATTCTGGAAGAGCTTAAGGAACGCATCGTATTACTTGCTATGGTGGATACTCTGGAATATCTGCATAAGGGTGGCCGTTTGTCCAGATCCTCTGCGATACTTGGCTCCTTATTAAAGTTTAAGCCAATTATTCAGGTGAAGGATGGTGTGATTCATGTAGTTGGTAAAGAGAGAGGCACGAATAAGGCGATTACGAAGGTGCTCGAGCTGATCAGTGAATTTGGTGATATCGATGATAACTATCCTGTTTACTTCGGATATACGGCAGAGGATAGCAAATCAAAGCAACTGATGGTGAGTGTAAATCAGAGCTTTTCTTTGAGAGAGACCTCTCTGCATCCGGTTGGATGCGTTGTCGGAACGCATGCAGGACCGGGTGCTTGTGTCATTAGTTATATTAAAAAATAACTTGATAAATAGATAGTTGGGCTATCTTATGATAACTGAAGCAATAGAGAGCTTTGGTTCATAAGATAGTCTTTTTGTTGGTCCATTACCAGGAATCCTGCGGCAGTCTATGTATGCAGGTAGCATATGGCATACCTGCGGTTGGCTTGTATATTTCGATTCGTACTAAGAGGGAGGCTTGTTCCGGATCCTGCCGGTAGCGAGCGATGCATAGAAAACGATATTTCATGCCGATCTCCTCGCGCCTTGCTACGGCAATCGGCTGATATTCGAAGGGGTCTTGATGCCTCTTCATAGCATTATAAAACAGTAATGCATCATAAGGGGATATAATTGGTTCATAAACCCAGCTTTTCGGCATAGAAGGTACCTCATGAAGAGCGTTACTATATCATATGCAGTTGGAAAGCAAAAAGTAAGCAGACATTAAGCAATATATCGGTTGACCTGTTAAGAAAATAAGACCAAAATAGAATGGATTAAGAAAATTTGTATGGAGGATAAAATATGAGAGCTAGAGCTTCTAATCCGATATTACCCGGATTTTATCCGGATCCGTCTGTTTGCAGGGTTGGGAAGGACTATTATCTGGTGAATTCGACCTTTGCCTATTTCCCGGGAGTACCAATCTTTCACAGCAGGGATCTGGTACACTGGAGACAAATCGGTAACGTGCTTGATCGGATGGAACAGATTGACCTGACCGGAACAAAGCACTCCGGAGGTATCTATGCTCCGACGATAAGATATCATAAAGGAACCTTTTATTTGATAACGACGAATATACCAACCGGTGGAAACTTTATCGTAACGGCAAAGGACCCGGCTGGACCTTGGTCTGATCCTGTATTTTTAGGCTCTGATGGAATTGACCCTTCCCTATTCTTTGATGAAGACGGTAAGTGCTATTATACCGGTACCAAGGATCGAAGGGAAAATCACAGGTATTTTGGAGACAATGAGATCTACGTACAGGAACTGGATCTGTCAACTCTAAAATTAGTGGGAGAATCCTATCCAATCTGGCACGGAGCACTTCGTGAGGCAGTTTGGCCCGAGGGACCGCATCTATATAAGAGATTTGGAAGGTATTACCTGCTGATCGCAGAAGGGGGCACCGGACATGAGCATGCGGTTACCATCGCAAGAGGAACTAGCCTGAAGGAGCCCTTTGTAGGAAACCCCTGCAACCCGATTCTGACGCACAGACATCTGGGACAGGACTATCCGATCGTGAATGTCGGACACGGTGATTTGGTAGAGACTCAGAATGGTGAGACTTATATGGTGGTACTTGCCTCCCGTCCCTATGGCGGTTATTATCGTAACCTCGGAAGAGAAACCTTCTTGGTCCCGGTAGCCTGGGAAAACGGCTGGCCTGTGGTTAACCGTGGTATCGGATTGGTGGAGAGTACGGTTGAACTGCCAAACCTTCCGAAATTTACCGTGGATCCGGTTCCTGAGAGAGAGGATTTTGACAGCGATAAGCTGCCGTATCATTTCCTGTATCTACGTAATCCGAATAGGGCAAATTATAGCCTGAGTGACAGGAAAGGTTATCTGAGAATGAAGCTGGCACCGGAGCGTTTGACAGAGCTTGTCAGTCCGAGCTATGTAGGGATACGTCAGACCAGTATGAGCTATCAGCTGGAGACCAGAATGGAATTTACCCCGGGCAGTGATAAGGAAGAGGCAGGACTGGTGCTTCTTCAGAGTAATCAATATCATTACCGCTTTGTCTGCACTTTGCAAAACGGAAAGAGAACGATGATACTGGTTCGCTGCTTTGAAGGTAAGGAGGAGGTAGTCAAAGAGGTAGCTTGTGAGAATCCGAAGACGGATGAACCCGGAATTCTGCTCCGAATAACGGCCAGAGAACAGTTGCTGCAATTCTCCTACAGCTTAGACGGTAAGAATTATATCCCGGTAAAATCAGGGGTAGATTCCAGAATGCTCAGTACCGATATCGCCGGGGGATTCGTCGGAACTACGTTTGGATTGTACTGCTCTTCAAATGGGCAAGCGAGCAATCGTTACGCGGATTTTGATTATTTAGAATGTAAAAATAGGTAGTCAAGTATAATAAAGGCTCCGAAGAACCACCGGTATCTCATTTTGGGTTACCGGTAATTCTTTCGGAGCTTATTTTGCTCCTTGAAACGTCTTCTTTATTATAGATCCTTCGTGTGATTTCTTCTTCGGTATAGATTCTTGAATTCAGTTGGAGTGCATTCTTTAAAGCTCTTAAATACACGGTTAAAGGTAGCGATACTCGAGAAGCCGGAACGCATAGCGACTTCTGTGATAGATAGGTTTGGATCCAACAGCAGTTTTTCTGCCTCCTTCACTCTTCGCTGATTCAGATAGTCATAGAAGGACATATCCGTAAACTGCTTAAACAACCTCGAAAAATGGAACTTACTGAAACCGGCGACGTCCGCGATGGTATCCAACGTGATATCCTCGGAATAATTATTATTTATGTATTCAAAGATCAAATTAAACTTTTCAATATATTCTCTCTGTTTATTTATTTTCACATCCGGAAAAAGATTCTCCGTATTCATGTACTTTCGTGCCATGGCAACAAACATCTGTATAATCAGTGAGTAGATTGCTGCTTCCCGCAGGGTGTTCTTACTTCGATATTCATAGGTAATCTCATCAAACAGGCGCACCAGCTGGGTATGAATGTCCGGAGCGGTAGTCATATTGATCAGTCTTGGCTGATTCAGTACGGTCAATATATTGGATAAGCCCTTCAGATTACTGACCAGTGAAAAATCGAACAATAGGATTCTTCGAAGCCCTTGGGACGGAGCAATCAGCTCGTGTAGCTCACCCGGAGGAATCACCAGTATATCTCCCTCCCGCAGTACATAGGAGGTCTTCCCTATGTTAATGGTATAGATATTCTCAATTGGCATAATCATCTCAATTGCGGTATGCCAATGAACGGAATAATTATCAACCTCACTATTGATGTGGAGCAGTATTGAAGTATTGTCCTGATAATCTACCTTCTCATAGATTCCATCCAGAATTCTCATGCTTTATCTTACCGTATCCTTTCAATTCGGATCATATCTTCAACTTGTAATGATTTTCTTCACCCTTCCAAACTTGCCCGATCGTATCGAGTGTAAAAGTGAGAAGTTCGTTAATCTCTGCAAGGGATGAATATTGCTATAAAATGCCGTTTCTATACGATAAATATTGCTATTTTCTAAAATATAGGAAATGAAATTCTTATTTGTTCAATGTTCTATATTTAATTACCTATACTAAGATTTTATTGTTAAATATAATGGGAAACTTACTTGATTTATTTTATAATAAATCATAAAAATTGTAAATAAAGATTTGTTGAATGATTGAATTATTTTATATCATACTTACATTTTTAGTTAAAACCGCAAAAGATGAGATTATTGCAGCAAGATATGATAGGTAAAAAAGCAAACTTTGATATAGTATAAAATATAGTTAGTAAATCGGTCTATTAAGCGAAGTGAAAAGCTTCGATGAGAAGACAGACTAGGTTATCAGTTTGTAGGGACAATGTGACGAGAGATTAACTCAGAGGACTTAGTTAACCCTCTGAGTAGCCTCGTCTGTGTTGAGATTCTTGACAAATATGTTTCGCAGTTTCGAGATGAAATTTGTTCAAAGGATATCAGATATCGATGTTTGTAATAATAAGAACTGGAATGGCTAAATCATGATAGAACATAATGAAGGAGGCAAATAGATGAAGGAAAAGATGGCATTTATGGATGAAACATTGAGCTTTACAGATAGAGCGAAGGATCTAGTATCCAGAATGACTCTGGAAGAAAAGGTATTCCAAACTCTATATACAGCTCCCGCGATCGAGCGGTTGGGCGTAAAAGCATATAACTGGTGGAACGAAGCCCTGCATGGTGTTGCTCGTGCCGGAGTTGCAACGGTATTTCCACAGGCAATCGGCCTAGCTGCTACCTTTGATGAGGAGCTTCTGGAGGAAGTGGCTGATACGATATCCACAGAAGGCAGAGCCAAATTTAATATGCAGCAAAAATATAATGACACGGATATCTATAAGGGGTTAACCTTCTGGTCTCCGAATGTCAATATCTTTCGTGACCCCAGATGGGGAAGAGGACATGAGACATATGGCGAGGATCCTTATCTGAGTTCAAGACTGGGTGTCCGGTTTGTTCAGGGTATTCAGGGGCATGATAAGACCTATATGAAGGCTGCGGCATGCGCAAAGCACTTTGCAGTTCATTCCGGACCGGAGGATATCAGACACAGCTTTAATGCCGAAGTATCTGTACAGGATCTGTATGAGACCTATCTTCCTGCCTTTAAGGCCTGTGTGAAGGAGGCTGGTGTGGAAGCTGTCATGGGTGCTTATAACCGAACCAATGGGGAGCCCTGCTGTGGCAGTAAGACCTTACTTAAGGATATTCTGAGAGACGAATGGGGCTTTCAGGGGCATGTGACAAGTGATTGCTGGGCCATAAAGGATTTTCATGAGGGACATATGGTTACCTCTACGCCGGTGGAATCCGTTGCACTTGCGATGAATAACGGCTGTGATTTAAATTGCGGTAATATGTTTGGAAATCTGCTTTATGCAATCAGAGATGGTCTGGTTAAGGAAGAAACCATCGATCAAGCAGTCATCAGACTGATTACTACCCGTATGAAACTGGGACTATTTGATGATCAGGCGAAGATTCCCTTTAGCAATATCGGTTATGATCAAGTCGATTCGCAGGCGAATAAGGATCTTAATCGTAAAGCAGCAAGAAAATCGATTGTACTATTAAAGAACGAGAACAATTTACTCCCTCTTGATAAGAATAAGATCAGGACAATCGGAGTGATCGGACCGAATGCAGACAACCGCAAAGCATTGGTGGGTAATTATGAAGGTACCTCCTCGGAGTATATCACCATTCTTGAGGGTATCCGCGGTTACCTGGGAGACAGTACACGAGTATTCTTTTCAGAGGGCTGCCATCTGTTCAAGGATCGTGTGCAGGGACTCGGACAGGCAAATGACCGACTGGCAGAAGCTCGTGCGGTTTGTGATATGAGTGATGTCGTTATTGCATGCTTTGGGCTGGATCCGGGTCTGGAAGGGGAAGAAGGTGATCAGGGCAATGAATTCGCCAGTGGTGATAAACCAAATCTTCATCTCCCCGGTCTTCAGAGTGAGGTCATCAAGGAACTATATCAAAGCGGTAAACCCGTGATTCTCGTACTATTGTCCGGCAGTGCACTCTGTATACCTTGGGAGGAAGAACATATTCCGGCAATCGTACAGGGCTGGTATCCCGGAGCACAAGGTGGCAGGGTAATCGCAGAAATGCTCTTTGGTGAGTTTTCACCCGAAGGTAAGCTGCCTGTTACATTTTATCGTACCTCCGAGGAGCTTCCTGATTTTACTGATTATAATATGAAGGGCAGAACCTATCGCTATATGACTCAGGAAGCGCTTTATCCTTTTGGCTATGGTTTGTCCTATACAAGCTTTGAGATGAGTAATGTGTCGGTAGATTCTGATGTAATTGAACCGGGAAGAGTAATCACCTGCAGTGCAGACTTAAAGAATACAGGTAATTATGAAGCTGCACAAACGATCCAGATCTATGTGAAAGCAAGGATAGAGGGAGCTGTGAATCCACAGCTGAAGGGCTTAAAGAAGGTCAGCCTGATGCCGGGTGAACAGAAAACCATCAAGATATCCTTACCGGATGAAGCTTTTGGGTTATATGACAACAACGGAAAGCTGGTACTTCATGAAGCAGAATACGAAGTATTCATCGGAAGCAGCCAACCGGACACAAGAAGTATTAAGTTGACCGGCATAAAACCGTACAGTATCATCATGCGTTCTAAAAAGACCGCAATTCTGCAATAAGGAGAGCGAAAGTGTGCTGTTGCAAAATGAGTTATATTTTGCAACAGCACCTTACATTATAGGAGAGAGGAAATGAGCTACAGTCAATGCTGGCTTAACTATTATAAGATATATAATTATAAGGATTCTGATTTGCTGACAAAATTGTATCTATTTCAAATCGAATTGGGTCCGGTCGGAGGCAGGATAAACAATGCGGTGCAAGAGCTTCGCATCGCTTTGAGCGGGCTACTCGATATTCAGCTTGCCTGTGAGGAGATAAAGGGACCCGCAATGCCTTCCAATCTGCAAACGGGAATTCTGTTGGGAAGAGCAGATCAGGAAGCTTTGCGGAAAGTGCCGGGAGCAGACAAAATTAAGGAGGAGGGGTTCCTCATTCGCCAGATCGAGGAGAAGCTTTTGATCATCGGAAAGACGGATCAGGGAATTCTGTACGGAGTATTCGAGCTGCTTCGAAGAATATCCATGGGAGTATCGATCCGTGGTGTATCCTTCGTCCAGAATCCTATGAATCCGCTGCGAATGTTAAATCATTGGGATAATCTTGATGGCTCCATTGAACGTGGTTATTCGGGTGGTTCCTTCTTCTTCAAAAACGAGGAGATTCTGATTGGTGAAAGAACTAGGGATTATGCACGTCTAATCGCGAGTATTGGCTTAAACGGCGTAGTAATCAACAATGTAAATGTACGCGGACTGGCAGCTTCGGGATTAATTACGGATCGGTATCTCGATAAATTGAAGCAGCTGAATAGAATCTTCTCTGGCTATGGAATCAAACTCTTTGTGAGTGCAAATTTTGCCGCTCCGATTGAGATCGGCGGTATGGATACCGCAGATCCCTGCAATGAGGAGGTCGCCGCCTGGTGGAGGAACTGTATCGGTAACATCTATAAGGCGATTCCGGATTTTGGTGGCTTCTTAATAAAGGCGGATTCGGAAGGGCGCCCTGGTCCCTTTACTTACGAACGTACCCAAGCAGAGGGTGCCAACGTTCTTGCCAGAGCACTAAAGCCCTATGGAGGGCTTTTAATTTGGCGATGCTTCGTTTATAACTGCCAACAGGACTGGAGGGATGATAAAACAGACCGGGCGAGAGCGGCTTATGATAATTTTATTACTCTGGACGGTAGCTTTGATGATAATGTAATCCTGCAGATCAAGAATGGACCAATGGATTTTCAGGTCAGAGAGCCTGTATCACCACTATTCGGAGGTTTACGAAAGACCAATCAGATACTTGAGGTTCAGATTGCCCAGGAGTATACCGGGCAGCAGAAGCATGTATGCTATCTGATTCCGATGTGGAAGGAGGTGCTTGACTTCAATACCTATGGAGCGGAGGGACACGCCACGGTAGCAGACATTGTAGCGGGCACAACTTATGGACAGACTTATTGCGGTATGGCTGCTGTTGCCAATACAGGGAACGACGAGAACTGGACCGGACATGATCTGGCAGCCGCCAATCTATATGGCTTCGGGCGGTTAAGCTGGAATACAAAGCTTCAGGCAGAGGAGATATCAAAGGAATGGATTCTCTTAACCTTTGTGCACAGAGAGAAGGTGCTGGAGGCTTTTCAGAGGATACTTAAGGATTCCTGGCTGACCTATGAACGATATACTTCTCCCTTAGGGATTGGCTGGATGGTTAATCCTAATCATCACTACGGTCCGAATGTAGATGGCTATGAGTATGATAAATGGGGAACCTATCACAGAGCTGACCGAAACGGGTTGGGAGTGGACCGAACTCGAAAAGGGACGGGTTTTACAAGCCAGTACAATGAACCGAATGCCTCCATGTATGAGAACATTTCAACCTGTCCGGAAGAATTGCTTTTATTCTTTCACCACGTCCCTTATGATTATGTACTAAAGACAGGTCAGACTTTGATTCAGCATATTTATGATACACATTTTGAAGGTGTCAAAGAAGTAGAAGCGATGATAGACGAGCTAAAATCCATTCAGGAGTGGCTGCCGGGAGAGCTATATCAAAGGTTGGAAGAACGCTTTGAGATGCAATTGGAAAGCGCGGTGGAGTGGAGGGATCAAATCAATACCTACTTCTATCGAAAATCCGGTGAAGAGGATGAAAAGCATCGAAAGATCTATCATTAACTTCGGTCAGACAAGATAATTTCTTACCCCGCAGGAAAGCCGAAACGAAATAAGGCCGGCGTTCACATTATAGAGAGAAGGTATGCTTTCTTAGGAAAGGATGGATTGGGTATGGAAATGACATTAAGATGGTTCGGTGAAAAACATGACAGTGTGGCACTGAGCAAGATAAGGCAAATTCCCGGAGTGAGCGGCGTGGTATCCTCACTGCATGATATTCCGGTTGGTGAGGCATGGAAGCTTGACGACATTCTACAACTGAAGAAAACAGTGGAGGAGAGCGGATTGAAGCTGCTCGGAATCGAAAGTGTGAATATCCATGAGGACATTAAGATCGGTCTTCCCACCCGTGAGCAATATATTGAAAATTATAAGATTTCCCTTGAGAACTTAGGGAAAGCAGATATTCATATGGTTTGCTATAACTTTATGCCAATCTTTGACTGGACCAGAACCGATCTTGCGATGCGATTGGAGGATGGCTCCTATGCTCTGGCCTATGATGAGAATTTGATTAAGGGTATCGGGCCTTCCGCTATGTTTGAGCGCATGGAGAAGGAAAGTGGTGGCTTTATCCTGCCTGGCTGGGAACCCAACCGTAAAGATGATATCATGGGACTCTTTGAAAAGTATAAGGGAGTAACGGCAGAGAAGCTAATGCAGAATCTGAAGTACTTTCTGGATTTTATTATACCGGTCTGTGAGAAGTATCAAATTAAGATGGCCATTCATCCCGATGACCCGGCTTGGAGCGTATTTGGCCTGCCGAGGATCGTAACCAGTGAGAAAGCATTAGAAGAAATTGCTTCCCTGAATGACAGTATCTATCATGGCTTTACGCTTTGTACCGGATCTCTCGGAAGTAATCTGAAAAACAATCTTCCACAGATCATACGTAATCCGAAGATCAGTAAGAGAATACATTTTGCTCACTTAAGAAATATGAAGTTTGACGCAGACGGGGTATTTCATGAGAGTTCTCATCTGTCCTCGGACGGTAATTTTGATATGTATGAAATAGTAAAGGCTCTTTACGAGAGCGGTTTTAACGGTATTATCCGCCCGGATCACGGTAGAATGATCTGGGGAGAAGAGGCGAGACCGGGCTATGGCTTATATGACAGAGCGCTCGGTGTTGCTTATCTGAACGGTTTGTGGGAAGCGATGGATAAGAGTAGTAAGAATGAATGATTATCGTAGCTATAGTACCCTGAATGATTCGTAATGCAGGACATGGAATCCTGTAGGATACGGCTTACTTGAAAGGTATGGTGTTAAATTATGAGATTAAAGAATTATGATCCGACTTGGAAAGTAAAGGGTTATGAATTACCCGAATTCGACAGAGAACAGGTACGTAAGGATACAATGGAAGCTCCTACGTGGATTCACTTTGGCGCCGGCAATATCTTTCGCGGCTTTCCGGCAGCAGCACTGCAGCAGCTTCTCAACAGTAAGAACTACAATAAAGGAGTCATTATAGCGGAAGGTTTTGATTATGAGATCATTGAGAAAGCCTATCAACCCTTCGATGACCTAAGTCTTTTGGTTGTATTAAAGGCAAACGGAAGTATCGAGAAGAAGATCATAGGCAGTGTAGTGGAATCCATCGCCGCAGATAGTGCAAGGGATACGGAGTGGACAAGACTGAAAGAAATTTTTCGTAATCCCTCCCTTCAAATGGCAAGCTTCACGATTACCGAAAAGGGCTATAGTTTATTTGATTTAAAAGGAGACCATTTGGGTGTTGTAGAAGCAGATTTTAATCTGGGGACCGGAAAGCCGAATCATATTATGGGCAAAGTGACAGCTCTGCTTTATGAGAGATATCTGGCCGGAGCTGCTCCGATTGCGATGGTTAGCATGGATAACTGTTCCCATAATGGAGACAAACTCTATTCAGCAGTAGAAGCCTATGCAGAGTACTGGGTGAAAAACCAAGCAGTAGAAGAGGGGTTCCTGAGCTATATAACCGATACCAATAAGGTCTCCTTTCCCTGGAGTATGATTGATAAGATTACGCCAAGGCCGGATGATAAGGTCAAAAAGATGTTAAGCGAAGATGGTTTTGAGGACACCGAGCTTATTATAACAGGTAAGTATACGTACACGGCTGCATTCGTAAATGCAGAAGAGACAGAGTATCTTGTGATTGAGGATCAGTTCCCGAATGGCAGACCGCCCTTTGAGAAAGCAGGGATTCTTTTCACTGATCGTGAAACAGTAGATAAAGTCGAGAAGATGAAGGTATGTACCTGCCTCAATCCACTTCACACCGCTCTTGCAATCTTTGGCTGCTTATTATCTTATCGGACCATCTGGGAGGAGATGAGAGACCCGGAGCTTGCAGCACTGGTGAATAAAATTGGTTACGCAGAGGGCATGCCGGTAGTAGTGAATCCGGGCGTACTGAATCCACAGGACTTTATTAAGGCTGTTCTTACACTTCGTCTTCCGAATCCCTTTATGCCGGATGCACCACAGCGAATTGCAACGGATACATCCCAAAAGCTGCCAATCCGTTTCGGTGAGACGATCAAATCCTATGCCGCAAGCAAAGACCTGCAGGTCACGAACCTGACCTTTATTCCACTGACTTTAGCAGGATGGTGCAGATATCTGATGGGGATCGATGATCAGGGCAATGAATTCACACCAAGTCCGGATCCGATGCTTTCTGAGATACAGCTGTATGTAAAAGATATCAGGCTGGGTGCTACACAGATCTCAAAGGATACCTTAAGACCGATTCTTTCCAATGAAAAGATATTTGCAGCAGATCTGTACGAGATTGGGCTCGGTGAGAAGGTGGAGGGGATGTTCCTTGAACTGATAGCCGGTCCCGGTGCGGTAAGGGCAACCCTTCAAAAATACCTGGCATAGAGTTGACAACGTGATTTAAAATACAGAAATAAATAATATAAAAGGATCCCAGTCATGCATCGGGTAAGTGTAAATCAAGCTTACCTGATGGATGACTAGAATCCTTTTGTTCTTTATTAAAAAAATCCTCTTGTGTTGCGCCAAAGCTTTTATTGAGATAAAGAATTTGTCGGTGCATGACAGCTGTGGTTTTCACATATATAATATGTGGTTTTATCATTTATCTTGTGATAATCTACGACATAGCTTGCTGCTTTCAGTACTTCTTCCGCATTTTGCTCCGATTTCATCAGTACGATGGTATTCGGTTCAAAATGCTCAGCGAGATAAGCAGTAAGATCCTGATACTCTTCCTTCTCGTCTGCAATGCATACAATCTCCTTAGAAGGATAGAGCTCGCCGAGAAAAGCAATCAGGGAGAAACTGTGATTTGCAGGTGCATCCTTCACCTGACCGGCGAGGAATCGAAGCTGCTTGCCGGCATATTCCACCATCTTCGGATCCGCGGTCAGATTTGCCAGACGTTTGAGCACATAGCCAGCAACAGAGTTACCGGAGGGAACCGCACCGTCATATACCTCCTTCGGTCGGTAGATCAGCTGGTCAGAATCAGTGGCACCGAGGAAGAAACCGCCGTATTTGTCGTCCCAGAACAGCTCCAGCATATCGTTCGCCAGTTGTAAGGCACGTTTGATATATTTGATCTCAAAGGTAACGTCGTAGAGGGAGCAAAGGGCCATACAATAGAAGGCATAATCATCGATGGTACCATAATGAGCGGTGTTGCCCTCCCGGTATCTGACATAGAGCCTTCCGGCTTCATCCGTAAGCTTTGTGTCGATGAAATCGGCTGCCTGCTTGGCTGTCGTTATATAATCCTCATCCTGAAAGACCTTGCCGGCAGTTGCATATGCCGTAATCATGAGGGCATTCCAGGAGGTGAGAATCTTATCATCCTTATGCAGCTTAGCACGATTAAGCCGGTAACTGTACATCTGGTTACAGACCCTCAGTACCCTTTCATTATCCGGCTTCAGGTCATTGGATTTGATCAGGTTTGGAATCGAGGAACCTTCGAAGTTACCTTCTTTTGTGATGTTAAAATATTCACAGAAGA
>JAEZLZ010000108.1 GCA_023415055.1 Bacillota bacterium | reverse complement strand
TCATTCCTTCCGGAGCCTTCGCAGCATCAGAAGCGTCCATAGCAACCGGACGGATTACAGCGTGAGGACATACGTAAGAACAGAAGTTACACTGAATACAGTTCTCTGGATTCCATTCCGGAACATCTACTGCAATACCACGCTTCTCGAATGCAGCAGCACCCTGAGGTAAAGTACCATCAGCTGCATTTACAAATGCGGATACCGGAAGATCATTACCCTGCTGAGCATTAACGGGAGCTAAGATGTTGTTAACGAAATCAACTACATCACTTCTGTCGCCGCTTACCTTATGGATAATCTCTTCATCCTGTGCACTCTTCCAGCTCTCGGGAACCTGAATCTCCTTGAGGCCGGTGAGACCGCGATCGATAGCTGCATGGTTCATAGCAACGATAGCTTCACCCTTCTTGGAATAAGAAGCAGTAGCTGCATCCTTCATATACTTCACCGCTTCGTCAACCGGAATGATATTCGCAAGTTTGAAGAATGCTGCCTGAAGAATTGTGTTGATACGTCCGCCTAAGCCGATTTCCTTACCGATGCTGATACCATCGATGGTGTAGAACTTAATGTTGTTCTCTGCAATATAGCGCTTAACCTGTCCGGGCAAATGTTTCTCAAGCTCTTCCATATCCCAGCCGCAGTTAAGTAAGAAGGTACCACCCTTCTTTATTTCCTGAACCATGTTATATTTTCTTACATAGGAAGGATTGTGACATGCAACAAAGTCTGCCTCTGTAATTAAGTATGTAGACTTAATGGGCTTTTTACCAAATCTCAAGTGAGACATAGTAACACCACCGGACTTCTTGGAATCATAATCAAAGTAAGCCTGAGCATACATATTGGTATGATCACCGATGATCTTGATGGAGTTCTTATTTGCACCTACAGTACCGTCAGCTCCAAGACCCCAGAACTTACAAGAAATAGTTCCTTCCGGAGTAGTATTCGGATTCTCGGTAATGTCAAGAGATAAGTTAGTAACATCATCCTTGATACCGATGGTGAAGGTCTTCTTCTCAGTATTCTTATAAACAGCAATGATCTGTGCGGGTGTTGTGTTCTTGGAACCCAAGCCGTAACGGCCGTTAAATACGGGAAGATTGCCAAACTGGCTGTCCTTTAATGCTGCAACAACATCTAAGTATAAAGGCTCTCCAAGGGAACCGGGCTCTTTTGTTCTGTCAAGAACGGTGATTTTCTTCACGGTAGCAGGGATTGCTTCAATTAAGCGTTTTGCGCTGAAAGGACGGTATAAACGAACCTTAACAACACCAACCTTAGCTCCGTTTGCATTTAAGTAATCGATGGTCTCTTCGATGGTATCATTTACAGATCCCATAGCCACGATGATGTGGTCTGCATCAGCAGCACCGTAATAGTTGAATAGCTTATAATCGGTACCAAGCTTTGCATTTACCTTATTCATATATTCCTCTACAACACCGGGTACAGCATCGTAGTATGTATTACAAGCTTCTCTTGCCTGGAAGAATACGTCCGGGTTCTGTGCGGAACCACGAAGTACCGGATGCTCAGGATTCAATGCGTTGCGACGGTATGCATCTACAGCATCCATATCAACCATTTCCTTCAGATCCTCATAGTCCCATGTTTCAATCTTCTGAATCTCATGAGAAGTTCTAAATCCGTCAAAGAAATGCACAAAAGGTACTTTACCTTTAATTGCTGCTAAGTGTGCTACTGCACCTAAGTCCATAACCTCTTGAGGATTGCTGCTTGCCAACATAGCAAAACCTGTCTGGCGGCATGCGTAAACATCGGAGTGATCACCGAAGATGGATAATGCATGGCTTGCTAATGCACGAGCAGATACGTTGATAACGCCCGGGAGTAACTCACCAGCAATCTTATACATATTGGGGATCATAAGTAATAAACCTTGAGATGCTGTAAATGTGGTTGTAAGTGCACCAGCTGCTAAAGAACCGTGAACAGTACCAGCTGCTCCAGCTTCAGACTGCATCTCAACTACTTTTACCTCTTGTCCGAAGATATTTTTTCTGCCTTCAGCTGACCATTTGTCAGTTACTTCAGCCATAACGGAACTGGGTGTAATAGGATAGATAGCAGCAACATCGGTAAATGCATATGACACGTGTGCCGCAGCATTATTACCATCCATTGTTTTCATTTTCCTTGCCATTAATATGTCCTCCTTAAATTTTTAACTTGGTTCCTGTGATTAAGTATCACACGCACAAAAAGAATAGCTGCAAAAAACTATCAATGTTTTACGCATTAAAGCATCAAAAGGTATTACACCTTTTTCCACAACTGTCGATCTATGTCAAAATCACCTTCGGTACATTCCAAATCTGCTATATTTCCATTACGAGTAAGCTCGTATAGAAAATATAGCCGGACAGTTAAATGCGCGCAGCAATTTTCGACATAATATCACATTATGTACTCTGATATTCTGCTTGTGCGTGGGGTACTTATACCACGGCTTGAATCAAATTGATGGGAATCAATATATGTTTTTATTCATCAATTCATTATTATAACACATTGTAAAAATTTTTGAAACAGAAAAAATGTATATTAATATAAAATTCTTATAAAAGCCGATCAATATTTTGTATAAATCGGAAATTATATGAAATATTTTCCGCATTGTTTCGACACTATAAAAGCAGGAAAATAGAATTTTCTTCTATCTCCTGCTTTTATTATGATGTAATATTGATGCTAATTTTGGAGTCCCTGAGCGAGCGCTTTTAGCAATACCGCTTGCGGATCCTGACTAAGCTCCCAAATCATTGCTCCTCCAAGCCCCTTCATCTTAATATAAGATGACTTATAACCAATGGATTCCTCGTCTTCATAGGAGATAAAGGTGGATCCGTTAAAAAGCCACGACACTTTTGACTCACTATGAAAATAACGGGTATAACCGGTTGCATTCAGATAATTGGCTGCTATGTTGGCATAGCTTATGGAGGAAGCACCCGAATAGGTCTGGTAAAGACCTTTGTTCGTATTTGTAACCGCCTTATAGACATATCCGTAAAAAGGAACACCCATGATAATCTTTTTCGCCGGAAATCCTGCTCCTAACCATGCCTTTACCGACTGGTCAACACTATCCTTGTATTGCTGGGAGGTATCGGAGTTCGTATATAATGGTGCATTAAAGTCCGTATAGCCATCCCAGGAGCCATGAAAATCATAGGTCATGAGGTTAGCATAATCCACCAGCTGTTCAAGCTTACTAAGTTCAACATTATTCAGATACCAATCTCCTGCTGCGCCTGCAAAGCTTAAAAGATAATCCTTTCCGTCTATCGCAGAGCGTGTGTTAAGCTTGTCTCGCAGCTTTTGCATCAGTAAAGTAAAATTATATTTATCCTCCGGCCTTCTTATATTTGTGGTAAGTCCTCCACTTACCGGGTACTCCCAATCGATATCAACACCGTCTAAACCGTACTTTACGATAAAGTCCACACAGCTGTCTGCGAATACTGTTCTGGACTCATCCGTAAGTGCAGCATCGGAAAATCTTGCTGACCAGGACCAGCCGCCGACTGCAATCAAAAGCTTAAGGTCAGGATGCGATTGCTTCAAAGCAGCCAACTTTACAAGATTTGCGGCATCGACATCCGGGTATCCTAAGGTAATTCTGTAATCACTTCCGATATTAGCGAAGGCGTAATTGATATGTGTAAGATTTCCTGCATCAATCTTATCCGGTGTAAAACCTGAATACGCTGCCCAAGCAGCATAATAGCCGATTACCTTCTGTGCAGGTATCGGAGCCAATGTCGGAGTCGGAGTAGCTGTTGGTGAAGGTGTAACTCCAGCCGTTGTCATCGTCGTTACGGTGATTTGGTTGCTCTTGCTTGAGCGATTCCCAGCAGCATCCTTCGCTATTACATAAAAGGAGTATGTAGTCGACGGCAACAAATTAGTTATGGAATAAGAAGTTGTAGCACTGGTTCCTTTCAAGGTACCATTTTGATAGATTTCATATAAGGTGACTGCTTTGTTGTCCGAGGATGCAGTCCAGGATAGCTTCAGTGAGGTATCCGTCACAGAAAGAGCCAGTAAATTAAGTGGTGTGGAGGGTGGTGTTTTATCTGCTTTATTTGACCTCGCATAAGCGACTGAGCTATGTAATCCACTTACGACCAACAAAATTACCATCATGATAACAATCCATTTTCTTGCCATAGTATTCTCATTACGCCATCTTCTCATCTCGTGACTCTCCTGTTCGTTCAATGTTAGTAGTTGCTCATAAGTAAGTAAAAACGCTGCGGTGTTATACTAGAATGCTAACAAGTTTGTCGCATTATGTCAATTAACAGAGCCATGGGAATTGGTGGAAGGAATGGTTATGACTGGGCAGCTGTACTATTCTAAAACCTGCAAGCCATTGATGCGTGAGTAATAATATACTCTATCCGACAGCACCTCCTCCTTAGCTAGCTGGGTAGCATTAATTTCCTTCACCATCTCTGTATATTCCCTGCTATTCTTCTGGTCTTTCGCCGGAACCAGTATCACTTCATGTATACTACTCGGGAAGAGATAGAAATCAGATTGGAACCTTTCTGCGAATTCGCGTAATACATCCGGGTACAACAGACATGCGGCTCCATTGATTCCCTTTTGATTGGTCAATATGTACATCATATGATGCGCTTGAGCTACTCCTAATTCCAGATCCACTCTCTCACATTCTGACTCTTCTCCCAACCCCTGCTTAGCTTCTGTGAGCATTGAACCTATGACCTCCTCCATACTGCGCAGACTGGCAGGGAATAATCTCTTGGTATTATCAGAAGCAAGCTCATGAAGCTGCCTTAATTGTACTTTCCAATGCTGCATATGCTCATTCGTAATCCGTATCGTACCAATCCCCTCTTCGTCCTCACGGACAAGGCAGTGGTATGTAATAGCAAGATCCAGATATCTGATATGAGGAATATCTGTCAAGAGCTTACGATTCCGTTCATAGCTGACTAACCGGTAAATAATGCGTGACTGCATCTCCTCAAAGGAATACTTGAATTTCTCATCCACGATTGGTTCTGTACAGTTTTGGTAGATGTTACAGAGCCTATTGATCAGCTCATTCATCGTCACACCTTGCTGATAAGCTTCATAATAAGGATGAAGATAGATGTTCGGTGCGAAATTCTTACCCTCCTTCAAGAGCACCAGACTATCGAGCTCCAGAGAATTATTCTTCATAACCTTATAGATACGGGCGCTATAGCCCTTCCCCATTCTCCTCGTTACTCCGGACAAAAGCTGGCTGATAAAATAATCGTATTCCGAGGTTGTCTCTCTTAATACTTGTACCATTGTGAATCCTCCTTGAAATAAATGTTATATATAGTAACAGGTATCATAGCAATACCCGGTTGTAGCCATTGTGCATTGATCATTGGTAATATATATTTGTTTGATAGAACAAACCATTCGGAATATACGGGAAGGAAAGATGATTTAGAGAAGCAGAAGAATTCGCTATTCGTGAATAGAAAGAACGAAAGTATTTTATTGACAGACAAAGAATAATAGAACAAAGCATAAGGAGCAAATTGTAATTATGAGGAGGATATCATTGAATTAATGTAGAAGACAAGACATGCACGAATGTAAATAAAGAATTATTGAAGAATTGATAGGTCCATTTTAACAAAAGTATGAGCAGATAGCAAGCGAAACAGAACCATATATTTACATAAAAATTAATCTATAATTTGTACATTATGACCTTAACTTAAACGAATGACAGCTCAGAGCTATGAGAACCTGTGCGGGAGCATAGAAAGCCCACATAAGAATCGAGGAATAGAAGTAGATGACTGAATAAATATCCTTGGGCAGCGCAATGAAACCAGACAGATTGAATAAGCCGACATTGATATCGCATAACAGGAATAAGAGCATACCGAGTCCATAGAGAAGGTTATTCCGGCTACTCCTATCTCGGAAGGTAACACGGATTGCAGAGAAGGTGTTGGATAAGATGCAGATAAAATAAAATACGGATGCTATCAGCAGCCGATCAGAAGGCACTTTGTAAAACAGCAGTACAAGCAATATAATACCGGAAATAACCGACTGGAATAGTAATCGTTTCAAATAGAAAATGAATGAACTGCTGCCACTCTTGCTTCGACCTGGTTTAATTATTTTCAGATTTAAAGTTGCATTCTTAATAGCAAGACGGATACTATATAACTGCTGTACGAGAATGAATGTCAAAACACCATAGAAATAGTAGTCCAGTACCAGAATAAATAGGTCAGAAATCAGGGTGAAGAATAAAGCGGTTTGTAAAAGCAGGATGTCTATTTTTACTGAGTCTTTCTTTTTTGTAACATCAGTACAAATAAAAACTATGCTTTTCCATCCACCTTCTGATAGAAGTGCATAGAAAAAGCATAGCATAATAATACCATATTTGATTCCTATCGACAGCATAATACTGCCACCGATAATGTCAATGGAAAGGAACAGTATATAGAGTACCGCTTGAAGTAAAAGGAAAATAACTTCTATATATTTCCTAACAGTAGCTTCTCTCACTGTCTTTCTCCCTTTCGGTTTTTGAATTGGCTTATAACTCTTTATTTTTTAGGAACTGAACCGCCATATCCTTCGGTATCGGTTTACTGTAGAGATAACCTTGTGCCTTATCACAATTAGCTTCCTTAAGAAATTCCTCCTGATCAAAGCTCTCAACACCTTCTGCGATTACCAAAAGGTCAAGATTTCTTGCCAGACTAATAATCGTCTGTATAATCTTCTGGTCACTTTGGTCCTCCATCACAGTATTCAGGAAACTCTTATCTATCTTGAGATTACTCACGGGTAGCCTCTTTAGATAATTCATCGAAGAATAACCTGTTCCAAAGTCATCCAACGAGAAATTAACGCCAATTTTGCGCAATTCTTGAATCGTAGCGATAGTATACTCGATATCGTCCAGCGCGATGCTTTCCGTAATCTCTAATTCCAGATTTTTCGGATTAATACCGGTTTCTTCGATTACATCACAGACCAACTTTACGATATCTCTGTCCTTGAATTGTCTGGCAGAAAGATTGACCGCCATAGTAATATCCGGATAGTCCTTAGACCATTGCTTCAATTGATAGCATGCGGTCCTAAGAACCCACTTGCCAATCGGTACAATTAAGCCGGTCTCCTCGGCAAGATAGATGAAATCGTCCGGATTCACCAATCCCTTGGTAGGATGATTCCAACGGATTAAGGCTTCAAAGCCTACTACCTGCTTTGACCCCAGATTCATCTGTGCTTGATAGAAAAGTACAAATTCCTCTCGTTCTATGGCTTTACGCAGTTCTGACTGAGTCTCGATCTTTTCAGTCAGCTTAACATTAAAGGAGTAGTCAAAATAAACATGTGTGTTCTTGCCATTCGCTTTTGCTACATACATGGCCGAATCCACATTCTTTATCAACGTCTGAGAGGTCTTGCCATCCTTCGGTGCAAAGGCTACACCGATACTAACTGTTACAAAGTATTCCTTTGTGGATAATACAAAGGGATAGCTGAATACATTCTTAATTTTTTTGATTTTTTCTTCGTAGACTGCCGTATCCTGGAGATTCTGGGTTAGAACAATGAATTCATCTCCACCAATCCTCGCGAGATAATCATTCTCATCCATTGCCTGCTTTAACCGGTATGTTACATCAATCAGAAGCTCATCCCCATAGGAATGCCCGAGAGAATCATTGATATTTTTGAAATTATCGATATCGATATCCATAATTCCGATCGTTTCTTCGCTTCGCAATGTCAGCATGATATTATCCAGCATCTCCGTAAAGGCAGTGCGGTTCGGCAGCTCGGTCAGATAATCCGTATATGCCAGTTTCTTCATACTTTCCTTGTTCCTGTTCAGATCCTCATATTTACCGGTCAAATCATTCAGCGAAGTAAGTACCGAATTATAATTCTCCTCAAGCTCCTTATAATATTCCTTCACTTCCATGCTTTCCTGATCTGATAGCTTCTTGGCCTGCTTTAATTGTTTTAATCGGATTGCATATATCATCAGCAATAGAATAAGGACAGCAATTCCAACTAGAATTGCAATTCCAGCTGATCGGTCAATCACAATGTATCCCATAAGTCCTCCAATACGTTCCCCATAACGTATTTTCTTTCGTTATTTTGATTTTAAGTATCGATCAATTCCGGCGGCAGCGGCTTTCCCTGCTCCCATTGCAAGAATTACGGTTGCTGCTCCGGTAACTGCATCTCCGCCGGCAAACACACCTTCCCTGGATGTTATGCCAGTCTCTTCATCTGCTATGATACACTTATATTTGTTCGTATTCAAGCCTTTTGTTGTAGAAGATATTAAAGGATTAGGGCTTGTACCCAAGGACATGATCACGGTATCTACCTCTAATATGAACTCGGATTCCTTTTTTTCTACCGGTTTTCTTCTTCCGCTCTCATCCGGTTCACCAAGCTCCATCTCTACACATCTCATTCCGCTAACCCATCCGTTCTCATTGACAAGGATCTCCTTTGGATTCGTCAGCAGCTTAAAAATAATTCCTTCTTCCTTCGCATGGTGTACCTCTTCTACTCTGGCGGGAAGCTCAGCTTCTCCTCTGCGGTACACGATGTATACCTGCGCACCAAGTCTTAATGCGGTTCTTGCGGCATCCATCGCCACATTACCTCCGCCTACAACTGCAACCCTCTTGCCTGCAATAATCGGCGTATCGTAATTTTCATCAAAGGCCTTCATCAAGTTACTTCTGGTTAAATACTCATTGGCTGAGAAAACACCGTTGGCATTCTCTCCTGGAATACCCATGAACTTCGGAAGACCAGCTCCGGAACCGATAAAGACAGCTTCAAAGCCTTCCTCCTCCATCAGTTCGTCAATCGTAATTGATTTACCGATGACTACATTGGTCTCTATCTTAACACCAAGAGCACGAACATTATCTATTTCCGCCTTAACGACAGTCTCCTTCGGAAGACGGAATTCAGGAATTCCATAAACCAACACACCTCCCGGTTCATGAAGTGCTTCAAAAATCGTTACATCATAACCAAGCTTGGCAAGGTCTCCGGCACAGGTCAGTCCGGCCGGACCCGCTCCGATTACCGCTACTTTTCTTCCGTTCTTCTCTTTCGGCATTTCCGGCTTGATGTTGTGTTCTCTTGCCCAGTCTGCTGCAAAACGCTCCAGCTTACCGATGGAAACCGGTTCCCCTTTTATTCCGCGGATACATCTTTCCTCACATTGAGACTCCTGCGGGCATACCCTTCCGCACACTGCAGGAAGTGCTGAATATTTACCTATCTCCTGAAAGGCTGCTTCCGGGTTGCCTTCCTTGATTTCTTTAATAAACGCCGGAATATCAATCGACACCGGGCATCCGGTAATACACTTTGCATTCTTACATTGGATACAGCGGGAAGCCTCTTCCATGGCCTCCTCTAGATTATAACCATAACAAACTTCGTTAAAATTCGTTGCCCTTACCTTAGGATCCTGTTCTCTGACGGGTACCTTCTTTAAAACATCCATTCCTTTTCCTCCATACACCGTTGTACGACAATTTATCAATAAACTTTAAAAGTGAAAAAACTTCTATACTGCATATTCGATCCATACTCTATTAACCGAGTAAGGAAGTGTTTTATCTCAATTCTTTTCGGATTCATCATGGCATTCGCAACCTGGATGATGATGCGTCGTTCCTTCCTTCTCGCGAAGAAAGACCTTGCCCTCTTCGGATTTGTACATCTGAAGTCTCTTCATCGCTTCATCGAAGTTTACAAGATGACCATCGAATTCAGGACCATCCACACATGCAAATTTAACCTCATTTCCGATGGTTAATCTGCAGGCACCGCACATACCGGTACCATCCACCATAACCGGGTTCATACTGACGATCGTTTGTATTCCCAGTTCCTTGGTAAGAATGCATACGAACTTCATCATAATCATCGGGCCGATTGCAATTACCAGGTCATACTTCTTTCCTTGATTGTTCACCAAATCCTTAATACAGTCATTTACATTGCCCTTAAATCCATAAGAGCCGTCATCCGTCGTTATATATAAATTATTTGCCAGAGGTTTCATTCTGTCTTCGAGAATAATCAGATCTTTGTTACGTGCTCCGATGATACAATCAACCTGATATCCGTTCTCATGCATCCACTTTACCTGAGGATATACCGGTGCTGCTCCTACACCACCAGCGACAAATAAGATATTTTTCTTTGTTAATTCTTCTCTGGGCATATCAATTAATTCCGACTTATGTCCTAAAGGACCGGTAAAATCCCGGAAGGCTTCCCCTTCTTCGTAGGTTGCCATGAGCTTGGTAGAGGAACCGAGTGCCTGAAATACGATCGTTACTGTTCCTTCTTCACGATCATAATCACAAATGGTTAGAGGTATTCTCTCACCCTTCTCATCCATTTTTACAATGACAAACTGTCCCGGATAACAGTTTTTCGCAACTCTGGGAGCTTTTATATCCATAAGATAAATAGAATTAGCAAGACTTTCCTTCTTAACGATCGTATAAATATAGTTTTCTGCCATTTAATTAACCTCTTTCTTTATACATAAATGCTAATAATAATTAATATTTAGCTATTATTATAAAGTACTTATATTAAAAAATCCAGCAATATTTTTCGTAAAGCATGATCCGAACCATATTTAGTCATAATACATAAGGATCAACGATTTTATTCCGGAATATACTGGATTTACAGGTAAAAAAAGGGCATGTTTTAAATCATTTATGGCATATTATACAATCAGCTCATAATTTATTAAGCCAGATGCATAACTATGCAAAAAATCCAAAACATGCCACTATAAAATCTATTATTAATACTTATTTACATACTTAGGGTACCCATGCTTCAGAAACTATCGAAGCAGCTTGAGGAATTCCCTGTACTCTTCTTCTTCCGCCTGCGTATCAGCCCCTAACCTGCCCAGACGATCACTCAGGCTCAGTAATGCTAATTCCGATTTATCTACTCTTCTTTGCAGGCCTTTGATATCGGCATAGGGAAGTTTCTTTAGCACATACAGCATATGCATGTGATATCTCACCATTGCAGCTACCTCTTTGATAAAGGCTTCATCCTCCGTAAAATGATTTAAAAACTCAATGCATAAGGTCTCTCCAACCTTATCATGATCATAGGAGGTTATTTTTCCTTTTCTGCTGCGTGTTGTATTCGGCTTACCGATATCATGAAGCAATGCTGACCAGAGAAGTACCTTAGGATTGATGCTCTTATCCCGCATCCTGGCTGCTTCATCAAGTACAAGCAGCGTATGGTTCCAAGCAGAACCCTCAGGATGGTACTTTGGTGACTGCTCTGTATCCTTAAGCTGATATAATAACGAGAGTGGATATTCCTTCATTATCTTCTGTCTGCTGAGTTCTTCGATATATAGAGATGGTTTCTCATCTGTAAGCAGATGCTCCGTAATACTGTCAAATAGCTTTCCGTATTCCCGGTTAATCATTCTCTTTCATCCTTTGATGGATCGGATTTGCTTTCTCATGACCCGACTTTGCCTTACCCTGAATCTCAGGTACCGGATCCACCTCATTCTTTTGTATATGCATACTTTGCCATCCTTCTGTACCGTGAGGCTCAGTTACATTCGGTCTTCTCATTCCTGCCTTCGCCATATTGTACCTCCTGCTTATACATCATTATTTTCAATGGATTTTCTTTTTGCATTTTTATTTTTATTCTGATTCTCTTTTGTGATCGGGGTCTGATGATTTGCTTTTTCTACTCTCGCCCGCTTGTTATCCGGTTGACTGTCCTTCGGCATAATTACCCTCCATTCTGTAAATGATAAGAATTAGTATGTACAAACCTTCACAGCCTATCCGAGGTGGAATCAACCTAATTCTGATAAATTGGATAACTTTGACAAATGATAGTTTGTAAAGCGACGATCGCCGGACAGGTCCTTACCAAACCATGCCGGAGGGCAAAATTCATCAGCGCCCTGACGATCGGAAAATTCTACCTCAACAAGAATCAATCCTCGAAGCAGCCCATCAAATATATCAAGCTCCGCCGTCAGTCCATCCCACAAAGGAATGAGATAGCGCGTCTTATATACCATATTACCGTCCGTCTTGCCTCGCAGTGTTAGATAGGCTTCTTCAGTTAAGGGCAACTCCACTTCATTGTTTACCAATGGTCCGCCTTCTTCTGCCGGTTCAAGGCCGAATTTAGATTTATAAGTAAGGATATAATCCTCATTGCTTTTGCGGATTCGAATGGTCGGATTATGGCATAGATAACCCTGTTCTATTTTCTTATAATTATATTGTGACAGATTCTCCGGTAACTCTTGTACCAGATATTTGCGTTCGATCTCCATATTTATTCACCCTTCTTAATTTTCAATTTTTAATTTTAATTATTTTATCTTTCCCCATATCTTTAACAATATTTCATTTTGTTGCATAGACCACCCTTTTTCACGAATACTATCTTTATGAAAAAAAACATGCAAAATTTTATTATCTGCGGGCTATGTGGTTGGTGCATGGAATGCTTCTGGACCGGTCTCGATTCTTTAAGGAAGCATACGGACAAAACCTTAACCTGCCATACCTCCGTATGGATGTTTCCCATCTACGGAATGGCAGCCTGCCTTACTCCAATCTGTAAAAAGCTGAAAAATCATTGTGCACTGCTTCGAGGAGGTGTGTATACGTTATTAATCTTTATTGGAGAATACACCACTGGTGTGTTCCTGAAAAAACGCGGTGCATGTCCATGGGATTACAGCAAAGCCAGATTAAATTACAAAGGAGTTATTCGACTGGATTATGCTCCGGCTTGGTTTCTAGCCGGACTGTTCTTTGAAAAAATACTTGACCGGGAATAGCGGAAGGCATTTCTTTCCGCTATTATTATGCTTCAGACTGAGGTGAATTGCAAGCTTGAAAGGCGAATAAAAAAGTTGTATACTTTAGAAAGAATTAGATTCGGAGGATTACCAATTGCTAAAAGCTGTTTTATTTGATATGGATGGAGTAATTATAGACAGTGAGCCTCAGCATGCCAGGGCTGCTGTTCTTGCATTAAAAAAATATAATGTCGATATAACCATTGACTATGCATATAAATTTATCGGGACCACCACTTATCATATGTGCAAAAAGATAGTAGAAGATTTCCATCTATCTGTAACTGCTGAAGAGCTCTTGAAGGCAAATGAAGAAATGAAGGACGAGTTAAGCCGAACAGAAGGGTATATCGCCATTCCATACGTCATCGATTTAATGAAGAACCTAAAAATGCATGGAATCAAGATGATAATTGCTTCCTCATCCTCAGCTTTAAACATAAAAGAGGTGATGCAGTATCTGCAGATTGATGATATCATGGACGGTTACATATCGGGAACAACGGTTGCTCATCCAAAGCCTGCACCGGACATCTTTCTTGCTGCAGCAAAATACTTAGGCGTTGACCCTTCGGAATGTATCGTAATCGAAGATTCCTATCACGGCGTAACTGCAGCCGCTGCGGCTCATATCACCTCTATTGGTTATCTCAATCCAAACTCCGGTAATCAGGATCTCAGTCAGGCTGCTATTCTGGTAGAAGGCTTTGATGAGGTGGACTATGATTTTATCCATATGGTATATCAACATGCCCATATACAGCCCGCTACGATACTTCATACTGACCGGCTTATTCTACGCGAATTAGCAATGGAGGATTTCGAAGACTATTGTGCTATCTGCAATAAACCCATGATACAGGAATATTTGACGAATTACACCAGTAATAAAGTAATTGAGAAAGAAAAGCTGGAAGCATATATTAAAAACATCTATCATTTTTACGGTTATGGATTATGGGGTGTGTACCTCAAGCAGACAGATCGCCTGATTGGCAGATGCGGCATCGAGTATAAGGCTATCGGACAGGAGGCAATCTATGAGCTCGGTTATTTTTTGGATCCATCCTATCAAGGTCAGGGATATGCCGTCGAATGCGTTAAGGCAACTCTACAATATGGTTTTTCGAAGCTGGGGTTAAATACTATTACTGCACTCATTCATCATAATAATATTTCCTCTCAGCAGGTAGCCGTAAGGTCCGGTATGAAATTGATCGGAGTAGTCCATCGGGATCATCTTAGTTACAATCGTTATGAGATTAATCATAGTGAAACATCTCTGTAATATAAAGGAGTACCGAAATGGAGTATCAGAGAAATACCAAACAAAAGCAATTAATATTATCCATACTTAGGGAATCTGACCGTCCTATGTCGATTAATGAGATCTATGGACAAGTCGTACTATCATTGCCTAAAATAGCGAAATCAACCATATATCGAAATATAGATTCTCTGCTTAATCAAAAACTGATCGATAAGTATCATCTTAATGATAATGAGATATTTTATAAAATCAAAGCCGATAGCAATGAACACAAACATTTTGTTATCTGTGACGATTGTAAAAAAGTATTTGATCTACCGTCCTGCCCAATTCATGCACTTGAAAGTGCCATGCAGGAAGAAGGTTTTATTATAAAAGAACATCAAATACAAATTACAGGAATTTGTAAAAATTGTGCAAGAAAAAGGCATTAACCAGATCGCAAAAAAGACAAGTCGATGACTTGTCTTTTATGATTCTTATCTTCCCGTTCCACCAGTAGTACCGGTTCCGCCAGTTGTTCCTGTTCCGTTCGTGGTTCCTCCGGTGGTTCCTGTTCCACCAGTCGTTCCTGTTCCGCCAGTGGTTCCTGTTCCTCCGGTGGTTCCTGTTCCTCCAGTGGTTCCTGTTCCGCCAGTTGTACCTGTTCCATTCGTTGTACCAGTTCCATTAGTTGTACCTGTTCCGTTAGTTGTACCTGTTCCTGTAGGCATTGTTGTAGGCTTTGTTGTAATCTTAGAGCCGTTGTTAGTGTTATTATCATTATTACCGGCTGCACAAGCATTAAAAGAAAACATAGCCATACAGCATATACCTAACAGTATAAATAATTTCTTTTTCATTGCTACTCCTCCTATAATATTTTTCAATTTTACAGGATTAGTATCTCTAACTTCGAACGATTTATTCGCCGGTTCAAATTAACGACAGGCCAATCAATTTCGAGTTTCTAAGAATTATCCAAATTTCACCTCAGGTAATTAGAGATAATTTTGGATTAATTTATCAATTAATTATTGTCTTTTATACGCTTAAACTCTGTCATATCGCCTCGAAAGCGAAGCGGGAGGTTATTTCTCTGAAGTCTGTGATTTACTCTTTCCTTAATCGCGATGTGATCAAAGAAGGTAATCCATAGATCCCGATATTGATCTTCGTAAGCTGAAATTTCACGGACACGATCCTGATCGATATCCGGTACCTCAGCGATGATCCAAGGGGTATTTGGTACATGAAGAGAGGCTAGTTTTCGATTGGCATCGAAAATTAAAAATCGTTCCATCGGTAAACGGTCAGCGAAATGAGGTGTAATTAAGGACAACACATTATTCTTGGGGTGAATAATGGAAGTCAATAATCCGTTCTCCTGTTCGGAAAACCGGAGAAACCCCAATAAATGATGTGACTCATTGCTGACATTCTTATTCACTTTAAACATCGTATTCACAACCTCATGATTTAAATGCTCCGTAATTGAGCTTCCAACCGCAAAGCCCAGAATCAGAAACCGATAGATCAGATCTGCCTTGCCAAGATAATCGGATAATGCAACCCGGCAGGACATCTCATATGCCTCCTCAGATATTTTTAGCCGGATTGAGGCTGCTACCTTTGCAGCCAATACCGCATCTGTATCGACAGCGACATATTCTGCGAACAGCTCAATATTGGAATACTTACTACCCTCACTCTTCTCCTCAATTTTTACATTCCCATGTCCGAGCCTCGAGCTCCAGGCAAGGTAAACTGCAGTGAAAATTCCATCAATGCTATTATCGCAAAGATAGATGCGTTTGTTTTCCAAATGACTCAACTCCTAACTGTGGCAACACCCGTTCTACACGTTCGCAAGCTTTTGCGAAACGGAATAATCCGTCTTAAAACTCACATCATCAAATAAAGAAAGCTGTTGATAGGTAATGTCCTTGTCTATACCAAACGGCACTTGATCCTTTAGGGCAACAAGCTGCCGGGTAATAAAATTCTCTTCTATATTGATGGGATACATCATCCTCCCGTTGCAAGTAATAAAATACACCGCCCGCTTCAGAACAATGCCCATTCTCTTTAAATCCTTAAAGTCAAGCACAGAGCTCTTCCTGGAGGCAATAATCCTTTGTGCTGAATTCGTTCCGACACCAGGTACTCGTAGTAAAGTAAAATAATCGGCTTTATTTATCTCAACCGGAAATAACTCCAGATGGCGCAGAGCCCAATCGCACTTTGGATCAAGCAGCACGTTAAAATTCGAATGTCTTTCGTCCAGAAGCTCATTTGTCTTAAAGCCATAAAAGCGAAGCAGCCAATCTGCCTGATATAATCTATGTTCACGTAAAAGAGGTGGTCCGCTTTCTGTAGAAGGTAGGCGGCTGTCCTGATTTACATTCATAAATGCGGAATAAAAAACTCTCTTTAAATCAAAATTATCATATAAAGCCTCGGCTACCGACATAATCTGATAATCACTTTCCTTGGTGGCACCTACAATCATCTGCGTACTCTGTCCTGCAGGAACAAAGCTGCGGCGAATCATCGGCTTCTTCTGATAAGGCACTAACCCAGCGTTTAAGCCGACAATCTCCTTGATGTCGTTATCCTCCGAGGTAAGCAGAACCTTCTTGGGACCTGTTCCGGTCAAAAGCTTCTGTTCCCTTCGAGAATCCGTTAAGCCCGATAACTCATAACTATTTTTCCTGCCAAGCTGTATCTGGCGAATCGGTTTCAATATATTCTTCCGATTCTTATGAGGCGCAAGCTCTCTAAGACTATCCGCCGTCGGCAGCTCTAGATTAATGCTCATACGGTCTGTGTACCAGCCTAACATCTCAATCAGCGCAGGGTCTGCTCCGGGGATCGCTTTACAATGAATATACCCGTTAAAATGATGAACCTCTCGAAGTAAACGAAGCGATTCCAGAATTAACTCCATCGTATAGTTCGGCGAATTCAGGATGCCTGAGCTTAAAAATAAACCTTCAATATAATTCCTTCGGTAAAATTCCATGGTTAGTTCACTTAACTCCTGCGGAGTAAAAGAAGCCCGCACGACATCGTTTGAGGAACGGTTCGCACAATATTTGCAGTCAAAAATGCATTCATTCGTGTATAATACCTTTAACAATGAGATGCATCGGCCATCCGCAGCAAAGCTGTGGCAAATACCGGCCGCAATGCTGTTCCCCATAGTTGCTCCGTTTCCCTTCCGGTCAACCCCGCTGGAAGTGCAGGCAACGTCATATTTTGCTGCATCGGACAGTATCTCAAGTTTTCTTTGTATTGACATATTCTCCTGAATCACCATAGCTGCACCTCTAAATTCAAACGTTTGTTCTGTTTTTATTGTATCAAATTCGCTTGCTATTGTCAATATTAACCAAACATCTGTTCACAGTATCCTTTTCCGAACAGATATTTCGATGTTTCAGATTGACATAAGTTAATACAGAAAGTAAACTAAATTTAGATAGCCATTCCTCAAGATAGCAGAGATATGAAAAAACTACTCAAAACCAGCTGATCACATATTAACAGCCCATACTGAAAATAGAATCGAAAGGTACGGATCAATTATGCATAAAAAATGGCAGGAATTTCATATTTTTAAACATAAATTCAGGATAGTACTCCGCTTGTTTTATCTGGATCTGACTCTTATTATGATGACCTTTATTATTGCTGCTGTAGATATTCGTTATTCCAGATATTTTACCTTGCTTTTTTTAGGTCTTGATTTATCCTTTTTGATTGGATCTATTATTATTTTGAGAAGTAATCAGGACGCACTTCGCCATTTGGACGAATTATTTACAAAAGATAATTACGAATATTGGTCTACCAGATACATCAGCTTTCAACGGCTGATGGACAACAACCTGTTTCAATATCATTTTCAGCCAATCATTGATGCCAAAAACGGTGAAATCTTTGCTTATGAGGCCTTGATGAGAACCGATCCCAATTCAATCAACTTGCAACCAGTAGAGATACTCAGTCTGGCAGCGAAAGAAAAACGACTCTACGAGATTGAAAAGTACACTTTCTACAACACACTCCGTTTGATGAAGGAAAACAAGGAGATATTCCAGACCAAGAAATTGTTCATTAATAGTATCTCCGATCAATTACTGACCGATGTGGATTTTGAAGAGGTTTATAAGAATCATAGTTCCCTTTTTAGTAACCTGGTAATAGAAATCAGTAATGCATCTTTATTAAGCGATGACAATATACGGCTTATTCGCAAACGAATTCAGGAGAGCCGATGTCAGCTCGCCATTGATCGCTATAATGCTGCTTGCTACTGTGAGCCAAACCATTTTAAAAGTAATCCATGCTACATAAAAATAGACCGTTCTTTGTGGTATCCTATGGAGGAAAATCCAAAAAAGCAAATGATGATCTCTAATCTCATGGACTATGTTCACCAAAACAATATCAAGATTATAGCGATGGGCGTAGAGAACTATGATGATTTTGAACTTGCACTTAATTTCGGTGTCGACTATATTCAAGGATTTTATACCGCAAAGCCGGGACCCATCCTCATGACAAGCCTTCCACCCGAAATACATGCTAAATTCCAAAAGAAGAATAGCATAGACGTAAACGATGCTCCTGAGGCAAGACAGTATAAGACCAATGGAGTTAGCAGCTTATCTTTGAGTGAATTAGCCTCGGAGCATTATTCTGAGGTTGTGATAAACGAGAAAGAGATCCGAATCCAGGGTAATCCAGAAAGAACAGCTGTCCTGACCATCCTCATTCCGGACAATCACAGTTGTAATATCACATTGGAACAGGTCCGTCTTTATTGTGATGATAAGCCGGCAATTATTCTTGGAAAAAACTGTTCCGTAACGCTTAAATTCATTGGTGATAATGTGATAGTAGGCAGCGGTATCCGTGTTCCCGAGACGGCAGATCTTAAGATCACAGGGAATGGTAATCTGACCGTTCTGGCAGAGAAGCCCCATCAAATCGGTATCGGTGGTTCTCCAACACAGGCGTATGGAAATATCTCATTCTCTACCTCGGGAAACATCCGTGTTATAAGCAAAGGGGAAGTATCCGTAGCCATCGGCGGCGGTCAGAATCCAAACAATTCACTGTTGCAAATCCTTTCCGGTATTCTTCAAGTCGAGTCTATGGGTTACAATTCTGTCGGCATCGGCAGCCTATCCGGTAATGCCCGGGTAAAAATGGATGGCGGGAGTATAAATATTTTAATACAGGGTACAAAGACAGCAGCCATCGGAACTCTTAAGGGATATGTTGATATCTTATGTAACTCTGACATCATGATTAAAAATATAGGCAGAGATGCAGTATGCATCGGAGCAATTGACGATGAAGATGGCAGCATACAGGTTCAAGGCGGCAGTATAATTATCGGCTTTGATTCTAACTGCGGCTGTGGAATCGGCTCCTTGAGCGGCAAAGTAAACGTTGATATCCTTAACGGTAATATCGAAGTTCGCGGTGATGGTGCAAATCTCGTCGGAGTCGGTTCCCATAACGGCTTAGGTGATATTCATATAAAAAACGGTATCCTATCCGTTCAGCTCTATGCTTCCCATGCGATTCCCGTCGGTAATATCAAGAACCATGTAATTATTGACGGCGGCAATATCCAATTTGATTTTCCTGAGGAAATTGTACCGGTGAATTCCTACGGAACACCCTTGGTCGCAAGGATCATCATGGATAAGGACGAGTTTTATCAGTTGGTGGATACCGTTTCCTATTCTTATGAATATCAGGCAAGCTATTGTTCAAGATATCCCTATATCAAAGTGTATTTGCCCGAAAATATTGGATACTAGCTAGTTTCTGAAAGATTTTCCAGTGAACAGAGTCACGATGCAGCATGACATTTGTCATTGTTATTAATTCGTTTATCGCAAATAAAGAAAAGACCGGAAAGTTAATTACTTCGTAACAGCCATAAGTCACGTTATCGTAACGAAAGCTGCCCGAAGAGTATCTTCCGGTCGTAATTATTCATTATATCAGAGCACCTTGTATGTGGGGGTTCAACTTAATTTCTTCCATTACTTGATCAGTCTTGAAATTTCCTTGAACCTATCTGTCTTAGCCACTCCGGTCAATTCGAACAAAATGGATTCATAGGAGGTAGAGAAGGCTCCTTCCTGAATCGCACGCTTAATACCGATCTGGCGGTTCTCTTCCTTACGTGAACCGACACAGTCCTCTACGAGATATACCTGATATCCCATGCTCAAAAGATCTATTATCGTCTGAAGCACGCAGATATGCGCTTCTATTCCACATACGAGGATATTCTTTCTTCCGGTTGCCTTGATCTTTTGCAAAATATTCTCATCCTGAGCACAGCTAAATGTCACCTTGTCCTCATAATAGAACTCTTTCTCGAATAAATCCTTCAATGCAGGCACAGTCATCCCAATCCCCTTTGTATACTGTTGGGTTACAACCATCGGTATGTCTAAGATTTGAAGACCCTTGATTAAAATCTCTGTATTGTGGATCAGTTCTTCCTGCTGATCTATAACCGGAACCAGTCTCTCCTGAAAATCAACGATTAATGCCATAGTATCCTCTGTTGTAACTCTCATGTGATATCTCCTTTTTTATACCGATTGACTTAGCTTCTTGGATTGTTTGATTATCCCCTCCGGGACATTCTGATTATACCATCCCGATATCAGCCTTTCAACCATAAGCTGGTTCCAAGCTAAACAACCGTATATTGACATGTAATACTGATGTTGTTAGAATATCTTTCCAATCAGGAAAGAGCTCTATAAAGAATAACCGTCATCAGCCAGTCATACTGCTTTAAAGCTCTGATCAAGCTGATATGAATACCGGAATATTCATACTTATTTCACGGGAGGTCTGCCATGTCCGAGATCATTGATAAACTGGTTTTATTCATCAGCTGCTTAGCCCTGTATCTGTTCGAGGTGGATAGCAGTTTCTACATCGTTCCTGTGATCATTGCCGTAGTACTCAGTAGTTTAATTTGAGAGACCGTACTCAGATCGCCATCTTCTATTATAAGAATATACGATAGCGTAACTAGGCTTCAATAGACTTATACCAATACATATATAAAAATGCGGTTACTATAATCTGATATCATCAAATAGCAACCGCATTTTTATTCTTTAATAACTCTTAAGCCACATTAGTATCCTCTCCACTGCTTCCTGATACCTTTGTCCGACAAGTAGCCCGGTATGACTGGTATGCCAGATTCCCAGATACTCACCCTTCAGCTGTTCTGCGGTTGCCTTACCCTGTTCTGTCTCCAACAGGCAATGGCATCGATTGCCTTCGAGGAATAAGCCCGGTGAGCTCCCCTTCTTCCGCTATCTTTTGACATAGTATCCCACCCATACTGAAGCCGAAAAACAGAGCCCCCTCCTAAGGAACAGCCTCTGTCTTTCTAATCATAAATATTATTTCTTTCGTTATCGTTTACCGTCTCTTCGGCATCAGATGAATCGCCATACCCTCCACATCTTCGATCGCTTCCGTGATTGCCTCGCTGTAGGTCGGGTGAGGGTGTATCACTGCTGCCATATCTTTAACAGTTAATTCCTGTACAATAGCGGTAGCAAATTCTCCCACCATGTCCGTTGCTCGATCACATAGAAGTACAGCTCCAAGAATACGTAAGGTGGAAGCATCCGCAATCACTTTGATGAAGCCTCGTTCTCCTGCGGATAATAAGGTCTTACCATTACCAAGCATCGGATATTTTCCTACCTTCACATTATAACCGGCTCGGATTGCCTCGTCTTCACTCATTCCGACGGTTGCCGCTTCCGGTGTCGTATAGATACAGGAAGGGATGACAGACAAGTTAATGCTCGGTAAATGTCCAAACATCTTCTCGACTGCTGCGACTCCCTGCGCTGAAGCAGCGTGAGCGAGCTGTCCTGTCTTATTGACTACATCACCGATTGCATAGATTCCTGGGATGCTGGTCTCAAAGCCTTCATTGACATGGATATTTGCTCCATCCATCTCTAGTTCACATCCATCTGCTAATAACCCCTTCGTGTTCGCACGCCGGCCCACAGCGATCAGTATCCCTTCCGCTCCGGTAGTAAATAAGGTGTCCTTCTCTGAATATTCGCAGATTAAGGACTGATCCTCTCCCGGAAGGATTCTGGTTACTCTGGCTTTGGTATGGATAGTGACGCCCTTCTTCTTTAGGCTCATAGCAATACTTTGAGAAACTTCCTTATCCATATTCGGAAGGATACGATCCATAGCTTCAATTATTTCAACCTGATGGCCCATTTCATGATAAATGGTTGCAAATTCAATTCCTATCACACCACCTCCAATAATCAGAAGCTTATGATAGGTCTTCTCCATCGCCAACAGTTCATCACTGGTTATGACATTCGGAAGGTCAGCGCCTTCGAGTCTGGGTATTGCCGGAGCAGAGCCGGTGGCGATCAGGATCTTCTCTGCTTGATAATTACTGGTTTGCTCCGGCAGGTTCACCTCTACTGAATTCGGCCCGGTAATCCGTGCCTGTCCGTGCAGTATTGTTACATTATTTGCCTCTAACAAACCTATGATTCCTTGACGCATTCTGTTTACGACGCTTTCCTTCCGTTCTTTCAGCTTATCAATATCCAGATGTATCCCTTCCATCGTGATACCAAGCTCTTCCAGATGCTGTGCCTCATAATAAAGATGAGAGCTATGCATCAGCGTCTTCGTCGGAATGCATCCCCGGTTCAAACAGGTTCCTCCAATCTCGCGGCTCTCTATGATTGCGATTTTCTTACCTAGTTTTGCAGCTTTTATTGCTGCTACATACCCGCCGGGTCCGGATCCGATGATAATCAAATCAAATTGATTCTCCATAATGTTCTCCATTTCTGCGCTGCTCTTTTCGTGTAACGGTTCTCTTCTAAAGCTTCGACTCCTGAATCAGGTCGAGCACATCTCGGTGTATCACTGTCTCTTCCGGCGTGAGCGAAAGCACCTCTAAAGTCTCATGCATCGCTGCCGAAGAGAAAACACAGTTCTCTAAAGCGCCTGTGAGCTTATCCCAATAGCCTGTCTCAAGCGAATCCGAATATACCTTACAATGCACGATACGACCACAGTCAACTACGAATTCAAGATCAATATTACCCCAAGGGAAGCGTCTGTCCAGTGAGTAATTAAATTCCATCCTTCTGCCTAGAATCCATTCAAAAGAGGAGAATTTATCCTCCAGTTTCTCCAACTTCAGCACATCCAGATCATCTGCCTTCAGTTCCTCTGGTGTAAACTCATAGACTTCACCGAATGCCTTCATCAGCTCCTTACGCACCTGACCGATGCTAAGCTGTGGCAGATATTCCGTAAGGTTTGTAACTCTTGCTCTCACTGATTCGACACCCTTGGATACCAGTTTTTCTTTGGAAACATTCAGATAATGGGATAATTTACTCATATCCACTTTCACTAAGATCGTACCGTGATGGTAGCAGTGCACACCGTCGCTGTAGAAGGCATTGCCGGAGAATTTCTTCCCCTCGACTGTAATATCATTGCGACCTGACTTCTCCGCAGGAATTCCAAGCTTCTTCACTGCTCTCAGAATCACCTCCAGCTGCCGCTCCACATTATAATTATCCTTGGTTGCCAAAAATGTAAAATTCAGGTTACCCAGATCATGAAAGACTGCTCCACCTCCGGATAATCTGCGAACCAGGTTTCCGCCGTCTTCCTCCAGCTCGGCAAGCTTACATTCCTTCCATGGGTTCTGGTTCTTGCCTATGACTACAGTTCTCTCATTCTGCCACAGATAAAGAATTACTTCATCTTCCTTTACCTGCTTTAATAAATATTCCTCCAGAGCTAGATTTTTATATGGATTTGTCTCCGATGTGATGAAATATTTGATGGTATTCAACATGAAATTCTAACCCTCGTTTCTTAAACACTTAGTAGGCTTTACAGATGTACACTCTCAATGTAATTCACTATTCCATCAAAGAAAGCTGCCCTGAGGAGCTTAATAAATTAAGGCACAAAAGCAGCTTTCTATGATTTCGAATGTTATAATTATGTTACGATATTCTTTCCATACGTATCTTAATCCTATTCAATTATGAAGCTTACAGTTGGCAGCATACCACCGGATTTCTTGCTGCACCGACTTCATCCGGTCGTCCGACAACCGTATTCACCGGGCTCAGATGTAACGCTTCCGGCTCCTTCAAAGCTCTCTCAAAGATCTCCTTATAGACTGCAGCAGCTTCCTCCAATGTCTCCTTCGATTCTGTTTCAGTAGGCTCGACCATCAGAGCTTCATGCACGATCAAGGGGAAGTACATCGTCGGCGGATGCATTCCATAATCCAGCAGTGTCTTAGCAAAGTCAAGAGCCGAGACTCCCTTCTCCTTCTTCAGTTCTTCGAGAGAAATTACAAATTCATGCATACAAGGTCCGGGGAACGGTATATCAAAGGTATCCTTCAGTAGATGCATCATGTAATTTGCATTTAGTACCGCATTCCGGGATGCCTCGAGTACCCCTTCCGCGCCAAGAGTCAGGATATAAGCTAATGCTCTGACAACAACAAGGAAATTGCCATGGAAAGCCTTCACTCTGCCAATACTTAAGGGGTCCTTCTCCTCCCAGTGATACCTTCCGTTCTCTTCGGTTATTCTGGGAGATGGAAGGTACTTCTTTAATATCTCCTTACAGCCGACCGGACCACTACCGGGACCACCTCCGCCGTGCGGGGTAGAGAAGGTCTTATGAAGGTTCAGATGTACCACATCAAAACCCATGTCACCGGGTCTTGCTATTCCCATGATTGCATTGAGGTTCGCACCGTCATAATAATTCAGACCACCAGCCTCATGTATAATTCTCGTAATCTCCAGGATATTCTCATCAAACATACCAATGGTATTCGGATTAGTCAGCATAAAGCCAGCGGTATCCTCTCCAACCACTTTACGAAGCTCCTCAGGATCCACATAACCTTCTTTCGTCGAGGCAACATTGATCACAGAGAAACCTGCCATCGCAGCACTTGCCGGATTTGTTCCATGTGCAGAATCAGGGACAATAATCTTTGTCCGTTTTACATCCATACGGTCCTGATGGTATGCCCAGATCAGCTTTAGTCCCGTAAATTCGCCATGAGCTCCTGCTGCCGGCTGAAAATCCATTGCATCCATGCCGGTAATTTCGCACAGAGCCTTCTCTGCTTTTCTCATTACCTCCAGACATCCTTGAATACTGTCCTGCGGCTGAAGCGGATGAACCCCGGTAAATCCTTTTAACTTTGCCATATCTTCATTAATCTTCGGATTATATTTCATCGTACAGGAACCCAGGGGATAGAATCCATCGTTAATTCCAAAGGTTCGTTTCATCAGCTCAGTATAATGCCTGCTTAGCTCTGTCTCGGATACCTCGGGTAGCTTAAGCTCCTTTTTACGCTCATATTCTTTCGAAGGAGTGATTAAGGGAACATCACATTCCGGTAAAAGCTCGCAGCCTCTTCCCTGTCTGCTTTTCTCAAAGATCAGCTTCATACTCCCAGCACCTCCTTCAAAGTAACGATTAAGGTATCAATCTCTTCTCTGGTATTCATCTCTGTCGCACACCAGAGGATATTACCTTTCTGCTCTCCGTTCAAAGGATACCCTCCCAGAATTCCACGCAGCTCCAACTCTTTTAATAAATTATCCACATCACCGGTGAAGCCTGTCACAAATTCGTTGAAATATTCTCCCGGATAACGCATCGAGAAGCCGTTCAGCTCACAGATTCGTCCTGCCAAGTAATGAGCCTTGGACATGGACAGCTCAGCTGCCCGCTGCAAGCCCTTTCTGCCCATCGCATCCAGATACACCGCAGCTGTCATGGCGCAGAGTGCCTGATTAGAGCAGATATTACTGGAAGCCTTCTCTCTTCTGATGTGCTGTTCTCTTGCCTGCAATGTTAAGACAAAGGTACGATTGCCTTTATTATCCTTTGTCTCACCAACGATACGTCCCGGTAGTCTTCGCATCAGCTTTTCGGTCGTTGCCATAAAACCAAGATACGGTCCACCGAAGGACAGCGGTATTCCAAGCGGCTGTCCTTCTCCCACAGCAATGTCGGCACCGTATTCGATCGGAGCCTTCAAGAGCCCCAGAGAGATTGGATTACAGCTCATAATATATTTTGCATCCGACTCTTTGCATAAAGTACCTACAGCATCTCCATCCTCTAATAATCCATAGAAATTTGGCTGCTGCAGCAGCACACAGGCAGTCTCGACATTAAGCAGCTGCTTTAGCTGTTCTAAGTCGGTTCTTCCTTCCGTCACAGGTGCTATCACTACCTCGATATCGGTGCCCTGGCAATAGGTCCTTATCGTCTCAATGGTCTGAGGATGAACGGCAGCCGAGATAATTGCCTTCTTACGATTCCGCTCCTTGCACATAATCACTGCTTCGGCTGCTGCCGTAGCTCCGTCATAAACTGAGGCATTTGACACATCCATCCCTGTCAGCTCACAGATCATCGTCTGATATTCGAAGATGGACTGCAGGATGCCCTGGCTGATTTCTGCCTGATAAGGCGTATAAGCAGTAACAAATTCTTCTTTCGAGGTGATCTGGCTTACAATCGAAGGGATATAGTGATAATAAGCTCCTGCTCCTCGAAAGATCGAGTGATACACAGTATTCTTCGCTGCAAGCTTCTCCATGGTTCGTCTGACTTCATACTCAGACATCCCCTTATTAAGCTTCAGCGGCTCCTCCAGGTAGACCTCCTTCGGGATTGCCCGAAATAAGTCCCGGATACTTGACACGCCGATGGTCTGCAGCATCTCCTGCTGCTCCAGCGGTGTATTCGGTATATAATTGCCCATACTGCTTCCCCCTTATGAGTTGAGTTCGTTGTATTCCTTCTCAGATAATAGATCAGATTGATCTGTAATCTCCTCTACCTCGATAAACCAAGCATCATAGGCATCGGAATTAATCAACTCGGGATGATCGAGGAGCTCTTCATTAATGGCCTTTACGGTTCCGGTAACCGGGCTATAGACGCTGGAGACAGCCTTTACGGATTCCACGTCTCCAAATTCTTCTCCTGCCACAACCTCATCGCCAACTTCAGGAAGATTAACGAATACCAGATCTCCCAGCTGCTTCTGCGCATAATCGGAAATGCCAACCTTTGCTGTTGTTGCATCACTGAACTGTACCCATTCATGGGATTTTAAAAATAATAATTCCTTCATATTGTTTAACCTCCGTTATATAATCTTTCTCTAGCTACATTATCACATATGTAATTTAGAATTATTCTTAGGACTGTGTGAACACAGTCACTTTGTTGAGAATATTGTTATGTACCTTTCGAATGCTATACTTTATTTCTCGCGTTTATAGAAGGGAAGTGCCACCACTTGCGCTGCAATTCTTCGTCCTCTTACCTCAACCTCAACCTGAGTACCTAAGGTACTGTATTCTATATCCACCAGTGCCATCGCAACCGGTCTTCCCAGATAAGGACAATGCGTTCCGGAGGTAGTCATGCCAATCTGCTTCTGATCAATGTATACCGGACAAGCTTCTCTGGCGATTCCGCGACCGGTGATATTGAGGCCGACACGGGCTTTCTTCGGTTCGTCTCGGGATAATATCCCATCCTTACCGATAAAGTCCTCCTTCGCAAGCTTCACTGCAAAGCCAAGCCCTGTCTCCAGAGGAGAGATTGTATCATCCATCTCATGGCCATAAAGTGGCATCGCTGCCTCCAACCGAAGGGTATCTCTGGCACCGAGGCCACAGGGGATGATGACATAATCCTCCTTCGCATCAGCCATCTTAGTATTACTTTCCGTATCATAATTACCTGCCGTAAGAAGCAGATTCCAAAGCTTCACCGCATCTTCATTGCTACAGTATAATTCATATCCATCCTCACCGGTATAACCGGTCCTGGATACCAGGCAACGGACTCCTGCCACGTTAACCTCTTCCTTAAAGCTGTAATATTTGACCGGAAGCTTCTCTTCCTCAGTCAGTTTACAGAGAATCTCCTTTGATCTCGGTCCCTGAAGTGCCAGCTGTGAGATCTCATCCGAGATATCCGTGAATTCTACCTCACCTATCAGGTGTGACTTCATCCATTCCACATCCTTAAATCGGTTGGCAGCATTAATTACGATCAAGTATTCCTGTGGGTTCTTTTGATAAACCAGAAGATCATCCACAACACCGCCGTTTTCGTTGCACATTGGACTATACTTAACCTGACCGTCATACATCTGACCGCAGTCATTGGTTACCAGATGCTGAACATTCTTTAGCGCATCCTTCCCCTTTAAAAGAACTTCCCCCATATGGGATACATCAAATAGTCCTGCAGCAGATCTCACTGCCATATGCTCGGTGATTACTCCTGTTTCATACTGTACCGGTAACAAATAGCCGGCAAAGGGAACAATCTTGCCTGCTGCCTTCACATGGCAATCATAAAGCCCTGTTTTTCTTTCCATTGTAACCTCCCATTCTCCTTATTTTTGGACACAAAAAAAGACATACTGAAATAAATCAATACGCCTCTGTTGGTTTACCTGAAAGATTCTCTTCCGCTCCTTATCATAAAGAAAGAGCAGAAAATTGCTTCTTCGGTGCCGATTCGCTTTCCAGAGTATCGTCCAGATCTGGTCCTTTTGCCTGAGAGTTTTCGCATTCCCCTTCGGCGCCGTCTCGATTACGGTCTCTCCCAAATCCTTCATCCGACATTTATTAACACAGGTATTTACTATACAGTAATTATATGCTCCCACCTATTTAAAGTCAATCCAAACTCATCTCATATCCGTAAAAAACTAATCTCACTTACTGTTTGCAACTCACCAAAAATATGGAAGAGCAAGTTTGACAAGTATATCTGAAATAAAATCGCATCAAGGAACCTCTACTTTCCCCTGTCATATAATACTATATAAGCAAGAATGGAGGAAACACCTATGGGCGAATTACTCAAAATTGATCACCTCAGCTACACCTATCATAGTCTCGAAGGCGAAACACCGGCATTATTCGATGTTTCTTTTCATGTGATGGAAGGGGAATTCTTAAGCATCGTAGGACCCAGCGGCTGCGGCAAATCCACTCTGCTCTCGCTGATTGCAGGATTGATTGACCCCAGTAGCGGCTTTATATATATCAACGGTAAGGACATAAAATCCTCCGGTAAGAACATCGGGTATATGCTGCAAAGAGACCAGCTGCTCGAGTGGCGTAATACGCTTAAAAATGTCACCTTAGGGTTGGAGATACAGAATAAACTATCAGAAAACAGCTATGTTCAAATAAATGAGCTGCTCAATACCTATGGTCTGATTACCTTTCAGAATTCTTATCCATCAAAGCTCTCCGGTGGAATGAGGCAGAGAGCGGCATTAATCCGAACTCTGTTGCTTGAACCGGATATTCTTTTGCTGGATGAACCTTTTTCTGCCCTGGATTATCAGACGAGACTGGAGGTTGCGGATGATATCTGGGGTATTATTCGTAAGGAGAAGAAAACAGCCATCCTGATTACTCATGATATCTCTGAAGCCATCAGTATGGCTGATCGTGTCATTGTACTCTCTCAAAGACCTGGTACTGTAACAAAGGTATTTGATATCAACCTGTCCATTGATGAGCGGACCCCCTTCTCCAGCCGAAGTGCCCCCGAATTCAAGGAGTACTTTAATCAAATATGGAAGGAGTTAACCCATCATGAGCAGGATTCATAAAAAAGTGGAGAGTGAAAGCTTGAACGTCTCCGCTGCTCAAAAGGATTTTATCCGAAAGCACCGGATACATCTTCGCTGGGTTCGTTTTTATCAGGTATTGATCCTGGTTACCTTCCTTGCAGCCTGGGAAATTACCGCGAGACTGGGAATCCTGAACTCTTTCATTTTCTCTAGTCCCACCCGGGTGATAAATACGATCGCCTCGATGACGGTAACCGGTCAATTACTCTATCATATCGGAATTACGCTTTTAGAGACATTGGGAAGCTTCTTCCTGGTCAATGTACTTGGTATTCTCATTGCTGTCATACTTTGGTGGAATCACAGTATCTCCAAGGTTCTTGAGCCCTACCTGATTGTGCTGAACAGTCTTCCTAAATCAGCTCTGGCGCCGGTATTTATCGTGTGGCTGGGCAACAATGTCAAGACGATTATTGTCGCTGCCGTTTCGGTCGCGATTTTCGGTACGATCATAAACCTATATACGAACTTCCGAGAAGTTGAAGAGGATAAGATCAAGCTGATCTACACTCTGGGTGGGAAAAAGACGGATGTACTTTTTAAGGTTGTGCTTCCCAGCAATATTCCCTTTATCATCAGTCAGATGAAGGTAAATATCGGCCTCTCCTTAGTCGGTGTCATTATCGGAGAGTTTCTGGCAGCGAAAGCAGGACTCGGGTATCTGATTATCTATGGCAGTCAGGTATTTAAGTTGGATTGGGTCATAATGTCGATTGTGATTCTGTGTATTGTCGCAACCGGTTTATATAAGCTGCTGACGTATTTTGAGAAAAAAGTTCCGAGACAGCAAAAATAGCTATGCGATACAAAAATGTCCGCTTCGCAGATATTGGAATTCATATACAAAAAAAAGGAATGGGGTTTGTAGAGACTACGCCGCAAACTCCATTCCTATCTCTTAATCAAAGTTAAGAAACAAATTACGAATTAATTCTTACTCTGTAATTTGAAACAGTTGAATCAGTTCTTCCAATCTCTTTGCTTCTCCAGCCAATTCATCTGCTGACTTGCTCAAATATTCCACGGAGGTAATCTGGTTCATCGCAGTTGCACTCACTTCCTCAGAAGAGGTTGCGGTCTGCTGGGATACTGCTGAGATATTACGAACTGCATCCAGGGTATCGTCCTTTGCATTCTCAATTCCTCGAACGCCCTCTGCGATATTATTTAAGTTCGATACCAAATTACCGACATGCTCATTGATATTTTCGAAGGTTTGTATTGTCTTTGACAGCGCCTCCATCTGGGAACCGACGATACGCTCTGCCTGCTTCGCAGAGTTTGCAGTCACCTTTGTCTTCTCCTTGATGTTGCGAACAACCGTATTAATCTGAGTGGAAGCCTTTACTGACTGCTCAGCCAGCTTACGAATCTCAGCTGCAACAACTGCAAATCCACGTCCAGCTTCTCCGGCTCTTGCTGCTTCTATCGATGCATTTAAGGATAAGAGGTTAGTCTGGTCGGCGATACCATTGATCACCTCGACGAAATTCTCAATGCTCCCAGATTGCTGCTCCAGCTCTTCGATCTCATTGATAACCACCTTCGTAATATCCGTCGTTGCACTCGATTTGCTATTCAATTCATCGATGGTAGTAATACCATCTCCGACGATCACCTTCGTATCCTTGGCAATCTGCTCTATCTCGTAGGTGTTATTATATACCTGATTAATTTTATCTGACAGAGTTGACATCTGCAGTAAACATTGTTCTGTATCTGAAGCTTGCTGTACTACACCCTTCTCGATCTCATCGATGGCTAAGGAGATATCCTTTGTGGAGGTAAGTATATCTCCTGATGTATGGGACAAGCTGTCCGCGGAGCCTTTTACCGTATTACCTACCAATGCAACCTGTTCAATCAGACCTTTCATACTGGCCACCATATCATTCAAGCTGTCTGACAGAGTCAGAAATTCATCCTTACGCTTTGTACGGAAAATAGTGGTCAGATTACCTTCTGCTGCAAGAGCGATGGACTTGGTTAATCTGGAGATCTCGGCTCCGATCCGTGCAGCAATCACTGTACCAACGAAGATTGCAAGAATGGATGCGATGGTAACGAAGATCAGGGTTAAGAGCTTGATGGACTGTGCCTGAGCTAAGATTGTGCTCTTCGGAACAAGTGCACATACCAAAGCCTTAGTACTTCCGACTTTACTATAAAGAAATAAATAATCCTTACCATTGTATTTCTCATAGGAGGATCCGTTGAACTGACTTCCCGCTGCAGCTTCTTTATAATAATTCAACGTACTAAATACCGATGTCTCATCCGTATTTGCCAGAGTTTCCACGCCATCTGCGGTAACAAAGCCTACGATACTTCCCTCACCGAGATCAATATTAGAAACTGCCTTCGACAATTCCGTCTTAGGTACGTCGATGATGATATAACCGTTGTTTTCGGACATCTTTCTTATGATCGAGGTTGAGTAATTGATCTGGGTATTATTTAGCTTCTCATCCAGATAGCTGTGTTTACCAACCCATACATAACGATCCAGGGCTGCTGTTATTGTCTTACCTTCTTCAGAATTAAGAAAGCCTTCATAAATATCAACAGGGAGATCGCTCACAGAGGAGATACTGGTTCCTTGTTCACCGATAATATGCATCGCATAGATAAAGGAATGGGAGGATTTTGCATTGTCTACCTCGGTTTTAACTTTTTCAAAAGCTGCCGCATCCTCATCGGAGCTCATTTCATCTGCACCGTTATAATATGACTTAATGCTTTTTGTATCGGTTAATTCATAAGATTTCGAGGACACTGCATCGACCCCCAGAAATATGTAGTCACGAACTGCATTGAGTGCATTCGATCCGATGTTTTCATAATTAGTGATAACTGCTTTGGAGGATTGATTAAAGGATACAATTCCGAATACCGCCATAAGAATCACCGGTACTGCAAAGCCTAGCAGTAACGTGGTACGAATTCCCGTGAATCGTCTGAGAAACGAATTCTTTAGCAAGCTTACTCCGATAGGTTCCTGCTTCAGTTCCTGAAATCTTTTTATGATGTCCGCGGGTTTTGGCAGCTTAAAGGTCATTTTCCGAGTAGTAGTTTTTTCCGCCTTTACTTTTTTCTCTTTCTCTGTTTTAACCTTCACTTTTTTCTCTTTCTTTTCCTTCTTACTTATTACTTCCTCCGGTAATTTGTTCTCATCTTTATCCATAGTACTACCTCCAAAGACCTGCTTGTCAACTGAAATAATTCAAAAAGCTTAACATATATCAGATAAAATTATAGCTTTAATAACTTATATTTATACCAATTACAGTAATAATTGTCAATACAAAAAATAGCTGAATATAGACTATTATCTATATTTTTGTTAGAATTAACCACTATCTGTAAATCACTGCATTATTATACACCACCACCTCCGGGTATGCTTCTGGAAGCCATCTGATATTATTAATTTTTTATAACCAATAATAAACAAATTACAATATATAAGTATTGTAAAAAGAGGTTCACTCTAGTAGAATAGTCTTATAACCATGATTTGGGAGGAACAAAAGCATGAAGAAGTTTGTAATTACCGCTGACTCTAACTCAGATTTATTAGACGAATATATCAAAGATAAACAAATCGGAATTATCCCTCATTATTATGATCTTGAAGGGATCACCTATGGTGATGAGGTTAATCTTACTCCAAAGGAATTCTATGATAAGATGCGTTCCGGGCTTATGCCGACCACAATGGCAAGTAATCCCGAGATCATTCGCAAAACCTTCCAGAGCTATGTAGATCAGGGTCTTGATGTGTTACATATCAGTTTTTCCTCCGCATTAAGTGGCGGCTGCAGCAATGTAGTTACTGGTGCAAATGAGATATGTGAGGAGAATCCCGGTGCGAAGATCATCGTTGTCGACACGTTGAATGCTTCCATGGGCGAAGGAATGTTTGTCATGAAAGCGGTCCAGCTGAGAGAGGAAGGTAAATCCCTTGAAGAAACCGCAGCCTGGTTAGAGGAGCACAAGCAAGAGTTCTGTGTCTACTTTACCGTGGATGATCTAAATCACCTGCACCGCGGCGGCAGAATCTCCAAAACTACTGCAGTCATAGGTTCCATGATCAATATCAAGCCCATCCTGTATGTCAATCCGGAAGGGCAGCTCGTTGCAAAAGGCACTGTCAGAGGACGAAAGAAGTCCTTGGCTACAATCTGTAATAATATGCTTGATTGCATGGGCAAATACTTATATACCGACGATCCGATCTGTATCGCACATGGCGATTCCAGAGAAGATGCGGATTATCTGGTGGAACTGATACGTGAGAAGCTGCCTAACCGTAAGATCATCATAAATTATGTCAGCCCAAGTATCGGATCCCATTCCGGTCCCGGTGCCATCGGATTATGCTTTATGGGTGTGACGAAATAGATTATTGAATGTAAATGTCGATATAATGTAGATATCGGTAAAATAAAGAATAGGCCTTCGGGCGATGCACGCTGCCTAGCACATGATTAATTTTAATCCATGTTTGGTGAGTTTCATCCTCGAAGGTCTCATTATATAAAACGAGGAGTATTTTTCGAATGATATTTAAATTTAAATTATCCTGAAAAAATCCTTGAATTTTCCGAAGCTTTATAATAGAATAGTTGAGTAGCCTGTTTCATCGGTACAAAACAGAATAATTATTATGCTTCCCTAGCTCAGTTGGTAGAGCAACGCATTCGTAATGCGTAGGTCGTGGGTTCGAGTCCCATGGGGAGCTTTTTTATTTGTAAAAATTGGTATAAAGAATATTACAGTAAAAAGCATCCGATGTCCGATGGGTATTATAGAATAGCCCTAAAAACATCATAAGGAGCTTACAATATGCCGTTTCTTAATCCCATTCGCAAACCACTGATCCGACATCCCCAAGGCCATCCCGTAGCTGTTCGGGCTGTTTTTAACACCCTGGGAGAGTTCGTTCCCAGATCCTTCTGTATTGAAGACGATACCCAGGAATTATTTAAATTCAAGATAAGTTCGATCAAACTAATGAAATCTGACAAATTCTTAATAAAGACCTTCTATTGTACCTTTCAAGCCTATGGATACCGCAATGATATTATTCTTTGCTACGATACACATAAGCACTGCTGGGTGTTAGGGCAATGAGCTTCTTTTGTATGTGGATTTAATTATCACTGCAGCTATACCCCCGCAACTGTAATGTCAACCATGGACTTCCAATTAATAGTAATTCTATACTGCCTCCCAACCTTTTGTATATATTTTTACGTTTATACAAATACTATTCATATCACTTACGAAAGGAGTTTTTATGAAGAACGATAACAAAGCTAGAAAAGTATCATCCGATAAGCTAGGTAAAAGTAGTGTTACTAATAATAACTCTGATAATGATGTAGATTTTAAAAATAATTCCGCTTCTAATTCAAGGTCAAAGTCTACATCAAATAAAGCACCATCATCAGGTAATATAAAGGGAGTCTAAGCCTCCCTTTTTCTATTATTGGTTCCGGGAATCCGTAATATACTTTTATCAGGGAAAGGAGATAAACCAATGGAAATCAAGGATTTTAAAGACTATTGTATAGCAGATATTTCTACCGAGGATGTTAGCAATATCTCTGTGTTAGAAAAAGCGATTAGCATTAATGAAAATAAAGATATCGTATTAATCGCATATCAAATGAATAATGAAGCTGAGAAATAACACTTGGCTTCTTTACATACACAATTGTATCGTTGCTCTATTCATGCAACACGAAATGCAACACGAAATGCAACACAAAGAAAAAAGACCCTTGAATATTCAAGAGTCTTCAGTCGAGGCGACGGGATTCGAACCCACGGCCTCTGCGTCCCGAACGCAGCGCTCTACCAAACTGAGCCACGCCTCGATTTCTTATTTATTGTGGTGTCCTAGATGAGCACCGCATTAGTTATTATCTAATAAAAGTGCTAAAAAGTCAACTACTAATTTTATTTTTTTTATTTTATCTTTCACTATCTTTCTTGAGGTTTCTTTCTTGTCTTTTCTCGATTATTCGTAACACTCGGAAGTATTACCAATGTCCATTAGTATATTCATCTTTTTAGAAACAAACTTGTAACTAACCAATCTCCACAAAAGCTCTTCATATATTATCTCCTTTTAATCGGTTTCAAATCCCCCCTCGTGCTTCTTAAAGAAGTCAAAGTAAGTGCGTACATTCTCAAGTTCAGTCCAGCGTTCAATCATAACCGGTTCTTTATCCAGATTATAGATTCTAGCACCTCGCATGGCAAGTAGAAACGGAGAATGCGTGGATATGATAAACTGACATCTGAAGAACCTAGCCGACTCCTCCAGAAAGCTTAATAGTTATAGAACCTGCCTAAATCAATAAGGCCAGGATCATCTCACTCGTCGCCATGTATTAGTATCTTATCCCTGTGCTCCAATACAGTTCAACCAATTATCTACAAAATAATATATATCATTCTATCAATACTATATTTTATCTTAGTATATCATCATTCTCTTTTCAAATATCAATTTAAATCACTATTCAATTTCATATCCTGCCCTTCCATAATCCGAATAACTATGTTATTAATTTCTTCTGCAATCTCGTGATTAATTCCATGCCCGACACCTTCATAAAACTTCACATTCATATTGTATTTTGCTAATAATGCTGCGCCACCTAACTTTTCAAAAGGGTCTTCAAGACCAACAAGGTAATATATCTTACCCTTAATTTGTTCTACTTCATCCGTTGTAAATAAACGCACCTTATGATACCTCATTGCCATATTATTAAATCCTTTTAATAACCATGTATAATGCTCTAATATTATTGCATGATCAGTAAATACCTCAACATGATTTCCTGAAAGTTTCCTTAGTAGCTTAACAACATTTCTTCTTGTAGGAAATAATGCTTCTGGTAAAAATATTTTCATCATAGTTTTCATATAATTTCCACTACCCTCAATTGGTACAGAGGATGAAATGCTAATCGCTTTATCCACCTTCTCCTGCCTATACAATGTATAAAGCTGGACTAAATATCCACCATGAGAAACACCTATAATTGATGATTTTTCCAGCTTAAAATAGTTCATTATTTCATCAATCCATATAACATCATCATAACTTGTATTATACTTTTCACCCATTATGCTTTTACCTGGCCCGCCAATGGTATCTATCGCATATAGTCTGTAAAATTCTCCAAGTGCTTTTGCATTATATATCCACATCAAAGCCGAATCATCGCCTACACCGTGAAACATAAGAAGAGGTTTCCCCCCTTCTTTACCTGTAACAATAACATGTGTAGAACCATACGTGGTAGGTACCATCCGTTCTTGTATTGGTACATCCCATTGATTTAGTAATTCATCATAGGTACTTATTATTTTTTTAGCCGCCTTTTTGCTCCTATATGCTTTCATAATCTCACTCCTTCATCTTTCTAAAAATATCAACCATATTGATACGAATTTCATCACATGCAATATTTATTTTCTCATTTGTCACCTCACATCCGACGCAGTTCTTTTGAAATGCAAAATAGATAACAGCATAATATTCATGTGCCAGCACCTTGGGATTATTTGGTTTTATATAACCTCTTTCCATTATTTCCTTAAAAACCTGCTCCTGCTGTAACAGCGGTAATTCGAATACAAGCCTTTGGTATACTTCATAAGCTTTCTTCTCAGACATCTGCTCAATTGTCAAAACTGATAACAGTTTGTTAACATAGGGATTTAATAAATAATTTTTCAACAAACTGACAGCAACATCGCAAAATGCTGTTTCCGAAATAGTGTTTACCTTAGTTAGTTCTGTTTCAAAGCCAACTTTCATTTTTTCAATATGAATATCAATCTTACCAAGTAGCGAGTCCATAATTGCCTGCTTATTAAAAAAATAGTAATATATTGTACTTTCTTTAATTCCGACCTGTTTAGCGATGTCTCTTATAGATACCGCTTTATATCCTCTTTTCGAAAATAATTCTAATGCAACATCTTCTATCATCTCTTTTGTATTTTTCTTTTCGCCCATTCAATCGCTCCAATTTCTATCTAACAAGTGTTAGATCTATTATATCTAACACTTGTTAGAATTACAAGTAGCAAATCTAATGTAGTTATTCAACGACTCCCATCCCACTCAAACCCTTGCTTTACCTTAATCCTTAATCTTCAAACTCTATTGCTTTTCTCCTGACATATCTTCTTGCTTTCTTCTGGGTGCAAGGCCCTCCTGCTCCTGTTCCCACTTTTCTCACGCTCTATTTCATGCAAAAACGCAGGAGAAAGAGGTGCACTGGGCACGACTTAATCCTGCGTTGTTGAATTTTATTTACTAGTTTCCGGACTTTATTTGCTCGTTGCTGAATTCTATCTTTCGTCCTCAGTAAATACCTAGTAAGCTGCGATAATTCCACCCTCACTGGCATATAAGGAACTGACACCTGCGGTATCTACAATAAAGCAGCCCTTGAAGGGAATTCTCTTAAGTATCTCTTCCTTCACAAATTCAGCTCTTTCCCGATTATTGCAATGAGCTATTCCGATGATCTTCTCAGAAGGTTTGATCACATCCTCCTCGATGCATTTTGCCATAAGCAACAGGGCTTTATTGATTCCTCTTGCCTGGTCAACCTTGCAGATCGTACCTTCCGGGGTGGCTCCCATCACAGGCTTAATGCTTAATACACTTGCGATGATTGCCTGAAGGTTCGTTAATCTACCGTTCTTGCGAAGCGCATCTAACGATTCCAGTACAAATTTTGTCTTTAATCCGTCACGGAAGGTATGAACCTTCTCAACCACTTCTTTAAAGGGATGATGTGCTTCAATCAATTCCTTAATCTTCATAGCAATCAGAACCTGACCTACAGACGCAGAATGGGAATCGAATACTTCAATGTTCTTATCCGGATGCTCCTCCAAATATAATTTTTTGGCAAGCTCAGCACTGTTGTAGGAGCCGCTTAAGGGGGAAGAAAGGGTAATCACATACACGTCTCCTTCACAGTCAAAATGCTTCATATAATCCTCCGGAGAAGGACAAGCTGACTTTGGACTGGTAGGACAAGCTTTCACACGTCTAAGAAAATCTTCCTGGTTAAAGGTCTCGTCATCTACTATCGAAACATCATCCACAATTAGAGTTAAGGGTACGAGCTTAAAATGCGAATCCTCCTTCAATTCCTTCGGTAAATCCGTGCAGCTGTCTCCAATAATTCTGTATGACATCTTTTTATCCTCCTGTTTTAAAAATTCATTCTACTACTTTTTATATTCTTCTTACAATATCCTAATATTTACTTATATTGTAATCGTAAACATATCTTCGGGTTTGGTCACTACACAATGTAGTTTTCATTACTATATAATAGCATACCATAATCCTGGTAGTATAATCAAGAGGTAACTATAGATTTATATAAATTTTATAAAACTATTTTAGGATACTAAAAGGAACACGGCAGGTATGCGTCCTGCCACCATATCTCCTATCATATTATTACCAATCATGAAGTATTTCATATTCGTATCCCTTTTATTTTAATAAATATTGAGAATTGATCTGAGATAAGTTATTAACGGACTTTGATACTAAAATCAAAATAACACCAAAAAAGGAAAGGCAGTAATTAAACCACCTTTCCTTCTATAGTATAAAACAATTTTCTAAATATATTTATTTCGCAAGCAGCATCATAATATCATTGCTTCTTTGTACGAACTTCGTCATTGCTTCCGGCTCCAGAGGCTTATGACTAAGGAGCGCCAGATCATAGAGCTGTTCACAGATCATCGGAGTAAGCTCTGCATTTTCATTCGTGAGAATATATTGAACCAGCTTATTGTTTGCGTTAAGCACCAAAGTCTCACCACCGTCAAAACCGCCCATATCCATACCTGACATATTATACATACGCATCATATCCTGCATTCTGCGACTCTCCTCAGACAAGGTCATGACGGAGGATACCTTCTCATTCTTAAATTTATCCACCTTGACTTCTAGTTTATCCTTGCTGAGTACCTTACGGAACAGTGTTGTCATCGCTTCCGTGTTATTCTTTAAGACCTTCTGATCTTTCTTCTTGATCGTATCCTTAAAGCCTTCACTGATGTCAGCATCAATACGCTGGAAGCGGATGGTCTGATCCTGATATTCCAGTTGTGTGATGAAGGGCTGATCGATGTTGTGTGTCAGGACAAATGCATCACTGCCAGCTTCCTTGAACATATTGATATACTGGCTCTGCTGCTTTACATCGGTTACATAATAGATGGTTAATTTCTTATCCTCATCTATAACCTCTTCGTCCTCTTCATGGCTGTGATCGTGTCCGCATTCGCATCCATCCTTATGCTCATGATCATAGTTCTCGTCATGAACAGGAGTCTCAGGAACCTTATCCTCACTCTTCTCTTCAACAGCTTCTTCTGTGCCCTTCTTTGAGGCAATATATTCTGCCAGGGTCACATATTTATCCTCCAGGTTCTTAAAGATGATTACATCCTTCACCTTCTCACGGAACTTCTCATCCTTTAAGAAACCAAACTTCACGAAGGGACTGATATCATCCCAGAACTTCTCATAGCTTTCTCTCTCCACCTTATACATTCCGGTCAGCTTATCTGCCACCTTCTTGGAGATGTATTCGGAGATCTTCTTCACAAAGCCGTCATTCTGCAGTGCACTTCTGGAAACATTCAGCGGAAGATCCGGACAATCGATGACTCCCTTAAGTAACATAAGGAATTCAGGAATTACTTCTTTAATATTATCTGCGATAAATACTTGATTGCTGTATAGCTTGATCAGGCCCTCTAAGGAATCGTATTCGGTATTGATCTTCGGGAAATACAGAATGCCCTTTAAGTTGAACGGATAATCCATGTTCAGGTGAATCCAGAATAAAGGCTCCTTATAGTCATGGAATAATTCACGATAGAATTTCTTGTAATCCTCCTCAGTGCAATCATTCGGATGCTTCGCCCACAGGGGATTCACATTATTGATCGGCTCCGGCTTCTTCTCCTTCTTTGCCTCTTCTACGGTACCATCTTCCTCTACAGAAGCGTCAATCACTTCCTCCTTGGTCTCTTCTACCTTAGCATTTGCATTGACAAAGTAGATCTCCACAGGCATAAAGGAGCAATATTTATTTAGGACTTCCTTCACGCGATATTCGTTGGAGAATTCATAGCTTGCATCGTTTAAATATAAGGTGATATCTGTACCGCGTTCCGTCTTGGTACCCTCACTCATCTCATATTCCGTACCGCCGTCAGATTCCCAATGCACCGGAGAAGCATCTGTTTGCCAAGACAAGGTATCGATACTTACACGTGCCGCTACCATGAAGGCAGAATAGAATCCAAGACCGAAATGACCGATAATCTGATCCTCATTTGTCTTATCCTTATACTGCTCAAGGAATTTCTGAGCACCGGAAAATGCGATCTGGTTGATATATTCCCGAACTTCATCTGCTGTCATACCAATTCCGTTATCGGAGAAACGGATCGTCTTCTCCTCGGGATTCACAGTTACTGTAATTTGATAATGATTGTCTTCAGGTAGCTCTGCCTCACCCATTACTTCCAGTTTCTTCAGCTTGGTGATTGCATCGCTGCCATTTGAGATCAACTCCCTAACAAAAATGTCGTGGTCAGAATATAACCACTTCTTGATAATTGGAAACAGGTTTTCCGAATGAATCGATAAATTGCCACGTTCTGTGCTCATCATAACAACTCCTTTTTACTTATTTTCTAATAATGCCGGTACAGTTAGTCTTCCTCTGTCTGTCGCATTACTTCTATTTCAGTAGTACTTCAAATGATATGATAATACTCCCAAATAGAATTGTCAAGACAAAATTAGCACTCTTTAACCAAGAGTGCTAACAAGTTTTATAAGGCGAGTCAGATGTATCTATATGTGCGTACAGTCCACTTTGTATACTATACTTTATTATCATTCCTCTTCAAAAGCAATTCCCTGCTCTTTTAAGATCTGCTTTACCCGAAGGTCCCATACCTGCTCTAATGTCTTATCCAGAGTAAAGGTCTTGATCGCTGTCCCGGTGATGATGTGTAACTCATTTTTCTCAAAACGGACATTCAGGTATAAGCCTCCAACCTCTTCGCTCTTTATTCTTCCTCCGGATTGCTGTACCAACTCCTCACAAAGTGGTCTTGGCAATTGGAATACAATCTTTAAGGCAAGAGGTGTTTTATGTCCCTTAATCATAGAAAAGGCAATCGTACGTACCTCACTCCATAGTACACTGTGGGTATGTTCGCCTCTCTCCTGAAGCTCTTCCGTTGTGAAGAATGCTTCATTTAACTGACCGCTTATGGTAAAGTTGATAAAGGTCGAAAGCTCCATCTCTTTTAATATAAAATTATCAAAGGTATTCTGCGCAAGAAGCTTAGCCATAAAGGACTTTACTTCGGTTATTGTCAGTGAAATCATAGGTTACTCCCCTAAAATAGTATCGTTTAAGCCAACTGAATGTTAGAAAAAAATGTAAAATCGTATTTGAATTCCTAGTATAGATCCATATCGAATATCAAACAATAAGAATAGAACAATTGATTAAGGAGGTTTGTTATCATGTATTTTGAACCTGCCAGGAAAAATTATTATCGTTTCCCATCCTTTAGTAGTGTCCAAAGCTTTGATGAAAGACATTACTATCCCGATAAACCATATGTATCTGGTGAAGACCTTCGCTATACTTCACACATTAATGATTATGAACAACATCCTGATGCTTATAGTGATATTTAAAGCATTATTTTAATGAGTGCCAAGACCAGCAGGTGAGCAGGGTAAAAGATATAAAATGCATATTTTATACTTTTGCCCTTCTTTCCGTCATAAAAGGCAATCGGAATAATTGAAAAGGTAGCCAGTCCATTAATATATCCCAACAAATAGCCTGAGACGAACAACAAGGTAGCAGTGAGTAATGCCTTATTTCCACGAAACAGATAAAATCCGATAATTAAAAGGACTCCCCGATAATCATAATCCGTTTTCAAATAATAAGCAAGCAAACAGAATATGAGAATTAATCCTATCCGGAACAGATTTATCAAAATAACATTTTCACGAAATGCATTCTCAGCACGACTCATTAGATACATACAAGCCAACCCTAAGAATAAGGTAAAGAAGATATTCTGATGAGTAAACTCCAATGTTTTTCCATAGAAAGCCAGATCGAAGGGAATCTCAGACAGAAAGGCAAAGGCTCCAAGTCGAAGCAGGTATTTCTTTACATCTCTGGTATGATAAAAGCCCTCTACCAATAAGAACACAAAGATGGGAAACGCTAATCTTCCGATACAACGCATCACAAGATAGAGCGTTGTACTTCTTGGAATGAAAACAGCTCCGATATGATCGATAAGCATTGTGATGATAGCAATTAGTTTTAAATGATATGAATTCATAGACCCTCCCCTTTATGTCATTACTCTGTCTTCCTGACTTTTGTTTTACACTGTCATATATGCATCTTTTTCTTTAATTCTGATTTCATATTATCCCCTTCAAACAGCACAATTGCCGACAGGCTGATTGCGCTGGTTGCTACGCAGATGACAGAAGGAAAGGTGATGTATAGATCTCCCGACAATATGAATATAACCGGAACAAAACCAAATATGATATCAATAAACAGATATACCAGCAGATCTCTGACGCCGATCTTTAATATCTTTGCTGCAATTGCCATTACCACCATAGCTCCGATACAGATACCGGGGATAACAAAATTGATGGACCATCCCAACCATCCCATCGACCAATCCCACAATACGGATAATATCCCAATCAGGGCTACCTGCCAGATAATCGTCTTTGGTATATTATTCTTTTTACGTATAATGATAAATAAGCTTATCCACATACAGGCGATGCTCGCAGCTACAATCAGCGACCACCTGGAATCCTTGGTAAAGATCAGATTCACTGCAAAGCTGATGATAATTGCCGCCAATGAGATCATGATGATGATTCGGATAAAGATATTAAATTCCTGGAAGATCGTCGGTATATTTGGAAACACTTCTTCTAATTGTGAAGTTGCTTTGCCTTCACCCTTCTCTTGCAATAACCCGCCGCAGAGTGGACAGACGTCATAATTTCCCTTCAAAGTTATTTTACAATTCTCACAGTTCTGCATCTTCCCGCCTCCTATACTTCCTTGTCATTTGAGGCAATGGTGACAGCAATGCCTTCACTGGTTAACATACGGAAGAAATTCATCTGGATGTCCGTTCCGATAAAGGGAGAGGTAAAGCTAATCACTAGCTCGTCCCCAAAGGAGCACATAGCAATCTGCGGTCTGCGTGCACTGGTAAAGCAGTCAAACAATTCAATATAAGGCACCAGCTCCTTAGAGATCGAGATCTTACCAATATTGGACAAGGTAGCCGTGATTCCTCTGTCACTCAGATGATTGGCAAACCGAAGAATATAATCCTTTAATACTAAGGGAATCACTCTCATAAAAGCATTATGCTCCAATGCAGATAATCGGTTTATATGTGTCCGAAGCTTCTCCTGCGTCAGCTCCTTCGTAAAGGCTTCCTTCACTGTCGCAATAATATCCTCCAGCTTGTCCGAATTCTTTGCAAAATGATACCGGATACTGATCGTAGTGAAGAAATTTCTTGCTGTAACCGACGGGAAATAAGTTCTCAGATTCACCGGAACGGTTAAAACCACCGGATTCTTCAAGCTTCTCGCCGGCATATCCATGTGGATTGCTTTGATATACAGGGCAGTCAGAAACACCGTCATCGTCGTGTCATAGCGATGAGCAAGCTCTAAGACTTCCTTCACCGACAGGATTCCTTCGACGATCTTCATTCGATTATCGAGTGAACGTCTCCCTGTGATATGATAAGCCCGAGTGATCTTGATCCGATCCAGCTTCTTATCACCGCTGTAATGCTTCAAGAAGCTGTCATCCATCTTTTGTGAAAAGGAGGCATCTATATCCGGGTGAGGAAGTTTATTAACAAAGTCCTCTTCATGTTTAAGAATCAGATAATAATATACTATGGTCTTCAAAAAGCCGAGAGCTCCTGTTCCATCCGTCAGTGCATGATACATCTCCAGGTTAATCCGGCGATTATAATAGGACACTTCGAAAAGAAGATTCTTACGACCCGGATGATAGAGCATGCTACAGGGGAGTTTATGTTCCTCAACCACCTCAGGTTTTGCCTCGGTACTGTCAAAGTAATACCAGAAAAGTCCTCTGCGTAAAACCGATTGATAGACGGGAAAGAAAGGTAATGCTTTATCAAGTGCCTTCTGTAGAGTATCCTTGTCGATTTGCTCTTTTAGCTCACAAACAAAACGGAACACCTTGGTATCCTTTTCGTTTGTATTCGGAGGGAATATCTTCGCGGCGTTATCTAATTTTAGCCACTCAATTGGTTTTCTTCTTGTCATGGATACACCACTCCCCCTTTCCTGCTTCTTCCTCGGAAGAAGATTGCATTTTAAATCTATTTCATAATTATTTTTTCAATAGTATTAACGATTTTTCTATACATTTTCTTCAAAATGATACAAATATTTATGAATTTAAGAAACGATTGATCAGTTCATAGCTGCGCTTGACATGGACAAAATGCTTCGGCAGGGAAATAAAACCATGCAAAGCATCCTTCATTCGATAAACCAAAACATCATTACCATACTCGTAGAGCTTCCTTCCATAAGCCTCTGCTTCATCCCGAAGCGGGTCATACTCCGCTGTTATGATCAGCGTCTTTGGCTGTTTTGATAAATCCTCGGATAAAATCGGAGCCAGATAAGGATTCTTACGGTCTTCTTCCTTACTGATATACAAATCAATAAAGTCATTAATTCGTTTGGTTGTTAATAAAAAATCCGTCCCGTTTTCGATCACAGAGGGATAAGGGGAGGTTTCGCTGTGATCGCTGTCTGCAGAAGGGTAAAGAAGTATCTGTTTCTTAGGCTGGAAGGTTCCACGATCCCTAGCCATCATAGACACAACGGCTGCCAGATTGCCACCCGCACTGTCTCCGATTAAGGCGATATCCTCCGTACAGACATCTAGTAGCTCTGCGTTTTCATAGATTTCTTTGGTTACGGCATAGCAATCCTCCACGGCAGTTGGGAACTTATATTCCGGTGCTAATCGGTAATCCACCGATATCACCGCACATCCTGTCTGCTTCGCCATATTGGAGCAAACATTGGAATAGGTATCGATATTGCCTACTACCCAGCCTCCGCCATGAAAGAAAATCAACAGCTTCTTAAGCACGAATTGTGGAGATGGCAGGAAGATACGCACCGGAATATCGTAATCTTCTACGCTTACCTTGTGATCCCACATCTGATATAAGGGTTTAATGACAGGATGAGCAGCTGTTTTCAACTGCCTCTGCAGCTTATAGGTTTTCTTCAAATCTAAGTCCGGATAAGATAATGCACGAAGTGCCATTCTCATTGCTTTATTGATTGCCATAATTGCCTCCGTACGGGTTGACAAATCGGTTGAATTTCCATAGTTGTTGCACTTTTCATTCTACTCAAGTTGCTAATAAAAGTCAAACGAATCCGCTGGGTACGAATATGCATAAAAAAACCTCCCACGACAGAGGATAAGCCAACTTCTTCAAGTTGGCTTTGGGGAGGGAGGAGATTTATGAAAAAATTTTCTATGTTAAGTTGTTATAGGCAATTGATTAATTAGCTTTTTATTGTTTTCTTATTGTATACGCTAAGTATAATCCGTATTTATGGAGAAGGTATTAACGTTTCGTGAACATTTTAAAAACATTTTCCTCAAATTGTGTCGAAAAAAATGTACAAATCTTCCTTCACAAAGTTTCATAATCCAGAAATCGATCATAATGGGTATTGCAAATACCCGAATCGCTTATATTTAGAAAACACGTAGTTTTCTCTTGCAAAATCAGGAATATACGATACAATATAAATGGTATTTGTATATAAACAGGAAGTGTTCAGGAGGTTTTTTCATGATACAGGCAAGTAACGTAACCTTACGATTAGGAAAGAGAGCATTGTTCGAGGATGTAAACATTAAGTTTACCGAGGGCAACTGCTATGGCTTAATCGGTGCCAACGGTGCCGGCAAGTCTACCTTTCTCAAGATATTAACCGGGCAGATCGAGCCCAGTAAGGGGGAGGTTATCATCACCCCCGGTCAGAGACTATCCTTCTTACAGCAGGATCATTTCAAATATGATCAGTTTCAGGTGCTTGATACTGTAATCATGGGAAATAAACGTCTCTATGATATAATGAAAGAAAAAGAAATCATCTATGCAAAAGAGGATTTCACAGAAGAAGACGGTATCCGAGCAAGCGAGCTGGAAGGCGAATTTGCAGCTATGGACGGATGGGAAGCAGAATCAAATGCAGCTTCCTTGTTAAACGGCTTAGGCATCGAAACTGATCTTCATTATAAGCTTATGAGCGAACTTAACGGCGGTGACAAGGTTAAGGTCTTGCTTGCTCAGGCACTCTTCGGTAACCCGGATATACTCTTACTCGACGAGCCCACCAACCACTTGGATCTTGAAGCGATCCGCTGGCTGGAGGAATTCTTAATCAACTTTGAAAATACTGTCATTGTGGTATCCCATGACCGTTATTTCTTGAATAAGGTTTGTACACATATCGCAGATATCGATTATGCTAAGATACAGCTCTACTCCGGTAATTATGACTTCTGGTATGAGTCCAGCCAGCTCATGGTAAAGCAGATGAAGGAAGCGAATAAGAAGAAGGAAGAAAAGATCAAGGAGCTACAGGAATTCATCCAACGCTTCAGTGCCAATGCTTCCAAATCAAAACAAGCAACCTCCCGTAAGAAAGCATTGGAGAAGATCGAGCTGGATGATATCCGCCCTTCCAGTCGAAAATATCCGTATATTGATTTCCGTCCCAGCCGTGAGATCGGCAATGAAGTGTTAACCGTTGAAAACCTATCCAAGACTGTGGACGGTGTGAAGGTTCTTGATAAGATCTCCTTTATCGTAGGCCGTGAAGATAAGATCGCTTTTGTCGGACCAAATACACAAGCTACCACTCTTCTGCTTAAGATTCTATCCGGAGAGATCGAACCCGATGAAGGTACTTACAAATGGGGTATCACAACGAATGTCTCCTATTTTCCGAAGGACAACACCAAGCTGTTCTCCACCGATGAGACTATTGTAGATTTCTTAATGCCCTTCTCTCCTGAAAAGGATGTAACCTATGTTCGCGGTTTCATGGGCAGAATGCTCTTTGCTGGTGAAGAAGGTTCCAAGAAGGTGAATGTATTATCCGGTGGTGAAAGAGTTCGTGTTCTCTTATCCAAGATGATGATCGCCGGTGCCAATGTACTCATCTTAGATGAGCCTACCAACCACTTGGATATGGAATCCATCACAGCCTTGAATAACGGTTTGATCAAATTTCCCGGAGTTGCATTATTTACCTCTCCGGACCATCAGTTCATCCAGACTACTGCAAACCGTATCATGGAGATCTACAACGGACACTTGATTGATAAAATCACAACCTACGATGAATATCTGGATAGTGATGAGCAGGCAAGAAAGAGACAGATTAGTCAATTCGATGCCGAGGAGGAAAACGGAGAAGAGGAATAAAGAGACCTCGCTCAGTTACTACATGATACATTCGCCCGCCGGGCGCACTTATAAGGATGCTGCGGAACAATTACAGTCATTCACCGCGTGGATATCTATTGATATCAGTCGCTTTGAATGATGGCCTTGTTCCGTAACATCCTTTTTTTAAATCATGCAACATAAACAAGCGAAACAGAATAGAATGATTGTGAGAATATAAGTATAGGAGATTTCACTATGCCTTCCAAAAACAATATATGTATAGAGCTATTTTGCCCGGAATACGTGCCTGTCCTCAAGGACGGCAATGTATCCTATGGTGGTAGCCAGATGTGGTTTTCTGATCAGAATCGGTATAGTAAGGATTATATTCTTCATAATTATGGCTGCGGTACCATTGCAACAGCAGATCTGTTCCTTTATCTTGCACTGCAGAAGAAAGCCTATCATACTCCGGTAACCGCACTTGCAATCAATAACGAAAATGAGATTAATTTTGCTGATTATACTGCCTATCTTCGTAACATAAATAAAGAATATTCGAAAACCAGACCTGTCTTTGCAGTACTTGGCCCTTCCGTGGCATCTGCGATAAATTCCTACTCGGATTGCTACGGGTTAGGATTAAAGGCTGTCTGGAAATGGACCTTAAACTATTATGAAATGTATGACTTAATCGAAGAAATGCTCTGGAAGGACCTTCCTGTTATTCTCTCCATTGGTCCAAACACCCCGAAGCTCTGGGGTAAGAGGGGGATTCCCTTCTATGAACTAAAGGAAATTGACTATCAGGAGCCGGCCCCTACGTCAGGTGAGGAGCCTTCGGATACAGCCCTCCTGACTACCGATGAGGATGGTGACGAGAAACAAAAATCCGTCTCCAAGCCCTATTATTATCAGGCCAAGGTTCAGAATGTATGCGGTCATTATGTTACGGTCACAGGATTGATTAAGGATGAGCTCACCAGTCAGATTATGCTTCGCATCTCATCCTGGGGAAAACAATATTATATTAATTATGAGGAATATCGCAATTATATCGAATACATTGGCGGTACCTTTACCTCCAGTCTCGTATATGTGAAAGAAAATTACTAGAACGAAAGAAAGCTTTCTATTGTCATGAAACGTGCGCCTGCCAGGCAAGTGTGGTCCAGCTTCTCTGGACACACCACCTAAAAACAGGGCTGTCACATAACATTTGACGATTGGCAGTCAAATATTATGTGGCAGCCCTTCAAATTTTGGGGTGATTATTTTATGGTTTTATGAGAGCTACTGCTCTATTCTTATATCCTTCGAAACTTCTGATATCTTTTCTCCAGCAATTCCTCCGCCGGCTGCTCTAAAAGCTCCTGTAAATCCTTCTCAATTACTTCTTTCATATTCAGTGCCATTTGATCATAGTCATTATGAGCACCGCCCTGTGGTTCAGGGATGATGCCGTCGATGATCTTAAACTGATGCAGATCCTGTGCTGTCAGCTTCATATCCTTTGCTGCCTGTTCCGCTTTGCCGGAATCCTTATAAAGAATACTTGCAAAGCCCTCCGGAGACAGAATTGCATAGATTGAGTGTTCCAGCATATATACCTTATCTGCAACACCAAGTGCCAAAGCACCGCCGCTTCCGCCCTCCGAGATGACTACCGAGATGATCGGAGTCTTAAGCATCATCATTTCTGCCAGGTTTACTGCAATTGCCTCACCCTGTCCTCTTTCTTCGGCACCGAGACCGCAGAAGGCACCGGGTGTATCGATAAAGCATATAATGGGGCGGTGGAACTTCTCCGCCTGCTTCATCAAGCGAAGCGCTTTACGGTAACCCTCCGGATGGGGCATGGAAAAGTTACGGGCGATATTTTCCTTGGTATTTCTACCTTTTTGCTGTGCGATGACTGTAACAGGAATATTGCCAAGGAAGGCAATGCCTCCAACGATGGCACGGTCCTCACTGCAGTAACGGTCTCCATGCATTTCGAGAAATTGATCAAAAATACGTTCTATATAATCAAGGCCTGTCGGTCTGACCGGCATTCGGGCTAATTTTACTTTTTCCCAGGGTGTAATACTCATAGCATCACCATTCCTTTACCTATATTAAAGCTTTTTGCGGCTAGGGAAAATCCTTCTATCCGTTATCGACCGGATCTTTAGGACTTAAGCTCTATGGCTGCAGAGAATGCAGCTTCAAAAGTGTCCCCAGGGTATGCCGAAGCTGGTCTCTTGGTACGATCTGATCAACAAAACCATGCTCCAGTAAGAATTCCGCTCTCTGGAAGCCGTCCGGCAGCTTCTGTCCTATTGTCTGCTCTATTACTCTTGGTCCGGCAAAGCCAATGAGTGCGCCTGGCTCAGCCAGAATAATATCACCCAGCATGGCAAAACTCGCCGTCACTCCGCCGGTAGTTGGATCCGTCAGTACCGTAATATAGAGAAGCCCCGCCTCGCTATGTTTTGCAACCGCTCCACTCACCTTAGCCATCTGCATCAGGGAGAAGATTCCCTCCTGCATTCTGGCACCACCGGAGGCAGTGAATACAATGACTGGAAGACGTTCCTTTGTTGCACGCTCAAACAGTCTGGTCAGCTTCTCGCCGATGGTGGTTCCCATGCTTCCCATAAAAAAAGCTGGATCCATCACACCAAGCATAACCGGTAGGCCTTCAATTCTGCCTTTGCCGGTTACCACACCATCCACCAGTCCGGTCTGAAGCTGGGTTTTCACCAGCTTATCTCCATAACCCGGAAAGTCAAGCGGATCTCGGGTCGTCATCTGAGCATCGTATTCCTGAAGCTCCCCCTCATCTAAAATCATAGCGAACCGTTCATTCGCCGAAACCTTAAAATTGTAGCCACATTCATCACAGCGCTTGTAATTCTTAAGTAACAGCTTCGTATAGATAACCTTACCGCAGCCCGGGCATTTGGTCATAATACCCTGGGGTACATTCGGTCGTTCCTCCTCGGATTCCGCCCGAACAATATCCTGTGGTCTGGCACGATATATTTGTGAGGTTGCATATTGCTTTGCTTTAAATGGATTCTTATTCATGTTTTATTTTCCCTCAATCAGTCCGATCAGTCCTGTATTGTAATTGCCGGTCAGAATCTCCTCACGTTCCAGCAGCTCGTGTTGATATTCCACATTCGTCTGAATTCCATCAATGATTAATTCTGATAAAGCACGCTTCATTCTCTGGATCGCTTCTTCTCTGTCCTGTCCATATGCAATTACTTTTGCAAGCATGGAATCATAACAGGAAGGTACCAGATAGCCGGGATAGAGGGCACTATCCACACGAACTCCAAAGCCTCCGGGAAAAAGTACATTTTCCACACGTCCAGGACAGGGCATGAAATTCTTGCTTGGATCCTCAGCATTGATTCTGCATTCAATCGCATGTCCTCGAAATTCGATATTCTCCTGTCGATATGGCATCTCCTCCCCGCAGGCGATGCGGATCTGAGCTTTGATCATATCGATTCCCGTCACCATCTCTGTCACCGGATGCTCCACCTGAATTCGGGTGTTCATTTCCATGAAGTAATAGTTTCCCTGTTGGTCCAGTAAAAATTCGATGGTACCGGCATTGACATAGCCGGTTGCCTGTGCTGCCTTGACAGCTGCACTTCCCATCTTCTGCCGTAGCTCTGGTGTCATAACGGCAGAGGGTGACTCTTCAATCATCTTTTGATTTCTTCTCTGTACAGAGCAGTCTCTTTCACCTAGGTGTACCACATTGCCATGACTGTCTGCAAGTATCTGAAACTCTATGTGTTTTGGATGAATAATCAGCTTTTCGATGTATACCTTATCATCTGCAAAGGCAGCCTTTGCTTCTGCTTTTGCTGAATTGTAAGCCTTTTCCAAATCCTCTTCATTAAATACGGCTCTCATTCCTTTACCACCGCCACCTGCCGAGGCTTTGATCATTACCGGATATCCAATTGTCTGTGCTAACTCGATTGCTTCCTTCACCGTCTCCACTTCTCCCTCGGAGCCGGGCACGACAGGTACTCCTGCCTTCTGCATGGTCTCTCTGGCCTTTGACTTATTGCCGAGGAGGTCAATGGTATCAGCCTTAGGACCGATGAAGGTAATATTGCAATCCTCGCACATTCTGGCGAAGGAGCTGTTCTCCGATAAAAATCCGAAACCCGGATGAATCGCTGTGGCACCGGTTAATACGGTTGCGCTGATAATATTTTGCATATTAAGGTAGCTGTCCTTGGATTTTGCCGGACCGATACATACCGCCTCATCGGCTAACATCACATGAAGAGCCTCACGATCCGCTTCGGAATAGACAGCAACCGTTTCAATACCCATTTCCTTACAGGCGCGGATGATCCTGACGGCAATCTCGCCGCGATTTGCTATTAAAATCTTCTTAAACATCGCATTTCTCCTTGCATTGTCCTACATGAAATAAACTCATCCGCCGTTTATGCACCGATGGCGAAGGTCAGAATTGCTTCCACTGCAACCTTATCCTCCACATATGCTACCGCTGTTCCGACTCCGAAGCTTCCTTTACTTTTCGTAATCTCAACCTTTAAGATCAATACGTCACCGGGGACGACCTGACGTTTAAACTTCACTTTATCAATACCACCGAAATATACGATCTTACCTTCGTTGCCCGGAAGTGTCAGCATACAGATCGCTCCGGTCTGCGCTAAGGCTTCTAAAATGAGTACTCCTGGCATCACTGCTTTTCCGGGAAAATGTCCCTGAAAGAAGGGTTCATTCATCGTAACGCATTTTCTTCCAGTCGCTCTGACACCCGGCGCCAGTTCATCTACACGATCCAGCAGTAAAAACGGAGACCTGTGCGGCAATATCTTCTGTATCTCATCTACATTTAGCATCTTATCCTCCTAACGCATTACTTAATCAAAAATAAGGGCTGGCCAAATTCCACCATATCCTCATTATTGATCAATATCTTGACAATCTCACCGTCATGCTCGCTCTCAATTTCATTCATCAGCTTCATCGCTTCGATGATGCAAACTGTCTGACCCTTTTTTACTTTATCCCCCACCTTGACAAACGGAGGTTTATCCGGGGAAGCCTGAGAATAGAAAGTACCTACCATAGGTGATACTACCTTCTTGTGATTTACTTCTTCTGACGGCTGTTCTTCACCTGCTGTCACACTGCTCGAAGCTGTCACAGAAGCACTACTCGCCTGAGAACCGGGAACCTGCAGGCTGGCAATTGGGTTTAAATTCATTGGCTGTGTATAGACAGGGTAAGGCATGGAGTTGCCTGCGAAGCCAAGCTGAGGATTTATATTCTCCTGAGTGCATGCAGCAGCTTTCTCCATACAGATACGTACGCCTTCCTCTTCTATCTCAAGTTTCGTCAATTCCGTTTGGTTCATTTCCTTCATTAAATTTATAATAGCCTTGTAATCCATAAATAGTATGCCTCCACAATGCCGTAATACGGCTGCTTTCCTTATTCAGATATATTTTTAAATACCAATGTAGCATTATGTCCGCCAAAGCCTAAGGAATTTGACATCGTATAAGTAAGCTTTGCATTTCTTCCTACATTAGCAACATAATCAAGATCACATTCTTCATCCATAACCTGAAGCCCTATAGTGGCCGGGATAAAGCTCTTCTCCATTGCTTTAATACAGATGACAGCCTCCACTGCGCCTGCAGCGCCTAAAAGATGTCCGATCATTGACTTTGTGGAGCTCACAGGAACCTTATAAGCAGCTTCACCCAGAGCAAGCTTCACTGCAAGGGTCTCTACCCTGTCATTGGTTGGTGTACTGGTTCCATGCGCATTAATATAAGAGACATCCTCACCGGTGATCCCTGCTTCCTCCATCGCAAGCTTCATTGCTCTGGCACCACCCTCTCCGTCGGAAGAAGGAGCCGTGATATGGTAGGCATCACAGGTTGCCCCATAGCCCACGATCTCAGCATAGATCTTAGCTCCGCGCTTTTTCGCATGCTCATATTCCTCAAGTAAAAGGATACCTGCTCCTTCTCCGATGACAAAACCGTCTCTCTCCTTATCAAACGGAATGGAAGCTCTATGCGGATCTGAACTGGTGGATAATGCGGTCAGTGCTTGAAAGCCTGCTACACCAAGGGGTGTAACTGCTCCCTCTGTTCCGCCGGCTAGTACGACATCCGAATAACCATGTTTGATATTACGGAAAGCCTCACCGATGGAATTATTCCCGGTGGCGCAGGCGGTCACTACATTGGTACAAACACCTTTGGCTCCAAACTGGATCGCGACATTACCAGCTGCCATATTTGTAATCGTCATAGGAATAAATAACGGATTGATTCGTTTCGGTCCCTTCTCAAGTAAGGTTTTTGTTTCCTTCTCAATCAGACCGATGCTTCCGATACCTGAGCCTACGATTACTCCAAAGCGGTCCGTATCAATGCTATTTAAGTCAATCCCGGAATCCTCAATTGCTTCCTTTGCCGCAGCAACCGCAAATTGAGAAAAACGGTCCATCCTTCTTGCATCCTTTTGATCCATGTAATTCTTCGGCTCAAAATCCTTAACCTGTGCCGCCAGTTTAACCTGATACCCTTCCGTATCGAAGGTATTGATGAAATCGATACCACAGGTACCTGTCTGTATGTTATTAAAAAATTCTTCTACATTATTTCCTATGGGCGTAATCGCACCCATTCCTGTAACAACTACTCTATGATTCATTCCTATCCTCCTGGTTCTAGCCTTGGATTCACCGCTTTTACTATAAGCGAAGAGGCTGCCTTACATTGCTAAGCCGCCATCCACCGTAAGTACATGACCTGTAATATAATTTGCAGCATCTGTTGCTAAGAAGCTGACTGCTCCTGCAACCTCTTCCGCTGCTCCGTATCGCTTTAAGGGTATGCTTGCAATGGTTGCTTCCTTCACCTTATCCGACAGCTGATCGGTCATATCCGTCTCAATAAAGCCCGGAGCGACCGCATTTACTGTAATTCCTCGGGAAGCCAGTTCTCTTGCTACTGCTTTTGTCATACCAATTACTCCGGCCTTCGAAGCTGCATAATTTGCCTGACCGATATTACCCATCAAACCTACCACCGACGATATATTAATGATCTTTCCGCTTTTCTGCTTCAGCATGACAGACGATGCATATTTTGTACAGAAAAAGGTTCCCTTCAGATTGGTATCCATGACGCTGTCATAATCCTGTTCCGACATACGCATCATCAGATTATCCTTCGTAATTCCTGCATTATTCACGAGGATATCCACTCGTCCGAAATGCTTCACTGCTTCTTCGATCAGTCGTTTTGCATCCTCTTCTTTACTGACGTCTGCCTGAATTGCAATCGCTTCACCACCCGAATTCTTGATCAAGGCTAACAGCTCCTCAACCTGGGCAGCACTGCTCCGGTAATTTACAACCACCTTAGAGCCCATCTGAACAAACTTGAGTGCTATCGCTCTGCCGATTCCTCTTCCTGCTCCTGTAACTACTGCAATCTTTCCCGTAAGCATAAGTTCTATTTCCTTTCTATTTTACCTGCCAGTATGGCCTTTGCAGTATTCTCTAACGAGGTAATATCCTCTACATTATAAATATTAAGACCTCGATCAATTTTCCTAACAAAACCGGATAAAGTCTTACCCGGTCCTATCTCAACAAAATCCGTGATTCCATCGGCAATCATTCTGCGAATGGTCTGTTCCCACAGAACGCTGCTCATTACTTGACGATACAGCAGATCCTTCACCTGCTCAGGGCTCTCTATATAATCTGCAGCCACATTACAGATGACCGGTGCAAACATATCTCCTAACAACATCGGCTTAAGTTCCAGCTTAAGACGGTTAGCTGCCGGCTTTAGCATTGAAGTATGGAAAGGAGCACTGACTGCAAGATCAATGGTTTTCATCGCTCCTTTATCCTTCGCAAGTCTTGCTGCCTCATCCACAGCCTTGATCTCACCACCGATTACAATCTGTCCGGGGCAGTTAAAGTTCGCCGGTTCAACGATTCCGTAGGCCCTCGCCTCACTACATACTTCTCTGATCTTGTCTTCTGAAAGGTTTAAAATCGCACACATCTTACCAATTCCTGCCGGTACAGCCTCCTGCATGAATCGGCCTCGCTTGCGAACCAGAGGAACCACCTGTGACAGAGTAAAAACTCCGCTTGCAGTCAGGGCAGAATACTCACCAAGACTGAGTCCGGCAACAACGTCCGGTACAATGCCATACTGACGAACTGCCTGATATGCTGCCAATGACATGGTCACTACCGCAGGCTGCGTATTCTCAGTCAGATCCAGTTCTTCCTTGCTTCCCTCAAATATAAGCTTTGCTATGTCCAAATTTAAGCTGTCACCGGATTCTTCAAAGGTCTGTCGGCAGATCGGATGAGCATCGTATAATTCTTTACCCATACCGATATACTGGGCCCCCTGGCCGGAAAACAAAAAGGCTATCTTACCCATACATCCTCCACTATAGTCTTCTGCCAAGCAGTGCTTCCGCTTCACTTAACATCTCAATAATAATATCCTTACAGCTTTGCTCTTTACTCACCATAGCGGCGATCTGTCCGGCCATGACACTGCCGAATTCCATATCACCCTGAACCACTGCTTTTGCAAGGGCGCCTACACCCAGCTGTTCAATTTCCTGTACGGATGCACCTGCTGCCTCTAACTCATTGAACTTACGACTGAGCTTGTTCTTCAAGGTTCTGACCGGATGCCCGGTGGACCGTCCGGTAACTACAGTATCAATGTCCTTCGCTCCCAATATCTTCTGTTTATAATTCGGGTGTACCGTACATTCATATGCTGCTAAGAAACGGGTTCCAATCTGTACTGCTTCCGCACCCAGCATAAAAGCTGCTGCAATACCCCTGCCGTCAGCGATCCCGCCTGCCGCGATGACAGGCACTTCTACTGCATCCACGACCTGAGGAACCAATACCATTGTAGTAAGTTCTCCGACATGACCTCCGGATTCCGTACCCTCAGCAATCACTGCATCTGCTCCGCTGCGAACCATACGTTTTGCAATGGCAACGGAAGGAACAACAGGAATTACTTTAATTCCGTGAGATTTCCACATTTCCATGTATTTACCTGGAGCACCGGCACCGGTGGTAACCACCTTCACGCCTTCTTCGCAAACCATCTTCGCCATATCATCTGCAAACTCACTTAACAGCATAATGTTTACTCCAAAGGGCTTATTGGTTAACTCCTTCGCCTTTCTTACCTCCGACCGGATCATCTCCACCGGTGCAGTACCGCCCGCGATGATGCCTAAGCCTCCGGCTTCGGATACTGCAGAGGCAAGGGAAGCATCAGAGATTCTTGCCATTGCTCCCTGGAAAATCGGATATTCAATATTCAGTAAATCGCATACTCTAGATTTCATCCTCTTATATATCTCCATTCTGCCGCTTAAGCAGCGGCATAACACTCGTGAAACTTATCTCTCCATCGAAAGCTCCTAATAACTCATAACTTACTGTTCTTCGGATCTGCTGTTTAAATATTTCTCGATGTCACCGATTGTAGCGATCTGTTCCGTATCCTCGGTAGGAATCTCGATACCGAATTCTTCTTCTAAGGACATAATAATCTGGAATAAATCCAGGGAATCTGCATTCAAATCGTCCTTTAAGGAAGTCTCCTGTGTTAACTCTGCAACGTCTACTCCTAATTGATCTGCAACAACCTCTTTAATTTTGTTTAAATCCATGATCATATTCATCCTCCGAATATCCGAAGGACTTCCTCCTTTTCAATTTTATCCGGGGAGTCTTGCTCCTCCTTATTTATTTGTTTCCTCGATTTCGTTTATTACAAGCCAAATGAATTCGTCTGACTTGCCTGTGCGCATATATGATAAGTTCATGTGAAAATTATCCCACACACATCTTTGCGCTCTATGATTAAGGGCAAATAGCCCAATAATCCATAATTGGGAGATATTCTTACTATTGTCTACAATTTCATATCATGTTCAAATTTAAGAAAGTCATTCACAAAAGAGAAAAGTCCTCCTTACAAACTGCTTAAATTTCATTGAACTAATTCAAATATTTTAAGTATAACCCTGCAAGAACCCCTATTCCTCTAAAAATCAGATCCCCTGAACCACATAAAAGGCTTAGTTCATCTCATTGTATTTTTTATCTCGTTACTTCTATCCCATTTTTGAGGGATGGCATAAGGCTTTTTACGCTGACCGGCCGACCTTAGAATAGGCTTAGCTCATCTCATTTATCCTAACCCACTAACCGTATAATAGGATAGTTCATCTTATTGTATTGTCTTATCTCGTTACTTCTATCCCATTTTTGAGGGATGGCATAAGGCTTTTTACGCTGACCGGCCGACCTTAGAATAGGCTTAGCTCATCTCATTCATCCTAACCCACCAACCGTATAATAGGATAGTTCATCTTATTGTATTTTTTTATCTCGTTACTTCTATCCCATTTTTGAGGGATGGCATAAGGCTTTTTACGCTGACCGGCCGATCTTAGAATAGGCTTAGCTCATCTCATTTATCCTAACCCACTAACCGTATAATAGGATAGTTCATCTTATTGTATTTCTTTATCTCGTTACTTCTATCCCATTTTTGAGGGATGGCACAAGGCTTTTTACGCTGACCGGCCGACCGCAGGGAGGGAAAGGCAAGTAAAAAGCCTTGTGCCATCCTTCAAAAATGTACACAACATCACAAACTCCTACATCCACTCCACCAAAATGGCTCCGCTGGTCATCCCGCCTCCAAAGCCGACTAAGATTAATTTATCACCGCTTTGGATCATATCTTTCCGGGCCATCTCATCCAGAGCAATTCCTATGGTTGCAGCCGAGGTGTTTCCATAAAACTCCAGGTTCATATAAAATTTCTCCATCGGAATCTTTACTGTCTTTGCTGCTTGTTCAATGATTCGATAATTTGCCTGATGAGTTACAATGTATTTAATATCCTCGGGAGATAATTCTGTATGCTTCAATAAGGTATTAATGTGCTCCGTGATACTTCTGATTGCGAATTTGAACACCTCCTGCCCTTTCATCGAAATTACCTGAGGCTTACTCCCCTGATCCACCGTCAGCGGATTATGAAGCGCCATAGCTGGCAGTGTAAGATAATCTTGCTTACTTCCGTCACTCAGCAGTTGGACGAAGGAGATTCCTTTTCCGGTATCGGAAGCACTCAGAAGAACTGCCCCAGCCCCATCTCCAAAGAGAACACAGGTAGATCGATCTGTCCAGTCTAGGGTCTTCGAAAGTGTCTCTGCTCCGATGACCATAATGTTCTGATACATACCGGTCTCAATAAAGGAGGATGCGCAAGCCATTCCGTAGATCAAACCGCTGCAAGCAGCGGAAAGATCAAAGGCTGCCGCTTTCTTTGCCCCCAAGCGTTCCTGTACCATACATGCCACCGAAGGCATAAACGAATCGGGAGAGATTGTTGCACAAATGATAAGATCAATATCCGCTGCCGGACATCCGGCGCTTTGAAGTGCTCTTAGCGCAGCCTCATATGCCAGATCCGAAGTATTTTCTTCGATCGATATTCTTCGCTCTCTGATCCCTGTTCTTGAAGCAATCCATTCGTCACTGGTCTCCACCAGTTTCGCCATATCGTCATTTGTCACTCTATTTATCGGAACGTAACTGCCTGTTCCTGCAATGATAGCACGTCTCATTCTGACATCCTCCCTGATTCAATCGCAAAGCTATTTATTTCTTATCTGATTCGATGTAAATCTCCTTCAGATGCTGATTTAGCTTACTCAAAGCAGTTAATAGGACTTCTTCCTCCTGAGGTGTAAAATCCAGCATAATTGCTTTAACCATATCTAAGTGAAACTTCTCATGAATTCGATAAGCCAGCTTACCTCGTTTCGTCAGACTGACATTCACAATTCGTCTGTCTGAACTGCTTCGGCTGCGTTCCAAATAATCCTTCTTAATCAGCTTGTCAACGGCTATGGTCAGAGTACCCATCGTAATACCCAACTCTGCAGCCACCTCAGACATGGTCTTAGATCCATACAAACCAACGGCTTCGATGGTATGTATCTCGGTGATGGATAAATCACTGAAGGCTCCTTGCTTTATGGAATACTCCTCAATGTTGTTTACATCATCATAGACCTCAACAAGCATTTTATTAATTTGCATCAGTTTCTCATTCATGTGCTCCACTCCTATGCATGCCTTTGTGTAACACATAATTCTTAGTGTACACAATTTTGAATATTATAAGACATATTTTTACAAAATATACTTTGCCTTACAAATATTTTGATAATCAAAATATAAAGGATAAATTCTCCCTTGTCAAGAATATTTTTGTGATTACCTTAGCACAAGAACCGAAAGAAACCGACAAAAGTATGTCAAAGCCTTCAAAACGCTAAAACAATAGGCTGTTCCAAACCTTGACCAAAAGCCAAATCAGCCTTTGTATCTTAAGATACCGGAACAGCCCTATTATCATTTAAAAGATGTCAGCTGTTGATCAGCTACAAAATTATACCTCAAATAACAGATCACCGTAGGTAGGTACCGGCCATAAGTCTTTCTCCGTCAGTACCTCCAGATCATCAATCGGAGCTCTCAGTTCGGCCATTGCAGGAACTACTGCAGTTTTAAAGAAGTGTGCCTGCTCTTCGATATCGGAAATAGCCGATGCTTTCGCTGTAACCTCATGAAGCTTTTTAGTAGCAACCTGAGCCTTTGCCAAAAGTGCGGAAACCTCCTTCAGTAAATCGCTCTGGACACTTACATCTGCATCAGCAACTGCGGCTTTTACTGCATTGATGGAATCTGCAAGCTTCTTAGTGTATGTGATAATGGAAGGGATATATTTTACTGTAGCCATGGAGATCATAGTTCTGGCCTCGATATTGATTGCCTTTGCATATGACTCATACAGAATCTCCGCACGGGAATTAAGTTCAATGGAGGAGAATACCTTATGCTTCTCAAACATTTTGATCGATTTTTCTGTTATGAGGGCAGGAATTGCTTCTACCATGGATTTGATATTCGGAAGACCTCTTCTTTCGGCTTCTTCCACCCATGCCTCGGAATAACCGTTACCGTTGAATACAATTCTCTGGTGTTCCGTTAAGGTTTTTTTAATCAGATCATGTACTGCTACATCGAAATCTTCTGCTTTCTCTAGCTCATCTGCCATATCACTGAGTACATCGGCAACGATTGTATTCAGAACCGTATTTGCAGTTCCGATTGACATAGAGGATGCCACCATACGGAACTCGAATTTATTACCGGTAAATGCGAAGGGTGATGTACGATTACGATCGGTAGCATCCTTCTTAAATTCAGGAATGGTATGAACACCGACATTCATTCTGCCACCATCTTTACTGCTTTTCGCTTCGCCTGTCTCAATCAACTGAGTAATAACATCCTCAAGCTGTGCCCCAAGGAATACAGATACGATTGCCGGAGGTGCTTCATTGGCACCCAATCTGTGGTCATTGCCGGGATTTGCAGCAGATACACGAAGGAGATCTGCATGCAAGTCTACTGCCTTTAATACTGCTGTCAGCATTAATAGGAACTGTACATTATCATGAGGGGTCTTGCCCGGATCAAGAAGATTCTTACCGGTATCGGTAACCATGGACCAGTTGTCGTGCTTACCGGAACCATTCACACCGGCGAACGGCTTCTCATGGAGCAGACATGCCAGGTTATGACGGTTTGCTACCTTCTTCATGCATTCCATAACTAGCTGATTATGATCAGTAGCAATATTCGCTGTAGCATAAATCGGCGCCAACTCGTGCTGTGCCGGAGCCACCTCATTATGCTGAGTCTTTGCTGTAACTCCCATCTTCCAGAGTTCAATATTTAGCTCCTTCATGAAGGATGCTACTCTTTCCTTAATACTTCCGAAATAGTGATCATCAAGCTCCTGACCCTTCGGAGGCATCGCACCGAATAAGGTTCTTCCGGTAAAGATAAGGTCGTCTCTCTTTAAGTACTTTGCTTTATCTACTAAGAAATACTCCTGCTCCGGTCCTACGGAAGGAGTTACTCTCTTAACGTCATTATGACCAAACAGCTTAAGAACTCTAACTGCCTGTATGCTGAGAGCTTCCATGGAACGAAGTAATGGTGTCTTAAGGTCTAATGCCTCTCCGGTATAAGAACAAAAAGCAGTAGGAATACATAAGGTTACTCCTGCTGCGTCCTCCCTTAGGAAGGCAGGTGAAGTACAATCCCAAGCAGTATAGCCTCTGGCCTCGAAGGTCGCCCTTAAACCACCGGAGGGGAAGGAGGAGGCATCGGGTTCACCCTTGATCAATTCTTTTCCTGAAAATTCCATAATAATTTTTCCATCGGGTGTGGGACTGATGAAGGAATCATGCTTTTCTGCTGTAATTCCGGTCAAAGGCTGGAACCAATGAGTATAATGTGTTGCTCCTCGTTCAATTGCCCAATCCTTCATAGCATTTGCTACAACCTCGGCAACATTTGGATCCAGATCCTCACCATTCTCAATCGTCTTTTTTAGAGCCGCATACGTTTTTTTCGGCAGACGCTCTATCATGGTAGCTTCGTTAAATACATCCGTTCCAAAAAGCTCTGTTAATTTTTCCGACATACCATATCTCCTCTCATGATCAGATCAATGCGCGAACCCAGTTTATGCTGTTTACTTTCATACGCGCGAGTAACCATCTAAGCGAACTAGTTCGCTATTCGAAACTATTTTGTCTATTTAGATACATTTTATTAGACAAAAAAGGTGTCCTCAAAAAAATTGAGAACACCTTCGCTCCGAACAAAAATTTAATATATATAGTATATATCATGTTTTCACCGAAATGAAAAGCATTTTTTTTGAAAATTTTAATTTTTATGCAAATTGACTGAAAGCATCCTATATTATTCAATTGGCTATACGAAATGTATAAACCTGTTATTCTAAGTACCACTCGTCCTTGCTTGAATGTTCTTCCTCTGAACTTTCCTCAGCTTTAGGTATATACTTCTTCAGGATTCGTTCCATCAGCAGTGAATTAATTAATGTCACAAGTGCCGGTACGATAAAGATCAGAAGCGGAATGAACAATACACCGACAACTCCGGCTGCGGTTACGACTACCATCGCAAGTGTAAAAGGGAGATGTCTCATGGACATAAATGCTGCAGCCTTCACTAACTGTTTTACAGTCATATCGAATCTGGACAGAACCGGAAAAGCGTAGGTTGAGAAGCAAACAAGTACAAAAGTAATTGCAATAAATATACCGAACAGGATGGAGCCAGTACTTCCGGAACCATTCATATTGGCATAAGACCACATCAAATCAAAGCCCATAACTACAAATATTAAAGTCAATATTACTCCTATAATGGCTGCCCTTTTAAAGTTCATTTTAAAGGACTTAAAGAACTCCCGGAATAAATAGCCTCTTTCTCTTCGGATAACTTTCACTGTCGCATAATACAAAGCTGTATTTGCCGGTCCTATGGTAATCACCGGAATGCAGATCAGCGCCCAAACCACACTCAGAAACAACATATCACATATCTTACCGAGCGTCGTAAAGAAGGGATTATCCATGTTAAATAAATTACTCATTCTTAACACCTGTACCTTTCACATTTTTGACGACCTATTCAAGAACGTGAATAGGCACCCCATAAAACTTATTTGTCATATATTTTAACATACTTACTATCATTAAGAAAGTGAAATAATTATAAAATGATTGCATATAAATTCATTTTTTAAGGTAATTCATCCATTTTACTTTCAATATTGATTATAGTATCAATTGTATAAAAAAGTATGCTGCCATCGATTTTATCATTTCATCTATAAATTCTCATGATTTAATGATATCTCTTTGGCAGCATCCCTATTATATGATGTATTAATTTATGTAGATATTTGTATTCTAGAAGCAGTCATCCAACAGCTGGAAGTAATCCTTTGGATGCTGGCAAGCAGGGCAAAGAGCCGGAGCTGCATCTCCTTCATGGATATATCCGCAGTTAATACATTTCCAATAAACCTTACCATCTTTCTTGAACACAGTTCCATCTTCAATATTCTGAAGCAGCTTGCGGTATCTCTCCTCGTGATGCTTTTCTACCTTAGCAATGAGAAGATAACGAGTTGCAATGTCAGGGAAGCCTTCTTCCTTTGCCGTCTTAGCAAAGGCAGGGTAATCCAGTTCTGCTTCCTCATGCTCTCCGGCAGCCGCAGACTTCAGGTTAGCAATCGTATCCCCATAAGCAAAAGGATAGGTTGCATTAATTTCAACCGGGGCAGGATTCTCACCATCGAGGTGATCCAGAGCCAGCTTCATGAAAACCTTTGCATGCTCCTTCTCATTCTCTGCTGTCTCGAGGAAAATATTCTGAATCTGTTTGTAACCTTCCTTACCAGCAACAGAAGCAAAATAGGTATATCGCATTCTTGCCTGAGATTCGCCCGCAAATGTTTTCATTAAATTCTCCAATGTTTTTGTTCCGCGTAGATTTGCCATTACTAATATCCTCCTTCTTATTATAAAATTAAGAGTACTCTATCTTATCACCCATTTCTCGGTCAATAACCACTAAGAGTACCCTTAATTACTATACCATATTTATCATTTTATGCCAAGTCATAGCTAAATAATTTAGAGAATTTTAACGATTCCTTCCGCATACCGTTCTTATCTTAGGATAATTTATGCAGGAATAAACCACTTCGAAGCTTCGGTTCAAACCAGGTTGATTTTGGCGGCATCAGCTTACCTGCGTCCGAAACAGCAAACAGTTCTTCAATAGAGGTAGGATACATGGAAAAGGCTACCGTCATATCTTCTTTGACTCGACACTCCAGCTCCTTAAGACCTCGAATTCCTCCAATAAAATCAATTCGCTTATCCACTCTGGGATCCTCAATACCAAGAACCGGCCCCAGGAGATAATCTTGAAGTAAGGACACGTCTAGCGATGCAACCGGATCAGTGATTGCTCTTAGTTCTTCTTTTGCCGTAAGACAGTACCATCCATCCTTTAGATACATTCCGAAGGTTGCTTTTTGATCGGGTGCAAAGGGTGCTTCTCCGATAAAATTAATTTCAAAATGGTCCTTCAGTCTGGAGAGATACTCTTCCTGTGATAGACCACCGAGATCCTTCACCGCCCGATTATACGGCATGATCATCAATTGATCATGGGGAAAGAGTACCGACAGAAAGTAATTAAATTCTTCCATTCCTGTATATCCGGGATTCTCTTGCCTTCTTTTTAAACCCACCTTAACCGCAGAGGCTGCTCTGTGATGACCATCCGCGATATAGATACGATCGATTTCTTCAAAAGCATTCCTTATCGTAAGTATTCGATCCGTCCGATCGATCCTCCATACAGTGTGATTAATTGCATCCGGAGTCACGAACTGATAGATTGGAGCTTCCTTCTTCGCAGCCGATATTACCTCGCTGATCTCTTTATGAGCACGATAAGCTAAGAAAATCGGTCCGGTATGCATATTGCAGCAGTTTACGTGGTTAATTCGGTCCTGTTCCTTATCTTCCCTGGTATTCTCATGCTTTTTGATTACATTATTCTGATAATCATCAATCGAGGTGCAAGCAACCAAACCGGTCTGGGCTCTACCGTTCATGATGAGCTCATAGACATAGTAACACTCCTTTTCCTCGGTAATTAAGATCTTTTCCTCCTGCATTTTCGTAAGGAGTTCTCTTGCCTTAGCATAGACTCTGGGATCGTATGTGTCTACTTCCTCAGGGAAGTTCGTTTCTGCCCTGTCCACTTTGAGAAAGGACATAGGTTCCCTCTCTATTTCCTGTTTCGCTTCCGTTCGATTATATACATCATAGGGCAGTGCCGCAACACGATGCGCCACTTTATCTTCCGGTCTGATACATAGAAAAGGTTTCACTTCTGCCATACCTGGTTCTCTCCAATCTTACATTCATTGTCTGTCTATACCGCTTAGGTATACCAATCGGGACATAAGCGACCTGTAATAAGCAGATAACCTATGTCCCAATGGCATGAAATGATACTATATTTATTTTACGATACGGACCTTTAAAACGCCATTAATCTTGGCCAACTTAGCTGCAACCTCAGTGTTGTCAGCGGCTTCAACATCCAGTACGGTGTAAGCATATTCACCGCGGCTCTTATTCACCATGTCTGTGATATTAACATTTACTGCAGAGAAGGCACCGGTAAACTGCGATAACATGTTCGGAATATTACGATGACAGATTGCGATTCGGCCTGCCGTCACACATACACCTGCATCACAATTCGGATAATTCACCGAGTTTCTGATATTACCATTTTCCATATAATCCATGAGCTGCTTTACTGCCATAACAGCACAATTATCTTCCGATTCCTCCGTTGAAGCTCCAAGATGAGGGATTGCAATGACTCCATTCATCTTCGCCGTCTTCTCATTCGGGAAGTCGGTGACATATCTTGCTACCTTGCCGGACTGCAATGCAATTTCGATATCTGCATCATTTACCAGAAGGTCTCTGGCGAAATTAAGGATGATCACACCATCCTTCATCTTGCTGATGCTGTCTGTATTTATCATCTCCTTCGTGTTCACACTGGGATCTGTATCCTCAATCAAGGGAGTATGCACTGTAATATAATCACATTCACGGTAGATATCTTCTCTGGATTTGACATGGACCACATCACGGGACAGGTTCCAGGCACTGTCAACAGAAATGAAGGGATCGTAGCCATACACCTTCATACCAAGGCGGTTTGCCGCATTCGCTACCAGCACACCGATTGCTCCGAGTCCAATAACGCCAAGCTTCTTTCCTAGAATTTCTTTTCCGGCAAACTTTGCTTTCCCTTTTTCCACGAGCTTCGCAACCGCAGGGTCATCCTTTACAGTCTGAACCCAGTTAACACCACCAATGATGTCACGGGATGCCAGCATAAGTCCGGCTATTACTAATTCCTTAACACCGTTCGCGTTGGCACCCGGAGTGTTGAATACCACGATACCCTGCTCTGCGCATTTCTCCAGCGGTATGTTATTCACACCGGCACCTGCCCTTGCGATAGCCTTCAGATTGTTGCCAAATTCCAGATCATGCATTGCTGCGCTTCGAACCAATATGATATCGGCCTCGTTCTTATCTTCCACCTTATTGTATTGCTCAGTGAATATATTCAAACCTATCTCAGCAATAGGATTAAGACAATTATATTTCATCTCTCTCTCCAATCTGTACCGAACTTCATCGGTACCCCATACTATTATATTCTATTAGGATTTGAGTATCAAAAGTCAGACTTGTGATTTAGAGTGAATATCTGCGCCATCTGTATACATATGTACAGATATTCATTACTCAGCATTATATTGACTTTTGACACTCGAATCCTATTATTCATATACTATTAACGAGCATTTGCGGCTTCGAATTGCTTCATGAATTCCACCAGCTTCTCAACGCCTTCAATTGGCATTGCATTATAGATGCTTGCTCTCATGCCGCCTACCGTTCTGTGTCCCTTTAAGTTCTCAAAGCCTGCTGCCTTTGCTTCCTTTACAAATTTTGCATCCAGCTCCTCATCACCGGTGACAAATGGTACATTCATCAAGGAGCGGTCTTCCTTAACTACGGTTCCGTGAAACAGCTTACTCTGGTCAAGGAAATCATAGAGGATTGCTGCCTTCTTCTCATTATGGGCCTTCATTGCTTCCAAACCGCCCATATTTTTGATCCATTTGAATACTTTGCCGCAGATATAGATGCCATATGCCGGAGGTGTATTATAAAGTGACTTCTCATCAGCATGAATCTTATACTTCATCATGGTAGGGGTACCGGGGAGTGTATCCTCAGTAATCAGATCTTCACGGATGATAACGATTACGACACCTGCCGGTCCGATGTTCTTCTGGACACCACCGTAGATCACGCCGTACTTCGTTACATCGACCGGCTCGGATAAAAAGCAGGAGGATACGTCCGCTACCAGAGTCTTTCCCTTGGTGTTTGGCAGTTTCTTATACTTAGTCCCGTAAATAGTATTGTTCTCGCATATATATACATAATCAGCATTCTCGGAGATCGGAAGATCAGAGCAATCCGGAATATAGGAGAAGGTTTTATCTGCAGAAGAAGCGATCGCATTCGCCTGTCCGTAGATTTTTGCTTCCTGATAAGCTTTTTTCGCCCATTGTCCGGTAATAATATAATCCGCAACCTTATTCTTCATCAGATTCATAGGAAGCATAGCAAATTGCAAAGAGGCTCCTCCCTGAAGGAAAAGTACTTTATAATTATCTGGAATATTCATCAGTTCTCTTAAGTCTTTTTCCGCTTCCTGAATAATTGCTTCATAAGCCTTCGACCTGTGACTCATCTCCATTACTGACATTCCGGTTCCTCTGTAATCAAGCATCTCATCTGCTGCTTCTTTTAATACTTCTACCGGTAGCATAGCCGGTCCTGCTGAAAAATTATAAATTCTTCCCATAATCTTATCCTCCTTAAAGCTTGATTCTATAGATTTTTTCAGTGTACAACTTTAATACGGTAAAGCGTTATATACATTATAAAACTCTGTTATTTTTTTGTCAATTACTTTGTAATAATACAAATAATAAGAGTTTCTTATAATGCTTCTATCCTATTTGCTATTTAAGTCTTCCTCGCTGAATACATCCTCGATGGCAGCACCTGGAGCAACCATCGGCCATACCTTATCGTCACTGTCAATAATACATTCGATCAGTACCGGCTCATTTAAAGCCAATGCTTCTTTCAGGACGGTCTCTACCTCTTCTTTTTTGGTGATGCGATAGGATCTGGCTCCCATTGCCTCACCCAGTTTTACAAAATCCACCTTATCATTCAGATTTGTATTCGAATATCTCTGCTCATAGAACAGAGTCTGCCATTGACGGACCATACCAAGTACATGATTGTTAAATATGATCTCAATAATCGGGATATTATAGCGAGTAGCGGTTGCAATTTCATTCATATTCATTCGAAAGCACCCGTCTCCTGCAATGTTAACTACCGTTTTCTTAGGCATACCCACCTTGGCACCGATACAGGCACCAAGACCGTAACCCATGGTTCCGAGTCCACCCGAAGTAATAAAGGTTCTGGGAAGCTTATACTTGTAATACTGTGCCGACCACATCTGATGCTGGCCAACCTCCGTAGTGATAATCGCATCCCCATCGGTAAGCTCATATAGCTTCTCCAGGATAAAGGGTCCGGTTAAAACGTCTGCATTATATTTCAAGGGATACTTTTCCTTCAGTGCGATGATATGCTCCAACCATTCCTTGTGGTTCTGCTGTTTCAATTGCCTATTCAGTAAGATTAGAACCTCTTTGATATCACCGATCACACTATAATAGGTGCTCACGTTTTTATTAATCTCTGCCGGATCAATATCTATGTGAAGTATCTTTGCATTCTTAGCGAACTTCTTTGCATTTCCGGTTACACGGTCAGAGAATCTGGCTCCAATTGCGATCAACAGATCACATTCGGTAACACCAAGGTTAGAGGCCTTGGTTCCATGCATACCGAGCATTCCTGTATAACGAGGATTTGTACCATCGAAGGCACCCTTTCCCATCAGAGTATCCGTAACCGGTGCATCCACCTTATCAACAAATTCCTTTAGCTCATCATGGGCTTCAGAAATAACTGCACCTCCTCCGACAAAGACAAAGGGCTTTTTCGAATGACTGATAATCTCAAGGGCATGATCCAAATCATGCTCCGTAATCTCGTCTGTCTTTCTGAGAATAGGATCCGGAGTCACTGCCTTAAATTTGGTCTTTGCTGCAGTTACATCCTTCGTAATATCGACAAGAACCGGACCTGGCCTTCCCGTCTGAGCGATTTTGATCGCTTTTCGGATGGTATCTGCAAGCTTAGTAATATCCTTAACTATGTAATTATGCTTCGTAATCGGCATAGTCACACCCGCGATATCAATCTCCTGAAATGAATCTCTACCCAATAGGTTCACGGCAACATTTGCCGTGATTGCAACTAACGGTACACTATCCATATATGCTGTTGCGATACCGGTAACCAGATTCGTTGATCCTGGTCCTGAGGTTGCAAAACATACTCCGACCTTACCGGTGGCTCTCGCGTAACCATCCGCAGCATGGGACGCTCCCTGTTCGTGGGAGGTAAGAATATGTCTGATCTCATTGCTATGCTTATATAATTCATCGTAAATGTTTAATATCGTACCGCCCGGATACCCAAATACGGTATCCACACCTTGCTCCTTTAAGCATTCGATTACGATTTGTGCACCTGTTAATTCCATATATTCCTCCATTCCGCCTTCTACGGCGGTTGTACTTATGTAATGCCGCCTTTGGCAGTGCTGCTTTTCTATGTTATGCCTTCGGTACTTCAAGAATTGCTCCTCGGTTACCGCTGGTTACCATTGCTACATATCGTGACAGATACCCGGTGGTTATTTTAGGTTCTCTGGGCTGCCATTTTGCTCTCCTGGCAACAAGCTCTTCGTCCGATACCTTAAAATTCAATGAATTTGCATTTATGTCAATTTCGATGATATCTCCTTCTTCCACGAGTGCAATATTGCCGCCGACCGCTGCTTCCGGCGAGACGTGACCGATGCAGGCACCTCTGGAGGCACCAGAGAAACGTCCATCTGTAATCAGGGCTACACTGGAACCAAGTCCCATACCCATGATTGCACTGGTTGGATTCAGCATCTCTCTCATTCCGGGTCCACCCTTCGGTCCTTCGTATCGAATCACCACTACATCACCAGCGACAATCTTACCACCTTTGATTGCTGCAATAGCATCCTCTTCACAGTCAAATACTCTGGCAGGACCGCTATGCTTAAGCATCTCCGGAGCAACTGCGGATCGCTTTACAACACCGGAGTCCGGTGCAAGATTACCTTTTAGTATTGCTATTCCGCCGGATTCGCTGTAGGGCTTCTCGATCGGGCGAATAACCTCGGGATCAAGGTTTCTGCAATTCTTGATATTCTCACCTACGGTTGTGCCGGTTGCAGTAATCAGATCCAGCTTCAGAAGTCCTTTCTTGCTCAGTTCATTCATAACAGCGTAGACGCCGCCTGCTTCATTAAGATCTTCCATATAGGTATGTCCGGCAGGAGCCAGATGGCAAAGGTTCGGTGTCCTTGCGCTTACTTCATTTGCTATATCAATATTTAAGTCAAAACCAACTTCATGCGCAATCGCAGGAAGATGAAGCATCGTATTGGTGGAGCAGCCCAAAGCCATATCAACCGTTAAGGCATTCATGAATGCTTCCTTCGTCATAATGTCTCTCGGTTTAATGTCTTTCTCCAGTAACTCCATGATCTTCATACCGGCATGCTTAGCCAGTCGGATTCGTTCGGAATAAACTGCAGGAATGGTTCCGTTCCCCTTTAATCCCATACCGATTGCTTCGGTAAGACAGTTCATGGAGTTGGCTGTGTACATACCGGAGCAGGAGCCACAGGTAGCACATGCTTTATTCTCATATTCCTCTACTTCATCCTCCGTCATCGTTCCGGCGCTGTAAGCACCTACTGCTTCAAACAGGGAAGAAAGACTTGTCTTACTTCCATTTACGCGTCCTGCCAGCATCGGACCTCCACTGACAAAGATGGTGGGAATATTCAGTCTTGCTGCAGCCATCAATAATCCCGGTACATTTTTATCACAATTTGGTACCATAACCAGTCCATCAAACTGATGAGCCATAGCCATGGCTTCGGTGGAATCAGCGATTAAGTCCCTGGTCACAAGAGAATATTTCATACCCTGATGTCCCATGGCAATCCCATCACACACCGCAATTGCCGGAAATACAATCGGTGTTCCACCTGCCATTGCGACGCCAAGCTTGACAGCATCTACAATCTTATCCAGATTCATATGACCGGGAACAATCTCATTATATGAGCTCACGATACCAATAAGTGGCTTCCTTAGCTCCTCCTTCGTCATGCCCAGTGCATTGAATAATGACCGGTGGGGTGCTTGTGCCATTCCTGTTTTCACTGCGTCACTTCTCATACTCTTAACCACCTTTTCTTCCTATTATAATAGTAATAATTATATCGTATCTTGTTCTGTTTTGATTCTATCACAACAGCAGACTTATTATGATCCGACCCTAAAATAAGTCTACACCTTGCTGTTACTGTTATTTTAGTATCACTTTAAAGTAGTACAGTATATATTAAAGGATTTCATTCTAAAAATCAATGTCAATTTTCAAATAATTAAGGTTTTTTTTCATCAAAGACAGATAAATATTCTCTCTGTTTATGGCTGCTATTCTTTACAAGAATACTATCTGTACAAAACCGATTCCTTATCGTATTTTTCGTCATGGATCTCTTTCGGTAGCACTTATCTTCGGTTGGTATTTAAACAAAATAAAGTGGCAATAATTATATCAATGTGTTATATGGTAATTATTGTTAGTTAATTTGAGACTTATGTAAATTTTGTGTAAAATCCTTGTAAAATATATTTATTTCGATTGAAATCTATATATAATCTGTGTAAATTTCATGATTATTTATAGCAAATTATGATTGCTTATGTCTTTTATTCGTGATAATATTTCTATGATTGATTACAATAACGTAATTATGATTTTACTATGTGTTTTTTAGGGAGGCGCTATTATGACAATTTCTTTAGCTGAGTTTTTACAGCAGCTGACATCGAATCCAGCCTTATTAATAACGGTTGTGCTCACACTGGGAGTAATTCTGGTGAACGGTTGGACTGATGCACCGAATGCCATCGCTACCTGCGTATCTACAAGATCGATCGGTCCCAAGCAAGCCATCGTAATGGCGGCAATTTTCAATTTTCTTGGTGTTTTTGTAATGACCATGATCAGTAAAGCGGTAGCTCAAACAATCTATAATATGGTGGACTTCGGTGACAATCCAAAACTCGCTTTAATCGCTTTGTGTGCTGCTTTATTTGCAATTGTGGTTTGGGCAACCGCCGCTTGGGCATTTGGTATCCCGACCAGCGAATCCCATGCACTGATCGCCGGAGTATCCGGTGCTGCGATTGCTCTCCAGGGTGGTTCAGGTATTAATGGCCATGAATGGGTTAAGGTAATTTATGGTTTATTTTTATCCTCGATTTTAGGTTTTGGAATTGGTTATATTGTTACAAAGATAATTAACTTTATCTGTAAAGATTTGGACAAGCGTAGAACCAATTGGTTTTTCGAAAAAGCTCAGATTATAGGCGGAGCCGCAATGGCTTTCATGCATGGCGCACAGGATGGACAGAAATTCATGGGTGTTTTCCTTCTTGGAGTTTTTTTAGCAAAAGGACAGGGCAACATTACTGAGTTCACCATCCCAGTATGGTTAATGATTCTCTGTTCCGTCGTTATGGCATTTGGTACCTCCATCGGTGGATACAAGATTATCAAGACAGTTGGTATGGGTATGGTAAAACTCGGCAAACCTCAAGGCTTTGCCGCAGATGCTGCTGGAGCAATCTGTCTCTTCTTAGCTTCGGCTTATGGTATTCCGGTAAGTACAACTCATACAAAGACAACCGCTATCATGGGTGTCGGTGCGGCGAAGAGAATGTCCAGCGTAAACTGGAGTATCGTTAAGGAGATGGCCTATGCCTGGATCTTAACTTTCCCGGGCTGCGGACTGTTAGGTTTTATTATGTCTTATATATTTATGAAACTATTTTAAATTAAGAAAGGAAGTATATTGAAATGGCAAGAAAAAATGAATATAATTATTTTGATGCATTTGCAAGTCTTTCCAAATTTTCCTATGACTTAGCGATCAGTTTGAACAATACCTTAACTAATTTTGATCCTAATTTTATTACCGGTAAGGTTACGGAGGCTCATGCGATCGAACATAATGCTGATATTGCAAAGCACGATATCATGAATCGTCTGGTAAAAGAGTTCCTTCCTCCAATCGAACGCGAGGATATCACCTCCCTTACTCAGGAGATCGATGATGTTACTGACTCCGTAGAAGATGTATTAATCTATATTGATATGTTTAACATTCAGTCCATTCGTCCTGAGATCTTAAAATTCACCAAGCTGATTGTGGACTGCTGTAAAGCCATGGACGATGTTCTAGAGGAGTTCAAGAATTTTAAATCTTCTAAAAAACTTCATGACAAGATTATCGAGATCAACCGTTTAGAGGAAGACGGAGATGCATTATATGTTGATTCGATGCGTAATCTTTATCACACCTCCAAGGATCCGATTGAATTGATGTGTTGGACCGAGATTTTACATCGTCTTGAAAAATGCTGTGACAATTGCGAAGATGTTGCTAATGTGATCGAGAGCATCGTCATGAAAAACTCCTAATTAATAAGATAAGCTTTTGTTATAATTAAAACTAAGAAGGGCATGGTACGGTATGAATCGCGACAAACAACTGGCATTTATCATACGTGTTATCTACATCATCATTCTCTTGGGATTAGTATATGTGGGTATTAAGTATCTATTACCGTTATTGATGCCCTTTGTCATCGGTGTGATCATCGCGGTGGTTTCCCGTAAGCCCATTGACTTTATCCAGAGGAAGACAAGGATCAACCGAGTCATCATTTCGATTTTTCTTTTGTTGCTCTTCTATGGAGCACTCGGTTTCTTAGCCAGTATGATCGGCTTTAAGGTATTTACCTTCTTGAGCAACCTGTTCTATGGTTTGCCTGATCTATATGAAAATACAGTACTCCCGGCAGTGCAAGAGGTAATCGACAATGCGATAATCCATTTTCCGGGAATCGAGGATTATCTGCAGGAATTCCTAGATAATATCAACCAATCCATCTTCTCCTTCCTGTCAAATGCATCCACCGCAGTAGTTACAACCATCGCACGGATAGCCGCTTCCTTACCGACTTTATTAATTAACTTCATCTTTACTATCGTCTCTTCCTTCTTCTTCACCATAGACTATTACCGTATCACACGGTTTATCCTTGCACAGTTTAAGGGAGAACGCAAAGAAATGATATTGAAGCTGAAAGATAACGGTATCGGGACCCTTGGCAAATTCATCCGTGCTTACTCTGCAATTATTTCTATTACTTTTTTGGAATTATCCATCGGTCTCTGGATTCTCGGAATTCCAAATCCCTTTCTTTTCGGCGTATTAATCGCCATCATTGATGTAATGCCTATTTTAGGAACCGGCGCTGTACTTCTTCCCTGGGCTATCATCTCTCTAGTCATCGGTAATACGAAAATCGGTATCGGAATGCTGTTGCTTTATGTCATCATTACCGCGGTCCGTCAGACGATTGAACCTAGAATTGTCGGACAGCAGATCGGTCTACATCCGATATTAACACTGATCCTTATGTATGTTGGCGCACAGCTGATGGGTGTTCTGGGATTATTAATTTTACCGATCATTGCAACCATAATCGTTAAGTTAAACGAAGATGGAACCATCCATTTATATAAAAAGCAATAAAGAGCACCTACTGGGTGTCCACATTTTATTATCGAGAATAATACGAAGGATCACGAACCTCCCATAGACAGATGAAGTAATCTGTGAAAGGGAATAGCGTGATCCTTCTTTTTGATTTCATATCAATTGCGCAGAAGTATTACAAAATTGCTTATTTCCAGAATGTCTTATCCTTCGGTGCGAAGGTAGAGCAATCCGTCTCATCGGATTCTTTGGCATTTCTCGGTTCCACATTAATCTGCTCCGCAGCACAGTGATCTCCGTTCATATAATACTCGCAGGTATTCACAACGCATCTTATTCCTTCATTCGGTTTATCCATTTTTCTTACTGACATAGTTATTCCTCCAAACAATTAGCTTCATAATGATTACGATATTATTGTTTGCAGAGGAATTCTAAATCATTCATTTTTTATTTTTAATTTATAACAGTTTAGCGTCAAGTAGATTAGTTAAATTTTTTTGGGTTTATTTGCAATTTACCCCGGGAATTGCATCATTAAGCCTTCCGCCATCATATCGGCCATCTCAAGTGCCTGTTGTTCTATCTCGTCATAGCCGTTGATGCTTTCTTCATAATTCTTGGCAATCATATTCTCTACATTTGTACCGAGAAGATCGAGATGCTCGTAGAGCATTGCACTCCAATCATCATCACGCCAATAAGGATTCACTCTATTTAAGAATGCTGCCAGTTGATCTGCATTCTCATGCCACCTTCGATCTGCATCGGTCACAGCATTATTATCCCCTGCCATAGCTGCTTTTACCAGTTCTGCTGCAATATTTATGTGCTCTGTAAACAGTCGATTGAATTCTCTGGCTGCATCTTCTCCATAAAAAGGTGCCAGCGCATTCGCAAAATCCGTAGCATTTCGAAGCAGTCTCTGTACAATCATATCCGTCTCCGGCAACTCGTGTACAAGTGCCATAACTGCCATTCTCGTCCACTCTACGTGCTGTTCCCATAACAAGCGGAAATAATTCACAAGATCGGCCATGTTTCCACTCATATCATCATCCATCATATCGCCATCCATCTCGTCATCATCCATCATATCATCTTGCATTCCACTATGATTCATAGAAGAATTATTACCAGATGTATTCGAATAGGATGGATAACTCTGATATCCAGGCCGAATGGTAATGACCTGCCCAATCATAAGGTTACGTGGTTCAATCCCTGGGTTCAAATCCATGATAGAATCCACGGTAGTATTAAATACCTGAGCAAGCATCCAAATTGTATCATAAGGCCTGATTGTATATCGAATTGTACCATTCATAGAAAATACCATCACCTATAAGAAGTTCTAATTCAGAGTATGATGTTGGCCTGTTCGATGTTCCTTCCCGATGTTTACTTATTTTCGTTAATGTAGTTGATCAAGCCCTCAGACTTTATGATTCTCTGCATAAATTCCGGAAAGGCCTGCCCCTGATACTGAGTTCCACTGGTTCTGTCATAGATGATACCGTTGTCAAAATCAATCTCTACCTGATCTCCAGCTTCAATTTCCTTTGCTGCCTGAGGACATTCAATGATCGGGAGTCCAATATTGATCGCATTGCGATAGAAAATTCTTGCAAAGGTCTCTGCTATGACACAGCTGATTCCGGATGCTTTAATGGCGATCGGTGCATGCTCTCTCGAAGAGCCGCAGCCAAAGTTCTTATTAGCAACCATGATATCGCCGGATTTTACTCGGTTTACAAAGTCTTTATCAATATCAATCATACATTTTGCAGCCAGCTCCTTCGGATCGGAGGAGTTTAGATAACGAGCGGGAATAATTACGTCTGTATCGACATTATCGCCATATTTGTGAACGGTTCCAAAAGCCTTCATAGAAAATTTACCTCCATCTGCCTCATCACAGGCACATTTATTCTTATAATCCAAGTTCCTCAGGACCGGAGATCTTACCGGTTACTGCACTTGCCGCAGCTACTGCAGGACTTGCCAGATATACTTCAGATTCCACATGTCCCATGCGCCCTACGAAATTACGATTTGTTGTCGCAATCGCACGTTCTCCTGCCGCCAGGATCCCCATATGACCACCGAGACAAGGCCCGCAGGTTGGTGTACTGACAACTGCCCCTGCTTTGATAAAAGTTGCTAACAAACCTTCCTCCATCGCCTTAAGATAGATTGCCTGAGTCGCCGGGAACACAATAACTCTCATACCCTTTGCTACCTTTCTGCCTTCCAGAATCTTTGCAGCAATTCTTAAATCGTCGATTCTTCCGTTGGTACAGGAGCCGATCACTACCTGATCAATCTTCACCTCACCAACCTCGTCAATGGTGCGGGTATTTTCCGGAAGATGAGGGAAGGCAACTGTTGGCTTAAGCATTGCTAAGTCAATTTCATAGACCTCATCGTACTCTGCATCCGAATCTGCTTCGTAAATCTCATATTCCTTTGTCGAATGCTCTTTCATATATTCTACGGCAAGCTCATCTACCGGGAAGATTCCATTCTTTGCTCCTGCCTCAATTGCCATATTTGCCATCGTAAACCGATCATCCATCGTAAGGTTTTTTATCCCGTCTCCTACAAACTCTATGGAACGATAAAGAGCTCCGTCCACGCCAATCATACCGATAATATGTAGAATGATATCCTTACCGCTAACCCACTTAGCGGGTGTGCCCTTCAATACAAACTTGATTGCCGAAGGTACCTTAAACCAAGCCTTTCCGGTAGCCATACCTGCTGCCATATCCGTACTTCCCACTCCGGTGGAAAATGCTCCGAGCGCTCCATAGGTACAGGTATGGGAATCTGCTCCGATCACAGCATCTCCGGCTACGACAAGACCTTTCTCCGGAAGAAGAGCATGTTCGATTCCCATCTCACCGATTTCAAAATAATTCGTTATCTCTTGTGCCATAGCAAAATCACGAACACATTTGCAATGCTCAGCTGACTTAATATCCTTATTCGGCGTAAAATGATCCGGAACTAGTGCGATCTTATCCTTATCAAAGACCTTCTTTATTGTCATCTTCTCCATCTCATGAATGGCTACGGGAGCAGTAACATCATTACCAAGAACCAGATCCAGATCTGCTTCAATCAATTGTCCTGCAGATACCTGTGCCAGTCCCGCATGAGCCGCTAATATCTTCTGCGTCATCGTCATACCCATAGAAATATCCTCCTTAATAGTTCAGCTTATATATCACTTCATTATCAATCATCCGTCCATCCGGCACAAAACCGAGGCTCTCATATAAAACCCTTGCACGATCATTCTCCGGCTCAAAGCTTATATAAAGAAGATGATGCTCTTTATCCTCACTTATATGCTTGATCAGTGCTTCCATTGCTTTTCTGCCATATCCCTTGGATTGATGCTTAGCATCAATCATCAGACGATAGATGCAATATTCCTCTTCTTCTCGGTCCATTGCATACATAGCAAAACCAATCGGCTTCTCTTCCTCGTAGATTGCCATAGGGATACACTCAGGAAGTACTTTTGACTCAGCTATTGAATAAAGATTACTGGCTACATAGGACTCCTGGTCTTTGGTAACCTTTAACTGAATAACTTCTTCAAAGTTTTTTTCATCAACGGGTTTTAAGCTTATCATTTCATTCTCCTGCTTCTATTTATTTTATTAAATCTGTGCAATGATCAAATCTCCCATCTCTTTTGTCCCTACGATAGTCTGTCCCTCTGACATAATATCGACCGTACGGTAGCCTTTCTCAAGGACCGCTTTCACTGCTGCCTCAATACTGTCTGCTTCTTTCTCAAGATCAAAGGAGTAACGAAGCATCATCGCGGCAGAGAGAATCGTAGCAATCGGATTTGCCTTATTCTGCCCGGCGATATCCGGTGCTGAGCCATGGCTGGGCTCATATAATCCCAGCTTTGTATCTCCTAAGCTGGCAGAAGCTAGCATCCCGATCGATCCGGTTATCATACTGGCTTCATCCGAGAGAATATCTCCAAACATGTTTTCCGTTAGAATGACATCAAATTGTCTCGGGTTCTTCACCAGCTGCATAGCACAATTATCAACCAGCATATCGGTAAGTTCTACCTCCGGATAATCCTTTGCGACTTCCTTGGTTACCTGCCTCCATAGTCTGGAGGAATCCAGTACATTTGCCTTATCCACGCTGCACACCTTTTTACCACGTTTCATTGCAACCTCGAACGCCCATCTTGCGATTCGTTTTATTTCATTCTCATCATACACCAGCGTGTCGGTCGCTTTTCTAACTCCGTTTTCTTCCGTGGTGTGGCGATTACCAAAATACAATCCACCGGTGAGCTCACGCATTACCACAAAGTCGAAGCCATCACCTATGATCTCATCCTTAAGTGGGCAGGCTCCCTTTAATTCGTCATACAGTACCGCCGGACGTATATTAGCGAAAAGGTTCAATCCCTTCCGAATCGCTAGAAGTCCTGCTTCCGGTCTTAAGTGAGGGGGGAGGCTATACCAGTTGGACTGTCCCACATTACCTCCGACAGCTCCCAGCAGAACGCTATCGCTATTCTTAGCTGTCTCAAGTGCTTCCTCTGTAAGCGGAACTCCGGTTGCATCGATGGACACACCGCCCATCAGTACCTCCGTATATTGAAAGTTATGTCCGAATTTTATTCCTATCCGGTCCAGTACTTTCTTTGCTTCTGTGATAATCTCCGGTCCTATTCCGTCTCCGGGAATGACTGCGATTTTGTAATTCATCCTGAGCTACCTCCGTCTGTTGATGTATATCAATCATTCTTTCAACTTATGATAGATTGTTCTAAGTATCAAAAGGCGCTTCGCCTATTTTCCTGAACGAATGAAATGCTAATGCAAGTAAACTTGCATCGCACTCCATTCGTTCAGGAAAGCACCTGCGGTGCTTTTGACACAGATAACATTTTATCATCATTGATATTACTTTAATTGCATTTAACTTTTCTATTGCTATTATAGCATAATATCTGGTATAATTAAAATACATAATATTAATATCAGTTATAACTTAGTGTTATATATCAATTTCATAGGCAAAGGAGCATTTGCAATGGAGCAAAATCTATCCTTATACTACATCTTTAATTGCGTATCGGAAACCGGAAATATATCAAGAGCAGCGAAACAGCTGTTCATCAGTCAGCCTGCGGTCAGCAAATCGATTCAAAGTCTGGAAGACAATCTCGGTGTCACGTTATTCATTCGCAGTTCCCGCGGAGTGAAATTAACAGAAGATGGCAAGCTTCTCTATGAGTATACCAAGAGTGCCTTCGATACCTTAAAATGCGGCGAAGACAACCTCAAACATGTACATGACTTAGGAATTGGTCATCTTCGGATCGGTGCCAGTACTACCTTATGTAAGTATCTCCTTCTTCCCTATCTGAATGGCTTTGTTAAGGATCATCCCCATATTAAGATCACGATTGACAATCAGTCCTCGTCTCATACGATGAAGCTGCTTGAGAGCAATGCTTTGGATATTGGTCTTATTGCAAAGCCGAATAACGATGCCTTCCATTTCTATTCCCTCGGTCCGATTGAGGACATCTTTGTCGCAACGAAATCATACCTGGATAACCTTAAGCTGCGAGAAAATTCTGATGATATCTTTTCCAGCGCAAATATTATGCTGCTGGATGAAGAGAATATCTCCAGAAAACACATTGACAGCTATTTTAAATCTAATTCGATTGAGCCCATGCACATCATGGAAATCAGTAACATGGATCTCTTAATCGAATTTGCAAAAACCAGTCTTGGTGTTGCCTGCGTGATACGTGAATTTGTGAAACAAGAATTGGAGGACGGATCTCTGGTCCAGATTCCACTAAAAAACCCGGTCAATAAAAGAGAGGTTGGCTTTTCCTATTCAAAAAATGCCTTCCTCTCTGATTCCATGCGTAAGTTTATGAATTATATTTCCGGGGGGGCTTCCTCCGAAGCATCTGCCGGAGCATCATTCTGAGCCGGGTCCGGTGATTTGGTCGGTGTTTTCGTCGGTGCTTTTGTAGGTGCAGGTGTCTTTGTAGGTGCTGCGGTCGGCGGATTCAAGTAATCCGGCCGCTCATTTACTAAAAATTCTGCACTTACATAATGAATCTCTCCACCCTGAGCAAAGCTTGCCCAGCCGTCCACGATTTCGATCACATCTATTTTCTCTGTGTGAACGAGAAAACCAACTACTTCTCCATCCTTTGAGGGGGTTTTTCTTACATTCAGTACTGCATCGTATTCATCCAGTTTGACATACATCTTTGTCGTCTGTCCAACATGAAGCGGCTTCGGTGTAGGTGTTGCTTCTGTAACCTCCCCATCGGTCCCTGCATCACCATCGGTTACCACCTCTGTAGTGGCTTCCTCACCATCCTCCGAATTCGGGGCCTGTGTCGGAATAAAATCTGTCATTTGCGACTGCTTACCGCAGCCCGTCATTAGCATTGCTGTGAATAATATAATAACAATTAAGCTTTTCTTCATTTTCCACACTCCAGTTTATGTCTAATAAATTCCTTTATAATCATAGCACATTTGTCCTATTTTACAATGATAATTTGCAAAATAAACTATATTTTCTTCTGTTTGAATTCTTTGGTAAAGGCCGAAAAGGCATTGGGGATGCTATAGCTGTCAATCATCTCGGAGGGAGTAGCCCATACAATCGAATTGTTATTCGTATACTCTTTGGGATCCACCTTTAAGGTGACATGATAGCCCGTCATATTCCATTCGATATGGGAGAATATATGCTTTGCTTCACCCAGTGGCAGAATCTTCTCAGGTGCGATGTTCCAGGATGTGAGAGCATCCCGAAGCTCATCCTCCTTAAGTTTTGTTTCAATACCCGGCAACTCCCATAGACCAGCTAACAGCCCCTTCGATAATCTTTTATGGATCGCATAATGGTTTTGATATTCTAATAGAAGAATAGTCCGTTCTTCCTTCCTTCGCTCCTTCTTTGCCGGCTTCACCGGAAGCTGCATAACGATATCTTCATGGAATGCTTTACAAAGGTGCATCACAGGACATTGTTCGCACAAAGGCCTTCCATTCGGAAGGCAGACCATGGCTCCCAGCTCCATCAGGGATTGATTGAAATCTCCCGGTCGATCCTTCGGGATGATCGTGATCAGATCCTGGCGAAGCTCCTTCTTTACACTCTCCTTAGTGATGTCATCAAAGCTTCCCGCGATTCGTTTCATCACACGAAGTACATTGCCATCGATCGCAGGAACCGGAATACCAAAGGCTATGGAGGAAATCGCTCCTGCGGTATACTCTCCAATTCCCGGAAGTGTCAGCAGTTCATCGTAACTTGCCGGCATCTCTCCCTGATATCTCTCCATGATAAGAATGGCTGCTTTTTGAAGATTGCGTACCCGATTATAATAACCCAGTCCTTCCCACAGCTTTAGTAGCTTCTCCTCTTCAGCCTCTGCAAGGCTTTGGATATCTGGTAATTTTGTGATAAATCGATCAAAATATCCCTTCACTGCCTCCACCCTGGTCTGCTGGAGCATGATTTCCGACACCCACACATAATAAGGCTTCGGGTTCTCCCGCCAGGCTAGGATTCTTGCATTATAGTCATACCATTGGAGCAGAAAGGGTACAACTTCTTTATAGTCATACGGCATATTATTTCTCCTTACATTTACAATCATAATATTACAAAATCCTTTAAATGGATCAAGAGTAGCTTTACTATAACAATAAATTGTATCATTTTGATACATGATAAATTGTTGATTCAGGCAGGTACAATTTCTTTTTATTCTACCCTATTTATTTGACGCTGGCAATCGCATATCCTATCCAATAAAAAAAGCCGGTAACTGCTGTTTCTTACTTCCAGCTACCGGCCTTGTAGTATCGCAGGAAATCAACCTGCGTGTTCCTTCTCTAGGAATTTATATTGGGATAAATACAGTTCACTATAGAATCCCTTCTTTGACAACAGTTCATCATGCGTTCCCATTTCCTGGATCGTCCCTCCATCCACATACATGATGCAGGTTGAGGTCTTAATTGTTGAGAGTCGATGAGCGATGATAAAGCTGGTACGGTTTGCAAGGAGCTTGCCTAATCCCTCCTGCAATAATATCTCCGTCTCGGTATCGATACTGGAGGTAGCTTCGTCAAGGATTAGGATCTTGGGATCAGCTAATAGTGCTCTTGCAAAACTGATCAGCTGCCTCTGACCGACGGATAGTCTGGTTCCTCGCTCATTAACTTGTGTTTGATAGCCGTTCTCCAGATTCACGATAAAGTCATGGGCACGAACCGTCTTTGCCGCTTCCATCACCTCTTCATCCGTTGCCTCCATGTTACCATACCGGATGTTATCCATAATCGTTCCGGAGAAGATGAAGCTATCCTGGAGCATGACACCCATCTGCTTACGAAGAGATTTAATCGTAACCTTGCTGATATCCACCTCATCAATCGTTATTAACCCGGAGTCCAGATTATAGAAACGGCTGATCAGGTTTATAATCGTGGTCTTTCCCGCTCCTGTCGGCCCGACAATCGCAATGGAATCACCGGCATTTGCTGTAAAGCTAATTCCGTTCAGGATCGGAATGCCATCCTCATAGCTGAAGACAACATCCTTGAATTCTACCTTTCCTCTGATCGACGGCATCAAGGTTGCTCCCTCACAATCCTTAACAAGCACCGGTTCATCAATCGTCTCAAATATTCTCTCCAGGTAGGACACCGCGGTAAGAATGGAATTGTAGAAGCTCGCCAGTGTATTCACCGGGGCCCAGAAGCGTCCGACGTAGCTCGTCATTGCGATCAACGCTCCGACTGTGATGCTCCGTACCCCTTTATCCATCCAAGCGATACCTAGTACATATACGGCAACATTCGTCCAGGTAGCGATGTTTTGAATTGCCGGCCACAGAAGAAAATTCAGCTTTACCGCCCGCATCCAGGCATTTCTATAATCATTGCTTAGGGTATTGAAAATCTTGATATTCTCCTGTTCTCTCGTAAAGCTCTGGGTAACACGAATACCGTTAATGCTCTCCGCGATATAAGCATTTAAGTTGGAGGATTTATTGCTGGACAGCTGCCAAGCCACTCTCTGCTTCTTCTTAATGATGAAAATAATTGCCATCAAAAGGGGAAGTCCGCAGAGACAGAGGAGCGTTAACCTCACATTGATATAGAGCATACAACCTACGATAAAAAATAAGCTGAACAAATCCGTGATCGTATTGACGATACCATTCGATAAAAGATCGCTTAAACTGTTGACATAATTTACGACACGTACCTGTATCTTACCATGGGGCTTATCATCATAATAGGAAAATGGAAGCTCCTGCAGATGCCGGAATATATCACTTCGGATCGTATGGATGATGTTCTGCCCGAGCCTTGACGTAATGGTCGTCTTGGCGCGGATTATGACAGAGATGATGAAATAGATGACCAAAAGAATCAAGCTGACTGCAACGATCCCCTTGGTATTCTTATTTGGGATATAGTTATCTATGATCATCATCAGAAAGATCGGTGTTAACATACCCAGGGCTGACGAAATCGTCGTCAGGAATATCGTAAAAATCATATCCCTGCGGTACGGCCTTATGTAAGTGGCTAAACGCTTTAAGTGGGAAAAATTAAATTCACTCTGCAGAGTCTCGTCGATATCATATTTATTTCTAGCCAACCTTACTTCCTCCCTTCAACCATTCATTATGTCTTCTGAAGGTCTTGCCTTGAACTATGGCATCAAAGTCCCCATACTGGTGATGGAATACGGTATAGTAATAATTTTTCTTTTCAAGCAATTCTTCGTGGGTTCCGAATTCAATGATCCGTCCATCATCCACTACAAGGATCTGATCCGCATCCTTTATGGAAGAAATACGGTGCGCAATAATAAATACCGTATGATTATCATGAAGAGAGCCCAACTCACTTTGAATCTGTGACTCCGTCTCCATATCTACTGCGGAGGTAGTATCATCCAGAATAATGATAGATGGATTCTTTAGCAGTGCTCTTGCCAAGGAGATTCTCTGCTTTTGTCCACCAGAGAGTCCTACACCGCGCTCTCCGACGATGGTATCATAGCCTTGTGGCATCTGCAGTATAAAGTCATGGGCATTTGCTATCTTTGCCACATTTTCTACCTCTTCAAAGCTGCAATTCGGTCTGCCGTATGCGATATTTCCTTCGATCGTATCCGAGAATAGAAAAACATCCTGCATCGCCATACCGATATTATCACGCAGAGAATACAGATCCATATCCTTCAAATTAATACCGTCAATCTTAATCTCACCCTCCGTGACATCATAAAAGCGACACAACAGATTCATTAGTGTCGACTTGCCGGAGCCTGTAGCTCCTATGATTCCGACAGTCTGACCAGGCTTGATGCAAAAATTAATATCCCTTAAGATTACTTCATCATCCGCATTGTAGCTAACATGGGAGAATTCGATATCTCCGTGGAAACGCTTCTTTGCTACTGCATGCTCCGGTTCCCGTATGGCTGGTTCCACCTCGACAGTTGTGTAAATCTTTTCAACTGAGGTTACAAATCTCTGATAGTCATTTGCTAACCATCCCGCCTGACGAAGAGGCTGATTCAGCATCCACAGATAACCGCTTACGGTAACTAACTTACCCATGGTCATGTGGCCTTTCACTACCATGATACCACCGACCAGATACAAGATAATGGACAGAACATTGGCTAAGAACTCGAAGATCGGTACATATTTTCTCCAGATGTTCGCAGCACCAAGCTCTGCGTCCCGATAACCGTCATTCTCTTTATTGAATTTTTCGATCTCATAATCTTCCTTGGTGAAGGCTTTTACTACACGGTTACCGCTGATATTCTCCTGTACGAAGGTATTTAAACTGGAGAAATGCTGACGGATATTGTGAAAAGCAGGCTTCACCGCTTTTAACTGCTTTGCAGTAGTAAGTGCCGTCAAAGGAAGCACCGCGATCATGCACAATGCCAGCTTCCATTCCTCAACGAAGATCATTACCAGGGCTATCAGGAAAAGCAACAGATTCTCGTAAACAGAATGGATTACAAAGGCAACAAAGTGTCTTATGGCATCCATATCACCGGTCTGCCTGGACATAAGATCACCGGTCCGGTTCTTGTTATAGAAATTAAAGTCCTGTGCCAATAACTTACGATAGACAAAATCACGCATTGTATATAGCATACCCTGAGAGGATCTCTCGAAGATAACCAGATACCAATATTTAATTACCGCACGAACCAAATTGGTTGCAATCATAATTACCATCATCATAGGTAATATCTTACGATTACCACCTTCGATAATCTCGTCAACTATGATACCCGAGATATGGGGATTGACAATGGCGATCAAGGAGCTGATCGTAACTAAAACCATTGCAAAGACCAATTTGGCGCGGTACTTTTTCAGAAACGAAAAGAACCACTGCATTGCTGTCATATGTATTCCTCCTCATTTGCATTCCTAGTGTTCTTATTATTGTCTCCAATGACAAACTAACGCTACTATAATTCATTGATTCAGCAAAATCTATAGTAAAAATTGCAAAAAATATTCTATTTTCGCACTTTGTGTTTTCCTGACTTTTCCCCAAAAAAGGATTCTAATTTATTTTCAAAAAATTATTTACCTATTCTCTCGACTAATGTTATAATATCTCTATTATGTCCGACTACTGAGTATTGGGCGATGGCATTTTATTGAAACATACAGGCAATGCCCGTAGATGGAGGCTTTATGGCTTTTGATTATGATCTGACCTACAATGATTTTAATCCAACCGTTTTCTATGTTTCGAAGGTTAAAATGGTAAATGAGGGCGTATATCATGACCATGATTTTACGGAACTTGCTTATATTTTATCCGGAAAAGGGAAGTATCTAGTAGAAGGGACGGAATTCGAGGTGGAGGCCGGTGATCTCATCATCTGTAATCCCGGCGTGAAACATTCACATATCGTTACCAATCCGAAAGAGCCAACGATTGAGTTCATCTCCGGCTTTACTGATTTTCATTTTAAGAACATGTTTCCAAATTCCATCGAGCTTCCTGATCATAGTTATATTCTGCATACAGCCGCTGAGCTGAAGCAGGAGCTCTCGATGCACTGTTACGCGATGATCGCGGAACGAGAAAGCAATCAAGCCGGACAATACTTTATGCTCAAGACTCACCTGATGCAGATGCTTTTACTGGTCATGCGAGAAATCGCGGAGGTAGAGAAATCAGAACAAAAGGGTTGCAATTTTGAATCCTACAACAAGAGCTATGCGGTTAACCGTATTATAAATTATCTTAATGAAAATTATGAGCACAAGATATCTTTGGAGCAGATTGCACATAATATGTATCTGAGCCCTGTCTATATCTCCAAGATTTTCAAGGAGGAGACAGGCGAGTCACCTATAAACTATTTAATTAAGATTCGCTTGGAGAAAGCAAAGGATATCCTGCTGAATTCCGACAGTGATAGCATCAAGAATATTGCGAACCAGGTCGGCTATGATGATGTATATCATTTCAGCAAGCTATTCAAAAAATATTATGGCATCTCCCCCCTTTATTATAAGAAGAGAGCCATGCTAGAAAATGTTGCAAGCGAGTAAGGAAGAGGGTTATCGATAAGATGAATTCATTTGAGGCTATATTCTCCAGAAGATCCATCCGCCATTTTAAGCAGGAAAAGCTGGACTGGGAAATCATTGCTGATCTCCTAGATTATGCAAACAAGCTTCCTATGCTCATAGAGGGCATAGCCGTAGAGTTTAAATTAGTAAGCAATATTGAAGCCAAGCAGGGCTTCTATGGTCCCTTCAATGTTAAGGCTCCCTATTACTTATGCATCTCCTCCGAGGTCAAGGAGGATTACATGCTGAATGCCGGATACCTGATGCAGCAGATTAACCTGTATCTGACCGCAAAGGGTCTAGGTACCTGCTTCCTTGTAGCATATCCCGGCAGCGGTCTGAAGGCAACCATGAAATATGAATATATCGTAGCCCTAGCCTTCGGTAAGACCAATTCCACCTTAACCAGAGACAGCTCCGATGCCAAGCGGTTACCGGAAGGCGATATCATAGTCTATAAGGAAGAAGTAACACCGGATATCAAACAGGTGCTCGCTGCTGCTCGCCTCTCTCCTTCCGCCTTCAACAGCCAACCTTGGCGTTTCGTGGTATACAAGAACCGTATCCATGTATTTGCAAAGAAGAATCTCTTCATTGCAAAGGCTCTGGATTATAACAAGATGATTGATATGGGAATCATGATGGCTAACTTCCTGATTGCTGCCGATGAATTATGGGTAGATGTCTCCTTAAGCAAATCAGAAGCACTTATGAACAGACCGTTCCAGAACAATGAATACGTTTGTACTATAACAATTGGTTAAATTACTTAAACAATATAAATTGCAATAAAAATTCAAAAATTTTTCTCTCAGGTATTGACATCCGAAGAAATCTATAGTATATTATGTCATGTGCTTACGAAAACAAAGCAAGCACAACAAGATCATGAACAAGTTCTTTGTTCATGATATAATGCGCGAGTGGCTCAGTGGTGGAGTATCGCCTTGCCAAGGCGAGGGTCGCGGGTTCGAATCCCGTCTCGCGCTGTCATAAAATAAAAAGGATATCCTGATGGATATCCTTTTTATTTTATTCGAGTCCAATCCTGGACTCGAAGTTCGAATGTCTCCGCTCCGCTCCGGTCCGCGCAGAACCGAAGTCCACCGGACCTCGTGCGCCGTCTCGCACTTACGAGATCCCTTGATTTTCAAGGGATTTTTTGTTGCACTGATTGTGCACTAGTTTTTTAACATTGCTTTAGACATAATCTGTAGTCCTTCTCGTACAGTGAGGACTCTTATATGCAATTCCTGTATCTCTGCAATACTTACTAAGCCAATAGGTTATCGCTCTCGCAGTTAAACACTCACCATCTCTTTCAAAGATATATTCGCCATCCAGTTTAAGCTCTCGGGCTTTCATAATAAATTAATTTCCAAGTAATCAAGTTATGGAATTACATGGTAAAAATATTTTATTTATGGTATTATTAATAATGCAAATAGGTGTAACTAATGCGTGCAAGTAAATTACACATTATTTTATAAGGGGATTATGTATGAAAAAGTCTATTAAAATCTTATTAATTACTATTATAATTATAGGCTTGTTTATTGTATTCGTATTTTGGGATTGTTTATTTGGTAATGAAAAGTTACAACTTTCAGAAAATCAAAAGGAATTGCTTCCAGTAAAACAAAAAGAAATATTTGAAAATGATAATATATCAACGTTTCCAAGTAGACTAAACTCAAAAAAAAATGAAATTATGGATGCAAGTGGTAAAGCCATTCTCCTTAAAGGGTTAATGGCACCTGACCCGCAGAAGCTTGATTATGAGGATAATTTTAATCAAGCTTTCTACCAAAAAATATTTAAAGCAGGTGGTAACGCAATACGAGTACCAGTTCATCCTGATAGATGGGTAAATGATAAGTATTATTTATGGAGATACCTGGACCCCATTGTCTCTTGGGCAGGAGAAAATAATAATTATGCTATTATTGACCTTCACTATATAGGTAATATTGCGACTGGTGTTGGAGATGAAATGCCTGATATTGATGAAATACCAAAAGACTTAACCTTGAATTTTTGGAAACAGATAGCGAACTATTTTAAAGATGTTCCTAATGTGATATTTGAAATTTACAATGAGCCTGCTCTGATAACTTCTAAAGAATGGTTTAAGTGTGCTGCTGAAATTGTAGCAACCATACGAAAAACGGGAGCTGAACAATTAATTATAATCGGAGGAATAGATTACTCATACAATTTATCTTGGGTAAAAGATTCTCCAATTAATGATAATAATATAGCATACGCAACCCATGTATATCCTTCAAAAAATAATTGGGATTATAACTTTGGAGATATTGCAAAAAAATATCCTGTAATTGTTACAGAATGGGGTTTCATGGATGAGAACAGATATAGTACTAAACAAAAGTATTTAGTTGGTAATGTAAAATTCTTTGGAGAACCGTTTTTAGAATATCTGGAGGGAAAAAATATCGGATGGATTGCATGCTGGTATGATGATGGCTGGGAACCTCCTATGTTCACTAAAAATTTTAAAGATACATCAAATTACGGAAAATTTGTATTTGATAAATTACAAGATTGAATATTAATTGTTAAGCTCTTCACAGACCTTCTTAAATTTGACTCAATTATTAATAAAGTCTTTCTATATGCAACAAAATATTATGTACACATGAATCAGAAGTGGATGGTACCCCTTTCCTTTCAGTCTTTGTAGGATATGATTTGGTTCGAAGCCCGTCTCGCGCTGTCATAAGTAAAAAGGATATCCTGATGTTATCCTTTTTATGATAGAACAAGGATAACCCAAAATTCCTCCAGAAAAATAACTGGTGAGTGTTTAGAAAAAATAAAACTGCTATATCAAAAAATTTATAGTAAATTATTGACATAATTTTCTTTCAATTATAATGTGATAATAATAAAAGGAAATACTACGTTAGTAGGTACGTAAGCGTCAAATCTTACGCTCCTAGTAAATTTTAAGCGTCGCTTATTTGCGACGCTTGCTGTAGCAATCAGCCGGGAGTGTTTTTGACCACGGCATGAGTGGCTCCAGCTTTGATTGTTCTATATT
>JAEZLZ010000028.1 GCA_023415055.1 Bacillota bacterium | reverse complement strand
TCATGCAGCAGTATCCCGACGTTCGCGTCATCACCGGCAACAACGACTCCGGCCCCCTTGGCGCTTATGAAGCCATCCTGGGCAAGGCCCTCCCGCAGGAAGAACTGGACAAGTTCTACATCGGCGGCGGCGACGCCACCCCCGAGGCCATTGCGAAGATGAAGGAAGAAAACTCCATCTACCGCGCCACCGTCGACCTTGGGCCCTTCGACACCGGCGTTGACTGCGTTACCACGCTGGCCGATTTCCTGGCCAACGGCGTCCCGGAGACCGCTCCGGTTTCCTACTTCCGCATGATCCCCGTGCTGCAGGCGGACGTCCTGAGCGGCGCTTTCGTGCCCGCTGCCTAATCCCCCTTTTCAAGGACCCCTCTGTGTGCGCCTCTAAAAAGAGGCGCACACAGCAATCTTCAACGTGTGCTTTGCACAAGGCGGAGGCGTAAGATGCAAGAGTATATATTTGAAGTCAAACATCTGAGCAAGTACTATGCCGGCGTCAAGGCGCTGGACGACGTATCGCTCGGGTTCCGACGCGGCGAAGTACACGCGCTGGCCGGAGAAAACGGCGCCGGAAAGTCCACACTGATCAAGGCCATCACGGGCGCCATCGAACCGACTGCTGGTGAAATCGTTGTGGAGGGCGAGAGCTTTCAAAAGCTCAACCCCATCGAGGCGATCGGCAAGGGCATTGCGGCCATCTATCAGGAGTTCACGCTGGTTCCGCATCTCACCGTCGCCGAGAACATCTACTTCGGCAAGGAATTTGCCAAGCGCGGCTTTGTCAACCGAAAGGCCATGAACGACCAGGTCAAAGAGCTGCTGGACGATATGGGCATTGACCTGAACCCCGCCAGCTACGTGTGCGATCTGGGTGTGGCATATCAGCAGATCGTGGAGATACTTAAGGCGGTGTCGTCCAATTCCAAGATTCTGATCATGGACGAGCCCACCGCTCCGCTGACCAGCAAGGAAACCGAGATGCTCTTTCGCATCATCGAAAAGCTCAGGGAGCGCAACACGACCATCATCTTCATCACACACCGCATGGAGGAAATGTTCAAAATCTGCGACCGGGTTTCCGTCATGCGGGACGGCAAGTACATCATCACCAAGGACATCAAAGACATCACCATGAAGGAGCTGGTCTCCTACATGGTCGGCCGGGAGCTGGGCGAGGATTATCCGCCTCGCAAGGCGCCCATCGGCGACGTGGTGATGGAAGTTCAGGATCTGACAAACGACAAGGTGCATGGCGTGTCCTTCAAGCTCCGCAAGGGTGAGATTCTGGGATTTGGCGGACTGGTGGGTGCGGGTCGGACGGAAGTCATGCAGGCTGTATTCGGCGCGGATCCGCTGACGGCGGGCAAAGTGATCCTGAACGGCAAAACGCTGAAGATCACCGACCCCGGAAGCGCGCTGGAGCAGGGCATCGGCCTGATCCCCGAAGACCGAAAAAACCAGGGCGTCCTGCTCGGGCTTTCGGTCAAGGAGAATGTGACCTTCTCATCGCTGAAGCAGGCCATGGTTGGCCCCTTCGTGGACGACAAGAAGGATGCGAAAATCGCCGACGAATACATCCGGAAATTGAGAATCAAGACGCCCAGTGTGCATCAGCTGGTCAAGAACCTGTCCGGCGGCAACCAGCAGAAGGTGGTCTTGGCCAAAATGCTGGCCACGCGCTGCGACGTGATCATTTTTGACGAGCCTACCCGGGGCATCGACGTGGGCGCCAAGCAGGAGATATATTACCTGATGCGCCATTTGGTGGAGGTCGAGGGCAAGAGCGTCATCATGGTATCCTCTGAAATGCCTGAGCTGATCGGCATGAGCGATCGAATCCTTGTCATGCGGCATGGCGGGATCGCCGGTGAAATCGGTCGGGAGGAATTTTCGCAGGAGCTCATCTTCCAATACGCATCCGGACTGATAGGAGGTTGACCCCATGGCCAAGATCGATTCGAAAAAGCTCAAATCCATGCTGGGCAGCTACGGCATCATCTTCGTGTTGATCCTGCTGGTGGCGGTGTTCGCGATGTTGTCCCCCCGCTTCCTGTCGCCGGACAACATCTTCAACATCCTCCGCCAGGTGTCCATCGTGGGCATCATCTCGGTGGGCATGACCTTCGTCATGCTGACCGGAGGCATCGACCTTTCCTGCGGCTCCGTCGTCGGCGCCAGCTGCGTCGGCGCGGCGCTTCTGATGACCAAGGCGAACATGCACCCGGTGCTTGCCTGCGTCATCATGGCGTGCTTCGGCACCGTCCTCGGCCTGGGCAACGCCTTTTTCATCTCCCAGTTCAAGGTACCCCCGTTCATCGCGACGCTGGGCATGATGACCTCGGTTCGCGGCATCGCGTACATCATCACCGGCGGCCTCCCCGTGTTCGGCTTCAACCGCTCGTTTACGGTGCTGGGCCAGGGCTACTTGGGTGTTGTGCCGATCCCGGTCATTGTGATGGTCGTCGTGTTCACCTTCGGGATCATCTTCCTGACCAAGACGCGCCTGGGCCGTCACATTTACGGCGTAGGCGGCAACGAGGAAGCCTCGCGCCTCTCCGGCGTCCACGTCAAGAAGATCAAGTACCTGGTGTACGGCCTGGCTGGCTTCATGAGCTCGCTGGCGGGCGTGGTGCTCTTGGCCCGCGTCAATTCCGGCCAGCCCAATGCGGGCACAGGGTATGAAATGGACGTCATCACCGGCGTCGTGCTGGGCGGCGTCAGCATGTCCGGCGGCCAGGGCCGCCTGATCATGGTGGTCGTCGGCGTCATGATCATGGGCATCCTGACCAACGGCATGACCATGCTGACCATCAACGAGTACGTGCAGCAGTTTGTCAAGGGCATGGTGCT
>JAEZLZ010000149.1 GCA_023415055.1 Bacillota bacterium | reverse complement strand
ACATTCGTGCCATGCCCATGGGGATGAACACAATAATATCGGAAGGCAGCGGAGGTGTCTCGGGTGGTCAAAGACAGCGCTTGATGATAGCCAGAGCAATCGCACCCAAGCCGAAGATATTGATGTTCGATGAGGCAACCAGTGCACTGGATAACATTACCCAGAAAAAAGTATCGGGATCACTGGATCGGCTAAAATGCACACGAATTGTGATTGCCCATAGGCTATCTACGATAAAGCAGTGTGATCGTATTATCGTGCTTGATCAAGGGAAGATCATTGAGGATGGCAAATATGATGACTTAATCAACAGCGGAGGATATTTTGCTGAGCTTGTACAGAGACAGCGCTTAGACGATACACAGTATGTGGGAAAAACAACTCTTTTTTAAATGTTTTAAATTATATCAAGTAGCGCAAGTGGATGGCGAATATCACTTAACCATATGGCAGATACCCAGGAGGTCACGGAGCTATCAGATGGTACCGAGCCTTTTATAGAAACGTTAATCAAGGAAGAAGAGCTGGAAGCCCTGGCAATTGCACTGAAACGTCTGCCTGAGAGGGAAAGAGATGTTATTATTCTACGCTACTATCATGGATATACCTCGGCAGAGGTTGAAGTAAATATGAAAATAAGCCACAGCAATGCAAAATTTCTACAGCATCGAGCAATCAGTATGCTAAAGAAAATCATGTTGGTGAAGCATCAGATAGAATAATGCAAAACATGAAATAGAAAATAGGAGAAGAAGAGAATGGATTTCAATTATGAAGAACTTAAGCAGGCAAAAATTTTACCAATTTGTGATGAACAACATTATATTTTTGATGTGAATGAAGCAATAAAGAGTATTCCGATGAATATAACATATTCCATGATATTTTCAAAAAGCTTTTCTGTGAAGGAACTTTCTGCTGCGGTTGATCAATGTATTAAGACAGCGGATATATTTGCGGCAAGATGTGCTGTGAAGGATAGCGGTCAGTATATAGAGTTTATGCCCTATCAGAAGCCGGAGATCCCTGCTTATGATTTTTCTACACAGGAAGAGTTTGAAATGTTTTGTAATCAAGCTAGAACAACAAAGATAAATAATCGAGAGAAACTGTATTACATATTCATTTATTCCATGGCGGGTTCTTATTATCATATTTGCTTTATCTTTAATCACCTGATCATGGATGGAATATCCATTATATTGTTATCAGATAAGATTCAGAAGGTTTTGAACGATAGTAAGGAAGAAATTATCTGGCATCCATATTCTGCATATTTAAATAATGTAAAAAAATATAGAGAAAGCCAAAGATATCTTGACGATACAATATTTTGGGAAAACAGGTTTTTAGAAATTTCTAAATGTAATAATCTTTTTGACGAGATTATTACGGAAGGCAAATCAACGATTCAGGAATTATCTTTCCAGACAACACAAAAATCAAAGCAGGACTTAATGGAGTTTTGCTTAAAGAAGAGTATTAAGCCATATTGTTTGATTGCTACAATTCTGGCGCAGATTTTGAGTGAGAAGACATGTTGCAAGCGTTTTTGTATTGAGATTCCGATTGCAAACCGATTGGGGACAAATGATAAAAACAGTTTGGGTATCTATGAAACTACTCTTCCGTTTATATTTGATTTTGATCGATATCAGAACCTTAGCGATTTACTTGAGTCAGTTCATAAACAGTCTTTTGATTATTACAGACACAATAATTATGATTGGAATACTAGAATAGCATCAGAAGAATCCGTAAATAAATACGGAAAATATATTCCGCAGCTTTCCTTTTCTTATTTTTGTACCAATAAAGAGATTTCCTCTACCTTTGCCACATTGAATTATCACCGATGCGAAATCGACTCACTACCTTTGACAATCTATATATCTGATTATCTTGATTGGAGAACCATAACTTATCATTATATGTATTGGGATAACTACTTCAATAAGCGAGAAATTGTAGAAATTTATCAGAAAATGGAAAATATGATTGAAAGTTTCATTATTAAAAATGTATCATAGAATAGAAAAACAGGATAGATTAAACCTATTCTTACTATGGAGGGAAAAGATGGAATTGTGTACAATTCCATCTGCAAATATTGTACTGACACCTAGATTGAAAAACTTTGTTTTTCAATCATGTAATCGCAGGTATCGGCTGCATGGAGGATTATTATGTTTGGAAATATCTCAACAATCAGGGAATTGCTTTCTTTAACTACAGAGTGTTACGGTGATAAACCTGCCTTTTCTTATATAAAAGATGGGAAGATGAATTCTATTACTTACTCTGAGTTTTCAAAAAAGGTAACAGAGATTGCAAAGTCATTAATCTTAAAGGGTATTACGAATAGCAAGGTATCTATTATATCGGAGAATTCATCTGATTGCATTATGTGGAGTTATGCGATACCACTGTCAGGTAATGTTTTGGTTATGTTGGATAATATGGCAACAACACAGGAAAAAGCCTATATGGTGGAGCATAGCGATACAGCCTGTTTGGTTTATTCCGTCTTTAATCAATCGGTTTGTGAATATATAACAGAACATAACAAGAGGGTAATACATACAATCTGCATCGAAGCAGATACGGAGGCCTATCAAAGTTGTGAAGCGGAAATTGCATTGCCGGATACTGACGGTACAGAACTGTCCTATCTATTTTATACTTCTGGGACTACAGGGAAACCAAAGGGTGTGATGCATTCACAAACTAATTTACTACGTACTAATCTTTATTTTTCCTATAGTCTTAAAGTGAGAGACACGACATATTTAATGTTACCATACCATCACATGATTCCATTTGCTAATCAGGTGCTTTTATCCATGTATAATGGGGGGAATATTTTTATTTCTGCAGGACTAAAGAATCTTTTAGCTGAAATACCGCAAGCCAGACCATATTATATATTCTTAGTACCGGCAGTGCTGACATACTTTGATAAAATCATTGAGGCTACAGCACAAGAACAAATGAAAATAAATAATATGGATCATCTTCTGGCACGGAAACAAGCTTTAAGCCAATTACTCGGCGGAAATTTACGAATTATTATCATCGGTGGAGCACCTCTAGATAATGACCTTGTAAAACGGATGCAGGATTTGGATGTCTTGGTATTAAACGGATATGGACTTACCGAAACCGTGGGATCTATTACAGTAAATCCAAATGATGATGCTCGCCCTGGAAGTATTGGACGCATTAATAAGAATTCCGAAGGAAAAGTAAAAGACGGCGAGTTGCTGTTTAAAAGCTCCTACCTATTTATGGGGTATTACAAGGATCCTGAGGCTACAGCACAAGCATTTGATGGGGAATGGTTTTTAACCGGAGATTTAGGATATATTGAAGACAATTACGTATATTTATCCGGGAGAAAAAAGAATTTGATTGTCTTACCCAATGGGAAGAATATAAGCCCGGAGGAACTGGAATTTGAATTTATGAAAATTGATGAGATTAAAGAGATCGTTGTATGTGAGCATAATGGGAAACTGACAGCTAAGATCTATTCCGATTGTGAGGAAGGCATCATTCGTAAAAAAATTAACGAATTGAACAAGAGTTTAGCTTCCTATAAGCAAATTGAAAGTGTAGTGTTTTATGATAAAGAGTTTCCCAAAACAGCAAGCAAAAAGATTAAAAGAGGAGAAATATAATATGCTTATTGAAGTCATTAAATTAATCAATGATAATTTTGCACCAACGATTGAGGTCACAGGGGATACGGCGATCAAAACAGATCTGGGATTGGATTCATTTGAAATTATAAGACTCATCTGTATACTGGAAGAGGAGTTTCATATCAACATGAATGAAAGAGATGTCCTTTCATTGACAACAGTAAATGATATTTGTTACTATATTGCAAATAAGTAAATCATAGGGATGATTCACCTGCTTGCATCATGATGATATGTTTATTTTTTGTATCATTTGGAGGAATTGGCTATGAAGGAGCAAAGAGATGACTACAAAGCACTATTCAAATTAACGTTAATGAATTTCTTCTTAACGGGTGTTCTTGCGCTGGGGTTTATGACTTATCTATACTTTACTTCGCATTCGTTATTATTTTTAATACAAGTTGTTTGCAACATTGGATCTACAGTTGTATTGGGGATGTATGCTTTGCTACTGAAAAGACAAGCGGATAACAGGTCCTATGAATATGAATACGGATTGGGTAAGTTTGAGGCACTCGGGACCTTTGCAGGCTTTATTATTCAGGATGTCAACCTGATCGTACTTGCGGTGCTATCAGTAAATGATTTTATTCATGCAGATAAAGAAGTTTCATTTGGCGCGCTGGAATTTGCCTATCCAATCGCTGTTGTAATATATGATGTTGTAATTATTATGACACTGAAAAGGAAAAGCAGTAGAGGCAATGGAATAATCAAATCCCAAATCGTAGATTGTATGAATGAGAGCCTACAACTAATCGTATCACTTGTGATCATGACGCTGATTTGCCTTTTACCTAATGCGATGGGAATATACAGATTTCAATATATAATCTGTCTTACTATCATTGGCTATACCTTCTATTTGAGTCTGAATCCGATCAAACATAGTGCTTATTCACTGTTAGATAAATGTACGGATGAAACTGTGTCACAGAAAATATTAAGTGTGCTTACCGCAAATTATGAGCTTTATGAATATTTTGAAACATATCATACCAGAGTTTCTGCCAGAACGATTTTTGTCGATGTATTCCTTGGTTATGAGGATGATCTAACAATGAAAGAGATATTGCATAGAAATAGTAAGATTTCAGAAGACATTAAGGCACTTATTCCGGATAGTATAGTAAATTGTATCCTAATTGGTAACAATGAAAAGCCCTAGAGGTTCCCTGTTCATTTCATGGATTATGACAAAATTGCTACACAAAACTATTACTTATTATACAGTGAAGCATACGGATCACTGATTGAACCAGTGAACTGAATCCTTGTGTGAGTTTCGTAGTTTCTTCCTGTGTGAATTGATTTTAATTAACACGATTGGCACTGATTGATACAAAATACAACAAGAAAGAGGAGATAATGTTATGAGTATAGAATCAGCAAGACTTTTTGTAAATAAGGTGTATACGAATAGAGATTTTGCTAACCAGGTAACGAAGATTGAGGATACCAAAGAGCTTTTCGATTTTATATCGAAAGAAGGTTATGACTTTGGAGTAGAGGAGCTGAAGGAAGTTAAACAAGAGTTTCAGAATAAGGTGAGTGGAGAATTAAGCGATGCCGAGTTAAGCATGGTGGCTGGTGGCTTGTCGATAATGTTCCCACCATGTACACCGACAACTGTTTATTCTTATTGTAAATAATTCTAAACATTATGATATTATTGATGCAGAAATTTACATGGAAGGGGCAGTGGAGTTGAACCCTTTGCCTCTTTTAATGTAATGCATTAAAGATATCTTAATAGTATTAATATTTACATATAAAAGATCTTTATACTAATAGCTGAAAACAACTGGTACTAGCCATTTTTGGCTATATAAAGATGTTGTTTTAGGAGGAAGGACATGAAAATAGAGGTGTGGTATGATTTTGTTTGTCCGCTTTGTTACATAGGCAAAAAAAGATTAGAAATCGCTTTGGAGCAATTCAAGTATGAGGATGAAGTTACAATGGTATTCAAAAGCTATGAGATAAGTGCATTCTCTGAAGAATATAATTATGAAACGATGAATGAAATTACAGCGAGAAAATTTCACATATCACTGGAAGAAGCGAAAGCCTCCAATCAATATATCGTAGAAAAAGCAAAGGAAGTAGGTCTGGATTTTAACTTTGACAAAGTTATCCCGACAAATACTTTGGATGCACACAGAGTATTACAATATGCAAAGAAACAAAACAAGTCAGGAGAGCTGATAGAAAGGATTTCTAAGGCACATTTCGTGGATGGTTTCGATATATCGAATCACTCAGTACTAGCCAGCCTTGCTGGGGAGGTTGGTCTTAACAGCGGGAAGGTACGAAGCATGTTAGAATCAGATCAGTACAGGGAAGAAGTAACAAAGGATGAAGAAGCTGCTTCTAGATTAGGGGTAGGGGGGGTACCGTATTATATCATTAATAATAAATATAAGGTACCGGGGATACAACCACCGGAATTGCTTCTGGAGATACTTGAAAAGGCTAAGCAAGATGAGATGACAGCAACTGCTCAAAGTATTATGGATGAATTATTAGGAAGAATAGGATAGAATTGGTTTTGCCGAGCGTAAGGATATGTTTTCGTATATACTCAGAATGGTGCATATACAAAAATCATGATTACTGTTAAATAGAATGGAATGAAATACCACCTATACTGATGTGTTCCTTGCCAAGTAGACAGGGGCATATCATTATCTGGCGTGGAAGTCTGTAGCGGATCAATTACACCTACAGTTTGACGAAGCCTTAAATAATAAATTACGTGGGGTAGCCCGTTTAGAGAGCTATAATATTATTTTGGAAAGTAATGGCATAATATTATCAGAGACAGAAAAAGAAAAAACAGCCGAAGAAAAGAATGAAGTATATAAAAAATATTTAATGAGGATGACCCCCGAGGATATGGATGAAACAGTACTATGGACACTTCACGAGCAGCCATTGGAGATGCAGCAAGATATGATAAGACTACTCATAAATTAAGTAAATTAAGTGATTTATTAAATATATAAGATCCCTCCGGTATCGAAGCTGATTATACCGAAATAAGATCCCCTTGAACGGTTGTTTAAGGGGATTTTATATTCGACTTTTACAAAGGAACAGGATGTATTTCCGTGGTCATGATGAGCAAGAGAACCAGAAAAGGGTTATTTACTGGATTATCTGGACATGACATGGTATAATAAATCGCAAAGGGAACTTTTCTTATCCCTTAAACGGAAGGATTACAGAGCGTTTCATTTTGAGCACACCGAATCGGCGAGAAATATCCTGCAATGGTCAGAAGGAGGTTAATTATGTTAAAAGATGTAGAAACTATTTTATTGAGTGAGGATGTATTAGCAAATAGAATTCATGAATTAGGAGAAGAAATTTCGAAGGATTATGATGGTGAGGAGGTTATGTTGGTAGGAATCCTAAAGGGTGCAAGTGTATTTTTATCCGATCTTATCAGACAAATAAGTATACCTGCTTATATTGACTATATGGTGGTTTCAAGTTATGGTAATTCAGCAGAAACCAGTGGAGTGGTTCGTATCATAAAGGACTTAGAGGATAATATTGAAGGAAAAAACATTATTATCGTAGAAGATATTATTGATACAGGACTTACCTTAGCATATTTAAAGCAAAACCTATTAAGTCGTCAACCCAAATCATTAAAAATCTGCACTCTCTTAGATAAACCTGCAAGAAGGGAAAAGGAGATTGATGTAGATTACAAAGGATTTGATGTTCCGGATGAATTCATTATCGGATATGGGATAGATTATGCAGAAAGATATAGAAATCTGCCTTTTATTGGTATATTAAAAAGAGAAATCTACACAAAGAATTAATGCTTCTTCATCCTTTAGGTAAGCTTCTAGAGGATGCTTCAATCCTGTTATTATAATGGCTATGTGAATATTTCAAAAATGTAGGTTAGTCTTGAATAAATCCTACTAATTTGTAAATAGAAATCATGAGAAACGTTTGAAACTTGGACGTTTCTCTTTTTCTATTCGGATTGTATAATAATAAAATTAATGAAAGGATGACTTCAATCTGCTTTATACTATCTAACGGATTCTCGTTTCTGATTATATAAAATATTTGATAAAAAGTAGAAGATTCTGATATTAATGATAAGAATTAAATGTTACCTTTTTCTCATAATCAATAAGGGAGGGTGTAGCATGAAAAAGAAAGTATCTAACTATTTCGCCATCTTGCTAACGATTACAGTTACCTTATGTATAAACGGTAGCTGGAATGCAGAGGCAAAAGACAATCAGAAAGAAGCCAAGCAAGAGAAGTATGAACTAATCTGGAGTGACGATTTTAACGGTAAGACCTTGGACTTGACCAAATGGAATTATGAACTTCATGAGCCGGGTTGGGTGAATAATGAACTGCAACAATATACAGCTTCATCAAAAAATGTGTATGTTAAGGACGGAAATCTGGTCATACAGCCGGTAAAAACGACGGACAAGGCAACCGGTAAGGTGTCTTATACATCCGGCCGAGTGAATACACAGAATAAAGTGGATTTTAAATATGGTAAAGTAGAAGTCAGAGCAAAGCTTCCGAAGGGACAGGGGATCTGGCCTGCGATCTGGATGACGCCTACCGATGATAGTCTGTACGGTGGTTGGCCGAAATGTGGGGAGATCGATATTATGGAGCTGTTGGGGAATAATCCAAGCAAAGTGTACCAAACCCTTCATTACGGAAAAAGCAGCACGGATGTGCAAAGTCAGGGAACCAAAACCTTAACCAAGGGAGATTTCACAAGCAGTTATCATCTCTTTTCAGTGGAATGGAATCCGGGCAGTATCAGCTTCTATGTCGATGGTGAATTAACAAAGACAGTGAATAAGTGGTATACCGGCACGGAGGGTGTCGGTCTGATTACCTATCCGGCTCCGTTTTTGATAACCGTCCCATACCTATCGGGTTAAGAAAAACATGATTTTGACAGTTATTTATTACATAATCAACATCCCCGTTTTTTACAGCATTATAAAACTGTAGTTCATCTTCCAGCGGTCGATGTGAGATTGTCACTTCCCGTTGCATCAATTCTGTACTGTTCCATTCTTTATCATAATTCATAAAGTCAACCTCCAGTCAGAGAATCATACACTTATTATGACATCAAAAAATTGGAAAATCAATGCATTTTATTGTGGTAAAAACATAGATGCGCAACTATTTATATTGTCCTGGCAGCTTTACCATAGTAAAATGAAAAGGATAGAGAACTTAAAAAGAAAACATGAAAAAGAAAACTTGAAAATGAAACATGGAATAGATAAATCATATTTTATGGTATTTATCTTGCAAGGATGTCTATGACTATAAAATGATTAACATGAATATTATGATACGGAGGAATCAGGCATGAAAAAGCAAGCATTCAATCCCTATTTACCTTCCTGGGAATATGTACCGGATGGAGAACCCCATGTTTTTGATGGCAGAGTGTATGTGTATGGATCCCATGATTATTATAATGGGTATGTATTCTGCCTTGGTGATTATGTATGCTGGTCAGCCCCGGTAGACGATTTGGGCAATTGGAGATACGAAGGAGTAATCTATCCTAAGACTGCCGATCCTCTCAACAAAGAGGGTAAGATGTGCTTATATGCACCGGACCTGGTGCAGGGACCGGACGGAAGATACTACTTGTACTATGTACTGGATAAGGTATCTGTGGTATCGGTTGCTGTATGTGACAGACCAAACGGCAGATTTGAGTTCTACGGATATGTACAGTATGGGGATGGCACTCGACTGGGTGAGAGAGCTGGAGATCAACCCCAATTTGATCCTGCAGTATTATTGGAAGACAATAAAGTCTACCTGTATACCGGTTTTTGCGCAAAAGAAGACAGCAGTCGAAATGGTGCTATGGCTACCGTTCTCGGGCCGGATATGCTCACGATACAGGAAGCACCGGTTTTTATCTTACCAAGTGCGCCATACAGTGCGGGAAGCGGGTATGAAGGACATGAATTCTTCGAAGCCTCCTCAATCCGTAAGGTAGGGGAGCTGTACTATTTTGTCTATTCTTCTATTGCGATGCATGAATTATGCTATGCCACCAGTAAGAGTCCGACTAAGGATTTTGCTTACCGCGGAGTGCTGGTGAGTAACTGCGATTTGAATGTTGATACCTATAAACCGGCGAATAAACCCATGGCATATGGGGCGAATAATCATGGAGGTTTGGTTGAGTTAGATGGAGAATGGTATATTTTCTATCACAGACATACCAATGGTACCTGGTATAGCAGGCAGGGATGTGCAGAAAAGCTAACGATATTACCGGATGGAACGATCCCTCAGGTTGAGCTGACTTCCTGTGGTTTAAATCAAGGTCCGCTGAAAGGAGAAGGAGAATATCCCGGATATCTTGCCTGTAATCTGTTTACCAGGGAGGAATCAGTCTATGTTGGCGGCGACCGCTTTCCAAAGATTATGCAGGACGGAAGAGATGGGGATGAGGAGCCGGGATATATCGCAAACATGACGGATTCCGCGACGGCAGGCTTTAAGTATTTTGACCTTCAGGGCTTAAAACGTATAAAAATAAAAGTCCGGGGCTATGCAAATGGTACTTTCCTGGTGAAGACTGCCTGGGATGGACCGGTATTAGCACAGATCCCGGTAGAATATTCGAATGTATGGGAAGAGTACGCTTCTGATATAACGATTGAGGACGGAATCCATGCAATTTATCTGATCTATACCGGTGATGGCAACGCAAGCTTACTTTCCTTTACCTTGGAAGTGTAAGAATAACCAGCCATCTGCAGGAACATAAGACAAGTACCTTACTACTTTATAACGATCGTAGGTGCTACCGCTACTAAGTTCTCAAGCTGAGTATCCTTTTGATAGAGCTTTGGTAACAGGATGGTCTCATTTTCGAACTCAATAGAGTCAATAACAAGAGGGATTTTAGCATTGATTTGCTTTGCTATGATTCCTCTTTTCGTACGTAGGGTGATAATATACGGGTCAGAGTCCTTATGATCAAATCCGGGCTTATTCGTCTCTTTTATTCGAAAGGTGATCGCCTTTTGCTCCTTATTAAGCTCTGCCTCCAGGATAGGGCCTTTCGAAATCCAGGTTCTCTGACTGCGGATGGCTGTCGCTAATTCTTCGTCAATTTCTCCATCCTGTGTTCCTTCAATGAATGTGGCAAATTGATTACTCATATCCGATTTTCCATGCAAGTCCATACCACTGGTAAACGCAAGCGGATAACCTTGCAGAACCAGATCCTCCCACCACAGAAGGCCACGCTCATTTACTTCATGGAGGGGCTCCGGATTATTGAAGATTTCTATAAAATCAAAGGAATGATAATCATTAATTTTCATATCAAAACGACAGCCTCGAGCAAAGGGATGGCCATAGGAGAAGGGATGAGCGATCCCTACGATCGCATTCTTCGCTTTTGCAGCCGCAAAAAGTAACTCAGGCTTATGAAAATTGATATTCTCCCAAGGAACATATTCCTTAAGATTAAAACACAGGATATGTCCGTAATAGGTCGTGTATTCCATACCATAGATACATGAGATCGAAGCCTTTCTTTGTTCGATCAAATGCTTAATTTTTGCATGTCCTGATATGGTATTATGATCGGTGATGGCAAACGCATCTACCTGATTCTGAGCCATATATTCGATTAATTCAAGCGCAGTGATACTGCCGTCTGACTCAGTCGTATGATTATGTAATTCTAAGCGTTTATACATAGTAATCTCCATCCCACCGCTAATTCGCGATTTTATGATTGAAAAACTTTGTTTTACTGAACCGAAAGCGTAACCTGGTAATGGGTATCATCGAGTATCACATTAAAGACAACTAAGGTTAATTTGATTACACCGTAGATCTTTTCTTGTGGAATGCAGCCCTCACTGGTATACTCTGAAGAATAGAGCATATGTCGTGTGGTGAGCTGCTTGTGAATACCACCGATAAAGACATCATTCATAGTTGCAAGGGTATGAATCTCCGTCTTCATATCGTTCAGAGCATTGGTGATTGCTTCGTCAGAAGATGTCTCTGAACTGTATTCACCATGACAGGCGGAGATAAGCTCCGATTTTAATTCCTCGGTGATCGTTGTATAGCGCTGCTTGTCAAAAGTAAAGGCAATATTCATCCCATCATACTCCTGATCAAGACAAACCGTATAAGATATCTGTCCCACAAAGCCCTTATTAAGAATACCCTCAACATGATAGATTGTTTTCATATTTTTCCTCATTTCTGCGCTACTTAATGTCTCACACGCGAGACAATGTGCATCTTATGTGCAATATTTCACTTTATGACGGTACCATGTTCTATAAATAATAAGAATGTACATAGCAATTATTCTTATAATCCATTCCTATTATTGAAATTATCATCAAAGTTCAATATACTACTCTATAAGCATGATTTCAAGACAAGAAAAGATATAAAAAGTCTACTGTAGCATGGTGAACTATACATTGTGAAGGCAGGCTATATGATCTAAATAACGATAAGGAGAAATGACAGTTGAAAAAAGATTTATTTTTTAATCATGGTGAATTTAAAATTCTTCAATTAACGGACCTTCATTTTACCGCGGATGATGAGCTGGATCATCGAACATTAAGACTAATGGAAAAAATAATCCGTGAGGAGATGCCGGATTTTATTATGTTAACCGGAGACACAGTGTATGGACCAAAGAATGACATACATATTACAAAGGCACTGGATCCGATTTTGAAATCCGGAATACCGTGGAGTATCACCTTTGGTAATCATGATACAGAAGAGGGTGCAGATGATAATGCTTTATTTAAGATTATATGTAATCTACCTAATTGTATGGCATACAATGCAGATGATTCCATTCATGGAACAGGAAATCACTTTAACGTTGTGAAAAACCTGCACGGCGAGACAAAATGGATTCTATTTGGAATTGACAGCGGTAATTACAACCGACTTCCTGGAATCGAAGGATATGACTATGTCAAACAAGATCAAATAAGTTGGTTCCGTAATGTAATTCATGATATTGAGAAAGAGGGGAAGTATTTTTCTGCACTAGTATTTATGCATATTCCTTTACCGGAATACAATGAGGTCTGGGATACACAGACTTGTTATGGTGGAAAAAGAGAAGAGGTCTGTTGTCCTCGTATCAACTCCGGCTTCTTTGCAACTATGCTGGAAGCAGGGCATACGAAGGGAGTCTTTGCAGGGCATGACCATATTAATGACTATTTGGGAAGCCTGCATGGAATTACACTGGGTTATGGAAGAGCTACCGGATATCATACCTATGGACAGGAAGGCTATGAAAGAGGAGCCAGAATTATTCTGTTAAAGGAAGATAATACAGAGACCTTTGAGACATACCTTCACCTTGAGGATGGAACGGTGATTAAAGAACCGATGAAGCATGAACCGAACAGGATGAGAAACAGGGACGGAGCATGAGGAAGGAGAAGCTGATGGGAGTAAAAACAAGAGCTATCAGGGCTGCCTTCCCCCACACGATTCCAGTGTTTACCGGTTTTATCTTTCTTGGAATGGCATACGGAATTGTTATGAACAGTAAGGGCTATGGGATTCCCTGGATCGTACTGCTGAGTCTGTTTACCTTTGCGGGTTCTGCTCAATATGTAGCAATTACATTTCTAACCACGGCATTTAATCCGGTTTATGCATTGCTTATGACCTTAATGGTTAATGCAAGGCATTTATTTTACGGAATATCCATGCTGGACAAGTACAGAAATACCGGAAAATTTAAGCCTTATCTTATCTTTGGCTTATGTGATGAGACCTTTTCCATCACCTGCTCAGCCAAACCTCCGGTGGGAGTAGAACTGAACTGGTTTTATTTCTTTGTGACACTCCTTGATCACTCCTATTGGGTCGTCGGTTCCATACTTGGCGGTATCCTGGGCTCTATGGTCTCCTTTAATACAAAGGGGCTTGACTTTGTGCTGACTGCATTATTTGTGGTAATCTTTGTAGGACAATGGAAGAGTCAGAAAAATCATAAGCCTGCAATCATCGGAATCGTTGTCTCGGTGATCTGCTTAATCCTCTTTGGGAAGAGTGCATTTATCATTCCATCCATGATTGTTATTCTGACGGTGCTGACAATGACCAGAAAAACGCAGGAGACCGCTGAAACAGATCAGGAGAATGGAGAAACAAGACAGGAGACCGAAAAAGTAGAGATGATTAAGGAGGGAGTTAAATGACATTAACAACAACGCAGGCTTTTATTATTGTCTGCATGGTAACTCTCGGTACCGTGATAACAAGGTTTTTGCCTTTTCTTCTCTTTCAGGGTGCCAAATCCAATAATGTATTTATGAAATACCTTGGTAAAGTATTACCTTACTCTGCCATTGGATTATTGGTGGTATATTGCCTGAAGGATATCAGCTTCTTCAGTATGAACGGCTGGATCCCGGAGGCAATTGCCATTCTTTGTATTGTTATATTGCATGCATGGAAGAATAATGTTCTCTTAAGCATCGGTGTAGGAACAGCAGTGTATATGCTGCTGGTACAGACAGTTTTTATTTCATAAAAAATTAGGTTCTGTCACCACATACTGTTGATATTTTGAACATTTATGTTTTGATATTAATATGGTAAAATCATGTAATTTAATGTATGATTTGTATTTCAAGTTAACTCACAATTGTTGTAAGTAGCAAAATAATTAATTAAGTTTTATGTTAACGTAATAAAATAATAGGAGGAATAATAATGGAGAAAAATTTACAATTACTTTTTTGCATTTTAGGAGGTTTATTTCTTTCTTTACTAAACACCCCGATGTTTAATAATGCAAAATTAGCTTTGTGGTTAGATAAAGGTTATGGAAGCAATATATTTGGTGTAATCACTCATTATACTACAAATATAATATCGTTTATAGGATTTATATTAGTTATAATATTTTCTGTTTTATTAATTATTAATAATTCTAAGTTACTTTTTAAAAATTATAAAAAATAAACTATATGGGTGAAATTTATGCCGTATGCTGTTTTGAACTACAGTACAATAACAATGAAAACAGTTCAATTTTTTACACAAAAGTGAACTTAAATATACGGCTATTGAGCAGAGCATAATTAGCTCTGTTCTAAAAATAATAATTATCAACAATATGTTGTGAGGAAGCCAAAAATTATATTAAAATGGAGAAAAATGCTTACGTTGTATGGCGTAGGCTTTTTTTTATATAGAAAGCTGTTCTCTATGCAATAAAAAATGCTCCTCATTTCCAAAGAAAATCAAGAAATGATACATAATGGATAAATGAATATTCAATAATAACAGATGGAGATTAATAACAATAAAACCTAAGAGTGTCTGGAATGATAGATAACAATAGGAGGCTGGAATATGGCGGGTAAAAAATTACACGGGGGTTTTCTTGAATTGCAGGATTATATTGAGGGTATCAATGACAAAAGAGGAGCATTAATAGCTGTGCTGCATAAGGCGCAGCATATATTCGGATATTTATCCGACGAAGTTATTTTGTTTATAGCAGAAAAGTTGGATTTACCCAGTTCGAAAATATATGGTGTAATCAGCTTTTACTCTTATTTTACAACAAAGCCTAGAGGAGAAAATGTCGTGAATGTTTGTCTTGGAACTGCCTGCTTTGTAAGAGGTGCGGATGCGATTATGAAGGAATTTGAACGGGTGTTACAAATTCATACCGGTGAAACAAGCGAGGACAAGAAGTTTACATTATCCGGACTTCGATGCATCGGTGCCTGTGGTCTGGCACCGGTGGTAATGATTAATGATAAGGTATACGGAAGGGTAGAAGTAGACCAGGTAAGGAAAATAATCGATGAAAATAAAGGAGAAGAGAATAAATGAGTAAATTAAAATCACTAGAGGAGCTGGAAAGAATCAGGCAAGCGGCTAAGGATAGACTTGACCTAAGGACGACAGCGGAATCAGAGGATAAGATCATAATACGGGTAGGAATGGCAACCTGCGGTATAGCTAGCGGTGCCAGAGAAACGATGCAGGCGATCATGGATGAGCTTGCCGCACAGAATATCACCAATGTTTCCGTAACTCAGACCGGATGTATGGGAAGCTGCGCAAAGGAGCCTGTCGTTGAGGTAATCAGTAAAGATATCCCTTCTGTAATCTATGGTCATGTGGATGCAGAACGAGGTCGGGAGATTGTTAAGGAACATATTAAAAATGGACGTCTTTTACAGAATGCTATCATAAACAGGTGAGTAAGAACGGTATCTGTTGTATACACATGAACTAAGATTATCGAGTTTCGCAATTATCTAACTATAATATAATGGTGAAAGGGGTATGAAATATGAGTAATATAAGAATGCATTTGCTCGTATGCGGCGGTACGGGATGCACTTCCTCCGATAGTCTAAAGCTGGTAGATAATCTAAATGAAAGCATTAAACAGCATGGATTATGTGACGAAGTTGAAGTGGTTGTTACCGGATGCTTTGGCTTTTGCGAAAAGGGACCGATTATTAAGATATATCCGGATAATATTTTTTATATAACAGTAAAACCGGAGGATGCAGAGGATATTGTTACGGAGCATATTATGAAAGGCCGGCAGCTTGAGAGATTACTCTTTTCCGATCCTAACGGAGAGGGAAAGCTGGAGGGGCAAAAGGACCTTCCATTTTATAAAAAGCAAATCAGAATCGCACTTCGCAATTGCGGTTTCATCGATCCGGAGAATATTCATGAGAGTCTGGCAGCAGATGGTTACCGCGCTCTTGCAAAGTGTCTCACAGAGCTAACCCCGGATGAGGTGATCGAGACCTTAGTACAATCCGGACTCAGGGGCAGAGGCGGTGGCGGCTTCCCTACGGGGCTGAAGTGGAAGTATACAAGAAAAAGCAAATCGAAGGAAAAATATATGATCTGCAATGCGGATGAAGGGGATCCGGGGGCATTTATGGATCGGTCCATTCTGGAGGGAGACCCTCATTCTGTATTAGAAGCGATGGCGATTGCGGGATATGCCATCGGAGCAGAGCATGGATACATCTATATCAGAGCAGAATATCCGCTTGCGATTCACCGCCTTGTCGTAGCGATTGATCAGGCCAGGGAATTGGGGTTACTGGGAGAGGATATTCTTGGAAGCGGCTTTAATTTTGATATTGAACTCCGATACGGAGCAGGTGCTTTTGTCTGCGGCGAAGAAACAGCATTGATTCATTCCATTGAGGGAGATCGAGGTGAGCCGTTTACTAAGCCTCCTTTTCCGGCAGAAAGCGGTGTATGGAATCAACCTACCTGTGTAAACAACGTTGAGACATTGGCGAATATATCACCGATCTTCTTAAAGGGTGCAGATTGGTTTCGAAGCATCGGCACGGAGAAATCTCCGGGAACGAAAGTGTTTGCCCTAGCCGGTAAGGTAAATAACGTAGGCTTGGTCGAGGTTCCGATGGGTATTACCTTACGGGAGGTTATTTATAATATCGGCGGAGGAATCAAGAATAATAAGAAGTTTAAAGCGGTACAGACGGGTGGACCTTCCGGAGGCTGCATTACAGAAGAGAACCTGGATATTCCCATTGATTATGAATCGCTCAGCAGTATCGGATCGATGATGGGTTCCGGTGGTATGATTGTAATGGATGAAGAAAACTGTATGGTGGACATTGCGAAATTTTATTTGGAATTTACGGTAGACGAATCCTGTGGTAAATGTACTCCATGCCGTATCGGTAATAAACGAATGTTTGAGATGATGGTGAATATCACAAAAGGGAAGGGTACCGAGCAGGACTTGACGGATTTACGGGAACTGGGGGAGATTATTAAAGATACTTCGCTCTGCGGACTGGGACAAACCGCTCCGAATCCGGTATTGAGTACGATGAAATACTTTCCGGAGGAATATCGGGCTCATGTAATTGAAAAACGTTGTCCGGCAGGTGTATGCCAGGACCTTCTATGAAAGGAGGGTAATAACGATGATTCACATGATTATAAATAATCAAAAGGTTGCTGTGGAGGAGGGAAGTACGATCCTTGAGGCTGCCAGAAAATTAAAAATAAGAATTCCTACTCTTTGTAATCTAGATCTACATGATATAAGAATGGTGAACCGAGGGGCTTCCTGCCGTGTATGCGTTGTAGAGGTAGAGGGTAGGAGAAACCTGGCGCCCTCCTGCTCAACTCCTGCAGTTGAAGGCATGGTAGTGACAACGAATTCTCTGCGCTGCATTCAGGCGAGAAGAACGATCATAGAACTATTCCTTTCGAATCACCCAAAGGATTGTCTGGTTTGCGAGAAGAACTTAGGCTGTGAGCTACAGGCACTTGCAGCAGAATATCATATTCGTGCGATCAGGTATCAGGGCGAAAGAGCAACACACCCGATTGATGTATCAAGCAGAGCCATCATCCGAAACATGGACAAATGTATCATGTGCAGAAGGTGTGAGACGATGTGTAATGAGGTTCAGACAGTGAATGTCCTTTCTGCGATCAATCGAGGCTTTGATACCTATATAGCGGCATCGATGAATATGCCGATGAATGAGTCCACCTGTGTGTTCTGCGGACAGTGTGTCGCAGTCTGCCCTACAGCAGCCTTAACTGAGGTCAGTCATATTGATAATGTGTGGAATGCCTTAAACGATAAGAAGAAATACGTAGTGGTGCAGACAGCACCGGCGGTTCGTGTTGCACTGGGAGAGGAATTCGGTGCAGAACCTGGTACAATCGTGACTGGAAAAATGGTTGCTGCACTGCGCCGCTTGGGTTTTGATAAAGTATTTGATACGGATTTTGCCGCAGATCTAACAATCATGGAAGAGGCTACCGAACTTATTCACCGCCTAAAGCATGGAGGGAAATTACCGATTCTTACAAGCTGTTGTCCCGGATGGGTAAAATTTTTTGAACACCAGTTCAACGACATGCTAGATATACCCTCCACCAGCAAATCTCCCCATGAAATGTTTGGTGCAATTACAAAGAGTTATTATGCTGAAAAGATGGGGATTGATCCACATGATATTTGCGTTGTCTCCGTCATGCCCTGCTTAGCGAAAAAATATGAAGCAGCAAGACCGGAGCTATCAAATGATGGAATGCAAAATGTAGATGAAGTAATCACAACCAGAGAGCTAGCCCGAATGCTGAAGGAAGCAAATATAGACCTGATGCAACTGGAGGAGGAAGAATATGATGATCCGCTGGGGGAATCCACAGGTGCTTCTGTAATCTTCGGAGCAACCGGTGGTGTGATCGAGGCGGCCCTTCGTACTGCTTATGAATGGTTGACCGATAAGACCCTGAAAAAAGTAGAATTTCATGATCTTCGCGGCTTTGACGGCATTAAAGAAGCTATCATAAAAATAAATGACATGGATATCAAAATCGCAGTTGCCCATGGTCTTGGTAATGCCAGAACTCTTCTTGAAAATATAAGAGAAGGGAAGGCGGATTATCATGGCATAGAAATCATGGCCTGCCCCGGCGGCTGTGTCGGTGGCGGAGGACAGCCCTACCACCATGGTGACATTAATGTTATAAAAAAGCGGACGGAAGGTATCTATAAGGAAGATAAGGAGAAGAAGCTTAGGAAATCACATGAAAATCCGTATATCCAAAAGCTATACGAAGAATACCTTGGTGAGCCATATGGAGAAAAAGCGCATGAACTGCTTCATACTCATTATGAAAAGCGCAGAAAGATGTAGCCCACGGATTCACTTGCATATTTTTTCATGCAGGTTTATTAAAACTATGTAATGCAGATTAACGTAGCTGATGCAAAATGAATGGTACTATTTTGCATCAGTTACGTATTTTTGTGTCTGAATCATAGAGAATAGTTATACTCTGGTAAAAATCGTCTCAAAAACTCAATCGTTCTCTTGTTTTTGGGATGAAGAAAGAATTCTTCGGTATCGTTCTCCTCAATGATTCGTCCCCCATCCATAAAGATTACTCTGTTTGCCACTTCTCTGGCGAAGGAGATCTCATGGGTAACGATCAGCATGGTAGTGCCTTCCTTTGCGATTTGCTTGATTACAGTAAGAACCTCTCCGACTAATTCCGGATCCAGAGAGGAGGTTGGCTCATCAAGCAAAATGACATCAGGACTGACGGCGAAGGCTCGTGCGATTCCGACGCGCTGCTGTTGTCCGCCGGATAGCTGTGAGGGGTAATAATCATAACGGTTTGACAAACCAACTTTGCTCAGTGCCTCCTCCGCTAATCTTCTTGCTTTCTGCTTGGATCTCTTCTGGACTACAATAAGCGGTTCCATGACATTCTGGAGGGCGGTCTTTGTTACGATCAGGTTATAGTTTTGAAATACGAAACCGGTTCTTTTTCTGACATTCCTAATATCATGTTTATTTGCTTTATTGAATGGAACAGTGATATCTCCAAGACTTAGCTCACCCGAATCCGCTCGCTCCAAAAAATTCAAGCAGCGAAGAAGTGTTGTCTTACCGGAGCCGCTTGGACCTAGAATAGCAATCACATCCCCTTTTTTTACATGTAAATTAACACCTTTTAGCACTTCGTTACAATCGAAGCTTTTATGAAGATTCGTCACATGAAACATATTTAACCCCTCCAAACAGGATGTCGCTTTGCAACATCTCTAGTGTACTAATCTCTTCTCCAGATATTTCTGCAACACATTCAGAATACTACATAAAACAAGATAGATGACTGCCAGTTCGAGGTAGAGTAAGAGCGGTTCGTATCGGAACGCTACGATTTGCTGTGTTACCATGAACATCTCGGTCAGAGTTACCGTCGAGGCTAACGAAGTATCCTTTACCAGGCCGATAAACGTATTGGACAATGGCGGAATGGATACCTTTGCTGCCTGCTTCAGGATAATCCTGCGAAACACTTGTGAAAATGTCATACCAAAGGCATAACCTGCTTCCCATTGACCCTTTGGTACCGACAGGATGGATGCGCGGATGGTTTCTGACGAATAGGCACCCACATTGAGAGAGAAGGCTATCACAGCTGCCGGAAACGGATCTAAAAGAATTCCCATTTTCGGTAAACCGAAGAATATGATGAAAATCTGTACCAGCATCGGGGTTCCGCGAAAGATCCAGACATAGACTTGAGCTATCTGTTTCAGTATCTTTATATTAGCAACTTGAATCAGGGCAACCAATATGGCAAGGATCAGTCCTAGCAGGAAGGATACAAGCGTTAAGGGTATTGTATATTGTATTCCTGCCTTTACGATCGGCCAAAAGGAGTCGAGTATTATTTCGAGGGTTCTGTCACTGATCTGCATATTGGTTCTCCTCTGTCAAAGCTAGATTTTTATTTAGTAATGTCAGCAGAAAAATATTTATCTGAGATATTAGCTAAAGTACCATCTCCGGCTAATTCCTCTAAAGCTTTATTAATCGCTTCCACCAAAGTATCATTCCCCTTACTGATTAATACAGCATTTTTACTAGCATCCTCCAAGGTATCCACCAGCTTAACCTGCGCATCCGGCTGCTGCTTTAAGAAATCATAGAAGGATACTTGATCATTAATCGTAGCATCGGCTCTACCGCTTAATACGAGTTCAATTGCCTTGCTGAAGGATCCATCGGCACTGAGGAGTTCAGCACCATATTGCCCCGCAAGAGTACCATAATTACTGGTTAAGGACTGTGCGGATTTTTTACCCTTTAGATCCTCAAAGGCTGCGATTTCGGTATTATCTTTTCCGACGATTAAGGCTGCTCTTGAGATTGTATACGGGGTGGAAAAATCATACTTCTTAAGACGCTCTTCCGTGATGGTAACCTGATTCATAACAACATCATATCGTTTTGCGTCAAGACCGGCAATTAGGGAATCCCAATTGCTTTCCACAAATTCGGCTTTTACGCCTAACTTATCTGCGATAGCCCTTGCTACTTCTACATCATAGCCAACCAGTTCCCCTGTTTCATCGTGATACGTATAGGGTGCATAGGTACCTTCGGTACCGATGAGTAGCTTACCGTCTTCTTGAATCTGAGCCAGTAAATCCTTCTCGGTATTCTGTGCTTCGTCCATCTGTGCTTCCGCTTCCGGGGTGATTGTCGGTGCAGCCGTATTGTCGTTTGCCGTCTCCTGGGAGCATCCAACCAAACCTCCGATCACTAAGGTCAATGCAAGAGCGCCTGCGAATAATTTGTGTTTCATCATGAATGTTTTCCTCCACCTAATAATTTTTAATATCATACATAACATATAGAAATAGTATGAAATACATATTACTTTATCAAAACATATATGTCAAGTATATTATAAATTAGTATTATAAAAAATTAGCGCTTCCGCAGTTGGTTAGTCAGCAGAGGCGCTAGCATTTATTCACGATAAGAGAATTCGCGAAGCGTGATTCCTATCGTTTTATTCTTTTCTCGACATTTGGAATTTCAGGGTCATTGGTTCGACATCGTCCTCAGCCACAACCATGATATTAGGGTAATCCCTCCTAAGCTCAATCAAATTCCCTCGTTTATGTCCTATCACCTGAGATACATCCTTGGGATTGCATATGATTTTAATGACTGCAGGATCATCCACGGTGACGCTTTGTGTTTTTAGAATTCTTTTTATATAATCTAGAAAGTAGGAGCTTTCTACAAGCTGCCGAAAGGCTGGATGAAATGGACCGTATATGACCTCCTTACCTTCGGTGATCAAGTCGGTTGGTTGTAAGCCTATTCTTATGACGGGTATATGACTTGCTAAGAACACACGATACATTTCTTTTGTCCAGTCGACGGCTGCTTCCAATGATAACGGTTGATATCTCCCGCTTTCCACAAGCTCCAGCAGTTTTGTTTCCTTGATCACAAGTGTCGGATAGATACGAACGAAATCCGGCTTTAGTAAAGCCGTAAGCTTAGCGGACAGAATAGACCTCTCTTTTGTATCCTGTGGCAAGCCAACCATTAATTGTATGCCAAGTCGAAAGCCATAAGCCTTAATAAGGCGAACCGATTCATAGACATCCGAAACCAAATGTCCCCGGTTTGAGGCCTTTAGAACCTCCTCATTCAAGGATTGCACACCAAGCTCTATAGTATCGACTTCATAAAGCCTAAGACGATCAAGTATATCAGAGTTAATATAATCAGGTCTTGTAGACAAGCGAATGGCATGTATTTTACCTGCCTTTTTCTGATCATATGCTACCTTTAAATATTGTTCCTGAAGAGCGGTGTCGATGCCTGTAAAGCTTCCACCAAAAAAGGCAATTTCAATATAGGTCTCATCATTCAGAGTAGAATAGTAGGTCTTAATCTGCTCGGAGATCTCAGGAAGAGTCATTGCGTCAGCTTTCGCGGTAATCTTTCTTTGATTACAAAAAACGCAATCATTGGGACAGCCTTCATGAGATATAAAGATAGGGATATTTACATGCTTTCGTTTGCCCGGATTTTCTTTGCGTTTACTTTCCTGATATTCAAATATTAGGACGGAACCGATATCCGTTAAGGGGAATTCTTTGAAGTAAACCAGTTGCTTATGATATGCCTCCAGGAATGCAGCTATTTTTAAGAAATCGGGATGCTGACTTAAATCACCGTGAAACACAATCCGATCCTCAAAGCTTGCGCTGGCACCTCCAAGGAAGCCGTTGTTATCTTCTCCAAGTAATACATTTCCAGGTTGAATCAAAAGTGCGTTCATGAAATCTTTTACCGCTTTATAGATTCCCTGATCAGCAGTAATCACGGTATCATTGTTCACCACCACGGTGGAGCATTTGGTATAGCCTTGCTTTGTTTGGATTAACTTCTTATGCGTATAGGTACTATGCGTGGTGAGCAGAGGATCGGTAAACTTAAGATTATGCATTAAGAAATCCTTCGTGATCACAGCATTATAGGCGATGTCCCTGGGATAAATAGCAGAAAGCCTGGAGTTACCCACGACATAAGGGACACTTAAGCTATCCAGTTGTTTATATAGCTCGACAGAAGCATTTTCATCAATAATTAAGGTGTTATCAACAATTGATATCACCAGGTCCGGATGACTGCTGGTTCTCGCTTCAAAGCGATCATCCGTGGGAACCAGAATTACAGTTCCTCCGCTTTTCATATAGTCGATAAATACTTTATCTGCTAGTTCGGATACGAAAATTATTCTCATAAAACAATAGCCTTTCTGATAAATCTGCACTAAATAGTAATCCGTTCCTTCAAAAACACCTCTATCATCGGATTCTTTACCTGAGTGCTGAATCAAATCTTTGTACACTAGAACATAATACCACAAAATTAGAAAAAAGAATCTTTAAAAATTGATTCAGTTTAGAATACGATGATCGCCCAGCCCCTAATTCAAGTTAATAATATTTGGGGCAAAGGTATTCAGGAATAAAATGAATGCACTTTTGAACTGATTATAGTACAATAAAGCGTAGTGAGCATCCCCAAGCTTGCTTGAGGGATGCGATCGGAGTTGAAGACCATGAACAGGCTTTTTGTTCATGGTACAATAAAGCGTAGTGAGCATCCCCAAGCTTGCTTGAGGGATGCGATCGGAGCTATTAATTCCGGCATTGGAGGAGAAGGTATGAAGAAGGGGAAGGACATTTCAATACGCAGAAAATTATTTATCGGAATATTAGCATTTTCGGTATCCCTGGTTATCATCGTTACTACGATCATTGGATTTATCACCTATCAAACGATGCAGGAGCAGCTGATCTACAACCGACGGATGAGCATCCGCTGGCTTCAGGACCGGCTGAATTCGGAGGTGGATAGTTACTCAGACCGCTTTTATGAGTTCGAAGTAAATAAGAAGATCAAGAAGGGAATCACCTCCTGGTGCAACGAGGATCAGGAGATGGATTACACAGTGAAGCTGGATCTGATTACCATGATGAATGAGACCATCAGTATGGATAAGAATTTAAATTCCATAGAAATATATAATTTTGCGAAGGAGCAGGTATTGGTGGCAAAGCGTTCCGGAGCAAGCGTTGAGGAGATTGGAACCGGACTCGATCAATGGAAGAAAAGAGATCAAGAATTACAAACGAATATTGTATTCTTTCGGAACGAAAAGGAAATTGAGATATCACATGAGATCTATAATTTTAATGATAAAAAGCCGCTGGTGTTAGTTACAATGAAGCTCCGCCCCTATGATATGGAAGAGATACTGGAGGATATTAAGACAACGAAGGACGAATCCATTCTGATCTTTAATGATCAGAATGAATTGATTGAATCGGAATATGGAAACGGAGCACAATTTGAGCAAAGTGATCTGACTACAATCATCAATCAACTGAGCGGCAGGGAGGTACAGGAGATGTACCGCGACGGGAGCTTCTGGTTTTATCGGGAGGTGAGCGGTGGAAAGTTGAAGATACTGATGACCGTACCGATCCGATCTATATTGGAAGCATTAAAAAGCGCACTTGTCGCCGGTATTGCTATCGGTGGCATCGCCGTACTTGTATCGACGCTTGGATCCATCCTGTTCTCCCGAGTGTTCAGTAAGCCGATCATTGAACTGTCTGCCATGATGAGAACAGTTACAATTGATGACTTCAGTGATGTCATTACAAACGAGAGACAGGATGAGATCGGTATCCTACATGACAGCTTTGGTATCATGATTGATCGAAATAAACGGCTGATAGCCCAGGAATATCAGAGCAAGATCGAAAAAAGGGAAGCTCAAATCCGAGCCTTACAGGCACAGATTAATCCGCATTTTATGTACAATACTCTTCAGGTAATCGGCGGAATAGCGTTAAAGCATGAGGTTGGGCAGGTTTATAAGATAACTACGGCATTAGGAGATATCCTTAGGTATTCCTTAAGCTTTTCTGATGAGATGGTTAGTCTCAAAAAAGAGATCGAATATTTTAATGCCTATCTGATGATTCAGGATGAACGGTTCGGAAATAGGATTAATCTTGAGATCAGAATGGAGGAGTCATTACTTCAATATCAGATTCCCAAGCTGATTCTCCAGCCCCTTATCGAGAATAGTCTGGAGCATGGTTTGGCAAATAAGTCCGGTGAGTGGAGAATCGTGCTTGAGGGTGTACTGACAAAGGAAGGAGATCTACTACTGACTCTGGAGGATAACGGAGTCGGGATCGAGCCGGACCGGCTGCTTCAGATACAGGATAATTTAAGATATGAAGCGGAGCGTTCCTTAAAAACAAGCTCACACATAGGCTTATGCAATGTGAATTCACGGATCAAGCTGAGATTTTCTGAGGAGAAATACGGGATCACGATTACAAGTACGTATGGAGAAGGGACAACTGTCTCTGTGCTGACAAAAGCCTTGCTGCAGGCAGGTTAATGATATGGGAGGTAATTATGGCAAATTATAAGGTAGTGATCATTGATGATGAGCCCTGGACCAGAGAAGTGATCAAACAATTGGCAGATTGGGAAACTTTAGGGCTGGAGATTGCAGGGGAAGCCTCGGATGGAGAGTATGGACTGGAGCTGATCCGACTAACCGCACCGGATATCATACTTACGGATGTGAAGATGCCGCATTTGAACGGAATTGATTTGATAAGTACCTTACGAAGAGAGAACAATGACACGCCGGTGATATTTATCAGTGGCTACGATGATTATAATTATATCCGGAGTGCTTTGAAGCTGTCTGCACAGGACTATCTTCTCAAGCCGATTAAGCCGGAGGAGCTCAACCATCAGCTGGGCAACTGTGTGAAGCTTCTGACAGGTCGCAGGGAGGACAAGGGGGAGATTAAGAACCCGGAGCCGGGCTTTCTTGATGCGGAATGGGCGAGCAGATTCTATGCACTTCGGGATAACTTGTTGAGATCCCTAAACTCCTCGGATAGTAATGTGATCAAGCAAAAATGTAACGAAATATATCAACTGATCAGTAAAAACGAAGAAGAAATACCTTCCAAGGGCAATCTGGTCTGCATCTATTATACCTTAATGAATACACTGGAGAACTTTATCCTCAGCCAGGACTTTACTCCAAAGGAGATACTTCAGAATAATCATACCTCCTTTGTATTCAGCCGTGACTGTTCTCCGAAAGAGATGATGCAATTTATTCAGAACCTGTACTGCATCGCTTCCGAGCAGATTCAAGAGCATTACCGGAATCGTAATCGTCTGGATATCAGCAGAATCAAAAAATATATGGAAGAGCATTATACCGAAGGAATTACCCTGGAGCTTACGGCAGGCATGTATTATGTCAGTAAGGAATATCTAAGCAAGACATTTAAAGCTGCTACAGGGAAAGGCTTTCTGGAATATCTGACTGAGCTTCGGATGGAGCGGGCGAAAGAACTGATTCTGGATTATAAGGTACCGCTCAAGGAAGTGGGAGAAATGGTGGGCTATCTGGATCAGGCACATTTTTATAAAACCTTCAAGAGATACTTCGGTAAAACGCCTGGGGAGATCCGAGGTTTAATAATTGACAATAAATAATGCCTGCAAATGAAAATGTAATTGCTCTGTATCGGTTGTATGATGGAATTACCGTAAGAGATAAAGAGCTACGGTGAAGGCATGTTGGTATGCCGGTAGGAATTACATAATGGTAGTGTAAAGTAACGTATGAAAACCCTGAGCCTGAAAATTAGGCTCATTCAGAACCTTGAAAATTGCTAGATATAGTTTTTTGGCTGGCTACCGCCGCCCTTGACAGCATGACAAAACAATGCTC